>NZ_JBLWVT010000003.1:0-487165 GCF_048268305.1 Pseudodonghicola sp.
CATCCCGAACCCGGAAGTTAAGCGCTGTCGCGCCAATGGTACTGCGTCTTAAGACGTGGGAGAGTAGGTCACCGCCAGTCCTAATAAGCGCTCTATTCTCTCTATCACGATCAATCAGAACATTAAGCCCTCGGTCGATAACTTCGACCGGGGTGTACTCGTTCCAAATCCCAGAATGTCAATTAAGTCTGGCTCATGGCGCGGGTCCCGCAGCCTTGAGCAGAAGCTCGCGCAAGCGATCGCCCTCCCTGACCCGAAGCCGCACCGGCAGGGGCGTCACCGAAAGCCGCAAGGCCTCGGGAAGGCGCGCCGCATCCTTTTCGGTGGTGACGAGCTGGGCGTCGAGAGCATGGGCCTCGGCCAGCAGCCGCCGCATCAGCGCCGGGTTGAGCGGTTGGTGATCCGCAAGTGGTTCCGCGCGGACCAGATCGGCGCCGAGGCTGCGCAGGGTTGCGAAGAATTTTTCCGGATAGCCAATCCCGGCGAAGGCGAGCACCCGCGCGCCATGCCAGTCCATCCCGGTTTCGAGCGGTTCGAGGCTGGCGGTGAAATGCGGCAGCTTATGCCCGGTGCCCCAACCGGCGCGGAAGCTCTTCTGCGCGGGCTCATCGCCCAGGGATAGCAGCACATCGGCGCGGCGGAGGCCGGTGGCCACCGGTTCGCGCAGCGGGCCCGCGGGAAGACAGCGGCCATTGCCCCAGCCACGGGACGCATCGACCACGACGATGGAGAGATCCTTTTTCAGGGCGGGGTTCTGGAACCCGTCGTCCAGCACGATGACGCTGGCGCCGGCCGCAACGGCGGCATGGGCACCGGCGGCGCGATCGCGCGCGACCCAGACCGGGGCGAAGGCGGCAAGCAGCAGGGGTTCATCGCCCACCTCGGCGGCGCTGTGCCGGCCGGGGGTCACCTGCACCGGGCCGGTCAGGCTGCCGCCATGGCCGCGGCTAACCAGATGCGGGCGGTGTCCGGCGGCGCGCAGGGTTTCGACCACCCAGATGGCGGTCGGGGTCTTGCCGGTGCCGCCGGCATTCAGATTGCCGATGCAGATCACCGGCACGCCGGCAGAGATGCCGGGATCGCGGGCCAGCCGGCGGGCGGTGGCGCGGGCATAGAGCGCCCCGAGCGGCGCCAATAGCCGTGCCTGCCAGCCGGGGCGATCGGGCGGGTTCGACCAGAACTCAGGCGCGCGCATGGGCGGCGGCCTCGCGTTGGTCAAGCCGGTCCTGGATCATCTCGATGAGATGGTCGGTGAGCGCGGCGCTTTCGGTCACCGTTTCCCAGCCGGCCAGCGCCATGGCAGCGGCATGATCGGGGGCGGAGAGCTGGATCACCGCCGCCGCGAGGCTGGCGGTATCGCGGACGCAACGGGCGGCGCCGGCCTCGGCCAGTCGGGCATAGGCGGCGGCATGATCGGCCACATGGGGACCGTAGAGAAGCGCCGAGCCGAGCGCCGTCGCCTCATAGGGGGTATTGCCGCGGGCGGTGGGGCGCAACGAGCCGCCGATGAAGGTCAGGGGCGCCATCCGATACCAGAGGCCAAGATCGCCGCTGTCGTCGCAGATCAGAATCTGGGTCTCTTCGCCGATCGGATCGCCGCCATGCCAGTCGGCAGAGCGCAACCCGTTGTCGCGGGCGGTGGCGATCAGGTTTGCGGTGTCATCGGCATCGGCCGGCACCGCCACCAGCAGCAGCCGGTGCTGGAACCTGAGCGCATCGCGATGGGCCGCGAGCACCGGCGCGATCTCGTCGTGATCCAGCAGGGCGGCGAGCCAGAGCGGCCGGGCGGCAAGCAACTGGGTGGCGGCATTCAGCGCGGTGTCGGGGCAGGGCGGCGGGCTGGCGCCGGTGCTGAGCCGCCCCATCGCGGCGATCCGACGTCCCGGCAGGCCAAGGCGGCGCAGATGGGTCGCGGTCTCGGCGGTGTCGGTGAGGATGGCGTCAAAGCGCATCAGGCAGGGACCGGTGACGTCTGACAGCCAGCCGCCGCGTCGCCGCGGCAGACTGGCGGCATTGACGTCGGCCAGGATCATCTCGGTGCCTTGCTCCGCGGCCATGCAGATCAGATTGGGCATCAGATCGCCGCCGGTCCAGAGGCAGATATCCGGCCGCCAGTGATTGAGAAAATCGCGGATCAGCCCGGGATGATCCGATGTCAGCGCCAGCACCGGACCAACCCGCCCCGAGGCGGTGTGCAGCGCGGCCGGTTCGGTCGGCGCGACCGCCGCATTGACGGTGAGCAGCAGGTTTACGCCCTGTCGCTGGGCGCAGAGCCGCTGGCCCAGATCGGCCAGCGCGGCAAGTCGTTCGGCACTGGTGGCATGCAGCCAGAGCAAGGCACCCTCGGGGCGGGGCGCGGACGGTTCCTGCGCCGGCTGGGCGGCCCGCCAGGACAGCGCGCGATAGGCAGCGAGCCCCAACGGCAACCGCAAGGGATCAGCCCAGTTCTTCGGTCGAGGAGGCCTCGCGCTCTTCATCGCGCAGGCGGTGGATATGGGCGATGTAATAGCGCATGTGGGCATCGTCGACGGTGCGTTGCGCCTCGGCCTTCCAGGCGGCATAGGCCGAGGCGTAATCGGGATACATGCCGACAATGTGAATCTTGTCGACGTCCTTGAACGCGCTCTTCGACGGATCGACCAGCTCGCCTCCGAAGACGAGATGCAGACGTTGGACCATGGCAGTTTCCTTTCCGCTTGTCAGCCGGTCTGAGGCTGGGCGCACCCTACGCCTTGGGCGCCGGGGGTCAAGATGCCGGGTGGGTGGCTCCGGGCAGCACCAGCTCGGGGGCCAGTGCGGCGGCAATCCTGTCGTGCAAGAGCGGGCCGGCCGCGACCACGCCGTTGATCTGCGGATGCGGGTTGTTGAACCGCAGCGGTGCGCCGCTGCGATCGGTGCAGCGTGCCCCGGCCTCGCGCAGGATCAGATCGCCGGCGGCGATATCCCACTCCCAACTGGGTCTGAGCGTCAGCATGCCGTCGAAGCGCCCCTGCGCCACCAGGGCCATCCGATAGGCGAGAGAGGAGCGGTAGGCGCTTTTGAAACCGGGAAAGACGCCACCGCGCCAGTGCTGCGGGTCGAGATGGGGGCGGGTGGCCAGAATGGTGGCGCGGGCCAGATCGGCGGCATCCTCGGCCCGGATCGCCTCGCCATTGAGGCGCGCGCCCATGCCCCGCGCGGCGGAATAGAGCAGATCGCGCATCGGCAGGTAGATCACCGCCGCGGTCACCTCGCCGGCCTCGATCACGGCCAGGGCATGGGCCCAGTTCCGATCCCCCTCGGCAAAGCTGCGGGTGCCGTCGATCGGATCGACGATGAAGACACGCTCGCGCGTCAGGCGCTCGGTGCTATCCTCGCTTTCCTCGGACAGCCAGCCATAGTCGGGCCGTGCCCGGCGCAGCCGATCCTCCAGCATCTCGTTCACCGCCAGGTCGGCCTCGGTCACCGGGCCGGCGCCGCCGGGTTTTTCCCAGCGCTTGGCCTCGGGGCCGGAATAGCGGGTGGCGATGTCTCCCGCGGCGCGGGCGGTTTCGATCAGCAGGGGCAGGTCAGTTGCCGGCAAGCGTCATTCCTTCGATCAGCAAAGAGGGGACCACGCGCGACAGATAGGTGCGCGCATCATTGGCGGGAATGATCCGCATCAACATGTCGCGCAGATTGCCGGCAATGGTGCATTCGTTGACCGGATAGGCGATCTCGCCCGCCTCGACCCAGAAGCCGGCGGCGCCGCGGGAATAATCGCCGGTATTGGGGTTGATGGTCGATCCGATCATCGAGGTGACCAGCAGCCCGGTGCCCATGTCGCGGATCAGGTCGTCGCGGCTGGCGCGGCCCTGGGTCAGGGCCAGGTTCCAGTTCACCGGCGAGGGGCCCGAGGAGACGCCGCGCGCCGCATTGCCGGTGGGGGTCATGCCCAGCTTGCGCGCGCTGGCCAGATCGAGCGTCCAGCCGGTCAGCCTGCCGTTCTCGATGATGGCGCGCCGCGCGGTCGGCAGCCCCTCGGCATCGAAGGGGCGAGAGCCGGCGATGCGCGGGCGGAACGGATCCTCGATCACCGAAAGGGTCTCGGGCAGCACCTGCTGGCCCAGGCTGTCCTTCAGCCAGGACGACCCGCGCGCCACCGCGGCGCCATTGGCGGCGGCGAGCAGATGGCCGATCAGCGAGGCGGCGATGCGTTCGTCGAAAAGCACGGGATAGCTGCCGGTGACCGGCTTGCGCGGGGCGAGCCGTTCGATGGCGCGTTCGCCGGCACAGCGGCCGATATCCTCGGGGCGTCTCAGATCGCTTTGGAAGGTGCGGCTGTCGCCGTCATAGTCGCGCTCCATCCCGGTGCCGGTGCCGGCGATCGCCACGCAAGACGTGGATCGGCTGGTGCGCTCGTAGCCGCCGGAAAACCCGTTGGTGGCGGCTAGATGCACCCGGCTGCGGCCATAGCCGGCGCCGGCGGCCTGCACCTGGGCGACGCCGTCGATGGCCAGCGCCGCGGCCTCGGCCGCCAGCGCATCGGCCTGCAAGGCCTGCGGATCGGGTTCGGGCGCGGGGTCGGAAAGTTCGAGCGCGGCCAGATCCCAGCCGGTCGCAAGCTGGTCGGGATCGGCCAGCCCGGTATAGGGATCCTCGGGCGCCTCGCGGGCCATGAAAACGGCACGCTCGGCCATCGCCGCCAGTGTTTCCGCCCGCACGTCCGAGGCGGAGACGATCGCCTGCCGCTTGCCGACGAAGACGCGCAGCCCCAGATCGGTGCTTTCCGATCGCTCGGCCTTTTCCAGGGCGCCGGCGCGGATGTCGATTTCGACCGAACTGCTCTGGGCCACGATGGTATCGGCGCTTTCGGCCCCCGCAGCGCGGGCGGCGCTCAGCAGCGCATGGCAAAGCTCTTCCGGGGACTGGGTCATGGGGGCTCCTGCGTGCGGATGAACGGGGCGGGTCCCGATCGGGACCGCATCAGGAGGTAGCCCCGGAACCACGCCACCGCAAGGGAGGCGGGGGATTTAAGACAGGTGGCAGGGCGGGGCCGGCGCTGACCGGCCCCGTCAGGGTCAGGCCTTATTTCAGGCGCTGGCCATTGGCAAAGATCTGGCCCGAGGGCTTCACCTCGATATGCGAATTCAGCGTGTCGTCGCCCTCGCCCGGGGTGCCGAGCATGCCCATCATCATCCGCGCGCCCATCGCGTCCTGGTCCGAAATCAGGCCCATCGCGATCAGCTTGTCGACCAGGCCGTTGCCACCGACCAGTTGGATGTCGGCGGCGCCATCCGGCGCGGGCATGCCGTCAAAGGTGGTCGTGTCGCTGTTGTCGAAGGTGAAATCCCCCTTGCCGGTCAGGCTGGTGCCGGCCGCCGAAAGCTGCAGATCCTTGATCGTCAGGCCGGTCAGCTCGGCCGGGGTATCAAGGCTCTCGGCATAGTTCGGGTCGAAGATATTGGCCAATACCTTCACCGTGCCGGTCAGATCCAGCATCGCCGTGGCCGGATCGCGCGGCAGGACCTTGCTCGGATCGAAGATGCCCCAAAGCTCTTCGGGCATGGTGAAATCGGCCAGGGTCAGGCCGAAGGCAAAGGACTGATCGGCGTCCGACTTGAGCAGGGGAATGTCCAGCTTGAAGCCGACTTCCTTGCTGGCCAGCGCGATCGGGAAGGGCAGGTCATTGGTTTGCAGCATGATTTCGGTGTCGGTCTGCGACACGTCATAAGACAGCTTGCCGTCCTTCATGCCGCTGGCGAGGTTGCCGCCGGTCGACGTCGAGGTCATCATGAAGTCCTGATCCTCGGCCTTGCCGGTGAGCCGCGAGCTGCCGCCGCTGTATCCGATGCGCCCGGTATAGCCGACCCCCTTTTGCAGCATCTGCGAATAATCGAAGGCCGCGATCGCATTGGGAATCGTGCTCTGGCCTTTGAAGGTCAGATTGCGCAACGAGGTGGTATAGAACATCTCGTCGGTGTTCTTGGGATCGTTGAAGAACAGGTCGATCCCCATCTCTCCCATGCTGCCGGACTGATCATAGGTGCGGTTCTGATCGTCCTTCAGGCTGTGGAAGGTGGTGACGAGCTCCTTCAGCGCGAGGGTGGCGCGCAGGGCGTCGGCCGGCATCGGTTCGCCATTCACCGACAGGCTGGAATAGGAGACGACCGTCTCGCCCGAACGATAGCTCTGGGTGATGTCCTGGGGCGAGCCGGTGAAGACCATGCTGGCGCCCGATTGGGTCACGGTGACCTGAAGGTCGATGTTGTCCTCGCCGCCCTTGGTCTGGACGTGCAGGGGCATCACATGAGGCATGTCCAGCGATACGCTGCCGTCGCCATTGTCGCGGAACACCAGCGTGCCGAGCCCGATGATGACAGAGCCTTCGCCGCCGGGGCGTTCCATCACGGCGGAAAGGTCGCTGACGGTCAGCGAATTGCCCGAAATCGTTTCTTTCGCATTCAGCTCATAGCCAAGAGTCGTCAGATAGTTCTGCCAGTCCGACCACACGTCCTGAGGGGCCAGATCGGCCAGCGCAACCTGGGCTGAGCAGGACAGGATCAGCGCCGCGGCGGTTCCCTGCAAAAGACGTGTTCTCATGAAAATGATCCTCCTGGAAATTTCGGCTCATGCTCCGCTCTGGGTGGCGGGGCGTCAAGGGGAAGTCAAGTGTCGACCAGAGGCCGGGGGCTGGACCAGCGCCGCGCCGCACAGTACCACGGTCAGGGACCGGGACAGTGGGGAATTTCGCAATGGATATGACAGGTAAGACGGTTTTGATCACCGGGGCGAGCCGTGGCATCGGGGCCGAGGCGGGGCGGGTTTTCGCCGCGGCCGGGGCCAATGTGGTGCTGCTGGCGCGCAGCGCCGCGGCGGTCGAGGCGCTGGCGGCCGAGATCGGGCCGAAGGCGCTGGCGCTGAGCGCCGATGTCAGCCGGTTCGCGGATATGGAGGCAGCCGTCGCCCGTGCGGTCGAGACCTTCGGCGGGCTCGACGTGCTGATCGGCAACGCCGGGGTGATCGAGCCGATCGCCCGGCTGGGGGAGGCCGATCCCGAGGCCTGGGGCCGGCTGATCGACATCAACCTGAAGGGGGTCTTCAACGGCATGCGCGCGGCGCTGCCGGTGATGCGCGCGGCCGGCGGCGGCACCGTGCTGACGATCAGTTCCGGCGCGGCGCATCGCCCGCTGGAGGGCTGGAGCGCCTATTGCGCCTCGAAGGCCGGGGCGGCGATGCTGACCGCGGCGCTTGATCTCGAAGAGCGCGGCAACGGCATTCGCGCCCTGGGGCTGAGCCCGGGAACGGTGGCGACCCAGATGCAGCGCGAGATCAAGGCGAGCGGTCTCAATCCGGTCAGCGCGCTGGACTGGTCCGACCATATCCCAGCCGATTGGCCGGCGCGGACGCTGCTGTGGATGTGTTCGGCCGCGGCCGAGGAATTCGTTGGACAGGAAATCTCGCTGCGTGAGACGGCGATCCGGGAGAAGGTGGGGCTGCAATGATCAGACTGGAGCAGGAAGATGGGCTGTGGATCGTCACGATCGACCGTCAGGACAAGGCCAATTCGCTGACCGAGGCGATGCTGGACGAGCTGGTCAGCATCGCCGAGAGCGCCGGAGAGGCCCGGGCGCTGATCCTGACCGGGGCCGGCAAGGTGTTCAGCGCCGGTGCCGATCTCGAGGCGGCGCGGGCCGGGCTGGCGACCTCGGATCTGTGGGAACGGCTGTCGGGCGCCATTGCGGCCTTGCCGGGGCTGACCGTGGCGGCGCTGAACGGCACGCTGGCGGGGGGCGCCTCGGGCATGGCGCTGGCCTGTGATCTCAGGATCGCGGTGCCCTCGGCCAAGTTCTTCTATCCGGTGATGAAGCTCGGGTTCCTGCCGCAGCCCTCCGACCCGAAGCGGATGGCGGCGCTGATCGGACCGGCGCGTACCAAGCTGATCCTGATGGGTGGCCAGAAGATCACCGCGGAAGAGGCGCTGGCCTTTGGCCTGATCGACCGCATCGTCGCGCCTGAGGCGCTGATCGAGACCGCCCGGGCGTTGGTCGCCGACAGCTGCGCCGCCGATCCCGATCTGGTCCGCCGGATCGGCGAGATGTGCAGCGGCGCCTGATCCTGCGACCGGTGGGGCCGCTCCGGTCGGGGGAGCCTCCGGCGGGAGTATTTTGGCAGAAAAGAAGGCGCGGGCGCGGTGCCGGTTCTCTCGCGCAGGCGCCGGTTACCCGGCACTTTCGAGCGGAAGCCGGGCGGGCGTCTTTGCACCCAGGTGATGAATTTCGCCAGCCGCGGGTGGCCGCGCAACGCGGCAAGAGTGTTGAACTCCCGTGCCAGCTGGGCCTCGGTCAGGGTGGCGTGGATTTCGCGGTGGCAGATATCGTGGAGCAGCACAGTGGGCCCGCTCTTGCCGCCTTTGAGTTTCGGGATCAGGTGATGCAGGCTTTGCGGCGCCTCAGGCGGGATCGGCCGCAGGCAGAGCGGAGCGTCGGTATCAGGCATCGGTGCGGCCGCGGATGACAATGGAGTGGCAAGGGTGACGGAACTGGCGGCAGAGGACAATCCCCGGGCGGTGGTGATCGGCGGCGGCCCGGCCGGGCTGATGGCGGCCGAGATGCTGGGCCGGGCCGGGGTGCCCAGCCTCATCGCCGAGGCCAAGCCCTCGCTGGGGCGCAAGCTTTTGATGGCGGGGAAATCCGGGCTGAACCTGACCAAGGACGAGCCTTTCGAGCCGTTTCTGGCGGCCTATGGTGGGTCGGCCGGCTGGCTGGCGCCGATGCTGCGCGCGTTCGGTCCGGAGCAGGTGCAGGATTGGGCGCGCGGACTGGGGCAGATGGTGTTCACCGGATCGACCGGCCGGGTGTTTCCCGAGGCGATGAAGGCCTCCCCCCTGCTCAGGGCCTGGCTGGCGCGGCTGGAGGGGCTGGGGGTGACCTGGCGGACCCGCTGGCGCTGGACCGGCTGGCAGGGGGAGGCGCTGGCTTTCGACACGCCTGAGGGGGCGGTGAACCTGCGTCCGGAGGTGGTGGTGCTGGCCCTGGGCGGGGCGAGCTGGTCGCGGCTCGGCTCCGATGGGGCCTGGGCTGGGCAACTGGCGGCGCAGGAGGTGGCGCTTGCGCCTTTCGCGGCCTCGAACGTCGGGCTGCGGGTGGATTGGTCGGCGATGATGCGGGCGCGCTATGGCTCCCCGATCAAGGGGGTGCGGTTCAGCGCGGGTGGGCTGTCGTCGCGCGGCGAAGCGGTGATCTCTGATCGCGGGCTGGAGGGGGGCGGGCTCTATCCGCTGACCCCGGCGCTGCGGTCGGGGGCACCGCTCACCGTCGATCTGTTGCCCGATCTGTCGCTTGAGGTGGTGGCGGAGCGGCTGGCGCGGCCGCGCGGCAAGACCAGCCTGTCGAACCATCTGCGCAAGGCGCTGAAGCTCGATCCGGTCCGCATGGCGCTGGTGATGGAATTCGGCCGGCCATTGCCCGAAAGTGCTGTGGCGCTGGCGCGCAGGCTGAAGGCGCTGCCGATCCACCATTCCGGGCTGCGGCCGATGGAGGAGGCGATCTCGACCGCCGGCGGGGTGCGGCGGGCTGCGCTCGATGCCGATCTGATGCTGACGGCGCTGCCCGGCGTCTATTGCGCCGGCGAGATGCTGGATTGGGAGGCGCCGACCGGTGGCTATCTGCTGACCGGCTGTCTGGCGACGGGGCGTTGGGCGGGCCGCGCGGCGGCGGCCCGTCTGGTCGATTAGGCCATCTGCGCCATGGTGCGCTTGTAGGCGTCGCGGTCGCGCAGCCTCTTGGCGTAGGTCATCATCACCTCGTTGTCGGTGGGGAAGCCGGCGCTTTTGGCCCAGCCCAGGCAATGAACGCAGAGGATATCGGCGATGGTCATCTTGTCGCCCTGCAGGAAGGGGCCGACGAACCGCTTGGCGAGCCGTTCGAGATTGCGTTCGAATTCCCACTTCAGGCTGTCGGAGATGCCCGGCATCCGGAGTTCTTCCGGCAGGAAGGCGCGATGGCGCGCGGCGGTCCAGAGCACGGCGTCGAATTCATCCAGCAGCGTGTGGATCAGTGCATCCTGATGCGCCCGTTCGATGGTGCCGGCCGGATAGGTGAGCGCGTGATGCTTGTCGGCGAGATAGGTCATGATCGCCACCGAATCGGTGAGCACGGCGTCGCCCTCGACCAGCGCGGGGATCTTGCCCGAGGGGTTCAGCGCCAGCGCCTCGGGGCTGTGCGGCTTGACCTGAAAAAGCTCATAGGGTTGGCCGATTTCCTCGAGCAGCCAGATGACGCGGAGGGCGCGGCTGGCGACGGCGCCATAGACTTTATACATCGTTGGGTCCCATTTGTTGTTGGTTGCGCGCAGTCTCGGTTGCGGCGCGGGCGGCCGCAAGGGGCGGTTTGCGGCAGGTTAGCCCAATGTCACTCTCGACGGCTATGATGCGGGGGCGGCAGGGCAAAGGACGGAGGGTTATGGTGAGATGGACAAGGCGCGCCGCGCTGATCGGCGGGGGAGGCGTTATCGCCGGTCTGGGCGTGGATACGGCGCTGCAGATGCGGCGGGGCGGTTATGACGCGGCGCTGGCGCGAATGGGGCGCCCCTTGCCGCAACGGCCCGATCTGGCCGATCTGGTGCGCTATGCGACATTGGCCGCGAATGGGCACAATACCCAGCCCTGGCGGTTCGTGGCGCAGACCGGTGGCCTGGTGCTGCGGCCCGATCTCAGCCGGCGCACGGCGGTGGTCGATCCGGACGATCATCATCTGTTCGCGAGCCTTGGCTGCGCCGTCGAGAACCTGTCGATCGCGGCGCAGGCGCGGGGGCTTGGCGGTGCGGTTCAGGCAGAGGGGCCGGAGGATGGGCTGCAGGTGGAGCTGCGGCCCGGCGCCGAGGTGCCGCAGCCCCTGCTGGCGGCGATCCCCGAACGGCAGAGCACCCGGGGCCTCTATGACGGCAGCCGGTTGAGCCCGGAGGAGGTGCGACGGCTGGAGCAGGTCGCCACGGCGCAAGGGGTGGAGATGATCTATGTCGATGCGCCGGAGCGGGTCGCGCAAGTTCTGGCGCTGGTGATCGAGGGAAACACCCGCCAGGTGACCGATCCCGCCTTTGTGGCCGAGCTGAAGGCATGGCTTCGGTTCAATCCGGTGCAGGCGGCGCGGCACGGCGATGGGCTGTTCACCGGCGCCTCGGGAAATCCGTCGCTGCCCGGCTGGCTTGGGCCGCGGCTTTTCGATCTGGTTTTCACCGCTACGGGCGAGAACGACAAATACGCGGCTCAGGTCCGCTCCTCCGCTGGGCTGATCGTGCTGGTCGCGCCAGAGAACGCGCCGCGCGGTTGGGTGGCCGCAGGGCGCGCAGCGCAGCGGCTGATGCTGCAGGCGACGGTGGAGGGGCTGAAATGCGCCTTCCTCAATCAGGCGGTCGAGGTGGCGGAGGTTCGGGCCGAATTGCGCGGCCTGCTGGGGCTGGGGGACCGGCGGCCGGATCTGGTGCTGCGGGTGGGGCGGGGGGCGACGCTGCCCAGATCGTTGCGCCGTCCGGTGGCCGAGGTGCTGGAGGTCTGAGCGCGACCGGGCCGTTCAGCGCCGGCCAAGCATCGCCAGGCGGATCAGCGTGCGCTCCATCAGCGCCATCGCCGGTGCCGTCTGCTGGGCCGAGCGCAACAGAAGGTCGGTGTCGGTGAGGATGGTCAGCGCCGATTCCAGCCGCATCGCGCCCCAGCTCTGCGCCTGCCTGACGATCTTGTCGCGGCGCTTGCCATAGACCGGCGGGCGCAGCCGGCCAACGCCCGAGGCCGGGCCGCCGGGATCGGCGGCGGCGGTATAGAGGGTGCGGAAATGCCGGGTCGCTCCGATGCAGAGCGAGACCGCGTTGGTTCCCTGTGCCTGCAGGCGGCGCAGCAGCGGGCCGATCTCTTGGCTGCGGCCCTCGGCCACCACGTCGAACATGTCGTCGAGCGCGGCCTCGGTCGAGCGCGGCGCGCAGGCGGCGATATCCTCGAGGCTGAGCGGGGTCTGATCCTGAAACTTGTAGAGCGCGATCTTCTCGGTCAGCCGGGCGAAATCCCCGGGGCCGAGATCATTGGCCAGGTCGGTCAGCGCCGCCATGGAATCGCGCGGCACCTCGCGGATGCCGGCATCGGTCAGGGTACGTTCGATCTCCTCCCGGCTGGGAGGATCGTCGTAAAGACCCACCGCATAGGCGTTCGGGTGCAGCTCGAAGGCCTTGCGCAGTTTCGACGTCGCCTTGAGCGCGCCGGCGCTCACCACGATCTGGGCATCGCCCGGCGCCCAGTCGTCGAGCGCGGTGTCGATCGGGCCGGCGACGGTATCGGTGGCGTCTTCGACAAAGACCGCACGGGCGCCCGGGAAAAAGCCCACCGCCTTCACCGCGTCGAGAAGCTGGGCCGGATCCTTGCGCAGGTCGCCGCCCTGCAGGCGGGTCAGGCGCATTTCCTCTTCGGCGCCGGGGCCGAGCAGAGCCTTGAGCATCTGTTGGCGCTTCAACGCCACCCGCATGGTATCGGCGCCATAGATCAGCAGGCCGGCGCGCCCCGCCTCAGGCTTGGCGAAATAGCGCTCGGCCTCGCGGGGGGAGAGTTTCATTTCGCCAGAGCCGGCGTCGAATAGAGCCGGGTGACGATCTGATCGGCGAGGATGACCATCAGCCGCTTGGCCGCGTCGCGTTCGCCCGCCAGCGTTTCGACGGTGGAGCCGGTGGCGGAATAGCCGGTGAAATTCTCCACCTGGCCGGAGGCGACGATCTGGCCGGTGTCCCGCGCGGTCAGCGTGTAATCGACCTGACCCACCCGGCTGTAGCGGGTGGTTTCATTGGTGACGGTCAGGGCCTGGCCTTCGGTCCTGACCGTCAGCTTGAAGGCCAGATCGTACCGCGCGGCGGCGTCGGCGCGGCCCAGGCGATCTTCGAGCGTGCGCACCAGCAGGTATTCGTCGGGCGAGTCGGGTTCCTGCACCCGGACCCGGTTGCGCAGGGCGGTGCCGACACCGCCCGGGCCATAGACAGGGGTAAAGCCGCAGGCGGCGAGCGCCGCCAGCGGCAGGATCAACAGGCTTCTGCGGTCAAGCGACGACATTGACGATCCGTCCGGGGACGACGATCACCTTCTTCGGCGCCGCCCCGTCCAGCGCCTTCTGCACAGCCTTCACTGCCAGCGCGATTTTTTCAACCTCTGCCTTGTCCATATCCTTCGGCACGGTGATTTCCGCCCGCCGCTTGCCGTTGACCTGGATCGGCAGGGTGACGGTATCGTCGACCAGCATGGCCGGATCCGGCTGCGGCCAGGGCGCGGTGGCGATCAGCCCCTCGCCCTTGAGCAGGCCCCAGATCTCTTCCGACAGGTGCGGGGTCATCGGCGCCATCAGTTGCGCCAGCGCCAGCGCCGCCTGCCGTTTCGCCGCGCCGCCGGCCTTGGATTTGGCGAGCGTGTTAGTGAAGGCATAGAGCTTGGCGATGGCGGCATTGAAGCCGAAGCTTTCCACCCCGCCGGTCACGTCATTGATGCATTTGTGCATCTCGCGCAGCAGCGCGGTGTCTTCGTCGGTGGCGGGCGCCTCAACGTCGATCTCGGCAGCCAGGCGATGGACGCGGCTGAGGTGCTTGAACGCGGCCTCGGCGCCGGCGGCGGTCCATTCGACGTCGCGTTCCGGGGGGCTGTCGGACAGCACGAACCAGCGCGCGGTATCGGCACCGAACTGGCTGATGATCGACACGGGGTCGACCACGTTCTTCTTCGATTTCGACATCTTGGCCGAAGGGATGATCTCGACCGCCTCGCCGGTGGCCTTCAGCTTGCCGGCTTCGACCTCTTCGGGCAGGTGATAGACCGGGCGGCCGTTGGCGTCGCGGGTCTGATAGATCTCATGCGTCACCATGCCCTGGGTGAACAGCGCGTCGAAGGGTTCGATCGCCTTCTTCGGCAGGTGGCCGGTGATATGCATGGCACGGGCGAAGAAGCGCGAATAGAGCAGGTGCAGAATCGCGTGTTCGATGCCGCCGATGTACTGATCGACGTTCATCCAATACTCGGCCTCTTCCGCCACGGTCGGCGTGGTCGCATGCGGCGCGGTGAAGCGGGCATAGTACCAGGACGAATCGACGAAAGTGTCCATCGTGTCGGTTTCGCGCTTTGCCGGCTTGCCGCAGGACGGGCAGGCGCAATCGCGCCAGGTCGGGTGACGGACCAGCGGGTTGCCGGGGATCGAGAAGTCGATCGGCTTGCCGCCCTCGTCATAGGGCAGCAGGACCGGCAGGTTTTCCTTTTTCTCCGGCACCACGCCGCAATCGGCGCAATGCACCACCGGAATCGGGCAGCCCCAATAGCGCTGGCGGGACAGGCCCCAGTCGCGCAGGCGGAACTTGGTGACGCCCTGGCCCCAGCCCTCGGCCTCGGCCTTGTCGACAGCGGCGTTCACCGCCTCTTCGCCGGTCTGCAGCTCTGCGCCAGCGAAGCCCGCGACATAGCGCACCTTCTCGGCCTTGGTCGGGGTGAAGGCGGCTTTCAGCTCGGCCCTTCCATCGACGGGTTCGAAAGTCGCCTTGATCGGCAGGCCGTACTTGGTGGCGAAATCGAAGTCGCGCTGGTCATGCGCCGGGCAGCCGAAGATGGCGCCGGTGCCGTAATCCATCAGGATGAAGTTGGCGATCCAGACCGGCAGTTCCCAGTTGGGATCAAGCGGATGCTTGACCCGGATGCCGGTGTCGAAGCCCAGCTTCTCACCGGTCTCGATGGCCTCTTCAGTGGTGCCGCCCTTGCGGCATTCGGCCACAAATTCAGCCACTTGCGCGTCATTGGCCTCAAGCGCCTTGGCGATCGGGTGATCCGGCGAGATGCCGACAAAGCTGGCGCCCATCAGGGTGTCGGGGCGGGTGGTATAGACCTCGATCGGCTCGCCGCCATCGGTGCGGGTGAAGGAGAATTGCAGGCCGCGCGACTTGCCGATCCAGTTCTCCTGCATCAGCCGCACCTTGGCCGGCCAGTTGTCCAGCCCGTCGAGCGCGTCGAGCAGTTCCTCGGCCATGTCGGAGATCTTGAAGAACCACTGGGTCAGCTCGCGCCGCTCGACCTCGGCCCCCGACCGCCAGCCTTTGCCGTCGATCACCTGTTCGTTGGCCAGCACGGTCATGTCGACCGGATCCCAGTTCACCACGGCGTTCTTGCGATAGACCAGCCCGGCGGCGAGCATGTCGAGGAACAGCGCCTGCTGCTGGCCGTAATATTCCGGATCGCAGGTGGCGAATTCCCGGCTCCAGTCGATCGACAGGCCCAGCGGCTTCATCTGGCCGCGCATGTCGGCGATGTTGCTATAGGTCCAGTCCTTGGGATGGCCGCCGGAGGCCATCGCGGCATTCTCCGCCGGCATGCCGAAGGCGTCCCAGCCCATCGGATGCAGCACGTTGTGGCCGGTCGCCAGCTTATAGCGCGCGATCACATCGCCCATGGTGTAGTTGCGCACATGCCCCATGTGAATCCGCCCCGAGGGGTAGGGGAACATCTCAAGCACGTAATACTTCGGCTTGTCTGCGCTGCGTTTGGCTGTGAAAATTCCGGCCTTGTCCCAGGCCTGCTGCCATTTCGCTTCGATTTCAGCGGCAGAGTAACGCGACATCGCTGCGGTCCTTTAGAATGAAAACGCCGGGCGCGAACCCGGCGTGGTGTTACTGTGGTTTCGAACGGCTTGCTAGAGCTTCTTGTCGCGCACGCGCAACTGCCGGGCGCGGGTCAGGATCGCATCCTCGATCGCGCGGGCGGTGGCGGGGGCGACGGCATGACCGCCCTGCGATTGCAGCGACACGTTCAGCGACCGGGCATCCAGCGCCGGATCGCTGATGTGCACCACGGCACGATAGGCGCGGCCGCCGCCCGGCGGGGTGCCATAGCCGGTGATGATCACCCCGGTGAAGGGGTCGACCGATTGCACCGGCAGGAAGTTGAGCACGTCGAGCGAGGCGGCCCAGAGGTATTTGTTGACCTTGACCGTCTGTTCCGTCTTGTTCGGGCCGAAGACGTCCCAGATCGAGGATTTGTCAGTCCTGCCAGCGTTTTCCGGGTTGTTGGCGATGGGGTCGAAATTCGAGGCAGTGGCCCCTTTCCCGCGCGGACCGCAGGCCGAGACCCCGGCGCAGAGCGCTAAAACCACTGTCAATTTCATGCAATCTTGCAGGTTCATCGTCATTCCCGGCGCTAGGCTGTCGATGAGAAGTCCTATCCAAGCTGCCGATCTGGAGCAAGGCCTTAGTTCCTTACGCATCCTTACGCGCGCCCACGCGCAAGGGGGCGCCGGCCTCTGGTTCCGCCGCATGGGCGCGCCGGGGGGGGGCGGGGCGGGGAGTGTCATCTCACTGTGGCAAAGCTGCACCATCCGGCGCGACTTTGAGCGCTCAACCCTCGCGAGCCTTGCCAAAATGGTCCCGAAAGAGCGAAACCCCTTTCCATACCCACACCGGATTCCCCGGTTTGGGCGTATGAATCGAAAAACCGAGGGAAAATTATGAAAAAGATTCTCTTCGCTACGACCGCGCTGGTTGCGACTGCCGGCATGGCCGCTGCCGATGTGAAAATCAGCGGTTATGGCCGTTTCGGTCTGGATTACAACAACGTCCACTCCGACGACAAAACCGACGCCAAGTACGACGGTGTGAGCTCGACCAACATCACCAGCCGTCTGCGTCTGCAGTTCGACATGTCGACCGAAACCGACGGCGGTGTGGGCTTCAACGCTCGTATGCGCATGCAGTCGGAAAACCGTGATGGCGCTCCCAAGACCGGTGCTTGGAACGGCGCTCGCTTCGGCGTGACCTATGGCGGCCTGACCGTCAACGTCGGCAACATCATCGGCGCTGTCGAAAACATGCCCGGCCTGTACACCACCGGCATCTCGTCCGGCACCGGTATCGACGGCATGGGCTTCTACTCGCTGGTCGTCCAAGGCGCGTCGTGGGATGCTTACTCCTCGGCTGGCGTTGGCGCGAACGGTGTTGAAGCCCTGTACACCTTTGGCGGCTTCACCGGTCACATTTCGTACTCGAGCAACAACGACACCCTGGCGAAGGCCGCGACTCCCTACTCGCCCGCCGTTCTCCCCGCAGTGGGTGAAGACCGCACCGCTCTGATGCTGACCTACAACTTCGGCGATTACTATGTCGCTGGTGCTTACCAGTGGTCGTCGAACGGCCCGGTTGCTGACACCGGCGAAGAGCTGAACGACGGCGTGGGCCTGGTTGCCTTCGGTGGCGACTTCGGCCAATTCGGTGGTAAGCTGGCCTACGGCACGACCGAAGCTGCTAACACCGTGACCCTGGAAGGCTATGCCAACATCGGCGCCGCCAGCACCATCATGGCGTGGGTGTCGAACCTCGACAGCCAAAACCTGACCCAAGGCGGCACCTCGATCTTCCTCGACAAGAACGGTGCAGCTGCTGACGGCACCAGCTGGGGCCTGAACTACCAGTACGACCTGGGCGGCGGCGCCACCCTGGTTGCCGGCTATGTCGACAGCTATGACGACATCCAGCAGTTCCAAGCCGGTGTGTACTTCAAGTTCTAATACTTGAAGTCATTCCGCAGGGAATGCGAGGGGCAGGTCTTCGGACCTGCCCTTTTCCGTTCCGACCCTTCCCTTTTGTCGCCAACTGGTGTTTTCCTGCCTCCGACCCGCGTGCCGGAACAGGAGGCCCCCATGTCGTTGCAAGAGATCAAGACCCGTATCGCCAAGGCCGAGCAGGAGGCCGGGCGCGCACCGGGATCGGTGACGCTGATCGCGGTATCCAAGGTGCAGCCGCTGGAGCGGGTCGAGGCGGTGCTTGAAGAGGGGCAGCGCATCTTCGGCGAGAACCGCGTGCAGGAAGCGGCCGGAAAATGGCCCGCCTTCATGGAGCGGTTCGATGGGGTCGAGCTGCATCTGATCGGGCCCTTGCAGACCAACAAGGCGCGTCAGGCGATGGACCTGTTCGACGCGATCCATTCGGTTGACCGGCCCAAGC
Organism: Pseudodonghicola sp.; assembly: GCF_048268305.1. NCBI lineage: Bacteria > Pseudomonadati > Pseudomonadota > Alphaproteobacteria > Rhodobacterales > Paracoccaceae > Pseudodonghicola > Pseudodonghicola sp. Next base: position 17,950 of record NZ_JBLWVT010000003.1, read on the forward strand.
TGGCCACCGCGTTGGCGCGGCTGGCCCAGGAAGAGGGCAAGTGCCCCGAGCTGTTCATCCAGGTCAATACCGGGGAAGAGGCGCAGAAGGCCGGCATCCTGCCCGCCGAGGCCGACGCCTTCATCGCCGAATGCCGCGGGCTCGACCTGCCGGTGAAGGGGCTGATGTGCATCCCCCCGGTCGAGGAGGAGCCGAGCCTGCATTTCGCCCTGCTCGCCAAGATCGCCGAGCGCAACGGGCTTGCTGGCCTCTCCATGGGGATGAGCGGCGATTTCGAGACCGCCATCGCGCTGGGCGCCACCCATGTGCGGGTGGGCTCCGCCATCTTCGGGGATCGCAGCTACGCCGCCTGAGGCGGGGGCCAAATTTCTTCGAAGAAATTTGCCCGGAAAATTCGAATTTTCCGGTTTGCTCAGCGGGCGGGGATGATCACCCGCGTGCCGGGCATGACCCGCGCGGCGAGCCAGCGTAAATCTGCGCGGGACAAGGCGATGCAGCCCTCGGTCGGATATCCGGGCCGGCGCCGCTGGTGCAGGAAGATCGCCGAGCCACGTCCCGGCTCGGCCTCGGGCCAGTTCCAGTCGGTCACCAGCACCAGATCATAAAGCGGATCGGCCCGCCGCAGCCTTTCGTGGCTGGGGCCATAGGGGGCGCGGACCCAGTGGTTATAGGCGGGATCGCCGCTGGCGTCGGACCACAGATCGCCCGGCCCGATCGGGATCGCCCAGGGCGCCGGCATCGCCATCCGGTCCGGGCGGTAGAACAGGCCGACGATCCGGTGCACCCCGGCCGGCGTCGCCCCGTCGCCCTCACGCTTGTCGCGGGTGACGCCGCCGCGCCCGATCGAACAGGGCAGCCGCCGACCATGGAACCGCACGCCCTGCGGGGTCAGGACGATGTCGGCGGGGCTCACAGCAGGTGCCCCGATTTCTTCGCCTTGGTCGCCAGATACTGACGATTGAACGCGGTCTCGCCCACCTTCAGCGGCACCCGTTCGGCCACCGCGATGCCGGTCTTCTCCATCATCGCGATCTTCTTCGGATTGTTGGTCAGCAGCCGAACCGAGGAGAAGCCCAGGGCGCGCAGGATGTCGGCGCCAAGGCGGAAATCGCGCTCGTCATCCTCGAAGCCGAGGCGGTGATTGGCCTCCACGGTATCAAAGCCCTGATCCTGCAGCGAATAGGCGCGCATCTTGTTGGCAAGTCCGATGCCGCGCCCCTCCTGATTGAGGTAGAGCAGCACACCGGCGCCCTCGGCCCCCATCTGCTCCAGCGCGGCATGAAGCTGCGGGCCGCAGTCGCATTTCAGGCTGCCCATCACGTCGCCGGTGAAACAGGCCGAATGCAGCCGCGCCAGCACCGGTTTAGACCGGTCGGGACGGCCGATCTCGACGGCATAATGTTCTTCCGCGCCATCCTCGGGGCGATAGATATGCAGCCGCCCGGCTTCGGAGGCTGCCATCGGCAGCCGGGCATGGACCACCTCGTTGATCGGACTGCGCTCGCCCAGATGCGGCACCGCTTGCGCATGGTTGATCCGGGTCAGCCCGTGGTCGGCCGCGAACCGCGCCGCATCGCCAACCGGCACCAGCACCACCGCCGGCAACAGCCTTGCGCTTTTCGCCAGGGCGATGCCCAGCCGCGCCAGCGCCGCAGAGCCGCCCCGCTGGCTGTTGAGCGGCCCCTTCATCGGCGCGATCAGATCGTCGGCTGGGTCGGCAAGGGCACGGATCCAGGCCAGGTCGGCATCCTTCGGGATCACCACCCGGGCGACATCGCCGTCATAGGGGCGCGCCTTGAGCGTCTGGGCCCGCCAGGCGGTGATGGCGATCACCGGATCGCCCAGGGCGCGCAGATCGTCCAGCCGCTCGGCCGTCAGGGCCTCGGCCGCCACGGCCAGCATCGCCTCGGTCTCGCCCTCCAGCACCAGGGGTACGCCCATGCGCAGATCAGCCCGAGCGCGGGCGAGGAGTTCGTTTATGTCAGGTAGCAGGCTCATGAGACGGGTCCGGATGATACGCCCCGATGTATCTAAGCACTTTTGTCGAAATGTGAAACAAAAGCCGCGCCTGAGACACGACAGCGTGAGGGTTTTGCAGCAATACTTGCCCCACGCGCCAGTCACACGCATTTGAAATCCCAACAGACAGGAGAGCCAATATGCCGCAAACCAAGAAAATCTTGCTGGTGGACGACGACGAGGATCTGCGTGATGCGCTGGGCGAACAGCTCATCATGACGGAAGACTTCGAGGTGACCGAAGCCGGCGATGGCCATGCCGCCATGGAGAAGGTGAAGGGAAACCTGTTTGACCTGGTGATCCTCGATGTCGGTCTGCCCGACACCGACGGGCGGGAACTGTGCCGGCTGATGCGCAAGCAGGGCGTCAAGGCGCCGATCCTGATGCTGACCGGCCACGACACCGATGCCGACACCATCCTCGGGCTCGATGCCGGGGCGAACGATTATGTCGCCAAACCCTTCAAGTTTCCGGTGCTGCTGGCCCGCATCCGGGCCCAGTTGCGCCAGCACGAGCAATCGGAGGACGCGGTCTTCCAGCTCGGGCCCTATACTTTCAAGCCGGCGATGAAGATGCTGATCACCGGCGACGACCGCAAGATCCGGCTGACCGAGAAGGAAACCAATATCCTGAAATACCTCTACCGCGCCCCTGAAAGCGTGGTTCCGCGCGATATCCTGCTGCACGAGGTCTGGGGCTATAACGCGGGGGTTACAACTCACACGCTCGAGACCCATATCTATCGTCTGCGGCAGAAGATCGAGCCCGATCCGTCAAATGCGCGGATTCTGGTGACCGAGGCGGGCGGATATCGCCTGGTTGCATAAGGGGCAGAAAGGATCTACCATAAGATGACTTGACGCAGATCAAAGCGGACCTGGGGTCAAGTCGCTAGCCATACACCATCCCGCGCATGTCCGGGTTATGACATGCACCTCCCTGTTGGACCTGGGCCGGGCTATGTGCCCGGTCTTTTTTTGTCCGGTCATCTCGCCTGCGCCGATCGGGCGCGGCGGTCATCATTCCGTCGGCAAGACCGCCTCGAAACTGCCGTCGATCTGGATGGTGCGCAGCTTGTCCGTCAGACGCAGGTTGATCTGCTCGCTGAAACCGGCCCGGGCGGTGAATGTGCCGGCAAGATGCAACCCGTCTGCCTGGGTCTCGGCACGGGTCACCGTGATGTGGGTCAGGCCGTCCTCGACCGCCAGATAGCCGCTCTTGTCGCCGTTCTGCAGGTATTGCAGCGTGGCATCGGCCGCCTTGGGCGTCTGCCCGATGGTGATCAGACTGAAGTGGAGCCGCAGCGCGCCGACGGGCGTGGCCGGATCGGCGGCCGAGACCGCCCCCCAGAGCAAGATATCGTCCAGGCCGTTCATCACCACCCGGGCGGCATTGCGCGGGCTGCCGGTTTCGTTGATCAGAACCCAGTCGTGTCGGTTGCCGTCGACCATGGCGGTGATCCGGCCGACCTCAGCCGCCGATGCCTGGGCGGGAAGCAACAGAACCAGGATCATTGCGCGTGCAAGTCGTTTCACCGAAGCGCTCCTTTGCAGCGGGGGCATCCCGCGACCTGCAGCAAGCTATCATCCCGATCGGTCAGGACAAGCCCCGGGTTGAGCCCCGCCGCCCGAGCGCCTAGGGTACCGCCACCCTGTCAGGAGAGACGAAATGCCCTTCACCCTCGCCACCTGGAACATCAACTCGATCCGCCTGCGCGAACCCATCGTGCTGAAGCTTCTGCAGGAGGAGGCGCCCGATGTGCTCTGCCTGCAGGAATGCAAGAGCCCGGTCGAGAAGATCCCGGTCGAGGGGTTCCGCGCGCTGGGCTACAGCCACATGATCGCGCGGGGGCAGAAGGGCTATAACGGCGTGGCGATCCTGTCGAAACTGCCGATCGAGGATGTCGGCGACATGGATTTCGCCGATCTGGGCCATGCCCGCCATGTCGCCGGGCGGCTGGAGAACGGGGTGGTGATCCACAATTTCTATGTCCCGGCCGGCGGCGATGTGCCCGACCGCGCGGTGAACGAGAAATTCGGCCAGAAGCTCGATTACCTGTCCGAGATGCGCGACTGGTTCCAGGCCGAACAGTTCGGCAAGTCGATCCTGGTGGGCGATCTGAACATCGCCCCGCGCGAGGATGACGTCTGGGACCACAAGAAGCTGTTGAAGATCGTCAGCCATACGCCGGTCGAGGTCGAGGCGCTGGGGGCTGTGATGGAGGCGGGCAAATGGGTCGATGTCACCCGCGCCGATATCCCCGAGGGCAAGCTCTATTCCTGGTGGTCCTATCGCGCCAAGGACTGGGACGAGGCCGACAAGGGGCGCCGGCTGGATCACGTCTGGGCAACGCCCGATATCGCGCCCGCCGCCCATGGCAGCCGCATCCTGCGCGCCGCCCGCGGCTGGGAGCAGCCCAGCGATCACACGCCGGTCTTCGCCAGCTTCGATCTATAGGCGTCGCCTTGCGGGCTCGCCGCGGTCACACGGGGCGATCCGGTGACTGCGGCGGGCTGGTGTCCCCGATTTCCTCGATCCACACCTCGAACCCCTTGAGCTGGTGGCGACCGAAGCTGTGGGCCAGCGGGACATCGGCGGCATCGCGGCCGCGGGCGATCAACACGCGGCCAAAGCGGATGTCGTTATTGCGCGGGTCGAAGACCCACCACCGATCGTTCAGATAGACCTCCATCCAGGCGGCGAAATCCATCGGCGCATAGGGCGGCGGCTGGCCGATGTCGCTGATATAGCCGGTGCAGTAGCGCGCCGGGATGTTCAGGCTTCGGCAAAGGGCGATGGCAAGATGGGTAAAGTCGCGGCAGACGCCGATACCTTCGTTCAGCGTCTCGACGGCGGTCCGGGTGGGGCGCGAGTGCTCGTATCCGAACCGCACATGATGGTGCACGAAGTCGCAGACCGCCTGCACCCGTTGCCAACCCTGCGGGGCGAGGTTGAATGTCTGCCAGGCGAAGTCGGACAGGACGTCGCTTTCGCAATAGCGGCTTGGCAGCAGAAAGCCGAGCACCTCGCTCGGCAGGTGTTCGACCGGGTGCTGTCGGGCCGATTGGTCGACTGGATCGGACAGCCCCGCGTCGCGGATGATCCCCTCGGTCGAGAGGGTCAATATGCCGGCCGGCGCCATCAGCCTGTTGCACCAGTTCCCGAAGCCATCGCGATAGGCCTCGATGGTGACTGCGGGGTCGGTCACCAGCAGGTCTGGTCGTTCGAGATCGCTTGCCCGTGAATAGTGCACGTTGAGCAGAAGGATCATTGGCGTCGGCGCCGGCAGGTCGAAGGACAGCCGGCACCCCAGTCGCATACGCATCATCGCTCTCCGGAAGGTTTCTGATCTCCAGCCTAGGGGAAAGCCTCGCAAATAGCGAACGCTGTGGCCGGTGTGCTTCAAGATTCTGCGACGTGATGGTCGATCCCGGCAGGTCAGGGGCGGGCCGAGCGGTTCCGGCCTGTGCTGCATCGGGGGATTCTGCTCCGGAGCGCGCCATTCCTCCCTTGGTTTTTCCGGCCCGTCCCATCATATAGAAACCCAAGCTGAACGCGGAGAGGACAGAATGATGGATATACTCTCGGGCAAATCCCCGGCCCCAGGGGCCGAACTGGTCAAGGATATCACCGAGGCCACCTTCATGGCCGATGTGGTCGACGCCTCGAACGAGGTGCCGGTGATCGTCGATTTCTGGGCGCCCTGGTGCGGGCCCTGCAAGACCCTCGGGCCGATCCTGGAACAGGAAGTCAAGGCCGCCAAGGGTGCGGTACGCATGGTCAAGGTCAACGTCGATGAAGCGCAGATGATCGCGGCGCAGCTGCGCATCCAGTCGATCCCGACGGTCTATGCCTTTTATCAGGGCCAGCCGATCGACGGTTTCCAGGGCGCTCTGCCCGGATCCGAGGTCAAGGCCTTCATCGACCGGGTGATCCAGGCCGCCGGCGGCGAGGCCCCCGGTGCCGGCCTGGACGAGGCCGTGGCCGCAGCCGAGGAAATGCTGGCGGAAGGCGCTGCTGCCGATGCGGCGCAGACCTTTGCCGCCATTCTGGGCGAGGACCCCAACCATGCCGCCGCCTATGGCGGTCTGGTGCGGGCCCATATTGCGGCGGGCGAGCTTGATCAGGCCGAGGCGGTGCTGAACGGTGCCCCGGTCGAGATCGCCCACAGCCCCCAGCTTGAGGCGGCGCATGCGCAGCTCGAACTCGCCCGTCAGGCCGCCGATGCCGGTCCCGTGGCCGAACTCGAGGCCGCGGTAGAGGCCGATCCCAGCGATCCGCAAGCCCGCTTCGATCTGGCGCAGGCGCTCTATGCCGCCGGCAAGGTGCAAGAGGCGGTCGATCAGCTGCTGGAACTGTTCCGCCGCGATCGGGACTGGAACGAAGGCGCTGCCAAGACCCAGCTCTTCACCATTTTCGACTCGCTGAAAGCCAATGATCCCATCGTGTTGCATGGCCGGCGCAAGCTCAGCTCGATGATATTTGCCTGATCGGCTTTCAGGACTAGATTCTCCGCCATGATGCAAGCTGCCGATCTGCCGGAGACCATTGCCGTCTTTCCCTTGCCCGGGGCGCTTTTGCTGCCCCGGTCACGGTTGCCGCTGCATATCTTCGAGCCGCGCTATCTGCAGATGCTGGAAGATGCGCTGAAGACCTCGCAACGGTTGATCGGCATGGTGCAGCCCTGCCCGCAGCCGCGCCGCGCAGATGCGCTCTATGCGATCGGTTGCGCCGGGCGGGTCACCCAATTCTCGGAGACCGAGGATGGGCGCTATCTGATCACGCTGACGGGGATCAGCCGGTTCCGCATCCAGCAGGAGGTCGAGGGCTTCGCCCCCTACCGCCGCTGCACCGTCTCCTGGGACGGCTTCGGCCGCGATCTGGGCGGGGCGGAGACGGATGTCTGTTTCGACCGTCGCCGTTTTCTGGACGTGCTCGGCCGATTCTTCGCCTCCCGCCATCTGCAGACGGATTGGAGCGCGTTGAAGGAGGCGGAGGATGAATTGCTGATCAATTCGCTGTCCATGCTGCTGGATTTCAGCCCCGAAGACAAACAGGCGCTGCTGGAGGCGCCGTCGCTGCAGACGCGGCGCGAAACCCTGATCACGCTGATCGAATTCCAGATGCGCGGCGGATCGGGAGAGGAGACTTTGCAATGACCGAGATGACCGAAACGGTGCCCGAAATGGGCGTGGCGCCCCAGGCGGCCTTTGACCGCCGTATGCTCGAGGCGCTGATCTGCCCGCAGACTCACGGCTCGCTCGACTACGATGCGGAACGGCAAGAGCTGGTCTCAAAGGCCGCCGGTCTCGCCTTTCCGATCCGCAATGGCATCCCCATCATGCTGGTGGACGAGGCGCGCAAGCTGGACTGAGCCGGCGCCGCTGCCCAGCTTGCAGGCAAAACCCTTCCCGGTCCGGGGCATGGCAGGCTCAGTCAGCCGGGATTTTCGATCCCGGCCCATAGTGGTTTTGCATGATGGGGTCATTTTGTGCTAGGTTGAGATCTAGTCGCAGTCGCATCATTAGGGCTGTGTCCCCGTCGAAGCCACGCTAGCCAGAGCCGCGCCATGAATATCAACCGGTCCAAGGCGGAAACGCCGCGTCTGAATGCCCTGTCGGTCGAGATTTCCCAGCTGAACGGCCCCTGTGTCGGCTGTTCGGATTGCCTCGGTCTGTGCATGGCGCTGATCGACGCGCTGACCCTGCCCGAGGTGGTGCTGCGCAAGAAGCGCGACGGCGTCTGAAGCCGGGCAGGTTCGGCGGACGAAGGATGGGGCTGTCTGCCTCCATTTGGCCTGTGTCGGGCCAAGTCCCTTTGAGAGTATTTTCGCAGAGATGACGGGCAGGGCGCGGTCTTGCCGAAGGGCGTCGCTTTAGGGCTGTCAGCCGGGCGCGCGCAGCCAGTCATTGGCAAAGCTCACCTCTGACACGCCGGCAAGCCGGGTGAGGCGGGCCAGTTCCGCCTCGAGCCGGGCCTGGCGCGGCGCGGTCCAGCGGATGCCCGGTTCGGGCCAGAGCGCGGTGACCCTCAGAAGATCGGCGGCGCGGTCGGCCTTCATGTCGATGCGCCCGACGATCCTCTCGCCCTCGAGCAGCGGAAAGACGTAATAGCCGTATTTGCGCTTTGGCGCGGGGACGAAGACCTCGATCCGATAGTCGAAGCCGAAGAGGCGGAGCGCCCGGGCCCGGTCGCGCAGCGCCGGGTCGAAGGGGCTGAGCGCGCGCAGCCGCCCCGGTGCCGGCGGCAGGGCGGCGGCCTCTGCCAGCACATCGGGTCGGGCAAAGGCCCGGCGGGGGCTGCCGTCCTGGCCTTCCACCTCGATCTCGATGATCTCGCCCCGGGCGAGGGCGCTGGCGGCCCAGTCGCGCGCCTCGGCCAGCGTGGCGATGTCCCAGAAGCCGGCCAGTTCCTTGGCGGAGGCAAACCCCAGCCGGTCGAGCGCGGCAGAGGCGGCCCAGGCCAGGGTCTCCTCTGCCGGGGGCGTGCTCTGGCGCAGGGTTTCGTCGATCACCCGTTCGGTCAGGTCATAGCGTTTCTGGAACCCCGTCCGCCCGGTCACGCTGAGCGCACCGGTGCGCCAGAGATATTCCAGCGCCGTCTTCGAGGGGTGCCAATCCCACCAGCCGGTGCTGCCCTTCTTCTCGTCGCCGCCGACGTCGGAAGAGGTCACCGGCCCGTGGTCGCGCACATGTCGCAAGACCGGGGCAAAGCGGTCTTCGAAGCCATGGCCCTGCCAGTTGCGCCAGCGCGCCTTCAACCGCTCCGCATCGCGGCGAAAGCGCAGCTGCCAATGCGGAAACTGCGCCACCGGCAGGACGGCGGCGTCATGGGTCCAATGTTCGAACGGCGCCCGGTCGTCTTCATAAAGCCGCTTGAGCGCCGCGGGCCGATAGGCGGGGCGGCGCGAGAACAGGATCAGGTCATGGGCGCGGGCCACGGTATTGATGCTGTCGATCTGCACGAAGCCCAGGTCCTGGATCACCCCCAGAAGATCGGCGCCCTTGCCGGGGCCCGCGGGCGCCTGGCCCAGCCCGTGGCGGTGCAGGAACAGCCGCCGCGCGGCGCGGTGATCAAGGCGGGGCAGGGTCATCTCAGCCTCGCTTCAGCGTATCGCCGTAGCTGATCGTTGGGGTCAGGGTGATCAGGCTCTCGATCTCGCGCGGCGGGGTTTCCAGCCGCGCGGCGATGATCTCGGCCGCCTTGCGCCCGATCTCCAGCCGGCAGGCGTCCATCGTGGCAAGCTGGCGCGGCAGCCCCTGCAACAGCTCCACCCCATTGAAGCCGGCAAGCCCGATCCGACCGGGGATGTCATAGCCCTTATCCAGCAGGTAGAGAAGCCCGCCGGCGCCGATCATGTCATTGGAATAATAGAGGAAATCCAGATCGGGCGAGCGGGCCAGCATGTCCGCCGTCATCTCGCGCCCCTTGGCCAGCGCCGAGCCGCCGGAATAGAAGGCGCGATCCTCGATCTCGATCCCGTGTTTGGCAAGCTTCTCGGTAAAGCCTTCGAACCGTTTCCGCGCCCGGTGGTCCAGTGGCATCTTGGTGCCCATGAAGCCGATCCGGCGATAGCCGGCCTCGACGATGGCGCGGGCCATTTCGCGCCCGGCGCGGCGATGCGAGATGCCGACCATCGCATCGACCGGGGTGCCATCGGTATCCATGATCTCGACCACCGGGATGCCGGCGGCCTTGAGCATGGCGCGAGAGGCGTCTGAATGTTCGAGCCCGGCGATGATGATGCCGGAGGGCCGCCAGGAGAGCATCTCGTAAAGCACGCGCTCTTCTTTTTCCGGCAGATAGTCGGTGACGCCGACCACCGGTTGCAGGGGCGTATCTTCCAGCACCTGGTTGATGCCGGTCAGAACCTCGGGAAAGACCATGTTCGACAGCGAGGGGATGATCACCGCCACCAGGTTCACCCGGTTCGAGGCCAGGGCGCCGGCGATCTTGTTGGGCACATATCCCAGCGCCTTGGCGGCGGCGAGCACCCGGGCCCGGGTCGCCTGCGAGACGTCGCCGCGGTTGCGCAGAACGCGGCTCACCGTCATCTCCGAGACGCCCGAGGCCTCGGAAACATCGCGCAGGGTGAGCGGGCGTTTGTTCTCAGCCGTCACGGTCTGTCCTTTGTGTCGGAATGGCGCGAGGGTACAGCGAAGCGGCAAGCATGTTCAAGCGGCGCAGATAACAGCGCATAGGGCGGTGACAAGCTCGCTGATCCGGTCTAAAGAAGGCCCCGGCGGCCCCGTGGCTCAACTGGATAGAGCGGCCCCCTCCTAAGGGGCAGGTTACAGGTTCAAGTCCTGTCGGGGTCACCAGAAACCCTAAACGTCAATTGTCGTTCGACATCCAAAGGCCGTTTTTTCGACAAAAGACGGGTTTTGCGATCATGGTGCCGTTCTGGCGGCAGGTTGGCCAGTTTTGCCCCCCGCTGGCCGCCTTCTCCCGTGATCAGATGTGTGACGTCAGTCCGCGTCGCTATTTGCGGCCCTTCGCAGAACAGGTTCTGCCTCCTGACGCAGATAAAGGGGGCCGAAATCCGCCCCTCCCGGCGAGAACGGTTCGACGCCGGCGGCGCGCAGCCGGGCCGTGCAGGTCTGGCGGTGGAGCCCGAATTCGCGTTGCATCATCATCGGGGTCAGGAAACGGCGGTGGAATTCGGCGATGTCGTCCGCTGAGACATAGAGGACGGCCCGCCGCGTCACCGGGTGCCGGCTCCAGAATGCGGGGGCATGGCCGGTGTCATGCAGGGCCGGATACCAGCCCCCGCGCTTCATGCCGACGCTATTGGCAAAGACCGAGGCAGGTTGCCCCGCCGCTTCAGCTTCATCGCGACGGCGAATATGCGGCCGCTCACCGGCCATGCTGTCGACCTCGGCTTTCAGAACCATGAATGACCGATAACCCGGCTGATCGGGATCGCGGCCGATCAGCATCCGGCCGCTCCGAATGGCATCCAGCATCATGCCCACGGGCAGGCCGGTGCGCTGTTTCGCGAACTGGAGCCCCTCCCAGCCGGGATCTTCGGCCGGAACGGATTGCGCCAGGGCATCCAGCTCTGCGACCAGTTCCAGCCCGTCGGCAATCCGCCAGGGCGCCTTGACCTTGGGATGGCCGGTCAGGGGGCGCAGGATACCCTCCTCGCGCAGGGTGCGAAGCTGCGCCTCTGTCGCGCCCATGGCCGCCTGCATCTCGCCCGGACCGACCAGCAAGGGGATCTCGGCCAGAAGCCAGGCATATCGGGCAGCATCGAAGGTGCGCAGCACCGGCGGGCGATGATCCTCGGCCGGCAATGCGCCGGCATCTGTCATGATCTGCTCGACCAGCCTCGGGGTGACCCCGGCCTCCTTCGCGGCGGTGGTGGGGCTATGCAACCGGCGCGCGGGCAACGCTTCGCCAAGGACAGTCTCACCGGCTGCGATCGGCCAGGTCTCGAAGATACAGTCCCGCAACAGGGTGCGGAACGGATCGAAGGCGGCATCGGTCAGATAGTCGTCGAGGGCGTCATAGAGCTTTCCGAAGGCCTGCCGCGGCGCGATCTGCGTGCCGGTGCTGCTGCGGGCGAGATCCCGCAAGGCCTGGCGGAAGGCGCGCTCCCCCTGCGACAGCACGGCGAAACCGGTTGCTCGCTCCTCTGCCTCTTGCGTGCCGCCGCGGTCACCTCCGGACAGCCGATGTTGCAGCAGCGCCGAGCCGAAGAGCTCACAGATCGTGGTCGCGGCATATACTCCATGGCCGGCAAGTCCTGTCGGATCGGCGCCGGTCTCCAGCCGCCTGTCGAGCCAGAGATCATAGGCCGTCGGGGCGGATCTCGGGCGATCGAACGCCCCGGCCATGATCCGCGGGGCGAGATCGCGCAGCCGGGCCGCGCTGTCGAACCTTTCGGCGGGCCTGGCGGCGTCCCAGAGCGGCACCAGAGGGTGGTGATGGCGGCAGCAGAGATTGACCGAACGCAACAGCCAATCGCCGCGCATCGCCATCACCCGCTCGGGATGGTCTGGCTCTGCCTGGGCATCCTCCCGCAGACAGAGGGGGCAGCCCCGCATGACCGGATTGCGAAGGGCGCGCGAGACGAAGATCTCGCCCCGGTAGCGCATCCTGACATCGCCCGCCGGAACCCCGGTCCAGGACAGCAGGCCCTCGCGCATCGCGGGCTCCAGCCCCGCCGCCTCGGCCAGCCGGTCAAGCGCCGCCGCGTCGAAGTCCAGGAACCGGCGGATCTGATAACCGAGGTCGATCGAGAAGTCGCTCATCGTTGCAGCGTTCATCGCGGCGAAACGCGAAAGGAAGGAGAGGACGGTTTCACGCGGGGCCGGGATCGGGCGAAGAGGCAGGGGGAAAGGCATGGAATTCCGTATCGGTCTTGTCCTGGAACCATGCGAGAACAGGCGAGGCTGGTCCAGAGCCGATCGGCAGAGCGGCCCCAGAACACGGCGCCGAGGGGTGCGGAAAGTATCCGCAATACCCGACGAGCGGCCGGTGAGCACTCAAGAAGGGGCGCTGCTTGGCTGCTCGTGACGTGGGAAACGTTAATCCCGGCCCAGAGCCGTCATTCGCAGCAACGGCGGGGGGAGCATCGCAAGGTTCGCACTGCGGGCCTTCCCACGTGGCGTGGTGAACAGCCAATTCGATCCTGTGACCCGTCGGTCTTGCTAAGACTAACCCGTCAATCCGTTGAGGATGGGCTGGGAAGTCTGGTGAGATTTTGCAGCGGCGTCAGATCAGGTCGTAGGAAACTGCGTCGGTAACGTCCCGCACGTTCTCTAGGCGCCACATTGTCCCCTCAAGCAGCGGGATCGGGGTCCGGCGCAGCGTGTAGCAAACCCGTCGTCCTGTGGCTCCAGCGAAACCGGCCTTGAACCCCACCGTAACCGCCGCCTCGGCCTCTGCGGTTTCAACCTCGCCGAACCGCTCAATCCGCGCCGGCGCGAGATCGGGGTCGGCGGAAAGCGACGAAGGCGCGCCCCGGCGTGGCCAAGGCCAGCATAAGGTCGACCCATGCCTTGTTGCTGGCCAGTGTCGCTGCCGCGTCGGCCTCGCACAGAACGTGCTCTTCCTGCCGGAACCGTGCTGCAGCCTGACTGCGCGCGAAGGCGGCACGTTCAAAATCGCACAAGGCGGCTATAGCGGTTTTCACCAAGTCTTCGGGCGCAAGGTCTGCCCGCGTGGCGGCAAGCGCAGCAAGCGCGGCGCGCACCTGTGCCTGTTCGTGCTCATTGGCCTGCGCCGCAAAAACCGCGGGCGCGCTCAGGTAGGCCGATTTCAGAAAATGATTCCCCTCGCCCGGCTCCGCCGCCCGCGCCTGCGCCAGCAAAATAAGAACCTTCGGCTCGGGTAGGATCGCCCTTTCGGCAATGGCAAGCGCCGCACGGGCGCCCGACAGATTCCCTAACGCCAGCCGCGCTATCCCCTCGGCAAAATAGACCCAGCCGGTCGGCTCCTGATCGACGGCGTGGTGGCCAAGCTTGGCCTTGATCTGGTCGAGCACGGCAAGGGCCTGCCCTGCATTGCCAGCAATCAGCGCGGCCTGCGCCTTGGCCGCGAGCGGATCGAGCGCGCAGAGCTTGTCGAAGGGCAGCAGGTTTTGCTGCCACTGGTTCAGCGCCAGATCAACGGTGCGACGCAGCGCCGCCAGCTGCTCGGCCACAGTTGGCGCCTTTGGCCGCGTCAGCAGCCGCTTGAGGAACGAGGGCTCGCGGACCGCGCTCAGCCGCGCCTCGCTTAGCACCATCAAAATCAGCCGTCCGCCCGAGCGCGCCGCATAAACTAGGTCGCAGGGTAAACGCTCGGAAGCAAGGCCAAGCAAGGCGATGGCATCGCGGCAAGTGATTTCGACAGCGTCCCGCTGCCCGATCGCAGCCAAATCCTCCGGCAGCAGCCCTCGCAACGCTGCGGCAGGCGAGGTCAGCTCGGCGTGCAACGACGGGTTGGCATCGGCCCAAAGAAACCTCTGCCCGTCATGCGTGCCAAGAAAGGTCACCCGCGCCTCCAGCGTATCGCCGGTGTTCAGCGTTGCCGCAAAACGCCCGTCGTCCTGGTCGACGTTCCAGCTTTCCACCAGTTCGCCATCGAGCGCCTTAGGCCCGCCCTCACCAAGCGCACACAGTCTGCCATAAAGCGGCCCGGTCTGATCAAGCCCATCCACCCCACGAAACAACACCCGCCAGACCGGCGGCAGCAGCCAATCACTCAGCGGATAAGACATGCAAGCCTCCATATTTGCGGTCGGCCAGCTTGGGGGCCTAAAATTCTGGCAATTACGATGGCACGCTACTGGCGCCGCCGGCGGAACACAACGCATGCGTTGCAGCATCCAGCCCCTCGAAAGCAACGGTGAAGCGGCTGGCTGAGAACACGCACCGAACACCATGCGATACTTCGGAAAATGCCTATCCTCAACAAAAATGCCGCGAGCGGATCACGCAGCTTATGTCCGATCCAACGCGTGCGCAGAACCCCGCCGGTGCAGCACCGCGCAACTGCAGCGGGGATGCGTCGGCGGGGTCGGCCCTTTGCCGCCGGTCGAGCATGCATCGCCGCCGCGGTGCAGCTTCCCCGAAGCGGTCGGTCGTGGCATTGTGCAGCAAAATCCGGGGCGAATGTCGCTGATGCGGACCAAGCGGACATCGGACGAACGACCGCTTTCGACCGCCGCTCAAAACTTGTGATTTTTTTTGCACGCCACATCGACGTCATTGGTATCAAGGGCTTATGGCGTGCATAAGCGCGTGCAAATCAACGCAACTATTCCCCTGACGGTTTATCAAGGTGCATGACCTTGTAGATGCAGTTTTGCTGCACGCACCAGGTGCCGTCGTCATCTGTCGGCATAGCCGGGTCGCCGTTCGGTAAGTAGCAGACGGCCATCGCATCGATCCGGCCTTCGACCGGCCCTTTGAGCGTCTTACCGCGCACGTCCAAGGTCACGTCAGCGCGTACTTGGTTAGCTTGAACGACTCTAACCAAATCGAACTCCAGTAGCTCGATGAACTCGCAATCACGGCGCAGTTCCCCCGCTATCGCACCTCGCGACTTGCCCGTCAGATTAACCGCGTGCGCCGCCATCACGCCGTAGTTCTTGGCTTTCCAGCTCGAAAAGAACTGCTGGAACGCGTGGCCTGGTGATCCTGGCTCGAATGGCTGATCGAACGGGGCCGCCAGAACGACAGGCACCCAAGCATCAAGCTTCCGCTTATCCTCCTGCGTCTTGCGTAGCTTCGAGAGTGAACCTAGCAGTGTTTCCTTCCTTTCCGTCTCGTGACGGTCGCGCCGCGCCTCTTCATCAACCTTGTCGCAAGCCCAATCGACCAAAGCGATGAGTAGTAGCCAAGCTTTGCAGCAAACCGCTTTCGAGGCGTAGTTGACTGATCTACCGTGCAGAATTCCATGCCGCATGGGCAGCGAGAGCGCCACGTCAGACGACTTGCGCACCCCTTTGGTCACAAGCTTGATCAGCGTTGGAAGCGACGTCGGATGCCCAGTGATTGAATCGAAGCACGACAGATCAGCATCCTTCTCAAACGGACTGCTGCCAAGAACGTCGGACGCCAGCCCGTCGCAGACGATCAGGATCAGCGGCACCGCTGAGATGTACCGTTCCTCTTTGTAGAGGCTCAGCGCTTCAACCATCTGGCGATAGCGCGCTTGCGCTTTGTTGAAACGCTTGCCTCGCGTGATCGCAAAAAGCCGAATTTTGTCCTCGGTGAACCACGATAGGATTTCGGCTTCAGCAGCTTCGCTGTTGCCTTCCCGTGAATGGGCGAGCGCGTTTCGCATTACTTCTGGCGACAGTGCCCCGGTCGCGATCCAGCCCTGGTTGGCGAACTGTGCGTTGAACTCATCCGGCAGAGTTAGAATGCTGGCCTGATCCCTTAGTTCCTGCGCTGATTGCTGGAGTTCGCTAATAGTCTCAGGGGACATACCGAGAAATTTCAAGAAGCCTGACGCTGCTGCCATGCCATCCACAATGGGGAGCATGGCTGCCAGATTTGCAGTACTTGGGTTGTCTGCGATCTTGTCGCCATCCTTCTTGTTCCCAGCCATAGTACCAATGCCTTATGTTGAGCTATCGAAAACAGATACAGCTATATATAGTGCGACGTTTATTCCGACAACTTGCGCATGCATAATACTGCGTCTAGGCCTCGACATAAACCCCGTGCAAATTTCTTGACTTTTAGACACCTACTTTGAGTGAGCAGACCTTCGCTGCGTACCGACGAATGAGCAAGTTGGGCTCGAAGCGGCCATGCGGCGGCGCGGCGAGCCTTTCTTGGGGGGCAGCGCCGCCGCGTCGACCTGTTCGGCCCAAAGCTGCCGGTCGAGCATGCGTCGTCGCCGCGGTGCTGTTTCCCCGAAGCGGTCGGTCGTGTTCTGGCGCAGTAAGATCAGCAGACGAATGGCAGCAGTGACGGACGAAGCGGCCATACAGGCTTGTCGCGGCGCGCTGCATCGCTATCGTTGTGGGATGATCCAAATGTATCGCCTGCCCGAAAGCCTTGAGACCGATCGCTACAGTCTTCGCCGAGCGAAGATCGAGGACGCGCAGGCTATATTTGCCGCCTATGCGGCCGATCCTGAGGTCACCCGGTTTCTAGGCTGGATGCCCCATCACAGCGTTACGGACACGAACGAATTCTTACAGATCGTGTCCGCGGAATGGGAGGCGGGAAATGGTTTCCCCTTGGTCGCGTTTGATCGCCGACAACCTGCTGAACTTGTCGGGATGTTTCATCCTCAGCTGAACGGGCATAAGGTCAGCTACGGGTATGTCCTGCGGCGATCGGCTTGGGGCAAAGGCTGCGCATCGGAGGTGATGCATCGGCTTGTGGCTCATGCGTTGTCGCATTCTCAAGTCTTCAGGGCCGAAGCCTTCTGTGACGTGGAAAATCCGGCCTCTGCTCGCGTTTTGGAGAAAGCGGGCATGGAGCGAGAGGGTGTAATGCGGCGCTACTTCAGGCATCCCAATATCTCGGATGTTCCTCGCGACTGCTTCCTCTATTCCAAAGTCCGATGAGAGTTTGAAGCGGTCATGCCGCAGCGCGGTGGGCCTTTCTTGAGGCCCGCCCGGCTGTATCGACACGCCCGGCCCTGAGCCGCCATGTGGGGTAAGCATGGTGAATGACCGCTACCTGCCAGCAATGAGTGAACGGTTTCTCTTGGTGCAGAACACGGCTGAGTCTACCCCTGAGAAACACTCCACCCTCGAGGAATATAGAGCACCTCATCTTCCTCGACACTGAAAGGTGAATAGACAACGGTCAGAAGTCGCTCCGGCACAGCCAACTTCTCGGACAGCTGAGAGTTGAACCGCTCGACCGTGGTTCTCGAAAGCGGCGAAATCTTTTCTAAATCATCCCACTCATTCTCAGGAAGTCGGAGCATGTCCAGGCGTTCCAAGAATATTCCATCGACCCTACCTCCATTCTTTGTCTTTTCCAGTTTTACAGTCACTATCGCCTCTCGCCCACTGCCTGGCACCACCTTAAATTCCGCTCCGGCGGCGGTGAGGGAGTCTTCAATAAACTGAAAGCTTTTCTTTAGTTCCTTGTGTTTCTGAAGGTCGAAAACCTCATTGAAGTAACCCTTCTTAATCGCGGGTCTCAGGTTCCCCGTTGAGTCAAAGAATATTTCAAAAAGCATTCCATCAAGCAAGGCCTTACGCTTTGCCGTGGCGAATCCGGCAGTGCGCGTCATGAAGCCGTTGATGAACAGGTCGGCAGCGCCTGACGAACCGCACGCCGCTTGGTAGATATTCCGACCCAAAACAAATAGGTTGTTCACTCCCATCTTGCGAACACTCGTGTCATCGAGTTTATCGAGAGCGGGGCCCTGCTTATACCAGTTGTATGTTTTGAGGCCCGCAATAATCTCATGAGATGGCTTGGATGGATCAAGAGCAAACAATCCGTCGGCCAAGGCTTCTTCTCTATACTCGTCTATGAGGTTATCAATACCGAGATTGAAGAAAAATTCGCCTGAAAGTGAGGTGTGCTCCCACGATGTTTGGCTGCCTCCTGTTGCAGCTGCGACTGTATTCCTTACCCGTTTGAACATCAGCTCCACTGGACAGTCTTTTGTGCCAATGTGTTGCAATAGCGCTGCCGTATACGCTCCATTGCGCCCCACACCACCATCAGATGCAACCTCCCCGGGAGATGTCGCAAAGCCAATGATCGTTCCTTTAGGCGCGTAAACCGAAGCAAGCCCACGTGCTGAGATGTCTCGGTTCCAAGATCGCTCCCAAGGATTGTTTCTGCATGCATCAAGAATCACAATCTTTGTGAGCACGCTTGAGTTATCCATGCAATCAAGTACTTTGTCTAAAGACAAGGAGCTATACTTGACGTAAATTGAAGAGCTGCAATCGGTGTCGATTGCAAGTAAATAATTGGCTCCATCCACTTGTATGCCGTGGCCTGCAAAATAAAAAAGCGCCACATCATAGTCATCTAAACTATCTTTGAAATCTTTAAGCTTCTTTTCCATTTCGAGGGCGGAGCAGTTCTCGCCGTACACCACATCAAACCCGAAGCTCCCAAGCTTCTCTTTCATGTCAGAAGCGTCGTTAGTGGAATTCTTGAGTGCTCCTGCTCCAGTATATGCCCCATTTCCTATCACAAGGGCAATCTGACGTCTTTTCATATAAAATCACCCGATACGATTGGAGAAGTTAGCAGTCATCTATTCTTGCGTATGGGAATCTCGTCAATAGCCCATTTAACGCGAGCTTACTGAACAAATGCTCCTGAAACATCTGCACTACTGGCCAAATTCTCATTTCAAAGATGCACATCACTGTGTAGAAGCAACGCCAAGGTGCGACCAGCATCTCTTGGATGCACCGAACTGCCGCATTCGGGCGTTGCTGCCGCTCGTGATTGGTGCAGCGAAGGTCGGCTTACCGCCCTTCGCGTCGATGCCCGTCCCTACGCAGGGCTTAACTTGCTGGCCATATACCTGCCCGTAAATCGTTTCGGCGTTGGCCCCTCCTGAAGGCGATTCTCTCAATCAGGAACCTTGAGAGGGCGCTCGGGAAGCCCCTCATGGTGTTCTCCTACCGAAATCACCCGTTTGATTGTCGGCCTTCTCAAGACTGAGTTTTCTCGCAGAATCCACAGTCCGGCGCATTTTCTCTCTTACGTTGAATCCGGGAAAAATTGCCGGGTCCGGTTCCGGCCTTGCGCCACTGCATGATTCGACATCCGTGCTTCGGGAAAAATGCAATACTTTGACTTCCTTCGGTTTTTCGCGTTTCCCGCCGGAAACTCGCCCCGTTGACGAGCTTCCCGGCAGCGTGAATGTCTTCGGCCACCGGGACCGGCCGCGGTGATCGCTCCGGCCTGGCACAAACGAAACCACGGCTCATCCTGACGGAGAAACAGCGTTTCTTCGACCGGCGGAGCCTTGTCCGAAGGAACCTTTGATGCCGCGCATCCCATTCATTCACGCCCGCTTTCCCGATCCGAAGGACACCGAACGTGCGCTTGTCGAGCGCCTGCAGGACCACCTGCGTGGGTTGCGCAGCCAGCGGCGACGTCGGCCTGAA
This sequence comes from Pseudodonghicola sp., assembly GCF_048268305.1. Lineage (NCBI taxonomy): Bacteria > Pseudomonadati > Pseudomonadota > Alphaproteobacteria > Rhodobacterales > Paracoccaceae > Pseudodonghicola > Pseudodonghicola sp. The sequence goes on from NZ_JBLWVT010000003.1 coordinate 37,520, forward strand.
GACGGCGCGGACGCCGAGCCCACGGATGCGCCGGCCGGGGACGCTTACAAGCTGGATCTCGATCGAGATATCTGGGGCGAGCTGACGGCTTCCGACCGTGCGCGGATCGACCGCCGCGCGGCGTGCCTGCACAAGGCCCGGATGGCCGCCACCGGCCTCGCCCACCTGAAGAAGGAGGACCGGGAGCGGCTGGCGGTGCTCAAGGACGGGGTCAGGCTGGCCGAGATCGAGACCGAGCATCGGGCCGACGAACTGGCCGCGGCGCTGCATGCCGAGTTCCCCTGGTTTTCAGCGGCGACCGAGCGGGTCTGGCACGCGATGCGGCGCTCGGTGCGCGAGGGCTGGCCGGGGTTGCGCCTGCCGCCGCTGCTTCTGGACGGCGCGCCTGGGATCGGCAAATCCGCCTGGGCCCGGGAGTTGGGCACGTTGATCGGCGCGCCCTCCATGGTGGTCGAGGCCACAAACGAAGGCGCGAGCTTTGGCATTATCGGGTCTCAGAGGGGCTGGAGCAATGCCGCCCCGGGCCGTGTTTTGCAGACGATCCTGCAGAGCCGCGTGGGAAATCCGCTCGTCATCATCGACGAGGTGGAGAAGGCAGGATCGGTACATTCGAGCAACGGGCGCAGCTTCGATCTGACCACGTCGCTGCTGCCGCTGCTGGAACCGGCGACGGCGAGGGACTGGAGCTGCCCATTTTTTGAGGTCCGGTTCGACATGGGCTGGATCGGCTGGGTGATGACCACGAATGATGCCCGCCTGCTGCCCGAGCCGCTCCTCAGCCGCTGCCCGCCGCTCCGGCTGCGCGACCCGTCGCTGGAGGAGCTGATCGGCTTCGCCCAGCGGCAGGGTTCCAAGCGCGGTCTGTCGGAGGCGTCGATCGAGGCGGTGGTCGAGGCCCTGCGACGGGCGTCATGCCACGCGCGCCGACTGAGCCTGCGGACGGTGATCCGGATGCTCGACCTCGCCGAACGGCTCGAGGCGGGGCCGGTGAAGCAGTAGGTGCGGCCCAACTTCCCGAGCGGGAGAATAAATATATCTCTATATATCAGTACCGTGCATGGATTCCGTGAAGAAATTCCATTGCCTTACGGAGGCTTGCGACTACGTCGCGAACGCCGCGTAGAAATCCGGGTATCGGCGCGTCAAGAGGATCGGACGACCTGTGAGCCTTCCCGGGCGCAGATCATTCGATCGAAAGAAAAAAGCGCACCCCGTAATGGGATGCGCATGAGGTTCGGGCGAGATCCGCCCCTTGATCATCGCCAAACTAAGGACCGCAAGCGTCCGTGGCAACCAGGATCTCCCCGACGAACGAAAATGTCATCAGGCCGGAAGCCGTCAGGTCCGGCAACGGAGAAGTCATGCCTGAGATCCAATCCACAATCGGAACAGCCCCTACGGGATCACGGGGGAACCCCAGCCATCGGATTTCGCGGATCGGTCCGCCCGCGCCGGCGGATCCGGAAGCCCCTTTCCGGGTCCGTCGGTCTCATCTGCAGAAGATGGAACTCGGAAAGTCACGTGGCAGTTCCCGGCTCTCCTTCGTGACGCGCCTGCACCGCAGGGCCGTGATGCAGGAGTTCTGGTGCGCCTCGATGGAAGAGGCCGAGGTGAAGAAGAACCTCGCGGCCCATCCCGGCGTGCTGAACTTCAAGGAGCAATTCACGCGTGTCGACTTCGTGGATCTGGACGGGGACGAGAGCTACACCAAGATTGACACCCACGTTCTGCTGGCCTCCGGTGAAGAGGTCCTGGTCTCGGTCAAATACGACGAGAAGGCCCGGCGCCCGTCCTATCTGGCCGAGGTCGCGAACATCGCGTCCCAGTGCTCGCGGGATGTCGCCGATCGGTTCGTGGTGCTGTCGCGCTATTCGTTCCACCCGGCGTGGCGGGACTGCGCCGAGAAAATTCACCTCGCACGGCGGGGCTGGGACCCGGAAGCCGATCGGATCGTCCTGGAGGCGGCGAACGACCTGCCGCCCCGGTTCACGCTGGATCGGTTGATCGAGGCCTCCCGGCTCGACAATCGGGCGTGGCGTGCGGCCGTCCGGCTCATCGGGGATGGCGACATTCGCAAACACCCGCTCGACCGGTTCGAGAGCGGCCTTGTCTGCGAGGTGGCGGCATGACCTATTTCGCGAGCATCAAGACAACGGATCGGGTCACCTTCAACGGGGCCGAGGTCAGCAGGATCAACCCGGTCAAGGATCGCGGCAGCGAGAGCGTCACGCATTATCTGCTGTCGGTTCAGAACCCTGACCATGGCGTGGATATCCGCAGGTTCCGGGCGGATGAGATTCCCCATCTGCTCGACAGCGAACTGCTGATCGTCGAGCGTGGCTATTACAGCCCGGCGCAGCAGATGGATCGGGCGATGTTCGGCACGGACGAGATGTTCGGTGCCACGAAGAAACGGCGGTCCCGCGTTGACCTGATCATGTTCCTGTGTCGGCGGATGGCTCACTACCGCGCGCGCGGCATGATCCTGACGCGCGACGGGGTTCAAGCCAGGCGTGCGGAGTTGGATCAAGAATACAAGATCTATCAGGCGCGTCGGGATTATGTGACAGAAACTGCGAATGCGACGCAGCGCCTGAAGCCGCTTCCCAGCAATGATGTTCTGCTTGAATACTATCGCAAGTTCCGAAAGGGCGATCAGAAGGCGGGGGTGTTTTGCCCTCCGCGCGCTCGATCGGTGGATTTGGGCGAGCAGGCGGTTGAAGATCAGAACTTCGTCCTGCGGTGCCTGCAACTGTATCTGAATCCGGCATTCTCCAAATCAGAAGTGGCGACAAATACCGTCTCGGAAGTCGAGAAGGAAAACGAGCGTCGCCGCGCCGCAGGCTTCCAGGTGCTGATCGACGTGAAGTCGGCCAGGACCTACGAGCGGTGGATCGACAAATACCTGGACCCGTTCACGGTCGCCGTCAAACGCGAGGGGCTGGCGAAGGCAAAGGCGAAATTCCGCAGCGTCGAGCAGGGCCTGACAGCCAGCTTTCCGGGGGAGTTGGTCATCTTCGACGCGTGGCAGGTTCATGTCCTGTCGCTGAACGTGTCGCGAGCGGCCTGGAACCGAATGACGCCCGAGCAGCGTGCCAAGGTGAAGCGCGTCCGCCGCTGGGTCGTCGTTGCGATCGATGTCGCCACGCGCATGATCCTGGGTTTCGCCTTCTGCCCTGCGCCGAACCAGGAAGCCTCGCTTGCCTGCCTGCGCATGTGCTTTGCGGACAAGACGCCGCTCCTCAGGGAGGTGGGGCTCAGCAAGTCTTCGTGGGACAACAGGGCCTATGTCCACATGGTCTCGACCGATTCGGGAAGCGAGTTCGGAAAAAGCCCTTTCGGTGGATCAAGGTTCGTCGAGGCGGTTCGGATCCTGTCCGGCTCTCTTCTGAATGCCGTGACCGGCGTGGCCGAGCTTCGCGCTCATATCGAGCGCCTGTTTCGTACATTCGAATTGAAATGGGCGCGGCATTTGCCGGGCTGGACGGCCGGGGCGGTCCATCTTCGAAACGATCGAAAACCTGGCGCCGAAGCCTGCCTCACGGATGACGACCTCCAACGCCTGTTCGTCGAATTCGTGGCCGACTACAACGCATCGCCCCACCGCGGCCTCGGAGGAGCGACACCATCCGGGACATGGGCGAAGCTGTCGAAACACGAGCAGTTCGATCTCTCCGCGCTGCCTGGGCCGCAGGCACTGCGTGAGGCCTGCGGCCGTTCCCATGCAGCTGGCGTCTCGGAAGCGGGCATCCGGTTCGAGGGGCTGACCTATTCGAACGAATTCATCCGCAACCAGCGCAGGGCGCCGGGCGTCGACAGGATCGCCCAGCCGGGTGAAAAGCTGGAGATCGTCGTCGACCCCGTGAACCTCGGGGCAATCTCGGTCGTTGCCAAGGACGAGCTGATCTCTGTTCCCTGCCTCGACGAGACCATGCGTGGCAAGTCCCTCGCCTGGTGGAAGGCGGAAAAGGCCCGGCGCAAGGCTGAAGCTGCGCCTGACGTCGCCGATCACGCCGAAGCCCGGTCGGAAGCCCGGGAGAGATGGCGCGGGGAGGCAAAAGCCATCGCGGATTCGGCCGGCATCACCATGGACGGTCGTAGCGACGAGGAGGTGGCGTGTCTTCGCAAGGAGTTGGAGTTCGGCAAGGGCGCGCATGAAGAGCCCTTTGTCGGCCGCGACGAGTATGTCGATCCGCTGCAGACCGGCTACGCGACCGGTTTCGATGAAAGCTCCACCGCATCCGTGCCCTCGCCCCCATCCGGGGACGATCCGCCGAACGCTCCGGTGGAGCCAATTCCCTCGATCGCTTCCGCTCGAACGGCGCGCGCCGCCGCCCGAAATCCTGACCCGGAGACATTCCATGACCACCAACGAAGCTCTGAGCGTGATGGAAAAAATCCGCGCCAATGCGGTCGCAACCACTGCCTTGGATACCTTCTTCTGTGAAACCGAGACCTACCGCATGATCCGCGAGCGGGTGTTCGGCGTCCTCGAGGCGCGGGAGATCCGGCTGGCGCGAGGGCTCTACGAACAGAAGGGGGCCGCCTTGATCGGCCCGGCCGGTAGCGGGAAGTCGACCATGATGGCACGGGTGATCCGTGAGTATGAGGAGGCGGCGGTCGCAACTGGCGGCCGCGCCTTCGGCCACAGGATCGTCAGTGCCATCGTGCCTGGCAAGGCGAGCGTGAAGGACACATGCTGCGCCATCCTCAGAGAAATCGGTTACCCAACCCGCAGCAACCGGACGGAGGACTACCTGATCGACTGTCTGCGGACACAGCTTCAGCATCATCGTATCGCGGCCATTCACCTCGATGAGGTCCAGGACGCAGGGCGTTATGCGACCGAGGAGACGATGTCTGCCTTCGCGAAGCGGTTCCGCAACCTGATGCAGGTCGGACCGTGGCCGGTCTCACTGATCATGACGGCGACGTTGGAGGCGAAGAAACTTATCAATCACGATCCGACACTGTCGCGGCGACTGCGCCCCGTCGAGATCCTGGCGATGACGCCCACAACCGATGGATCCGCTCTTCGAGGTGCCATGACAGAGCTCCTGAGGCGATCCGGCCTGACCGACGATGGCATGTTCAATCACGCAGAGTTCACGCCGCTCATGATGCACGCCGCAGCCTATCGGTTCGGTCTGGCCGTCGAGATCACGATCGAAGCGCTCTCGGAGGCCGTGGAAATGGCGGATGCTCGGGTCACTCTCGATCATTTCGCCGAGGCCTATTACGTCCGGACCAACTGCGACGACGAACTCAACCCCTTCCTGTCCGATCACTGGCGCGGGATCGATACGACCCGCGCCATGGATCGTTTCTATGAGGAGAAGAATGACGCGAAGAAGCCGCGCAAACGGAAGTAGTCAGCTTCCTTCCCCCTCAATCCGCTTGAAGGTCGCCCCCTGGGCGGCCTTTTTCTTTGCCTGCTCGCCGCGGGGGCATCAGGGCAGGTCGGGAAAACGATGTCGAAAGACGGGTTTTTTATGTTGGCAGGACGACATTTGGGATGTCGGATAAGATTCAATGCATTGACTATAAACAATATTATTTTGATCCAGAACAGCCTTTGGATGTCGAACGATAGTCAATGTACCATAAGTTTGCACGTTTTGGCGGTTTTCATGTGCCCCCTGTCAAGGGCGATCATTTCATCCTGCCTTGCCTAGGCCCATTTGGCGATTAGCGCCGCCGCTCGGCAGCGAGGCCGAGAAAGGTGCCGCTGACGATCAGCCCGGCGCCGATCAACGTGGCCGGTGCCGCGGCCTCGGCCAGCAGCATCCAGGACAGCGCGAAACCGAACAGCGGCTCGGTCCCCATCAGGAAGCTCACCCGCGTCGGGCTGCTGCGCCGCACTGCCGCATTCTGGATGTAGAAGGCCGTGATCGTGCAGAAAAGCGACAGGAAGGCCACCGCGCCCCAGAATCCCGCCCCTGCGGTGACAACCAGGCCGCCCGCCCCCTGCCGCGTGAGCAACAGCACCAGCGTCAGCCCGGTCACGGTGATTGCCTGCACTGCGGTCAGCGCGGCCGAGGACAGCGCGCGCCCCTCCATCAGCCGCTTGGTCGACACCACCATGATGGCGCGCAGGATCGCGGCGCCCAGCACCAGCAGATCGCCCGGCCCGGGCAGGGTCAGGCCGCCGGCAAGCAGGGCCACGCCGGCCACGGCAAGTCCGGCGCCCAGGACCACCGCCGCCGGCGGGAGCCGCCCCTGCAGTCCGAATTCCAGAAAGGGTGTGAAGATCGTGCAGAGCGAGATGATCAGCGCAGTGTTCGTCGCCGTGGTCAGGGCCACGCCCGAGGTCTCGGCCAGGAAGATCGCGCAGAGGATACCGCCCAGCACCGCGCCGGCCAGCAGATCGCGCCGGGGCGCCGCCGCCAGATCGCGCCAGGCGATCGCCGTCATCACCAGCGCCGTGACCAGGAAGCGGTAGAAGATCAGCAGCAGCACCGGCGCATCGGCCAGCGCCCCCTTGGCGACCGGATAGCTTGCCCCCCAGACGACCGCCACGCCCAATACGGCGAGATCGGCCCAGAGTGCCAGCCGTGCCGCTGAAATCCTCTCTGACGTTGCCATATCCCTGCCTTTGCGACGGCTCCCGTGTCGCTGCGGCCTAGGTCATCCGCCGCGCGGCGGGATAGAACGAAAGTGCGGTCTCAGCCGCGGGCATAAGCCGCGGGGGTGACGCCGACGATGGCGGCGAAATGGCGCCCCATGTGGCTCTGGTCGGCAAAGCCCGTCTCGGCGGCGGCCAAGGCTGGCGGCATGCCGTCGCGCAGCAGGTGCTTTACCCGCTCGATCCTTCGCTGGAGATGCCAGGCGTGGGGCGGCAGCCCGGTGGCCCGGTGGAAGGCGGCGATGGTCTGCCGGCGCCGCAACCCGGTGACGGCGCAGAGCTCGGCCAGTGTCACATTGTCGTCGAGCCGGCTGTCGAGATAGTCCAGCGCATCGGCGATGCGCCCGGTTGGCCCGGTGGTCGGCAGTGTCGCCTGTGGCATCAGGTGCCGCAGCAGCGCCCCCAGCAGGGTATCCAGGGCGACGTCCCGCGCCAGCGGCTGCGGCGCGTCATGCAGAACGCCGTGCAGGGTGGCGATCTGCCGCGCAAGTTCAGGGCGGCGATGGAAGGCGGCGCGGAAATCCAGCGTGCCGCGAGGCTCGCGATCAAGGATGTCGGACAGCAGCGCCCGCATCCCGGCCTCGGGGACATAGATCATCCGCTGCCGCCAGCCGGCTTCGCTGCCGGCGCCGCCGTGATGCACGTCACCCGGCCGCATGGTGACGACCGAGCCCTGCGGCACGCGGTTCATCTCTCCCCGGCACCAGACGGCATGCACGCCGCCGTCGATCACCCCGAGCAGATAGTCGTCATGCGCATGCGGCTTGAAGCTCTGCCGCAGGTAACGCGCGGCAAGCGTCTCGATGCCGTAAAGCTCGGGCAGGCGGCGCATCGTCGCCCGATCCTTTGCGTCACGCCGATCCGCCTGATCCGATCCCGCGTTTCGGCCTGGTCGATTGGCTGGGGGGCTCGGCATCATTCGTGGCCTGCTCCCGGGGGTGTGGCGATATCGGATTTTAACAGGATCAGCGGCCCTGCCGCTCCGCTGCGGTCGGAGGTGCCGGCCGACGGGGCGGGGGACAGCCGGTCGCGCGGACCCGGGAAGGGGGCAAGCGCCGCCGTCGTTGCCGCCTCGGCCGACCAGGTGCGGCTGCGCACCTCGGGTGCGACCGCCCAGGCGACGATCGGCGCCGCCGTCGCATCCTGCCCGGCCTCCCACAGCCGCAGGACGGTGTTCTGCCCCGGCGCGTGCAGCGTTGCATCGGCGGGGCGCGAGGCGCGGAAGCCCGCCGGGGCGGTGGCGCCGGCGTTCGGATGGCCGGTCAGATCCTGACGCAGCGCCGCCACCACCGAGACCACATCCGGGGCCGGAACCCTGAGCCAGCCATTTGCGATCAGCCGATCCGCGATCTGCGCCACGCTGAGGCCGGCAGAGACGGCGGAGACCGGCGGCAGCGCATCGCCGCCAAGGGTAACGACCTCGAGCGGGAGCCTGTCGGTGCCGATGGCGGCGGGCAGATCGGCGATCGCGGCCGGCGGCTCCAGGCTGCGTTCGGCCGGGCTCGGGCGGTGGTGGACGGCGACCCAGCCGGCGGCGCCGAAACAGGCGATCATCACCGCGATGCCGGTGACATGGCGCGCCGTGCCGACCGCGGGGCCGCGCCGCCGCACGCCTTCGGCGATGGCCAGGCCGATCACCATCCAGATGGTTCCGACGATCCAGCCGTTCAGCACGTCGGAGAGGTAATGTTCGATCAGGTAGATGCGTGTCAGGCCGATTCCGATGGCCAGGCCGACGCCGCCGACGATGGCGGTGGTCGGGCCGATCAGCCTTTCGCGCCAGAGCATCAGCGCCAGGCTGCCATAAAGCGCGACCGAGATCGCGGCGTGGCCGGAGGGGAAGCTGTTCGAGGTTTCGAGGAAATAGGCGAGCTCGGGCCGTTCACGGCCGAAGGCCAGCTTGAGCAGCGTCACGGTGAGCGAATTGCCCAGCACGGCGCCGGCCAGCCCGAATGCCGCCGCGCGCCGGCCAAAGAGCGCGAGGCCGGTGACCGTCCCCACCGCCACCAGCGCCGCCACCGGCACCCGCCCCAATTGGGTGACCCAGGCCGCCACCTCCAGCCCCAGGGGCGACCAATAGGCATGGGCAAGGTTCGAGACCCGCTGGTCAAGCTCTCCGGTGGCCGGCACCAGGGCCAGATCCAGTGTCCCATCGACCAGCAGGGCAATCAGATAGATCAGCAGGATGGCGATGCCGGTGGCGAGCAGGCCGCCGCCATGGCCGGGATCGAGCCTGTCGGCGATGAAATTCGCCGTTCGCGGATGCGCCATGCCGAAGCGCACCACCGGCGGCCAGGTGGCGACGCGCTGGCGCAGGGCGGTCAGCGTGGCGCGCAGCAAGGGCGCGCCACGGCGTGCCTGCCGGGTGATCGCCCAGGTCACCAGGATCACCGCCGCCAGCAGCCCGAGCGGCGGAATGAGCCGCGGCAGATAGGGGGTGAGCCGGGCCAGCACATCGCCGACCAGATAGCCGATCGCGACATGGACCAGCGCATAGACGATGCCGCTGATGATGTTCCAGATCACGAACCGGCGGCGATCCATTCCCGACAGGGCGGCGGCGAGGGCGGCCAGGCTCGCCACCGGGCCGAGAAACCGGCCGATCACCAGCGCCAGCGGCCCATGCCTGCGGATCAGCTCCTCGGCGCGGAAAAAGGCGCGGTTCTGTGGCAGCCGGATGCGGGCGCCCAGCCAGCGGCCGCTGTGCCAGCTCGCCTCGCCGCCCAGCATGGCGCCGATGGCGACGAACCAGGTGAGGTCGAAGAAATCGAGATGCCCCAGCCGGACCAGCGCGCCGCCGGCATCGACGACAAGCGTGCCCGGTGCCATCACCCCGGTGACCCACCAGCCTTCGAGAAAGGCGGCAAGGCCGACGATCCAATAGGACCAGATGCCGAAGGAATCGAGCGCGGGCAGGATATGAGAGGCGAAGGAGGACATCGGGCAGAAGCTCTTGTTCAAGGGGCATCGCTGTGGCGTGGGCACCTGCCCGGGGCGGCACGAGGAGGAGCAACGCCCCACGGCAGGGAGGAAACCTCCGCGTCGAAGGGGTTACAATTGCTCTATAGTTCGGAACAAGCGGTTCGACCACCGGATCGCTCGTGGTGCCGATCACGAAAGCGATGGGCCTGCCCGGCATCGGGGTCACGGGGCCGGCGAGGGCGCCGGCGGTTCCCTCCCGGGGCGCTCCGCGGTGCGCTCTGCCGCAGGTGGGCCCGGCAGCGGCGGAGAGGCATTGATCGCACTGCGGCCCTCGTGGCATTCCACGGGGAAATGGAGGACCGAGCATTGAGCAAGACCACCACCCGCGCCCGGGCAAGGCTGTTGCTGCCCTATCTTGTGACCGCGGCGCTTTTCTCGCTGGGGGCCTGGTCGCTCTATCGGCTGCTGGCGCCGGTGCATCTGGATGAGGTGATGGGGATGATCCGCGCCACCTCGGCCGGGGCCATCGCGCTGGCGCTGCTGTGCACGCTCGGCGGTTATGCGGCGCTGATCGGCTATGACTGGTCGGCGCTGCGCTATATCGGGCGCAAGCTGCCGTTTCCGGTGATCGCCGCCGGCGGCTTCCTGGGCTATGCCGTCGGCAATACGGTGGGCGCCGGACCGGTGACCGGGGGCGCGGTACGCTATCGGATCTATTCGGCGCTGGGCCTTTCGGCGCTGGATATCGCGGGGATTTCCGTCTTCGGTTCGATCGCCTTCGGCGTCGGCGTGATCAGCATCGGGATTGGCGCCCTGGCCTGGCATCCGCATGCGCTGGAGACGCTGATCCCCTGGCCGGCGCCGATGGTGCGCTGGGGCGGTATCGTGTTCCTCGCCACCTGCCTGGGGCTGTTGCTGGCGCTGTCGCTGCGCGGCGGATCGCTGACGGTGCGGGGGCTGACGCTGCGCGCGCCGGCGCCGGGTCTGATGGCGGGGCAATTCGTGTTCACCGCCGCCGAAACCCTGTTCTCGGCGCTCGCGCTCTATCTGCTGCTGCCGTCGGACGGGGTGGGGTTTGCCACCTTCCTCGCGGTCTTCGCGGTTGCGGTGATGGCCGGGGTGGTGTCGCATGTGCCGGGTGGTATCGGCGTCTTTGAAACCGTGATCATCGCCGCGCTGCCCCCCACGGTGCAGGTGGGCGAGGCGGCCGCCGGGCTGCTGTTGTTCCGCCTGATCTATTATCTGGTGCCCTTCGCGCTGGCGCTGATCCTGCTGGCGCTGGCCGAATTGCGGATGGCCTCCGGCCCGGTCCGCGCGATGCTCGCCCCGGTGTTTCGTGCGATCAGCGCGCTCAGCCCGCTGGCGATGGCGGCGATGGTCTTTGCCGCCGGCGCCATGATGATGATCGCCAGTCTGATCCCGCCGACCAATGCCTGGGCCGAACGGCTGGAGCTGGTCCTGCCGCTCACCTTCATCGAGGGCGGCGCATTGATGTCGAGCGCGCTGGGCGCCTGCCTGCTGGTGATCGCGCATGGGTTGCTGGCGCGGCTCGAGGGGGCCTGGTGGCTTTCCATGGTGGTGCTGGTGGCCGGCGCGGTCGCCAGCCTGGCGCATGGGCTCGATTACGACCGGGCGGCGCTCCTCGCGCTTGCCGCCCTGGCGCTGTTGCCGACGCGGCGCGAATTCTACCGGGCGACGCGGTTGACCCGGAATATCCTGAGCCTGCGCTGGAGCCTGCTGTTGCTCTGCCTCGGGGGAACCTTGCTGGCGGTGCTCTTCTTCTCGCACAAGGCGACGCCCTACAGCAACGATCTGTGGTGGCAGTTCGCCTCGGACAAGACGGCGCCGCGGGCGCTCAGGGCGGCGCTGGTGGGGTTGGTGGTGATCGGCCTCTTGCTGCTGCGCTATGCCCTGCGGCCGGCGCGGCTGGCCGAGGTTCTGCCGACGGCGGAGGATCTGGCGCGCGCCGAGACCATCGTGCGGGCCGGAACCGACCCCGAGGCGAATGTGGCGCTGACCGGCGACAAGTCGCTGCTGTTCTCCTCCAGCGGTGAAAGCTTTCTGATGTATCGCGCCCAGGGGCGAAGCTGGGTGGCGCTGCACGAACCCGTCGGTCGGCCTGACGAGATTGCCCCGCTGGCCTGGGAATTCCATGACGCCGCCTATGCCGCCAACGCGCGGCCGGTGTTCTATTCGGTATCGGGTGACAGCGCGCCCATCTGGATCGACATGGGGCTGGTGCTGCACAAGCTGGGAGAAGAGGCGATCGTCGATCTCGGGGCTTTCAGCCTCGAGGGCAGTTCGCACAAGCGGTTGCGGACGACGCATAACCGGGCGCTGCGCGACGGGCTGGGGTTCGAGGTGCTGCAACCACCCCATGCGCCAGAGCTGCTGGTCGAGCTCAAGGCGATCTCGGACGCTTGGCTCGCGGCCAAGTCGGGGGGCGAAAAGGGGTTTTCCGTGGGCGCCTTCGATCCCGACTATCTGAACCGGACGCCGATCGCCCTGATCCGTTACCAGGGCCGGGTCGTCGCCTTCGCCAACCTCTGGGTGACCGACCGCAAGCGGCGCGCCACGATCGACCTGATGCGCCATGTGGACGATGCGCCTTCGGGGGTGATGGAATTCCTGTTCATCGAGCTGTTGCTGCACTTCAAGGCAGAGGGGGCACGCGGAATTCAGCCTGGGCAACGCGCCGCTCTCGGGGCTGGAGGCGCGGCGGGGCGCCCGGCTGAGCACCCAGCTGGGGGCGCTGGTCTATCGCCACGGCGGGCAATTCTATAATTTCGAGGGGCTGCGCGCCTTCAAGGAAAAGTTCGATCCTGAGTGGCAACCGATCTATGTGGCGGTGCCGCCGCGGGCCAATCTGGTGGCGGTGGCCGCCGATCTTGTCGCGCTGATCGGCGGCGGGGTCACCAAAAGCCTGAAGACCCGGCAGGACTAGGCCCCGTCCTCACCGTGCCCGCCCAGGAACTTGGCCCAGGAACTTGGCCAAGGGAATTGACTTGGGGATTTTGGGTGTGGGGGCTGGACCCGTTGCGCCAGCCCCCACACCTTGCAGCGCCTTGCCTGACGGATGCCCGTCAGGTGTCGGCGCGGGGGAGACCCAGTTTGCGTTCCAGCTCGGCCCGCGCATCGGCCTGCGCCGCGATGGTTCGCAGCTTGACCGGGCCGAAGCCGCGGATCGCCTCGGGCAGCTTCAGGAAGGCCAGCCAATCCGCCGCCGTCTCGGGCGTCAGGGTGGTTTCCAGCCGGTCCAACGCGGTTTCATAGTCGCGGATCAGCCTGCGCTCGATCTTGCGGTCCTCGCCCCGCCCGAAGGGGTCGAAGGCGGTGCCGCGCAGCCCCTTCAGCTTGGCCAGAAGGCCGAAGCTGCGCAACATCCAGGGACCGTATTCGCGTTTGCGCGGCTCGCCGGTGACGGGATCGGGTTTCGCCAGCAAGGGTGGCGCCAGATGCACCGTCAGCTTCTTCGGCATCTCGAAGGTTTCGGCCAGCGCCTGCCGGAAGGCTGGATCGGCATAGAGCCGGGCGACCTCGTATTCGTCCTTGTAGGCCAGCAGCTTGGCATAGTTCCAGGCGACCGCCCGGGCCAGATCCTGCTGGCCGGGCAGCAGCTGCGCCTCCAGCGCCCGCACCCGTTCCACCCGGTCGGCATAGCGTTTCGCCAGGGTCGCGTTCTGATAGGCGGTCAGATGGGCCGAGCGATGGGCGACAAGCTGCGCCAGCGTCTGCGGCAGCACCGGCACCGCCGGCTGCTCTGCCGGGCTGGTCAGCGCGGCGATCACCGCGGGCCGTTCGGCGGCGACACGACCCCAGCCGAAGGCGCTCAGGTTCCGGGCGATCGCCACGCCATTCAGCCGGATCGCCTGTTCCAGCGCCTCGCGGTCCAGCGGGATCAGCCCTTTCTGCCAGGCGAATCCCAGCAGGAAGGGGTTGGCATAGATCGCGTCCCCCAAGAGCGCCTCGGCCAGGCGGGACGAAGCAGTGGGCAGCACCGCCTCCTCTCCCAGCATCAGCGACAGCGAGGTCAGCATCGGCTGGCTTTCCTGTTTCTGGTCGGGGTCGAGCGCGAAGCTCGCCAGCGGGGTGAGGTGATCGTTCAGCACCGCACGGGTGCGACCATGGCCGTAAAGCTTCATCGCGTCGGCGCCGGCGGCCACCACCATGTCGCAGCCGATCACCAGATCGGTATGCCCCGCCGGAATGCGGGTGCCGTGCAGCGCCGCGGCATCGGGGCCCAGCCGCACGTGGCTGGTCACCGCGCCGTTCTTCTGCGCCAGCCCGGTCTGGTCGAGCACCGAGGTGCCATAGCCCGACAGATGCGCCGCCATCCCCAGCAGCGCGCCGATGGTCACCACGCCGGTGCCGCCGATGCCGGTGACGAGGATGTTGTAATCTCTGGTCAATGTCGGCAGGGCGGGGTCCGGCAGGCTGGCGAGCGCCTGCTCCAGCGCGCCGCTGGTGTCGGTCTTGGCGGTGTCGGGTTTCTTCGGCTCGGCGCCATGCACCGTCACGAAGCTGGGGCAGAAGCCGTTGACGCAGGAGAAATCCTTGTTGCAGCTCGATTGGTCGATCTGCCGCTTGCGGCCGAACTCGGTTTCCAGCGGGCGCACCGCGACGCAGTTGGATTTCACCCCGCAATCGCCGCAGCCTTCGCAGACGGCGGGGTTGATGAAGATGCGTTTGGCCGGATCGGGAAAGCTGCCGCGCTTGCGCCGGCGCCGCTTCTCGGCCGCACAGGTCTGATCGTAGAGGAGGACCGAGGTGCCCTCGACCTCGCGCAGCTCGCGCTGCACCGCGTCCAGCTCCTCGCGTGGGCGGATGGTCACCCCCTCGGCCCAGGGGGTCGCGGACGGATAGGCCGCGGGGTTATCGCTGACCACGACGATGGTCTTCACGCCTTCGGCCGCGACCTGCCTCGTGATGCCCCAGGGCGTCTGCGGCTTGTCCGAGGGTTGGCCGCCGGTCATCGCCACCGCGTCGTTGAACAGGATCTTGTAGGTGATGTTCACCCCCGCCGCGACGGCGGCGCGGATCGCCAGCGAGCCCGAGTGGCAATAGGTGCCGTCGCCCAGGTTCTGGAACACGTGCTTATCCTTGGAAAACGGCGCCTGGCCGATCCATTGCGCCCCTTCGCCGCCCATCTGGGTAAAGCTTTCGGTGCGCCGGTTCGGCATCAGCAGTGCCATGGTATGGCAGCCGATGCCGGCGAAGGCGCGGCTGCCCTCCGGCACCTTGGTCGAGGTATTATGCGGGCAGCCGGCGCAGAACCAGGGCATCCGCGGCCCGGTGGCCGGGGCGGGCAGCGGCTCGGATTGCAGCGCGCGTTCCAGCCGCACCCGCAGTGCCTCGGGCGCCTCGGTGCGCAGCAGGCCGGCCAGCAGGCGGCCGACCAGCTGCACCGACAGCTCGCCCTCGGCCGGGAACAGCGGCTGGCCGCCGCGGTCGTGCTTGCCGAGGATCTGCGGCCGGTCGTCCTGCTCATAGAGAATGCGGGCGACCTGATCCTCGATCAGCGGGCGTTTCTCCTCGATCACCAGCAGGGTGTCGTGCCCCTTGGCGAAGTCCTTGACCCCCTCGGGTTCCAGCGGCCAGGTCACCGCCGGTTTGAAGATGCTGATCCCCAGCGTGTCGAGCGCGGCGGCATCAAGACCCAACTCGTCCAGCGCCCCCATCAGGTCGGCCCAGGACTTGCCGGCGGCCACGATCCCCAGCCGGCGGGCCGGGGCGGCATGGGTCACCCGGTTCCAGCCGTTGGCGCGGATATAGGCCAGCACGGCGGGCATGCGGATCTGTACCAGCCGCTTTTCCTGATCCAGCGCCCAGTCAGGGTGGCGGATATGCACGCCCTCTTCCGGCAGGGTGAAATCCTGGGGCGCGACAAAGTTCTGCGCCAGCGGGTCGACGGTGACCGAGGCAGAGCCTTCGACGATATCGGTGATGCATTTCATCCCGACCCAGACCCCGGCATAGCGCGACAGCGCGAAGGCCATCAGGCCGAAGTCCAGATATTCCTGGATCGAGGCGGGATCGAACACGGGGATGCCGGCGGCGATCAGCCCCGGTTCGCTTTGATGTGCGATGGTCGAGGATTTGGCGACCGGGTCGTCGCCGAACAGCACCAGAACCCCGCCGTGGGGCGAGGTGCCCGCCAGGTTGCCGTGCTTGAACACATCGCCCGATCGGTCCACCCCCGGCCCCTTGCCGTACCAGATGCCGAAGACGCCATCGTAATCCGATCGTCCGCCCAGGCCGACCTGCTGGGTGCCCCAGATGGCAGTGGCAGCCAGATCCTCGTTCAGCCCGGGCTGGAACTTGATCTGCGCCGCGCTCAGGTGCTTTTCGGCCTTCCACAGCGCCATGTCATAGGTGCCCAGCGGCGAGCCGCGATAACCCGAGATGAAGCCGGCGGTGTTCAGCCCGGCGATCACGTCGCGGTCGCGTTGCAGCATCGGCAGCCGTGCCAGCGCCTGGGCGCCGGTCACGAAGACGCGGCCCCGGTCGAGGGTGTATTTGTCGTCGAGCGTGACGTCCTGCATCAGCATGGTTTGGATTCCTCTCGGTATAGGGTGCGCACCGACAGCCCGGCGGCCTGCCGGTCCCAGACGGGGGGCGGCGCGCCGGCCTCGCGCAATTCGGTCTTGCGGATCTTGTTGGTGTTCGACCGCGGCAGGCTGTCGCGCAGGTCGATGTAGCGGGGGATCATGTAATGCGGCAGCAGCCCGGCCAGATGGCAGAGCAGTTCGACGGGATCGACCGTCGCCCCGGCACGCGGCACGAGGCAGAGCTTGATGTCGTCGTCCCCCTCGAAGCTCGAGGCGACGCCGACGGCGGCGGCCTCGGCCACGCCCGGATGGCGCAGCGCGGCGGCCTCGATCTCGAAAGAGGAGATATTCTCGGCCCGCCGGCGGATGCGGTCCTTGACCCGGTCGGCAAACCACAGGTTGCCGTCCCGATCCAGCCGGCCCATGTCGCCGGTGTGAAGCCACAGGTTGCGCCAGGCGTCGACGGTGGCCTCGGCCATGCCGTGATAGCCTTGGAAGGTGATCCAGGGCAGCCGCGGCCGCACCAGGATCTCGCCAGTGCGGCCCAGGGGCAGCTCTTCGTCGCTGTCGGGATCGGCGATCCGCAGGTCATAGAATTCGCTGACCTTGCCGCAACTGCCGCGCGGGCTGTCGGCATCGGCCCAGGCGACGATGCCGATTTCGGTCATGCCCCAGCATTCCATCCCTTCGAGCCCGAAGCGGGCCTCGAAATCCTCGGCGATCTGGCGCGGGAAGGGGGCGCTCAGCACCCGGCGGACGGTGTTTTGCGCGTCATGGGGCGTGGGCGGGGCGGCATGGATCATCTCGATCATCGGGCCGTGGCCATAGGCCAGCGTGGCGCCGAACTGGCACAGCCGTTCCGACCAGCGCGCCGGGTCGAACTGGCGGTCCAGCACGATGCGGGCGCCGGCGATCAGCGTGCCGTAGATCGCCATGAACTTGCCCGCCATGTGAAAGAGCGGGTGAAAGCAATAGGAGGTGTCCTCGGCCGTCATGCCGAAGCGGCGCACGGTCTCGGTCGCGGTCAGGTAGTTCTGCGCATGGGTCAGGATCACCGGTTTCGCCGGCCCGGTGGTGCCCGAGGTGAAAAGGATCGAGGCCGCATCACGCCCGCGCACCGGCTGCGGCGGGGTGACCAGCGGCGGGGCAGAGAGCAGATCCTGCCAACGGGTTGCGCCGGCGGGGGCCTCGCCCGCCACGATCAGCCGGATGATGCCGGCGGCGGCCAGATCGACCTCGGCCAGCGCCGGCAGATAGGCGGCCTCGACGATCATCACTCGCGCCTCGCAGGCGGTCAGCGCATGGGTCAGCGGCTGGCCGCGATAGGCGGTGTTCAGGCAGACCTCGACCGCGCCGAGATGACCAAGCGCCAGCCAGGCGGTGATCGCCTCGGGCCCGTTGGGCAGCATGACCACCACGCGATCGCCGGGGCCGATGCCTTCGGCCAGCAGGCCGCCGGCGACCCGCTGCGCCAGGTCATGGGCGGCGCCATAGGTCAGGCTGGGGCCGTCCACGAAATCCATGAAGATCCGGTCCGGATCGCTCCCGGCCCGGTCGGCAAGCGCGCGACCGAGGGTCCAGGTATCTTGCTGTGATGTCATCGGGTCATCCACCGCTGGATTGGACAGGGCCGGGGCTGGCGCCCCGGCCCGCAGGGCTCAGGGTCGCATGAACTTGCCGTCGCGGATCACCGCCGGCTGCATCGCCTCGCTGGTCCAGCCCTCGTGGTCGTCGGGGCCATAGCAGCCGAAGCCCTCGGTATAGGCGTCGATCTTGCAGACGGTTTCCAGCGCGTCGCGCAGCGCCGGGCCGGTCAGATCGCCCTCGACCTTCTGCGCGGCGGCGATGATGGCGTGATAGGCATTGGCGGCGATGATCTCGCCAAAGCCCTGCGGCGGGGTGCCGGCGGCGCTCAGCAGATCGGCGAAGCCCTTCAGCTCGGGCGTCGGATCGGCCCAGTTGGCGATCATGATCAGATGCACGCCCTCGCCCGCGGGGCCGGAGGCGTCGATGAAGCTTTGTTGTGCCAGCGCGCCCTGCGCCCAGATCGGTGCCTCAAGCCCGACCTGCTTGGCCGCCCGCACGAAGGAGGCGCCAAGCGCCGGGGCCGAGGCCTGGATCAGCACCACATCGGGTTCGGCGTTGCGGATGCGGGTCGCCTGCGGCGTCACATCGGTGGCCGAGAGCGGCGCCGAGACGGAGGCGACCAGTTCGATCCCCAGCGCGGCGGCGTCATGGTCCAGCCGGTCGTGCATGCCCTTGCCATAGGCGTCTTCCTGATAGAACAGCGCCACCTTCTTGGCGCCGCCGGCCAGCGCGCGCTTCAGGAAGGCCTCGCCGATCAGCGTGTCGCTGGGCAGGGTGCGGAAGACCCAGGGAAAGAACTTCTGGTCCTTCGAGACCACCGCATCGGTGCCGTTGGGGGCCAGCACCGGCACCTGCGCCTGCGCCGCGATCGGGCCGGCGGCCAGCGTGCCGCTGCCGATGGTGGAGCCGATCACCGCCTGCACCTTTTCCTGCATCGTCAGCTGGCGCATGCCGCGGGCGGCCTCGGTCGGGTTGGTGGCATCGTCATAGATGAACAGCTGGACCGGATGGCCGTTCACTCCTCCTTGCGCGTTGGTCTGGGCGGCCAGTGCCAGAACCGCGTCGCGTTCGGGAATGCCGAAGGGCGCCGCCGGGCCGCTGAGGCTGAGCAGCAGGCCGATCTTGAGCGGCGCCTTTTCTTCGGCGGCGAGCGGGCCGGTGGCGATCACTGCGGCCGCCGTGGCGGTGCCGAGCGCGCGCAGCGCCCGGATCAGAGTCTGTTTCATGGGTCTCCTCCCTGAAGAAATGTCACGCTTGGCGCGACGGGTCGTTGTTAAGCCAGTCGAGAATCTCCGCCCGGTCGGCGTCGAGCGCCGGCGGGTCGCGCCGCAGCCGGGCGGGGGTGTCTGACAGGGTCAGCGGGTTGCCCACCAGCCGCACCTGCTCTCCTCCGGGCAGGGTGGCGTCGATCAGCAATCCGTTGGCGGCGATCTGCGGATGCGCCAGCGCCTCGGCCAGGCTTTGCGCCGGGGCGCAGAGCAGATCCTGCGCGGCGACGCGGGCATGCGCCTCGGCCGTGCTCAGGGCGCGGAAGGCATCGCCCAGCAGCGCCCGGATCTCTTCCCGGTGCTGGCGCTGATCCTCCGGCGTCGCCAGATGCGGCGCGGTGCTGGCGTCGGGCAGATCCAGCGCCTGACAGAGCAGCCGCAGCGGGTTCTCGCGGAAGAAGCCCAGCACGGTCAGAAAGCCGTCGCGGGTCTCGAACACGAAGTTCGGCGCCAGATCGAACCATTTGGTGGTGGTCCCATGCATCAGCGTGGTGGCGGCCTCGAGGCTCTGGATCGCCACCGCGGTGTCGAGCAGGTTGATCGCCACCCGTTGGCCCTGGCCGGTCTTCTGTCGGCCGAGAAGCGCCAGCAGGATGCCCTGCACCAGCGTCTGACCCGAGGCATAGTCGATCGCCGGCGGGTTGACGAAATGCGGCAGCCCGTCGGCACCGGCGGATTCGCGCGCCATCCCCGACAGCGACTGGATGATCAGATCCTGACCGCCCGCCTTCGACAAGGGCCCGGTTTCGCCAAAGCCCGAGGCCCAGGCATAGATCAGCCGCGGGTTCAGCGCGCGCAGCGTCTCGTATCCGATCCCCAGCCGCTCGGCCACGCCGGGGCGGAAGTTGTGGATCAGCACGTCGGCGCGGGCCAGCAGGCCCATCAGCATCGCCATATCCTCGGCCGATTTCGCATCGAGCGCGATCGAGCGCTTGTTGCGGTTGGCGGCGGCGAAATGGCTGCTCATCATCCCCTTCTGGACCGAGGCGGGGTCGGAGCTGCGCAATACCTCGCCGCTGCCGGCACGTTCCACCTTGATCACGTCGGCACCGAAATCGCCGAGGATCTGGGCGGCGAGCGGGCCTTGATAGACCTCGCTCATGTCGATGACGAGAAGCCCGTCGAGAACTCCCTTATCCATCCTCACCGCCTCAGTCCGACAGGACATGCTTGGCGACGATCAGCCGCTGGATTTCATTGGTGCCCTCGTAGATCTGGGTGATCTTGGCGTCGCGCATCATCCGCTCGACCGGATAGTCGCGCAGATAACCATAGCCGCCATGCAGCTGCACCGCGTCCACCGCCACCGACATCGCCGCATCGGAACAGGCGGCCTTGGCCATCGAGGCGAGCTGGCGCGCCTCGGGTTGCTCGCGCAGCGAGAAGTCGACCGCGCGATAGAGCAGGGCGCGGGCGCTTTCGACCCGGATGGTCATGTCGCCGATCTTCTCCTGGATCAGCTGATAGCGCGCTAAGGGCTTGCCCATCGACTTGCGTTGCTTGACATAGGCCACCGCCTGATCCAGCGCGCCCTGCGCCACGCCAAGCGCCTGACCGGCGATCACCGGGCGCGAATGGGTCAGCGACCGGCTCATCCGCGCCATGCCGCCGGTCGGCCCGCCGACCACGCGGCCCAGCGGAATGCGGCAATTGTCGAAGATCACATCGGCGGTGGGGGAGCCCTTGAGCCCCATCTTCTGCTCGTTCTCGCCAAAGCTGATGCCGGGATCGTCGCGGTGCACCATGAAGACGCCGAATTCATCGCCCTCGGTACGGGTGACGACCAGATACCAATCGGCCCAGCCGGCATTGGTGATGAACCGCTTGGTGCCGTTCAGCACCCATGTGTCGCCCTCGGCCACCGCGCGGGTGGTCATGCCGGCCATGTCGGTGCCGCCCTGCGGTTCGGTGATGCACCAGGCGGTCTTCAGCTCGCCGGCGGCGACCGGTGGGATGATCTGCCGCTTCAGTTCTTCGGACCCATCGCGGACCAGCGGGTCGAGCGTGCCCCAGCCCAGCGTCATCGTCAGCGCCGAAGACGAGCAGACCCGTCCCATTTCCTCGACCGCGATGACCTGCGCCATCAGATCGCCGCCGCCGCCGCCGTATTCCTCGGGCAGGCCCAGACCCAGCAGGCCGGTGTCGCGGAAGATCGCGAATTGGGCCTCGGGCGGGCCGCCGGTGCGGTCAAGCTCGGCCGCCAGCGGTTCGATCTTGTCGCGCGCGATGCGTCGCACCGTGTCGCGGAACGCTTGGTAGGTATCCCAGTTCTGTGCCATCTCGTTCATCTCTCTCCTCCTCGATCAGACCGTCTTGGCCTTGGGTGTTTGGCTGGCTTTCGGCGCGCGCCGGGGCGGCCATTCCAGACTGCGGGTCCTGGCCTGGGCATTGGCCTCGACCAGGGTGGCGACCTCGGCGGCAGGCAGGCCGGCCTTGGTCAGCACCTCTGCCGTGCGGTCGGCCATGTCGATGGCGGGAAAGGGCGCGCTGTCGCCATCGAACTTCGGGGCCAGCGGCACGGTGGTCGGCGCCTGGCCCAGCCGGTGGCGCGCTTGCGGATCGCTGGCGATCTCCTCGGGGGAGAGCACCGGCGTCACGCAGGCCTCGGCCCCGTCGAAACGCGCGGCCCAGTCGTCGCGGCTGCGGCTGGCGAAGGCGGCGGTCAGCCGTGCCTCGAGCGCGGGCCAGAGATCGGGGTCCATGTGATAGGGCACCGGGTCGTCGAAGCCGAGCACGCGCCACAGGTTGGCGAAGAAGGCAGGCTCCAGCGCGCCCACCGCCATATGGCCGCCATCGGCGCAGGCATAGCAGCGGTAGAAGGGGGCGCCGCCGTCCAGCAGACCCTTGCCGCGCGCCGGCATGAAGTCGCTGCCCCACATGTCGGCGTGCATTCCCATCATCGACAGGCAGCCGTCCATCATCGCCGCATCGACATGGCGGCCGCGTCCGGTCGCCTGGCGCGCCACCAGCGCGGCGAGGATGCCGGCCACCGCGAAGAGGCTGCCACCGGCGAAATCGGCGATCAGGTTCAGCGGCACCGTGGGCGGCGCATCGGCCGGACCCAGCGCCCCCAGCACGCCGGCGGCGGCGAGATAGTTGATGTCATGCCCGGCCTCCTGCGCCCGTGGGCCGTCCTGGCCGTAGCCGGTGAGCGAGCAGTAGACCAGCGCCGGGTTGATCGCCGAGAGTTCGGCATAGCCGGCGCCCAGCCGGTCGGCGACGCCGGGGCGGAAGCCCTCCATCACCACATCGGCGGTTTCGATCAGCCGGTGCAGGGCGCGGCGGCCGCTGTCCTGTTTCAGATCGAGCCGGATCAGCGTCTTGCCGCGGGCGAAGACCGGGGCGACGCCGGCATCGCCACCGGCGCCGACGGTGATCACCTCGGCCCCCATGTCGGCCAGCAGCATGGTGGCATAGGGGCCGGGCGCCAGTCGCGACAGGTCGATGACGCGGATGCCGGTCAGCGGGCGGGGGGAGGATGTCGTCATGTCAGGCAACCTTTTCCTGTTCGTCGTCGGGGCCCAGATAGGCCCGCATCAGCCGGTCCCGATCCGAGAGGATTGCGGGCGCCGCCCTCAGCGACACCTCGCCCTCGGCCAGGACCACCACGTGATCGGCAAGCCGGGCGGCAAAGGCGGCGTTCTGTTCGGCCAGCACCACGCCGATGCCGTGCTCGACGATGCGGCGAATGGTGTCCTCGAGCGTGTCGTAGACCGCCGGCGCCAGGCCCTGTGTCGGCTCGTCCAGCAACAGCACCCGGGGCCGCTGGCTCAGCGCCATGGCCAGCGCCAGCATCTGCTGTTCGCCGCCGCTCAGCATCCGCGCCTCGCTGGCGAGCCGTTCATGCAGCCGCGGGAACATCTCGCGCAGCTCGCCCTGCAGTTCGGCCAGTTGATCACCCGCCAATCGCCGTTGCGCGATTTCGAGGTTTTCCAGAACGCTGAGCGTCGGGAAGATATTGCCGCGGATCTCGGGCACGAAGCAGACGCCCCTTTCCGCCCGGCGATGGGCCGGAAGGCCGTGGATCTCCTCCCCCTCCATGCGGATGGAGCCGGAGGATTTCACCAATCCGCCGATGGCGCCCAGAAGGCTGCTCTTGCCGGCGCCATTGGCGCCCAGCAGGGCCACCACGCCCGAGCGTGGCACGTCGAGGTCGATGCCGAAGCAGACCTGGATGCGGCCGTATTGTGCGGTCAGCCCCTTGCAGCGCATCAGCGGCGCCTCTTCCGGGACGGCCACCGGCCGGCGCGCCGCCCTGGGGGTGTCGGCACCGGTCGAGCCCAGATAGATGCGGATGAAATCCGGCCTGCGGCTGACCTCGGCCGGGGTGCCGTGATCCAGCACCCGGCCATTTTCCAGCACCGTCATCTGGTCGGAGAGGTCCGAGACGAAGCGGAAGTTGTGTTCGACCAGCAGCACGCCCACGCCTTCCGAGGCCAACCGCCTGATCTGCGCCTTGAGCGCGTCCTGCTCGGCATGGGACAGGCCGGCCGCCGGCTCGTCCAGCAGGATGAAGCTGGGCCCGCCCATCACCGCGCGGCCGACGTCGATCAGCCGGACGGTACCCATCGGCAACTCGCCCATGGTATGATGCGCCAGGTCGCCCAGGTTCAGCTCCTCGAGTACCGCATGGGCGCGCTGGTCGATCTCGCGCGCCTCGCGGCGGCCCAGCGGCGTGCCGAGACAGGCATCCCAGAGATGCGAGGAGAGCGACACCACACCGCCGGACTTCATCGCCTCGATCACGCTGGCCTCGGGGTCGATGCGCGGGGTCTGGAAGGTGCGGCAGAGGCCCAGTTGCACCCGCCGGTGCGCCGGCAGGGCCGAGATGTCGCGCCCGTTCAACCGCACGCTGCCGGTCTCGATCGGGGCGAAGCCGGTGATCGCGTTGAACAGGGTCGATTTTCCCGATCCGTTCGATCCGACGACGGCGGCGATCTGCCCCGGCGCCACGCTGACCGATACGCCGTCAAGCGCCTTGATGCCGCCGAAGCGGACCGAGATGTCAGTGGCTTCTAGCTTCATTGCCGGGCCCCCTTGGTTGCGCTGCGGGCGGGCAGCAGGTCACGCAGGCTCATCAACCCCTTGGGGGCGATCAGCAGCACCAGCAGCAGCGCGCCGCCATAGAACATGCCGGCGGATTCCGCGCCCGGCAGCAGGGTGGACAGAAGGGTCAGCACCACGGCGCCGAGGATCGGGCCGAGCACGGTGCTGACACCGCCGACCATGGCCATCAGCAGCACCGAGATGGAGACCGAGGAGCCCAGCGACTCGGGCCCGAGGTAGGAGATGTAATGGGCATAGAGCCAGCCGGCGATCCCGGCGATGCCGGCCGAGAGGCTGAGCGCGGTGCTGCGCGCATGGGCGACGTCGATGCCGTCGGCGGCGGCGCGCAATGCGTCGTTGCGCACCGATTTCAGCCCGGCCCCGTAGGGCGAGCGGTAGAGCTGCGCCAGGATCAGCGCGACCAGCGCGACGATGCCCCAGGCCAGCCCGTGCAGCCAGCCCGCATCCATCGGACCGGGCAGGGGCGGCAGGCCGGACAGGCCGATATAGCCGCCGGTCAGATCGCCGCCCTCGCGGACCAGGATGTCGAACATCGAGCTGAACAGCAGCGTCGCCATCGCCAGGCCGAGGTGGGACATATTGGT
The DNA here is from genome assembly GCF_048268305.1 of Pseudodonghicola sp. NCBI lineage: Bacteria > Pseudomonadati > Pseudomonadota > Alphaproteobacteria > Rhodobacterales > Paracoccaceae > Pseudodonghicola > Pseudodonghicola sp. The sequence goes on from NZ_JBLWVT010000003.1 coordinate 62,121, forward strand.
GACCAGCCGGGCGAAGGGATAGGCGAAGGCCGCCGGCAGGGCGACGGCGACCACCAGCCCGGCAAGCGGCGGTGCGCCATAGCGGGTGGTGAGGATGGCGGTGCCATAGGCGCCGAGCGCGGCAAAGGCCGCCTGCGCCACCGAGAGGATGCCGCAGAGCCCGAAGGAGACGCCGACCGACAGTGCCATCAGCGCATAGATCGCCATCAGCACCGAGGTGTCGAGCCAGAAGAGATTGCCGGTGACGAAGATGCCGGCGAGCGCCGCCAGCAGGGCGACCGTCAGGGCGGGGGTGAGGCTGCGCCAGATGGTCATGCCCGGCCTCCCGCCACATCGGTGCCACGCAGCGATTTCGTCGCCAGTACCGCGAAGATGAACAAGAGCGGCAGCAGCGTCGCCAGGCTGGAGGAGGCGAAGCCGGCGCTCAGCGATTCGATGACGCCGATGATCAGCCCGCCCCAGAAGGCGTGCAGCGGTTTCTCCAGCCCGAACAGGATCGCCGCGCCGAGCGAGGTGATGGTCAGCGGCACGGCCGAGGAGAACATCAGCCCGGCGCCATGCAGCAGCATCAGCCCGGCCACCCCGGCCAGGGCGCCGCCGAGGATGAAGGTCAGATATTGCACCCGTTTGACCGCGATCCCGGCGATGGCAGCGCCGCGGGCGTTGTCGGCGCCGGCTCGCATCACCCGGCCCAGGGCTGTGCGGTAAAGCACCAGATAGACCGCGCCGGCCAGCGCCACGCCGATCGCCGCCGACAGCAGCGATTGCCGCGACAGCAGGATGCCGCCCAGCTCGACCGGCGCGGCCGAGGTCATCTTGACGAAGGGCGACTTGCCGAAGACGGTCAGCACCAGGCTTTCCAGCAGGATGGCAAAGCCGAAGCTGGCGAGGATGACGATCAGCCGGTCGCCCGCATAGCGCCGCATCAGCAGCAGCGAGGCGAAGCCCACCACCGAAGCGGCGGCCATGGCGGCGAGGATCGCCAATGCCCAGCCCAGCGGCCCGCCCAGGGTGAAGCCGATGGCGGCGGCCAGAACCACATAGGCACCGATCGCCAGATCCACCGTGCCGGTGGTGACGAAGACCAGGCTGATCGGGATGGCGATGACCCCATAGGTCACCCCCAGCAGCAGCCCGCGCAGGACGAATTCCAGAATGTCCATGCGCCTAGTTCCCCGCCGCGCGGCCGGTCAGCTCGTACGCGGCCAGCAGGAAGAACCCCTGGCCAAAGGGGGCCCAGGCAAAGGGCACGCCGGGCCCGCCGGGGGGCACCGCGACACCGGGCACCATGCCGTCCTCGGTCACCGATCCGGCCACCACCTCGAAGGCGCGCCAGGCGCTGGGCAGATAGCTGTCCTCCAGCAGCCCCAGCCGCACCGCCTTGGCCACCGCATAGGCATAGATCAGCGTGGCAGAGGCCTCTTTCCGGCTGCCGGGCCCGTCCAGCACATGGCGGAAATAGCCCGAGCGGTCCTGCAGCTCGGCCATCTTGCGGATGGTGCGCAACCCGGTCTCGGCGATGAAATCGCGGCCCTCGTGCGGGCCCATCATCTCCAGCAGGTCGACGGTGACGGCGATCAACCAGCCATTGCCGCGCGCCCAGAAGGTCGACTGGGGATAGTGGTTGGGCACCTCGCACCAGGCATGGCGGGAAAGGCCGGTGAAGGGATCGACCAGACGCTCGACCGCGACGCGATGCTGTTTCACCGCCTCGTCGAGATAGGCGGGATCGTCCTTGATCTGGCCATAGAGCACCAGGAAGGGGGTCATCAGATAGACCATGTCGATCCACAGCTCGGGCCCTTCGCCACGCGACCAGAAGCCGCCCGCGCTGGTGCGCGGCGTGTTCAGCAGCGCCTGCATCTGCAGATCGGCGGCCTCGAGATAGCGCGGATCGCCGCTGCGTTCATAATAGCGCAGCAGCGGCAGGGCGAGGCTCGAGGTCAGCGGTGCGGTGGGGGTGAAGCTTTTGATGTGCCCCGGCGGCGCGTCATAGGTATCGGCATAGTTCAGGTTGCCGTCGCTGTTCTGGGTGGCGACGGCGCGGTCGATCCACCCCTGCGCCGCCGCGACCGCGGCGGGGTCGTTCCAGGCCAGGATGCCCGACAGCGCCACGGATTTCTCCCACGGGTCGCGTTCGTCGTGATGGTTCAGGGTGAACGCCGTCACACGGCGCACCAGCTCCTCGATCAGATCTGTGTTCATTCGCTCCTCCTGCAGGGTCGAATCCCGTCCTCCCGGGATGCTATGCGTTTGCATACCTACGTGAAGGTATGTATTTGGGGCGCGTCGAACCTGTCAAGCGGCAAAGTCGCGTCCGCCTTGCGGGTCAGCCCGGCTGACGAAACCGCGCAGGCTGTGTATGACTGGGGTCATGCGCCCGACAGAACCGGCCAGAACAAGGGAGGGCCCCGATCGAATGCCGAATGCCAAGCCTCGGAACAAGAAAGAGATTTCGCGTGAGAAAAGTCTGGCGCTGATCAAGGAAACCGCGACGCAGCTTTTCGTCGAGCAGGGCTATAGCAACTGTCACGTCGAGGGGATCGCCCGCGCCAGCGGTTTCACCAAGGGGGCGGTCTATCACTATTTCTCGTCGAAGGACGCCATTCTCGAAGCGATTCTGGAAGAGATCGAGGTCAGTATTTTCGAGAGCACCGAAAAGGCGACCAGCCTGCCCGCCGACAACAGCGCGGGGCGGCTGGTGGCCTTTCTGAACGGTCAGGCGAGCTATGCCATGCGCAACCCGGCGCAGTTCAGCCTGCTGGTGTTCAGTTCGCTCAATTTCGCGAATGCCGAAGGGGTGATCGGCGAAAAGGTCCGGGCGATTTTCGAACGCCTGCAGGGCCAGCTTGAAACCCTGATCGAGGAGGGGCGGGCGCAGGGTGAATTCGCCGAGACCATGGCGACGTCGGATTTCGCCCGGGTCATCGTCGGCTGTTATGTCGGAAACGTCGTCGAATGGCAGCGCAGCGGTTTCGATCCGGACATCGGGCGATCGCTGGTCAAGGGGGTGCGCTACCTGATTCTGAGCGCGCTGTTGCGCGATCAGAAATGATCAGGCGCCAGGGCCGCGGGGAGGGCGCGGCGGGGGCATGACCGCCCCGGCCGGCGGTCCCGGGGGCCTATTCGAAGGTGAAGGTGCCCACCTTGCAGACATCGACGTTTTCCTGCTTCACCTGATCGCCGTCCTCGAAGATGGCGAGAAAGTCGAAGATGCAGTGGCCGGAGGCATCGTCGAAGTTGACGTCGACCGACTGGCCATGCGTCAGCACGTCGCCGCCCAGGATATTCTCTTCCCAGGCGGAGGTGCCGTTGTTCGACCCGTAGAATTCCACCATGGTATAGCCGGTCTTGTTGACGATGGTCACATGACGGTCGGCGGCCAGAAGTGGCGTCGCGGCGAGGGAGGACAGGCTCAGGACGATGCCTGCAATTGCGTTTAATTTCATGGACGTGACTTCTCCGTTTGATTGCCATGGGCGATCTGGGCGCCGGTGGCCGAGGTCTTTGCTTTTCCTCGGGCGCGACCCTTGCAGCCCGTCGCCAGATTGAACAGTGGCGGAGAAGTTAAGCCCAGAAATGATAAGACCGGGGCCTTTCGGGGCCCCGGTCTCTGATGGCATTTCCCCGGCAATTGCCGAGGTCATCGGCGGATCACTCGTTGGGACGGACCCGCGCGGCGCTCTTGTCGGCGAAGGCGGCCAGCCGGGCGCGGGCGTCGGGCTGGGTGTTGACGATGCCCGCCACCACCGATTCCGCATAGGCCGCGTCCAGTGCCGACATATTCTGCACATGGCTGATCGCCGAACAGATGGCGAAGTTGGTCAGCGGCAGGTTTTCCGCCGCGCGCCGCGCCAGTTCCAGCGCCTTGTCGAAGCTGGAGCCTTCGACGATGTATTGCGCCAGCCCCAGATCGACCGCCTCCTGCCCCTGATAGACGCGGCCCATCAGGATCATGTCAATCATCCGCGCCTTGCCGATCAGATCGGCCACCCGGATGGTGGCGCCGCCACCGGTGAACAGGCCCCGCTGGCCTTCGGGCAGGGCGAAATAGGTGGTCTGATCCATCACCCGCACATGGGCCGAGCTGGCCAGTTCCAGCCCGCCGCCGACAACGGCGCCCTGCAGCGCCGCGATCACCGGCACGCCGCCGTATTCCATCTTGTTGAAGGCCTCGTGCCAGCGCAGGCAGACATGCATGAAATCGGCCGGGCTGCGGTCGGCGTCATGATGTTCGATCAGGTCGAGCCCGGCGCAGAAGTGATCCCCGGCGCCGGCCAGAACCACCGCCTTGACCCCCGCGCGGGGTGCGGTGGAAAAGAAGGTGACCAGTTCCTCCACCGTCGCCAGATCGAGCGCGTTGCGCTTTTCGGGCCGGTTCAGGGTGACGATCCAGACGCCGTCCTCCTGCGGGTCGAGCGCGAGGCGGGTGTAATCCTTGGGGTCGATGGTGACGGACATGGGGTCTCCTCTCAGTCTTTGGGCGCTCAGAACGCGGCGGCGAGCAGGCTTTGCGCCCCCTCGGTGATGCGCAGGCGCTGGGCGTCGGTTTCGGGCAGGATGTGATCGGCATAGAAGCGCGCGGTGGCGATCTTGGCGGTCATGAAGGCGGGGTCGCTGTCCATCGCCGCCTCTGCCGCCAGCAGGGCGCGGGCCAGTTGCCAGCCGGCCACCAGATTCCCTGCCAGCATCAGATAGGGCACGCTGCCGGCGAAGGCGGCGTTCGGGTCACCTTCGGTGCAAAGGTAATCGACCGCCGCCTCGAAATCGCCGCGCGCCTTGCTCAGCCGGGTGGCAACCGCCTGGGCGGCGGCGCTGCCGGCGGCAAGCTCGGTTTCCGTCGCGGCGATCATCGCGGCGAGCCGGCGGGCGGTGGCGCCCCGGTCGCGCAGGGTCTTGCGGCCCAGGAGGTCATTGGCCTGAATCGCTGTGGTGCCCTCATAGATCGGCAGGATGCGGGCATCGCGGTAATGCTGGGCGGCGCCGGTTTCCTCGATAAAGCCCATGCCGCCATGCACCTGCACCCCGAGAGAGGCGACCTCGACCCCCGTTTCGGTCGAATAGCCCTTGACCAGCGGCACCAGGAATTCGGCGATCTCGGCAGCGCCCTCGACCTGCCCGTGATGGGTCAGATCATGCCAGCCGGCGGCGCAGGCGGCCAGGGCGCGGCAGCCCTCGGTCAGTGCCTTCATCCGCATCAGCAGCCGGCGCACATCGGGGTGGTGGATGATCGTCACCGCCTCGCGCGCCGATCCGTCGACCGGGCGGCTTTGCACCCGTTCCTTGGCATAGGCGATGGCGCGCTGGGTGGCGCGTTCGGCGATGGCGACGCCTTGCAGCCCCACGGCATAGCGGGCAGCGTTCATCATCACGAACATGTAATCGAGGCCGCAATTCTCTTCGCCCACCAGAAAACCGGTGGCGCCCTCGTATTCCAGAACGGCGGTCGGGCTGGCCTTGATCCCCAGCTTGTGTTCGACGCTGACGCAGCGCACCGCGTTGCGGGCGCCCAGGCTGCCGTCGGCCTCGACCATGAATTTCGGCACCACGAAGAGGCTGATCCCCTTCACTCCGGCCGGCGCGTCGGGCAGGCGGGCCAACACCAGATGGACGGTGTTCTCTGCCATGTCGTGTTCGCCATAGGTGATGAAGATCTTGGTGCCGGTGATGCGATAGCTGCCGTCGCCCGCGCGGTCCGCCCGGGTGCGCAACAGCGCCAGATCGCTGCCCGCCTGCGGTTCGGTCAGGTTCATCGTGCCGGTCCAGCGGCCCGAGGTCAGATGCGGCAGATAGGTCTGCTTCTGCGCCTCCGACCCGGCGGTCAGAAGCGCCTCGATCGCGCCATCGGTCAGCAGCGGGCAGAGCGCAAAGCTCATGTTCGCGGCGTTCAGGATCTCGGTCGCCGCCGCGCCGACCACGCGGGGCAGGCCCTGGCCGCCCCAGGCCTCGGGATGCGGCAGGCTCTGCCAGCCCATTTCGACGAATTGGCCATAGGCCTCGGCGAAGCCTTCGGGCAGCACCACCTTGCCATCGCGGAAATGCGAGGCCGCCTGATCGCCGGGCTGGTTCAGCGGCGCGATCACCTCGGCGCAGAACTTGCCGAACTCCTCCAGCACGGCGCCGGCATCCGACAGGTCGATGCCGGAGTAATCGGGCAGGGCGGTGACCTGATCCCAATGCGACAGATGCGCGATATTGAACAGAAGATCCTGAACCGGGGCTTCGAATGTCATGGGGCGGGCTCCTTCCCTCTGCGCTTCGAGTGACATGTAAAAGGCGTAATACCGGGCGGCTATCTCTGCCATGGACGGAGAATTTGCAAAAAGTGACAAATTGGCGGAAGATCGGGGCATGATCTCGCCGCAACAGACCCTTTCGGTGGCGTCCCCGGTGCCGCCGCCCGTTCTGCCCACGGTCTCCTTCGCCTTTGTCGAGGATTGGCTGACGGCGCTGCGCGCCTATTGCCCGCCAGCGCAGCTTGCCGGTTTCCTCGATCAGACCGGGCTTGCGGTGGCGGAAGGGCAGCCACGGGCGCGGGTGACCCATGATCAGATCGTGCGGCTCTATCAGCTTGTCGCCATCGGCACCGGGGATGAGATGATGGGGCTCTGGAGCCGGCCGACCCGGTCGGGGGCCCTGAAACATCTTTGCGTTTCGGTGCGCGGGGCCGCGTCGCTGGGCGGTGCGCTCTATCGTTTCACCACCTTCTGGAACCTGCTGCTGGACGACTATCGGCTGAGCTTCGAGGCCGAGGGAGAGGCGATGCGCGTCAGCCTGCTGCCGCGCGGCGCGGCGCTGCCGCAGCGGTTCGGGCATATGCTGCTTTTGAAGCTGACCCATGGCATCGCCTCCTGGCTGGCGGGGCGGGAGCTGCCGGTGCGCGCGGTGGGTTTCGTCTTTCCCCGCCCGCCCTTCGCCGAGGATTACCCGATCCTCTTCCCCGCCCGGGTGGATTTCGCGCAGCCCTGTTCCTTCATCGCCTTCGACCGGTCGCTCGGTGCCCTGCCGGTGGCGCGCAGCGAGGCTGAGATGCGGGACTTCCTGCACCGCGCCCCGCGCGACTGGATCTTCACCAGTTCGCGCGAACATGCGCTGTCGCTCAGGGTGCGGCAGATGGTACAGCTTTCCGACCGGATGGGGTTTCACCTGACCGACGCGGCGCGGGCCCTGCATCTGACGCCGCGCACCCTGATGCGGCGGCTGGAGGCCGAGGGCACCTCGTTTCAGGACATCAAGGACGGGTTGCGCCGGGACATCGCGATCCGCGATCTGACCCAGGGTGGCAAGAGCCTCGAGGCGATCTCGCAGGATGTGGGCTTTGCCACGGTGGCGAATTTCCATCGCGCCTTCCGGCGCTGGACCGGGATGACCCCGGGCGCCTATCGCCGCGAGCGGCGCTGACGCCTCGATCTTCAGCGCCTCGATCCTCGCCGTGCTTTTGACGGGGCGGAAATCCGGGGTGTACGCTTGGCGGCGCCCCATGGTGGTGTAGGAAGAAGGGGACAGTGCCGCGAGGGGGCGGCGATCAGGACCTTGGGTGAGACATGACCATCAGCAATGAAATCGGCGCCCTGGCGCAGTCGCTCTGGACCGCGACGGCGCCGGAGCCCGCCGTCTGGCCGGTGTTGGGCGAAGAGCTGAGCGCGGATATCTGCGTCATCGGCGGCGGCATCTCGGGGCTGTCGACCGCACTCCACGCGGCCGAGGCCGGGCAATCCGTGGTGCTGATCGAGGCGGAGACCCCGGGCTGGGGCGCCTCTGGTCGCAACGGTGGGCAGGTGTTGCCGGGGCTGAAGGAAAACCCGCGCGAGGTGGTCACCCATTTCGGCGAGATCGGCAAGCGCATGGTGGCGGTGACCGGGGCGGCGCCCGATCTGGTCTTCGACCTGATCCGCCGCCATGGCATCGATTGCGGCGCCCGGCAGGCGGGCTGGGTCCATGCCGCTGTGGCGCATGGGCTTGAGGGGGCGCGCGACCGGGCGGCGCAATGGCGGGCGCTGGGCGTCGATATCCGCGATCTTTCGGCGGCCGAAACGCGGGAGGTGCTGGGCGGCGGCCAATACGCCGGGGCGCTGCTGGACCCGCGCGGCGGTGGGGTGCAGCCCTTGGCCTATTCGCAGGGGCTGGCGGCGGCGGCGGCCAAGGCCGGGGTGCGGATCTTCGCCGGTACAAGGGCCGAAGCGCTGGCGCAGGGCGTTGACGGCTGGATCGTCGCCACGCCCAAGGGGCGGGTGCGCGCCGGTCAGGTGGTGATCTGCACCAATGGCTATTCCGGCCCGCTTGATGCGCGGGTGATGCGCAACGTGGTGCCGATCCGGTCGATCCAAGTGGCGACCGATCCGCTGCCGGCCGATTTCACCGCCGACATCCTGCCGGGTGGCCAGGTGGTGTCGGACACCCAGAAACATCTGCTCTATTTCCGCCGCGATGCCGATGGGCGGTTCGTCGTGGGCGGCGCCGGCGCCTATGCCGATGCGGCGCTGGAGCGCGCCTTCGACCGGCTCAAGCATCACGCGTTGGAGCTTTATCCGCAGCTCAAGGGGCAGGTGTGGCGTTATCGCTGGGGCGGCAATATCGCGGTGACCGTCGATCACCTGCCGCATCTGGCCGAGCTGGCGCCGGGGCTGCATGCGCTGATCGGGCTGAACGGGCGCGGCGTGGCGGCGGCGACGGCGCTGGGCCGGGTGATGGCCACCCGTCTGGGCGGGGAACGGCCCGAGGCGCTGGATTATCCGGTTCGCGATCTCAAGCTGATCCCGTTCCACCGGTTCCACCGCCATGGGGTCAGGATGGTGATGCTCTGGGCGGCGCTGCAGGACCGGCTGAAGATCGCATAGGCAGGCTCTAACCCGCCAGATCCGCCCGGGTCTGGCGCAGTATCTCGGCCAGCGCCCGGAACACCGGCTTGCGGGCCGAGGTCGGGCGCCAGGCCAGGATCACATGACGCGGGCAGGCCCCGATCAGCGGCGCGATATCCACCTGCTGCCCCGCCAGCACACCGGCGTCGATCGCCAGATCGGGCAAGAGCGTGATCCCCAGCCCTTCGCTGACCATCGAGATCAGCGTCGGCAGGCTGGTCGCGGAAAAGCTTTCGTCCTGCTGGATGTGGTGATCGGGAAAGGCGCGCAGCGCGTGGCGTTGCAGGCAATGGCCCTGTTCGAGCAGCAACAGCCGCGCCCCTTCCAGCGCGCCGCCGTCGACCGGGTTCCCTTTGGCCCGGCCCCAGCCCGGCGGCGCCGCCAGGTGATAGCCGTCGTCGAACAGATCGACATGCTCCGCCGTGCCGATGTCGAAGGGCTGGGCGATCAGCACCACGTCGAGCCGCCCGCTCGCCAACCCCTCGAGCAGCGATTCGGTCTTTTCCTCGCGCAGGAACAGCCGCAGCCTGGGAAAGGCCCTGCGGATTTGCGGCAGCGCCCTGGGGATCAGGAAGGGGCCGATGGTGGGGATCGCGCCCAGCTTCAGGTCGCCTTCCTCCGGCGCCTTGTGGGCGGCGGCCAGATCCTCGATCTCACGCGCCGACAGCAACAGGGCGCGGGCACGTTCGGCGATCTCCAACCCTATGGGGGTCAGCAGGACCGAGCGTTTGCTGCGCTCGGCCAGTTGCACGCCGAGGATTTGCTCCAGCTCCTTCAGCCCGGCGCTGAGCGTCGGCTGGGTGACGAAACAGATCTCCGCCGCGCGGGAAAAGTTCAGCTCATCCGCGAGGGCGACGAGAAAGCGAAGTTGGCGCAGGGTGATCATGCGATCAATATATAGAAAATCTCTATCACTGAAAGATTTATAATCAATTTCACAGATTTATGCCCGACCCCTATCTCTGGCTCATCGCAATGACAGAGATGGAGACACCAAGATGACCGATACCGCGCAAGCCCCGCAAATGCCCCGGTTGAACGAACCGGCCCCGGCCTTTGACGCCCCCACCACCGACGGCCGCAAGACGCTGGCGGACTACAAGGGCAAATGGCTGGTGCTGTTCTCGCACCCGGCGGATTTCACCCCGGTCTGTACCACCGAATTCATCGGTTTCGCCAAGCGGCAGGACGAGTTCGCGGCAATGAACACGGCGCTTCTGGGCCTGTCGATCGACAGCGTGCACAGCCACATCGCCTGGATGCTGAACATCAAGCAGAACTTCGGGGTCGAGATCGGCTTTCCGATCATTGCCGACCTGAGCATGAAGGTGGCGCAATCCTATGGCATGATCCAGCCGGGCGCCTCGGACACGGCGGCGGTGCGGGCGACCTTCATCATCGACCCCGAGGGCGTGCTGCGCGCGATGGTCTATTATCCGATGAACGCGGGCCGGTCGGTCGATGAAATCTATCGCCTGCTGGTCGCGCTGCAGACAGCGGACCAGAACAAATGCGCCATGCCCGAGAACTGGAAGCCTGGCGATCAGGTGATCGTGCCGCCGCCCGCCACGCCGGAGGCCGCCAAGGCGCGCGCCGGCGAGGGGTATAATACCGTCGACTGGTACTTCTCGACCCGGTCGCTGTGACCCATCTTTGAGAGCAAGAGCCCCGGCGTATTGGCGCCGGGGCCGACCATAAAGACCGGAGGATACCCGATGACCAAAGCCCCTGTTGTGAAACCCTTTTGGGACGAACCGACCGGCAGTTGGCAATATGTGTTCCACGATCCCGCGACGATGCAGGGCGCCATCGTGGACCCGGTGATGAACTATGATCCCAACGCCGGCGCCATCCGCATGACCAGCGCGCAGGAAATCCTGGACTATGTCCGCGCCACGGGGATCGAGGTGGTCTGGCTCCTCGACACCCACCCGCATGCCGATCACTTCTCGGCCGCGCCCTGGCTCAAGGACCAGCTCGGCGCACCCACTGCCATTGGCGAGCATGTGACCGAGGTGCAGGCACTGTGGAAGGAGATCTATAACCTGCCGCAAGATTTCCCCACCGACGGGCGGCAATGGGACAAGCTGTTCTATGACGGTGAGGAGTTCATGGTGGGCGAGATCCCGGTTCGGGTGATCTTCTGTCCCGGCCATACCCTGGCCTCGATCACCTATGTCGCGGGCGATGCGGCCTTTGTGCATGACACGCTGATGATGCCTGACAGCGGCACCAGCCGGGCGGATTTCCCCGGCGGATCGTCCAGGGTGCTCTATGCCTCGATCCAGAAGATCCTGGCGCTGCCCGACGACACCCGGGTCTTTGTCGGCCACGACTATGCCCCCGGGCGGGCGGCCGCCTGCGAGGCCAGGGTGGCAGACCACAAGGCCGGCAACATCCACCTGAAGGGCGGGGTGAGCGAGGCTGAGTTCTGCGCCATCCGCGACGCCCGCGATGCGACGCTGCCCCTGCCCAGGCTGATGCTGGCGGCGCTGCAGATCAACATTCGCGGCGGGCGCAAGCCGGAGGCGGAGGATAACGGGCGGTCCTATCTCAAGATCCCGCTCGATTATTTCGAACCGCGCTGAGGGCGCGGTTCAGGGGCTGGGGGCCGGGGCATCTGTCCCGGCTTCCTTCTGCGCGGGGTCAGAAATCGATCGCGATGCCCTTCTTCTCCCAATCGCCATAGCGCACGGGTTCCGGGCCATCACGGCCGCCCAGTTCCTTGGGCATCGGATTGGCCGCGGCCTCGGCAGCGGCCTGGCGGCGGCGTTCGGCGGCCTCGGCCAGCGCCCGGCGGGCGGCGGGCGGAAGATCGGCGGGGATATCGTCAGGGATCTCCGGGGCGGTCCCGGGAAGGGCCTTGTCACTCATGGCGGGTTCCTTTGTGCTTGCGTCATGATATACGCCCCTGTCGGCCCCGGACAAGGCGGGGAGACGCAGACAGCGGGACGGATCATCATGGACGACAGTGGCACGGCAGCGCGACGCAGCGCGATCTATCTGCTTGATCAGGTGCTGGGCGAGGGGCGGCTGATGTCCGAATGCCTGGGCGCCGGGGCGCTGGACCGGCTGGAGCCGGCCGATCGCGCCCGTGCCCAGCGGCTGGCGCTGGACACGCTGCGCGGGCTGGAACGCGCCGACCGGCTGCTGTCGAAACATCTCAAGCGGATGCCGGCGCTGACCGTGCGCAATGCGCTCAGGCTCGGCACGGTCGAACTGTGCCACGGCGCTGCCGCCCATGGTGTCGTCAACGCGATGGTCGAGATCGTCGGCAAGAACCGGCATCTCGGTCACATGAAGGGGCTGGTCAACGCGGTGTTGCGCAAGATCGCCGCCGAGGGGCCCGAGGCCTGGGCGGCGCTGCGGGCGCCGCGGCTGCCGAAATGGCTGCGCAACCCGCTGGTCGCGGCCTGGGGCAGCCCGGCGGTGGCGGCGATGGAACTGGCGCATCTGGCCGGTGCACCGCTCGACATCACCCCGCGCCCGGGGGCCGTGGTCGATCTGCCGGGCGCGCGGGCGCTGCCGACCGGGTCGCTGCGGCTGGACGATGCCGGGCAGGTCTCGGCCCTGCCGGGGTATGAGGCGGGCACCTGGTGGGTGCAGGATGCCGCCGCCGCCCTGCCGGCCAAGGTTCTGGCGGCCGAGCCCGGCGAAAGGATCCTCGACATGTGCGCCGCCCCCGGCGGCAAGACGCTGCAGATGGCTGCCACTGGGGCCGCTGTCGTCGCGCTTGATATCTCGGACGCGCGGCTGAACCGGCTGCGCGAGAACCTGGCGCGGACCGGGTTGGTGGCCGAGGTCGTGGTCTCGGACGCGCTGGCCCACACGGGCCAATATGACGCCATCCTGCTCGACGCGCCCTGTTCGGCGACCGGCACCATCCGGCGCCACCCTGATCTGCCCTTTGCCAAGGACGGGTCTGAATTCGGCGGGTTGATCGAGCTGCAAAGCCAAATGCTGGCACACGCCTGGGGTCTGTTGAAACCCGGCGGGCGGCTGGTCTATTGCACCTGCTCGCTGCTGCCTGACGAGGGCGAGGTTCAGGTCGAGGAGGCGCTCGAAATCCTGCCGGGCGCCAGCATCGACCGTGACGCCTTGGCCCTGCCCGGCGTCGATCCGGAATGGGTGAGCGAAGAGGGCGGGCTGCGGCTGAGGCCTGATTACTGGGCCGATCTGGGCGGGATGGATGGGTTTTACATCGCCTGTCTGCGCAAATCCCTCTGACCCCCGGGTTTCAGAAGTGACTTGAGGGGCCGGTCCCGCTATGCTCCGCGCAAACGCCAGAGAGCGTGAGAGGCAGAGCGCGCATGTCCAGTCCAGACAGATTCGCCGGCCGCGGCACCAGGGGTCTCAACCGGGTCTATGCCTGGCTGAGCCGGCGCCAACGTGGGGTGACGGCATTCGTCTCCCAACCCGAGCCGCGCACCATCGGCTCCTTCGCCCGGGGCCGGCAGCTCATCGCGGGGAACCTGCTCTTCGCCGGGTATCTGATCGAGTCGCAGGACACCGCGCTGTGGGACGTGCTGGCGCCGAATGCCGCCTTTGACGCCGAACGCCATGGCTTCGCCTGGCTGGACGATCTGGCGGCGGTGGGCGACATGGCGGCGCGGGCCAAGGCGCAGGCCTGGCTCTGGGGCTGGATCGCGGCGCATGGCGACGGTCGCGGCCCGGGCTGGAGCCCTGATCTGACCGGCCGGCGGGTGATCCGCTGGATCAACCACGCCTTCTTTCTGCTGCGCGGTCAGGACAAGGCCGCCAGCGATGCCTTTTATCGCGCGTTGTCGGCGCAGGCCTGGTTCCTGTCGAAGCGCTGGCAAGGCGCCGTTCCCGGCCTGCCCCGGTTCGAGGCGCTGACAGGGTTGATCTATGCAGGCCTGTCGTTGCAGGGGCGGGAGGAGCTGGCCGATCCGGCGGTGCGCGCCCTGGCCAAGGAATGCGAGGCGCAGATCGACGCGCAGGGCGGTCTGCCGACCCGCAATCCGGAAGAGCTGCTCGAGGTCTTCACCCTGCTGACCTGGGCTGCGGCGGTGCTGCATGACGCCGGCCGTGGCGTGCCGCCGGCCCATCAGGCGGCGATCGAGCGGATCGCCCCGAGCCTGCGCACCCTGCGCCATGCCGATGGCGGGCTGGCCAGGTTCCATGGCGGTGGTCGCGGGATGGAGGGGCGTATCGACCATGCGCTGGCCGCCAGCCAGGTCAAGCCGCGCCAGTCCGACGGGCTGGCGATGGGCTATGCCCGCCTGGCCGGGGGGCGCACCACGCTGATCGTCGATGCCAGCGCGCCGCCGACCGGGACGGCCTCCTATAACGCCCATGCCTCGACGCTCGCCTTCGAGCTGACCTCGGGGCGGCGGCCGCTGATCGTCAATTGCGGCTCGGGTGCTTCCTTCGGCATCGAATGGCGCCGGGCCGGGCGGGCGACGCCGTCGCATTCGACACTCTGCCTCGACGGCTATTCCAGCGCGCGACTCAGCGAGCCCGAGCGGGGATCGGGGCGCGAGGCATTGGTCGATGGGCCGCGCCGGGTGCCGATCGAAATCACGCAGATGGACGATGGTATCAAGTTTCAGGGTGGTCACGACGGTTATGTCGCCGACTTCGGCCTGACCCATGCCCGCAGCCTCGAGATGACCTTCGACGGTCGCGGGCTGGCGGCGGAGGATATGCTGCTGGCGGTGGAGGCGGCCGACAAGCGCCGGTTCGACAAGGCGATGGATGCCTCTGTCCTCTCCGGCATCGGTTTCGACATCCGCCTGCATCTGCATCCCGAAGTCGATGCCACCGTCGATCTGGGCGGTTCCGCGGTCTCTATGGCCTTGAAAAGCGGGGAAATCTGGGTCTTTCGTCATGATGGCATCTGCGCGCTCACCCTGGAGCCCAGCGTCTATCTGGAGAAGAGCCGCCTGAAGCCGCGGGCAAGCCAGCAGATCGTCTTGTCGGGTCGCGCGCTTGGCTATCATACCCGGGTGCGCTGGTCCCTGAGCAAGGCGCATGAGACCGCCGTCGCGGTGCGCGACCTGCACCGCGACGAGATCGACTATTTCGACACCTGACGTCGGTTTGGGGGCAGATCGTGGTCCGAAACCTCGTAATATCCTGCAATTGCCACAAAACGGGTGGTTCTATCCCGCCGGCATATGGATTATGCCGCGCTCAGGAATTCACCGAGATCAAGGACTGACTCATGACTGACCTGTACCCCGTCCGCCGCGCTCTGCTTTCCGTGTCCGACAAAACCGGCCTGATCGACTTGGGCCGCGCACTTGCCGCGCGCGGGGTCGAACTGATCAGCACCGGGGGCACCGCACGCACGCTGCGCGACGCCGGGCTCGAGGTGCGGGACGTCTCCGAGATCACCGGGTTCCCCGAGATGATGGACGGTCGGGTCAAGACGCTGCACCCGATGGTGCATGGCGGCCTGCTGGCGCTGCGCGACGATGCCGGCCATGTGGCGGCGATGGAAACCCATCTGATCGCGCCGATCGACCTGCTGGTCGTCAACCTCTATCCCTTCGAGGAAACCGTCGCCAAGGGCGCCGATTACGCCACCTGCATCGAGAACATCGACATCGGCGGCCCGGCGATGATCCGCGCGGCGTCGAAGAACCACCTGTTTGTCAACGTGGTGGTGGACGTGCAGGATTACGACGCGCTGCTGGCCGAGCTTGAGGCCAACGACGGCCACACCACCTATGCCTTCCGCCAGAACCTGGCGCTGACCGCCTATTCGCGCACCGCCGCCTATGACGCCGCCGTTTCGGCCTGGATGGCCAAGGCGCTGAAGGAAGAGGCGCCGCGTCGCCGCGCCTTTGCCGGGACGCTGGCGCAGACGCTCCGCTATGGCGAGAACCCGCACCAGAACGCGGCCTTCTATGTCGACGGGTCGAACCGCCCCGGGGTCGCGACCGCGGTCCAGCATCAGGGCAAGGAGCTGTCCTACAACAACATCAACGACACCGACGCGGCGTTCGAGCTGGTGGCGGAGTTCTCGCCGGAAGAGTCGGCGGCCTGCGCCATCATCAAGCACGCCAACCCCTGCGGTGTGGCCAAGGGCGCGACCCTGCTTGAAGCTTACAAGGCCGCGTTCGACTGCGACCGGACCTCGGCCTTCGGCGGGATCGTGGCGCTGAACAAGCCGCTCGACGCCGAGACCGCCGAGGAGATCACCGGCATCTTCACCGAGGTGGTGATCGCGCCGGGTGCCTCGGAAGAGGCCAAGGAAATCTTTGCCAAGAAGAAGAACCTGCGCCTGCTGACCACCGAAGGGCTGCCGGACGTGATGGCGGCGGGGCTGACCTTCCGTCAGGTCGCCGGCGGCTTCCTGGTGCAGGACAAGGACAATGGCTTCATCGGCATGGACGATCTGAAGGTCGTCACCAAGAAGGCCCCGACCGCAGAGCAGATGCGCGACCTGCTGTTCGCCTGGAAGGTGGCCAAGCACGTCAAGTCGAATGCCATCGTCTATGTCAAGGATCAGGCCACCGTCGGCGTTGGCGCCGGTCAGATGAGCCGGGTGGATTCGGCGTTGATCGCCGCCAAGAAGGCCGAACGCATGGCCGAGGCGCTGGGCCTGGCGGAACCGCTGACCATCGGGTCGGCCGTCGCCTCCGACGCCTTCTTCCCCTTCCCCGACGGGCTGCTTGAGGCCGCCGCAGCCGGTGCCACCTGTGTCATCCAGCCGGGCGGGTCGATGCGCGACAACGAGGTGATCGCTGCCGCCGACGAGGCCGGGCTCGCCATGGTCTTCACCGGCATGCGCCACTTCCGGCACTGATCGCATATGGGGGTTTCTCGTCTGTTCTGGGCCGGTTTCTGGGCTTTCCTGCTGGATCAGGCCAGCAAATATCTGGTCGTTCACTGGATGGGCTTGGCGCGGCTGCACAGCATTGATGTGCTGCCGCCGCTGCTGAACTTCCGCTATGGCGAGAATCGCGGCATCAACTTCGGCCTGCTCGACAACAACTCCCTGCTGGCGCGCTGGGTGTTGATCGGCTTTTCCGTCGCTGTCTGCGTGACCGTGCTGACCTGGGTCATGCGCAGTCAGCCGACGCGGCGGATGCAGCTCTCGGCCGGGTTGCTGGTTGGCGGTGCGCTGGGCAATGTCGTCGACCGGCTGCTTTACGGCTATGTTCTGGACTTTCTGAACATGTCCTGCTGCGGTTTCGATAATCCCTTTGTTTTCAACGTTGGCGACGTGTTTATCTTCATGGGAGCGGCGGGGCTGATCCTGTTTGAGGGGCAGAGCAGCCGACAACGGAAAAAGGCCCCGTGACCTCCAGTGGCAAATGCGCTAAAAACCCCTGAAACAGTCGGGAGACAGACGGCCATGCGGCGCCCTCTGGGGATCATCATTATGGTTGCGGCGGTCGCTCTCGCCGGGTGTTCGAAAAAGGGGCTGATGGACATCCGTGCCACCGGCAATGGCCCGGACGAGTTTCTGATTCTCCCGGCCAAGCCGCTGACCCCGCCATCGGACTATACCAAATTGCCGGCGCCGACGCCGGGAGGCAGCAATCTGACCGACCTCAATCCCACCGCTGACGCGATGGCGGCGCTCGGTGGTCGTGACAGCGGCGGCATCCCCGCCGCCGACGGGGCCCTGATTACTGCCGCCAGCCGCAACGGGGTCGACCCCGAGGTGCGCACGACGCTTGCCGCCGAAGACGCCAAGTTCCGCAAGCGCCAGTCGCGGATGACCAGTTTGAAGCTGTTCCCGGTCGATCGCTATGGTCAGGCCTATCGCCGGCAGGCGATCAACCCCTTCAAGGTCGATGAAGAATATCGTCGCGCCGGGGTCGGAACGCCCAGCTCGCCGCCCGAAGCCCAGCAAAAGTAAGCGCAATCGGTTCGCGCCCGGTCCGGGGCGCGGCGGAGAGTGGTCTCACTTTTCCGATATCCGGGTTGAACCCACTTCCTGCGCGCGTAGGTTGGCCCCTATGCGAATATGCGCAGAAATTGGGAGTTGCGGATGATCAGACAAATCGCCCTTGCGGGGGCCCTCGCCGGCAGCATGGTCTTGCCAGCCTTCGCCGCGCAGGAGGAGACGGCCTCCGATCCCGTGACCTCGTTCACTCTGGACAACGGTATGCAGGTGGTGGTGATCGAGGATCACCGCGCGCCGGTGGTCGAACATATGGTCTGGTACAAGATCGGATCGGCGGACGAGCCGGTGGGATCCTCGGGCGTGGCGCATTTTCTGGAACATCTGATGTTCAAGGATACCGACAACATGAAGTCGGGCGAGCTGTCGGCGACGGTGGCGGCCAATGGCGGCCAGGACAACGCCTTTACCAGCTATGATTACACCGCCTATTTCCAGCGCGTCGCCGCCGACCGGCTGGGACTGATGATGAAGATGGAAGCCGACCGGATGACCCATCTTCGTCTGACCGAGGACGATATCGCCACCGAACGCGATGTGATCCTGGAAGAGCGCAACATGCGCACCGACAATAATCCGCGCGCGCTGTTCACCGAGCAGATGAATGCGGTGCAATACCTCAATCATCGCTATGGCGTGCCGGTGATCGGCTGGAAGCACGAGATGGAAGAGCTGGATCGCGCCGATGCGCTGTCCTTCTATCACACCTATTACGCGCCGAATAACGCGGTGCTGGTGGTGGCGGGCGATGTCTCCCCCGACCAGGTGAAGACGCTGGCGAACCAGTATTACGGCGTGATCCCGGCGAACAAGAACCTGCCGCCGCGCATTCGCGCGCAAGAGCCGCCGCAGATCGCCGCGCGCCGGCTGACCTATAAGGACGCGCGGGTGGCGCAGCCCTATGTCAGCCGCTCCTACCTGGCGCCCGAACGCAATCACGACGATCAGAAGACCGCCGCGGCGCTGTACCTGCTGGCGCAGATCCTCGGCGGTGGCCAGACCTCCTACCTGGCGCAGAAGCTGCAGTTCGACAGCCGCGTCGCGGTCTATAGCGGCGCGTTTTATGACGGGGTGTCGCTGGACGAGACCACCTTCAACGTTGCGGTGGTGCCGGTCGATGGAGTCAGCCTGGCCGATGCCGAGGCGGCGCTGGACGAGGCCCTGGCGCAATTCATGCAGGATGGGGTCGATCCCGAGCAGCTCGACCGGATCAAGCTGCAGCTGCGCGCGGCGCAGATCTATGAACGCGACAATGTCGGCGGCATCGCCAACCGCTATGGTCAGGCGCTGACCACCAGCCTGACGGTCGAGGACGTGCAGGCCTGGCCCGAGGTGCTGCAATCCATCACCGCCGATGACATCATGGCGGCCGCGGCCCAGGTGCTGCGGCCCGAACCCTCGGTCACCGGCTGGTTGATGCGCGGCGAGGCGCCCGAGGGCGCCCAGGTGCAGCCGGTGGCGCAATTGCCGATCCAACAGGAGGTGACCCAATGAGGGCGCTGCTTTCGTTTCTGCTGCTGATCGTCTTTGCCCTGCCGGCGATGGCCGGCGTCAAGGTGCAGGAGATCACCAGCCCGGGCGGCATCAAGGCCTGGCTGGTCGAGGATCATTCGATCCCCTTCGCCGCGCTTGATCTGCGGTTCCGTGGCGGCACCTCGCTGGATGCGCCGGGCAAGCGCGGCGCGGTCAACCTGATGACCGGCCTGCTTGAAGAAGGCGCCGGCGATCTCGACGCCCAGGCCTATGCCCGCAAGCTGGAAGGCTTGGCGGCCAGCTTCGATTTCGGGGCAGATCCCGATACCGTGTCGATCTCGGCGCAGGTCCTGACCGAGAACCGCGATCAGGCGATGGAGCTGCTGCGCCAGACCCTGCTGGCACCGCGCTTTGATCCGGCCGCGATCGAACGGGTGCGGGCTCAGGTGCTGTCCGGCCTGCGGTCGGATGCCAAGAACCCCAATGCCATCGCCGGAGAGGGGTTCCGCAAGCTGGCCTATGGCGATCAGCCCTATGGCAGCGACGGGTCGGGCACCGAGGACAGCGTCGGCGATCTGACCCGCGACGATCTGATCGCCGCCCATGCCGCCGTCTTCGCGCGTGACCGGATGTATGTTTCCGTGGTCGGTGACGTCACCCCCGAGGCATTGGGGCAGATGCTCGATACGTTGCTGGGCGAATTGCCCGCGACCGGGGCGCCGATGCCCGAGAAGGCCAAGGTGACGATCACCGGCGGCACCACCGTGATCCCCTTCGAGACGCCGCAGTCCGTGGCGATCTTCGGCCAGCCGGGGATCAAGCGCGACGATCCGGATTTCTTCGCCGCCTATATCCTGAACACCATCCTGGGCGGTGGCAGCTTCGAAAGCCGGCTGATGAAGGAAGTGCGGGTCAAGCGCGGGCTGACCTATGGGGTCTATTCCTATCTGGTGCCGCGTGACCTGGCGGCGGTCTATATGGGCAACGTCGCCTCGTCGAATGACAAGATCGCCGAGGCGGTGCAGGTGATCCGCGACGTCTGGGCCGACACCCAGGCCCATGGGGTCACCGAGAAGGAGCTGGAGGATGCCAAGACCTATCTGACCGGCGCCTATCCGCTGCGCTTCGATGGCAATGAGCAGATCTCCTCGATCCTGGTGGGGATGCAGATGGATGCGCTGCCGATCGACTATATCGCCACCCGCAACGACAAGATCAACGCGGTGACGCTGGCGGATGTGAACCGGGTGGCGGCCAGCCTGCTGAAGCCCGATCAGTTGCACTTCGTCGTGGTGGGCGAGCCCGAGGGGCTGGAAAGCAGCACCAACTGAGGCGCCAACCGAGCTTGGCGGCGACGGCTCAACCGTCGTCGCCGCGTCCCCTTTCCCACCGATGGCGGTTGGCGAAAAGCGGGGTCTGGACCAGCAGCGCCACCCCGGCATAGACGGCGAAGCCCAGCGGATCGCAGATCAGCAGCCGCAGCTTGTGCAGCCCGTCCGGCGCGGTCCGTTCACCGTTGGCGCGCAGCTCGGGAAGCTGTTCGGCCAGCGCGCGCAGCCCCTGATCCTGCCGCCGGCGCACCCGCACCAGCCGCGTCAGCCCTTCGGCGATGGGCCAGGAATAGGTATCGGGGACGGCAATGCGCTCTTCGGGGGTAAAATGGCTGCGCACGAAGATATCGTCGGCCGTCACCTCGGGGATCTGATCCCAGCGCGCCCGGCCCGGGCCGTTGACCGCATAGACGCCGCAGCCCGGAACGCCGCTGGCCATGAATGGCAGTCTTTGCCAGAAACGCGCATATTGCCGTGACACCCAGCTTTTCGCCCGGCGGATGCGCGGTCGGCCACTGGCATAGCAGGGCTCCGGCCGGTCCAGCACCCGGGCAAGCGCGGCGAGCAGCCCGGGGGAGACATGGATATCCGCATCAATGAAGATTTGGGTTGGATAGCGGGCGCGGGCGCTGCCGGCATTCAGCGCGCGGGTCTTGCTGCCTTCGGGCAGCGCCAGGATCTCGAGCATCCAGCCGCGTCGGGCGAAGTCCGCGCTCAGCTCCTGCACCTCGGCCACGGTGGCGTCACGGCAGCCATTGGCGACGACGATCACCTCGACCGGCAGATCATCGGATGGATCATGGGATGGGGAAACTGGTGTGGAGGTGTCAGATCGCAGTATCAGCCGCAGCGTCTCCCCGATGAAACCTTCTTCGTTATAGGCGGGGATGATGACGCTGATCATGCGGCCGGCCCTCCCGGTAGCAACCGCTTGCGGGCCAGCCCCAGCAGCCGCCGCGGCTGCCGAGTCAGCCGCACATGACCGTCGAGTGCGGCGCTGAGCGCCCTGTCGTCCATCGTCGCGTCGATGCAATTGCGCGGCCGCAGGAAGCGCCGACCCGAAGCGCGCCCCCAGTCGCTGGTATAGAGCGCCTCGAATCCCTCGGCGATCAGGGTCTTGGTGACCTGCCGGTCGTAAAGCCCGAAGGGGGCGGCGGCGAGGGTGATGGGCTGGCCGGACAGATCGGCCAGCCGCCTGCGGGCCTCGCGGAACTCCTGCTGGCGACCCTCTGGGTCCAGCCGTCGCCAATCGCGATGGGCATGCCCATGCAGCCCGATGGTCTGCCCGGCCTCGGCCAGCGCCTTGACGTCGGCCTGGCTGAGCGATCCGGGGTGATCAAGCCGCCCCACCAGGAGGAAGAAGGCGGCGCTCAGCCCGCGGGCGGCGAGTTCGGGCAGGGCGATTTCGATATCCGAGGCATTGCCGTCGTCGAAGGTGATCTGCGGGGCATCGGCCCCCATCCGGGCGATCCGGTCGAGCAGGGCGCAGAACGGATCGCGACCCAGCCAGAAAGGGGCCTCACCCGGCTCGAGCTTGCGCTGAGGGGGGCCGAGGCCATGAAAGATCAAAACCGAATGTTTTTCAGCCGGGGTGCGAAACACGAAACCATCTGGAATATATAGGTCATGGCTTCGGGAGTAGCCGAAGATTACGCGACGTCACAAGAAAAAACCGGCCGCGCCCCATGCTCTCACCAGAGTTTGAGGCCGCTGAAGGCAAAGCCGTCAGGCTTCAAGCGCCATAGGGCAGCCAGATGGTCTTGACCTCGCTCGCCTGCTCCAGGAAGGGGCGCAGATCGGGATCGTGCCAGTCGCGCGCCTGAGCGTTGTTCACCCAGGTGCGTTTCAGGTTGCCGGCGGCCGCGCGCTCGATCCCGGCCGAGAGGTCGGTCGAGGAAAAACTCCAGACCGCGTCGACCCCCAGATGCGCGGCGAGCGGTGCGGCCAGATCGGCATGCGGCCCGGTCAGGATATTGACCACACCGGCCGGCACGTCCGAGGTGTCGAGGATCTGATAGAAATCGGTCGCCGCCAGCGGGAAGGGCTCGGAGGCCGCCAGCACCACCCGGTTTCCAAGCGCGATAGCCGGCGCCATGACGGTGACCAGCCCCAACAGTGGCGCCTCGTCAGCACAAAGCGCGCCGATGATGCCCACGGGTTCCTTCAGTGCCACCGCCATGCCGCGCAGCGGCACATTGGCGGTGCGCCCGTCCCATTTGTCGGCCCAGGCGGCGGCGGTGAACAGATGCCGGATCGCGGTGTCGACCTCGGCCGCGCCCTGACGCTTGCCGGTCATGGCGTCGATGCGGCGGGTGAAATCCTCGGCCCGGGCCGAGAGGTTTTCGGCGATGTAATAGAGGATCTGCGCCCTGAGATGCCCGGTGGTGCCGGCCCAGCCCGCAGCCCCCTGCGCGGCTTCGACCGCGTTGCGCACATCCTTGCGCCCGGCGATCGGCGCATGGCCCAGCAGCGCGCCGGATTTCGACCAGATCGCCTGGGAATAGCCGCCATCGGGCCGCGCCTGCTTGCCGCCGATATAGAGCTTGGGCGTGCGGTCGATCGGATCGGCCGGCCCGCCACCGCCCGCCGGCATCGCGGCCACCGCCGCCAACGGCTTGGGTTTCGATCTGGGCTGGGTATAGGCCGCAAGCCCCTCCCACCCGCCTTCGCGACCGAAACCGCTTTCGCGCACCCCGCCGAAGGGCGCGGCGGCGTCGAACAGGTTGGCGGCATTCACCCAGACCACGCCGGCGGCCAGTTTCGGCGCGATGTCGAGCGCGGTGTTGATATTCTCGCTCCAGACGGTGGCGGCCAGCCCATAGCGGCTGTTGTTGGCCAGTTGCACCGCCTCTGCCGGCGTGCGGAAGGTGGTGGAGACCAGCACCGGGCCAAAGATCTCCTCCTGCATCAGCGGGTCGGAGGGGGCGAGGCCGGTGATCAGCGTCGGCGGATAGAAACAGCCCGCGGCCGGCATGTCGCAGGCGGCGCGGTGGGTGGTGCCGGCACTGTTGGCGGCGACCATGCCGGTGACCCGGGACAGCTGTTCAGCGCTGACCAGCGCGCCGACATCGGTGCATTTGTCCAAGGGGTCACCCACACGCAGCTTGTCCATCCGCGCGCGCAGCTTCACGTGAAACCGCTCTGCCACCGATTCCTGCACCAACAGGCGCGAGCCGGCGCAGCAGACCTGACCCTGGTTGAACCAGATGGCGTCCACCAGCCCCTCGACGGCGGAATCCAGATCGGCGTCGTCAAAGACGACATAGGGCGACTTGCCGCCCAGCTCCAGCGTCAGCGATTTGCCCGATCCGGCGGTCGCCACGCGGATCCGGCGCCCCACCTCGGTCGAGCCGGTGAAGGCGATCTTGTCGACACCCGGATGGCTCGCGATCGCCTCGCCCACCGCGCCGTCGCCGGTGACGATATTGACCACGCCCTTCGGCAGCCCGGCCTGATGGCAGATATCGGCGAAAAGGAGCGCGGTGAGAGAGGTCTGTTCCGCCGGCTTCAGCACCACCGTGTTGCCGGCGGCGAGCGCGGGGGCGATTTTCCACGCCAGCATCAGCAGCGGGAAGTTCCAGGGGATGATCTGGCCGCAGACGCCAAGCGCGCGCTGCTCGGGCAGCTCGACCTCCATCAACTGGGCGAGGCCGGCGTGATAATAGAAATGCCGCTGCGCCAAGGGCACGTCGATATCGCGCGCCTCGCGGATCGGCTTGCCGCTGTCCAGCGTCTCCAGCACGGCGAAGAGACGCGCGTGTTTCTGCAACAGCCGCGCCAGCGCATAGAGGTATGTCGCCCGGCCGGGGCCCCCCAGCCCTTCCCACTTCGGTTGCGCTCTGCGCGCGGCGGCGACGGCGGCGTCGACATCCTCGGCGGTGGCCTGGGTCAGATGCGCCAGAACCTCTCCCGTCGCGGGGTTGATTGCGTCAAAGCTCGCGCCGGGCGCGGTGAACCGGCCGTCGATGAATGGACCGAAACAATCGCCCTGATCGACCAGCCAGCTCAGGGCCTCGACGGCGCTTTCGGGGGCGGGGCCGTATTCCATCGTCTCGAAGATCTCTTTGACGGTCATGGCTTCTTCTCTGTTCAAATACTCAACTGTCCGACGGACGCCGCGCCCGCCTCAGCCCGCCGCATGGCGATAGCCGGCGGAATAGGCGCCGGTCACATGGTGTTCCAGCTGCCGTTCGATATCGCCCAGCAGCGAGGAGGCGCCGAAGCGGAACAGATCGGGCTGCAGCCAGCGATTGCCCAGCTCCTCCTTGATCAGCGACAGATAGACCAGCGCATCCTTGGCCTTGGAAATCCCGCCGGCGGGTTTGTAGCCGATGCGGATGCCGGTGCGGTCGTAATAGTCGCGGATCGCCCGGATCATCACCAGCGACACCGGCAGGGTGGCGTTCACCGCCTCCTTCCCGGTCGAGGTCTTGATGAAATCCGCCCCCGCCATCATGCAGACCAGCGAGGCGCGGGCGACGTTCTTCAGCGTCCCCAGTTCCCCCGTCGCCAGGATCGCCTTCACATGCGCCTCGCCGCAGGCCTCGCGGAACAGCCGCATCTCGTCGTAAAGCGCCTGCCAATTGCCCTCGAGCACGTGGCGGCGCGAAATCACGATGTCGATCTCCTCGGCCCCGGCGGCGACGCTTTCGCCGATCTCGGCCAGTCGCAGCGCGAAGGGCGACAGCCCGGCGGGAAAGCCGGTGGAGACGGCGGCGACCGGGATGCCCGAGCCCCTGAGCGCGGCGACGGCGGGCGCCACCATCTCGTGATAGACGCAGACCGCGCCGGTATGGAGGCTGTCGAAGCCGAGTGCGGCCAGCAGATCGGGGCGCAGCGGCTGGCGCGCCTTGGCGCACAGCCGGCGGACCCGTTCGGCGGTGTCGTCGCCGGCGAGCGTGGTCAGGTCGATGCAGGTGATCGCCTTCAGCAGCCAGGCGGCCTGATAGTCCTTCTTGACGCTGCGCCGCGCCGGCAGGCTGGCACAGCGGCGTTCGATGGCGGACCGGTTGGCGGTAGCGGCCCGCACCCAGCCCAGGTCCAGCGCCAGGCCGGGATTGCGCGGCTCGGTCAGCCTGGGCAAGGGGGCGGTGCGGGCGATATCGGTGGTCTGCATGCGCGGGCGATCCGGTTATTCAATCGCCACCAAGCTGGCACGGGGCCGCCGGCTTGGCAAGCTGGGGTGGGGGCAGGCGGAGGGCTGGGCTTGGCGGGGGATGGTTCTGAGGGGGGGCATGAGATGCTCAAGCTGCGAAAGGCCGCTTGGAGCCCAA
Source organism: Pseudodonghicola sp. (assembly GCF_048268305.1). Taxonomy (NCBI): domain Bacteria; kingdom Pseudomonadati; phylum Pseudomonadota; class Alphaproteobacteria; order Rhodobacterales; family Paracoccaceae; genus Pseudodonghicola; species Pseudodonghicola sp. The sequence goes on from NZ_JBLWVT010000003.1 coordinate 87,940, forward strand.
AGCGACGGGCGCTGCGCTTCAAACGAAAGGCAGCTAGTAGGTTCGACGCGAAAGGAAATTCTCGTAGTCTTCAATCCAACGCCGCTCACACCACGCGTTCTCTCCAAATTTCTTGATCTGCAAAAGTTCACCTTCTTCCGACAGTGATTCTGTCCACGGCAGGACGCGTTCGATGACAATTGTACGAAGCTTCTTAAGACGCTCGCTGAGTTGTCTTGGATCTAAGTCAGCATAATTGATGTCGTGAATCCGCCATCGTCCAGAGTTTTCAGGTTGGTAGTTTCGAGGACGGCGGAACCATCTATCAAAATCGTCAAACGTGAATTTCCTTGGGCAATCCTCAACGTATATTGACTTCTTCGCGGGGTCATCACTTTCGATTGGCCGCAAGAATGTGTGACGGAAGCAGATCACTGACCGAGCCATCCCTTGTCGCGCCAACCGTCCGCCTTGCCTCAAAATGAGGAGTTCGCGGGTATCATCGGTATGACGCATCGAATTTCCACGCCCAACCATTTGAAAGCCGTGCTCAATTAGAGGTTCGGCAAACTCGGTTATGAAAAGACTATTGAATTCGTTGCTTTGCATGCCGCCACACTAAGAAGCTTGAGAGCGTCTTGCCAACTTCGAATCTCCCAGCGTTCGCTAGAAAGCATCCGTTGGAGCAATCGCAGCGAATTCACCCTTTGTCCGTACAACCGACATTCCGGCCATACCATCGCGCCCCCTCCCGCCTCGCCCCCCGAAATGCAAAAGGGCCCCCGGAGGGGCCCCTTTCTCAGGATCGGAAGGGGGATCACTCCGCCCAGCTCACCGCCGTCAGGTCGATCGCCTGGGTCGGTGCGTTGGCCCAGAGGCCTTGCACCCCGGCCTTGGCGACGGTCAGCGCCGGCAGCTGGAACAGGTATCCGTTGACGTAATCATCGGCGATGATCTTCTGCGCCTGTTGCAGCAGCTCGGTCCGTTTCGCCGGATCGGTGGTGGCGGCCAGGGTCTTCATCAGCTCCTGGAACGCCGGGTTGTCATAGCCGAAATAGTAATCCGGCCGGGCATAGATGCCGATGTCCATCGGTTCGGTATGGCTGATGATGGTCAGGCCGAAATCCTTGCCCTTGAACACGGTTTCCAGCCATTGCGCCCATTCGACGTTGACGATCTGCGCCTTGATGCCGACGGCGGCCAGTTGGGCCGCCACGATCTCGCCGCCGCGCCGGGCATAGGAGGGCGGCGGCAGGTGCAGCGTGGTCGTGAAGCCGTCGGGCAGCCCGGCCTCGGCCAGCAGCTTTTTCGACAGCGCCGGGTCAAAGGACGATTCCGCCGTCAGATCGACATAGGCCGGGTTGTGCGGCGCGAAATGGGTGCCGATGGGGGTGCCATAGCCGAACATGGCCCCGTCGATCAGCGCCTTGCGGTCGATCGCATGGGCCACCGCCTCGCGCACCAGCTTGTTGTCGAAGGGTGCGCGCTTGTTGTTCATCGCCAGGATGGTTTCGCCCTCGGTCGAGCCGACCAGCACCTGGAACCGCGGATCGGCCTCGAACATCGGCAGGTTCTCGGGCGCCGGGAAGGCGGAGAAGACATCGACATCCTCGGCCATCATCGCGGCGAAGGCGGCGGTCGGGTCGGAGATGAACTTGAAGGTCACCTCGTCCAGCTTGGCGGGCGTGCCCCAGTAATCGGGGTTCTTGTCCAGCACGATCTTATCGCCCTGCACCCATTCCTTGAACGCGAAGGCGCCGGTGCCGACCGGGTGCTGCTTGATGTCTTCGATGCTTTCGGGCGCGACGATGACGGCATCGCCCCAGGCCATGTTGAACAGGAAGCTGCCGTTCGGTTCGGCCAGGGTGACCTTGACGGTCAGCGGGTCGACGGCCTCGACCTCGGCGATATCGGCGAAGAGCGCCTTTTGCGCATTGGCGCTGTCCGCTGCCCGGGCACGATCAAGGCTGAATTTCACGTCCTCGGCATCCATCGTGGTGCCGTCGTGGAACTTGACCCCGTCATGCAGGTGGAAGGTATAGGTCTTGCCGTCCTCGGAGATGTCCCAGCTTTCGGCCAGCCCCGGCACGATCGAGCCATCGCCCATGAACCGGGTCAGCCCTTCGAACACATTGGAATAGACCACCTGGTCGATGGCGCCGGCGGCGGCACTGGTCGGATCCAGGTGCGGCGGCTCAAGCTGCATGGCGACCGTCAGGTCGGCGGCCAGCGCCGGGCCGGCGCCCAGTGCCGCAGCAAAGGCGAAGGCCGAGGCCAGGCCGCGCGGGTGGCGGAAAATCTTCATTCAGACGTCTCCCTGTCATTGTCCGGCCCTGAGCCGGAGAGGATGGGCGGAGTGTTCCCGCAAGCGCGTCGGCAATCAAGGGGGTCTCGGGGACATGTTCGCGGGATGTTGGTCGGATGTTGGCGCAACCAGACTGGAAGAGTCGCCCTTGGGTTGATATCTCCGGCCCACTTTGCCGCGAGGGAAGGCTTTACCGGCGGCTTTGTCGAAAGTTGGGAGGACAATGAGCGTAACCAAACCGATCTCGGCCATCAGTGCCGGGGATATCCGTGCCCGCAAGGGCGGCGATCCCGTGGTGAGCCTGACCTGCTACACCACCCCCATGGCCCGGCTGATGGACGCGCAGTGCGATTTCGTCCTGGTCGGTGACAGCCTCGGCATGGTGCTGCATGGTCTGCCCTCGACCCTTGGCGTGACGATGGAGATGATGATCCTGCACGCCCAGGCGGTGGCGCGCGGGCTGAGCCATGCGCTGATGGTGGTCGACATGCCCTTCGGAAGCTACGAGCAAGGCCCGCAGCAGGCCTTTGCCAATGCGGCGCGGATCATGGCGGAAACCGGCGCCGGCGCCGTCAAGCTGGAAGGCGGGTGTCGGATGGCCGAGACGATCGCCTTTCTGGTGGCACGCGGCATTCCGGTGATGGGCCATGTCGGGCTGACGCCGCAATCGGTGAACGCGCTCGGCGGCTACAAGGTGCAGGGCCGTGACGATCAGGCCGAGGTGGTGCTGGCCGATGCCCGTGCGGTTGCCGATGCCGGCGCCTTCGCCGTGGTGCTTGAGAAGGTGCCCGCCGCCCTGGCCGACCGGATCACCGCCGAGGTTGCGATTCCCACCATCGGCATCGGTGCCTCGGCCGGCTGCGACGGGCAGGTGCTGGTGGTCGACGACATGCTGGGGCTGTTCGACGCCTTCAAGCCGAAGTTCGTCAAACGCTATGCCGATCTGGCCGATCAGGCCCGGGCGGCCATTGCCGACTATGCCGCCGAGGTGCGCGCCCGTCGGTTTCCGGGGCCCGAACACGTCTTTGCCGATCAAACCGAAAAGGGCGCGAAATGACCGCACCGATCATCCGTAAACTGTCCGAGATTCGCGCACTGACCGCTGGCTGGAAGGCGGCCGGCGCGCGGATCGGCGTGGTGCCGACCATGGGGGCGCTGCATGCCGGCCACATGTCGCTGGTCGAGGCCGCCAAGGCCGACTGCGACCGGGTCATCGTCTGGATCTTCGTGAATCCCAAGCAGTTCAACAACCCCGAGGATCTGGCGAACTACCCCCGCACCGAACAGGACGATGCGGAGAAACTGGCGCCCCATGCGGTCGATGTCGTCTATGCGCCCGATGTCGATCAGGTCTATCCCGAGGGCTTCGCGACCATGGTCTCGGTCTCCGGTCTGACTGACGTTCTGTGTGGCGCGCACCGGCCCGGGCATTTCGACGGGGTCGCCACGGTGGTGTCGAAAATCTTCCTGCAGACCGGGGCGGATCGCGCCTATTTCGGCGAAAAGGACTTCCAGCAATTGCAGGTGGTCCGCCGCATGGCCCGCGATCTGGATATCCCGATCGAGGTGGTGGCCTGCCCGACGGTGCGCGAAGCCTCTGGCCTGGCGCTGTCGTCGCGCAATCTGCGGCTGTCGCCCGAGGGGCTGGAGACGGCGGCGCGGCTTTACCCGATCCTGCGCGATATGGCCGAGGAGCTGGAGCAGGGCAATCGGTTTCCTCCGCTCGAGCTCCGCGCCCGCGCCCGCCTGGCCGAGGCGGGTTTTGGCGAGGTGGAATATCTGGAACTGCGCAGCGAAGCGGGGCTCGCGGCGCTCGATCACGCCTCTGTCCCGGCGCGTCTGTTCGTGGCGGCCTGGCTGGACGGGGTACGGTTGATCGACAATGTTCCTGTACGCCCTGCCTGATACGGCGCCGGCCCGCTTGCCGCGGGCTGGCGATCCGGGGCCGGGCTGATAGGGTGCGGCACAGACCGCAGGAGGATCCCCGCATGAGCTTCATTCTCGCCATCGACCAGGGCACTACGTCGAGCCGCGCCATTCTGTTCGATGCGGCGATGCAGGTGGTCGGTGTGGCGCAGCGCGAGTTTCGCCAGATCTTCCCGCAAGGGGGGTGGGTCGAACATGACGCTGAAGAGATCTGGCAGACCACCCTGTCGGTCTGCCGGTCGGTTCTGGCCGATCACGGCGTCACGCCGCAGCAGTTGGCCGGCATCGGCATCACCAACCAGCGCGAAACCACGGTGATCTGGGATCGTGCCAGTGGCGCGCCGATCCATAACGCCATCGTCTGGCAGGATCGCCGCACCGCCGATCTGTGCGCGGCCTTGGAGGCCGAGGGCGCCGAGCCGCTGGTCGAGGCGGTGACCGGCCTGCGGCTCGATCCCTATTTCTCGGGCACCAAGGTGAAATGGCTGCTCGACACCCTGCCGGGCGCGCGGGCGCGGGCGATGCGGGGGGAGCTGGCCTTTGGCACCATCGACAGTTTCCTGATCTGGCGGCTGACCGGTGGGCGGGTGCATGCGACGGATGCGACCAATGCGGCGCGGACGCTGCTGTTCGACATCCACCAGGGTGTCTGGAGCGCGGAGATCTGTGCGCTCCTCGACGTGCCGATGGACATGCTGCCCGAGGTCCAGGACAGCGCCGCCGATTTCGGGCTGACCGATCCGGCGCTTCTGGGCGCGGCGGTGCCGATCCTGGGCGTGGCGGGAGACCAGCAGGCGGCGACCATCGGCCAGGCCTGTTTCGCGCCTGGCATGATGAAATCGACCTATGGCACGGGATGTTTCGCGCTGCTGAACACCGGGGATCGTCCGGTCGCCTCGGGTCACCGGATGCTGACGACGATCGCCTATCAGCTTGATGGCAAGCGGACTTACGCGCTGGAAGGCTCGATCTTCATCGCCGGCGCTGCGGTGCAATGGCTGCGCGATGGCTTGGGGATCATCTCCAGCGCGGCGCAATCGGGGGAACTGGCGCAGCAGGCCGACCCGAGCCAGCAGGTGACGCTGGTGCCGGCCTTCACCGGCCTTGGCGCACCCTATTGGAACCCTGACTGCCGTGGTGCCGTCTTCGGGCTGACGCGCAATTCGGGGCCGGCGGAATTCGCCAAGGCGACACTCGACAGCGTGGCGTTCCAGACTCGCGACCTGTGGGAGGCGATGCGGGCCGACTGGCTGGAGGCGCATGGCGCCAGCCCCGAGGTGGTCTTGCGCGTCGATGGCGGGATGAGCGCCAGCGATTACACCATGCAGGGGCTGTCCGATATCCTTGGCGCGCCGGTCGACCGGCCGGTGATGCAGGAGACTACGGCGCTGGGCGCCGCCTGGCTGGCCGGGATGCGCGCCGGGCTTTACCCGGGGATGGAGGGCTTCGCCGCCAATTGGGCGCTGGACCGGCGGTTCGAACCGCAGATGGAGATGGGCGCGCGAGAGGCGGCCTATGCCCGCTGGAAACGCGCCGTGGCGGCGGCGATGACCGTCTGACCCAGCGCTTGCCGCTGGAAGAATCGCCCCAACAGGTCTAGATTTAGGGGCATGTCCATGACCGACCCCCAGATCAACGAAGCCCACCGCCCCGTCATCCGCCAGCTTGACGAGGCGGCGATCAACCGGATTGCCGCCGGCGAGGTGGTCGAACGACCCGCCTCTGCCGTCAAGGAGCTGGTGGAGAACGCCATCGACGCCGGCGCCACCCGGATCGGGATCGAGATCGCGGACGGCGGCAAGACGCTGATCCGGGTCACCGACAACGGTTGCGGCATCCCCCCGGACGAGCTGCCGCTGGCGATGTCGCGGCATGCGACCTCGAAGATCGACGGATCGGATCTGCTGAACATCCATACCTTCGGCTTCCGCGGCGAGGCGTTGCCCTCGCTCGGCGCCGTGGGGCGTTTGACCATCACCAGCCGGACCGAGGGGGCGGAGGCCGCCAGCATCCGCGTCGCCGGTGGCAAGATGGACCCGGTCCGCCCCGCCGCCCTGCGCGCCGGCACGGTGGTCGAGCTGCGCGATCTCTTCTATGCCACGCCCGCACGGCTGAAATTCATGCGCTCCGACCGTGCCGAATCGCAGGCGATCACCGATATCGTCAAGCGGCTGGCGATGGCGGAACCCTCGGTCGGTTTCACCCTGCGCGATGTCTCCGGCGGCGGTGAGGGGCGGGTGAGCTTTCGCGCCGATGCGGAAACCGGTGATCTGTTCGATGCGCTGGGGGCCCGGCTGGGGCAGGTGATGGGGCGCGACTTCGTCGAAAACGCCCTGCCGATCGACGCCACCCGTGACGGTATCCGCCTGTTCGGCTATGCGGCGCTTCCGACCTATTCACGCGGTGCGGCGGTGGCGCAGTATCTTTTCGTCAACGCCCGGCCGGTGCGTGACAAGATGCTGACCGGCGCGTTGCGCGCGGCCTATTTCGATTTCCTCAGCCGCGACCGGCATCCGGCGGCGGCGCTGTTCGTCGACTGCGACCCCACGCTGGTCGACGTCAACGTCCACCCGGCCAAGTCCGAGGTGCGGTTTCGCGATCCCGGCGTGCCGCGTGGGCTGATCGTCTCTGCCCTGCGCCATGCGCTGGCCGAGGCGGGGCACCGCGCCTCCTCCACCGTGGCTTCGGCGACGCTGGGGGCGATGCGGCCCGAACCCCTGGGCGAGGCGCCGCGCATCTATCAGATGGATCGCCCCTCGCTCGGCGCGCGGATCGCGGCCTATCGGGCGCAAAGCCCCGAAGGCATGGTGCCGGCGCCGGCCTATGGCATGCCTGCGCCCGGGTATGACGCGCCAGCGCGGGCGGAACCCGGTTTCGCCGAATTCTCCGCCGCCTATAGCGGTCGGGTGGTCGAGCAGCCGGAGGAACACCTGCCCGATCAGGTTCCGCTGGAAGCCCTCCCCCTTGGCGCCGCGCGCGGGCAGGTGCACGAGAATTACATCATCGCCCAGACCGAGCGGGGCATGGTGATCGTCGATCAGCACGCGGCGCATGAACGGCTGGTCTATGAGAAGCTGAAAAAGCAGATGGCGGAAAACGGCGTCGCCGCCCAGGCGCTGCTGATCCCCGAGATCGTCGAACTCTCGGCCGGCGATTGCGCCCGGCTGCTGGAGGTGGCGGAAGAGCTGGAGCGGTTCGGTCTGGGGATCGAGGCCTTCGGCGGCTCCGCCGTGGCGGTGCGGGAAACCCCGGCGATCCTGGGCGAAGTGAATGCTGAGGCGATGCTGCGCGATATCCTCGATGAACTGGACGACGATGGCGAATCCAATCTGGTGCAGGCCAAGATCGAGGCGATCCTGTCCCGCGTCGCCTGCCATGGCTCGATCCGCTCGGGCCGTCGCATGCGGGCGGAAGAGATGAACGCCCTGCTGCGCGAGATGGAGGCGACGCCGCATTCCGGCCAGTGCAACCATGGCCGGCCCACCTATGTCGAACTCAAGCTGTCGGATATCGAGCGGTTGTTCGGGCGCACCTGATCCGCGCCAAGCTTGCTTTTTCCCTCCGCGTGGTTCAACTGGAAGGCATTAGAACCAAACGGGAACGAGGCGGCGCGCATGACGATGGATGAACTCTTGGCCAGCCTGCGGGCGCTGCCGCCGCAACAGATTCTGGTTTGGGCCGCCGCTGCCGTTGCGCTGTTGCTGATCCTGCTGCTGACGCGCCTTGCTGCGCTGCGCCGCCTGCGGGCGGAGCTTGCCGCGGTCCGGGCCGAGCTGGAGCGCACCGGGGCCGAGGGGCAGGCGCTGCGCGAGACATTGGCGGAACAGCGCGCGCAGGCGGGACGCATCCCGGAACTCATGCAGTCGGTCGAGACGATGCAGGTGCTGCATCGCGAGGAGCAGGACCGCCGCATCAGCGCCGAGACCGAGCTGAAGACGCTCAAGACCGAACACGCCGCCCGGCTGGAAGAGCTGCGCGGCATGAAGAAGGAAATGGAGGATCGGTTTTCCACCCTGGCCGCCGGCGTATTGCGGCAGAACTCCGAATCCTTCCTCAAACTCGCCTCCGAACGCTTCAAGTCGCATGAGGTGACGGCGACCGAGGATCTGGAAAAGCGCAAGCTTGCCATCGAGAATCTGGTCAAGCCGCTGAACGAAAAGCTGACCGTCTTCGACAGCCGGATTCAGGAGATCGAGAAGGCCCGGAACGAGGCCTATGGCGCCATCCAGCAGCAGGTGCGCCTGCTGGCCGAGGGGCAGACGACGCTGGGGACCGAGACCCGCAAGCTGGTGCAGGCGCTGCGCGCGCCCAAGACCCGCGGCCGCTGGGGCGAGATGCAGCTGAGGCAGGTGTTCGACATGGCCGGCATGGCCGAACATGTCGATTATACGCTGGAACATCACATGCAGACCGATGCCGGCGTCCGCCGCCCGGACGCCATCGTCAAGATCCCCGGCGGCAAGAGCATCGTGGTCGACGCCAAGACCCCGCTCGAGGCCTATCTCGACGCGCTGGAAAGCGAGACGCCCGAACTGCAACAGACCAACCTGACCCGTCATGCCCGGCATGTGCGCGATCATGTGAAGCTGTTGTCGTCGAAGGCCTATCAGGACCAGATCCCGACGACGCCGGATTTCGTGGTGATGTTCATCCCCGGCGAAACCTTTGTCTCGGCGGCGGTGGAGGCCGATCCCGAGCTGATCGAATACGCCTTTGAACGCAAGGTGCTGATCGCCACGCCGACCACGTTGATGGCGCTGGTCAAGGCGATCGCCTATGGCTGGCAGCAAGAGAAGATGGCCGAGAACGCGGTCGAGGTGCAGAAGGTCGCGAAGGAGCTTTATGACCGGCTGAATGTCTTTGGCGGTCACCTCGACAAGGTCGGCAAGGCGCTGAGCCAGTCGGTGAACTCCTACAACCGCGCGGTGGGCTCGATGGAAAGCCGGGTGTTGCCCTCGGCCCGCAAGTTCGAGGCGATGGGCGTGGTGACCCAAGGGTCGGAAATCGAGACGCCGGCGCTGGTCGACACCGAGGCGCGCGGGTTGATCGTCCCGGTCGGCGACGGGGAGTGACGATGGCGCGGGCGCCGCTGCCGGTTGATACCGTCCGGCTGTTTCATCAGGCCGAGCTGAGGGCCGAGGCGCTGGTCGGCCTGCTGCGGATGCTGGCGGTGCTGGCGCTGGGGCTGTCCTTCGCGCTGGTGACCCACCGCGAAACCCTGCCCGAAGAGGCGGAGTTTCTGGCCCGGCAAAGGCTTTATGCGCTGACGATGATGCTGGGCTATTTCAGCCTGGGCGCCTTTTCGCTGCTGGGCTATCGGCGGGGCTGGCTCAGGATCTGGATGATCTGGCCGGCGGCGGCGGCGGACTGTCTCTATTTCCTCTATGGCGTCTGGATGAGCATGCTCAGCTCGGGTCTGCCGGGCAGCCATGCCTTCATCTTTCCGGCGGTCTGGCTGGCGCCGCTGGTGCTGGCCTTCGGGGTGCTCAGGTTCAACCCGGGGCTTCAGGGCTTCATCGCGGTGCTGACGATCGGCGGGCTCGCCTGGCTGGCCAGCCAGCCGGCGGGGCCGGGGTTTCACCCGGCCAATGGCGCCGCAGCGCCGTTTCTGGGCTTTGCGCCCAATGCGATGCGGGTGGCGATGCTGGCCTTGGCGGCCGGCGCGCTGGTGGTGGCCGCGGTGCGCACCCGCTGGCTGCTGCTGCGCTCGATCACCGAGGCGCAGAAGGCGTTGAACCTGACCCGCTATCTGCCGGCGCAGCTGGCGCCGCGGCTGGCCGCCGGTGGGCTGGAGGAGCTGCGCCGGGGCCGCTGGCACCAGGCGGGCGTGCTGTTCATCGACCTGCGCGGGTTCACCGCGCTGAGCCAGAGCATGGCGGCCGAGGACCTGTCGGCGTTTTCGACCGAATTTCGCCGCAGGGTGGCGGTGGTGGCGACAGGGACAGGCGGCATCATCGACAAGTTCATGGGCGATGCGGCGATGATCGTCTTCGAGGATGACGGCGATCCGCAGAAGGCGGCGGCGGCCTGCATCGATTGCGCCTTTGCCCTGCAGCGCGAGATCGCCGATTGGTCGGCGCAGCGCCTGGCGCGCGGGGTGCCGCCGCTGCGCGCGGGCGTCGGGGCGCATTGGGGCGCGGTCTTCAGCGGTGTCGTGGGGCCGGGGGAGCGGCTGGAATATTCCGTCTTCGGCGATACCGTGAATGCCGCGGCGCGGCTGGAGGAGGAGACAAAACGGTTCAATGTCTCTATCCTGGTCTCCTGCGACCTGCTGCGGGTCGCCGGCGGTGATCCGGAGGGGCCGCCCTGGGATGTCGCTGCCGAGACCGAGCTGCGCGGACGCGATGGCGCTCTGGCCCTGCGCGGTTGGCGCGGTGACCGGACGGGGGACGGAAACCGGGGCTAGCGCGGCGCGCCAAATCCCGCTAAGCCGCAGTAAACGCGCAGATTGCGCAGGATCGTGAACGCCCCGATAAGGAGGATGACGGATGGAGATTTCCCCGCGCAAGGTGGCGCAAGTGGCGATGATGGCGCGCGAACTGGACCGCGCCGAGGACGAGCTGCGCGCCTTCATCGACCGGATGAGCGAAGACGAGCAGGCCGAGCTGGTGGCGATCATGTGGATCGGCCGCGAGAGCTTCGATGCCGAGGATTTCGATGAGGCGGTGGGAACCGCCCGGGCCGAGGCCTCGACGCCCTGCGCGGATTACCTGATCGGCACGCCGCATCTGGCCGACCACCTGGAAAACGGGCTCGACGCGCTGGGCATCTCCGCCGAGGACGAGGAAAACGATCTGATGTGATCGGCGCCCGAGGTCGACGGGTTTCGCGACCCGGAGCCTTGCGCAACTCCCGGCGGAAGCCGGCTGAGCCGTGACAGGAAAGGGGGCCTCGGCCCCCTGTTTCGTCTCCGGATCCTGCGGATCACATATGGGTCTGGGCGAATTGCCGCTCCGGCGTTTCCAGATGCGGCACCGCGTTGAACAGCACCGGGCTCAGCCGGTTGCCGATCGGGAACAGCCGGTGCAGCGAGGTGTTCATGATCGCCAGCGCCATTTGCGCCATCGCCGGGATGTCGAGCCCGAGATGCTGCCGCATCACCATCGAGATCAACCCGCCCGAGGTCACCACCAGCGCCGGGCCGGGGCCGGCGGCGATATCGGTGATCGCACCGCGCACGCGGGCCTCGAACTCGGCAAAGCTCTCGGGTGCGCCCTCCAATTCGTCACGTTGCCAGGCGCCGAAGACCTGCGGCATGTGATCGGCAAAGCTGACCCGGGGGCCGGGAAACGGAATGCCGTGCTGCTGCTCCAGCAATTGGGCCAGGGTGAAATATTGCAGCTCGTTCAGCCGCGGGTCGATGGTGACGTCGTCGCCAAGGCCCATGGACTGGGCGGTTTCCAGATGTCGGATCAGCGACCCGCAATAGACCCGCCCCTGAACTGCGCCGGAGGCACGAAGATGATCGCCCAGCCAGGCAGCCTGTTGATGGCCCAGCGGGCTCAGCTTGTCATAGTCGGCTTCGTCCCGGGCCTCGGTATTGGCCTGGCCATGACGGATCAGGGTGATATTCGACATCTCTCGGCTCCTGCTTTGCGCCCGTCTTAAGCGAGCGTCGCGCAGGGGAAAAGGGGCAGTGATATAGCGATGAAATTTCCGTCGGGGCCTGCGGCGGGCGCCCTGCTGCTTCTTCTTTGCAAAAATACTCTCGCCGAAGGCGCTGTGCCGGCCTCAATCCCAGCGCACATCGCCCAGAAAGATATAGCCGGCGCCATAGATCGTCTTGATCAGCCGCGGGTTCTTCGGATCCTCGCGCAGCTTGGTCCTGAGCCGCGAGATGCGCACATCCATCGCCCGGTCAAAGCTTTCGCCGGCGCCGCCGCCCAGGCTGTCCTGCATCTGGGTGCGGGTGATCAGCCGCTTGGGACTGTCGAGAAACAGCCGCAGCACCTCACCCTCGGCATGGGAGAACGGCGTTTCGTCGCCGGCCTCGTCCTCCAGCATGTAGCGGTCGAAATGGGCGGTCCAGCCGTTGAAACGGGCGGTCTGGCCGGATTGCGGCGCGATCTTGCCGCCGCGCAGCCGGGCGCGGATGCGGGCGACCACCTCGGCCGGGTCGAAGGGTTTGGTGATGTAATCGTCGGCGCCCAGCTCCAGCCCGGTGACCCGGTCCTGCACCTGCGCCCGGCCCGAGATGATGATCACCTTGGCGCCCTGTTCCAGTGCCAGCCGGTGCACCAGGGCCAGCCCGTCGGTATCGGGCAGTGACAGATCGACCAGGCAGACATCCGGCGTCACCCGTTTCAGCGCCGCCTCGAATTCGCGGGCGCGGCCAAAGCACTGGGTGCGAAAGCCGGCCTCCTCCAGCGCCTCGGTCAGGATGCCGCGGATCGCCGGCTCGTCGTCCAGGATGGTGACCAGTGGCGCGTTCATTGGGCGGTCTCCCGGGCGATCAGCGCGGCGAGCTGGCGGCGCGAGAAGGGTTTGCGCAGAACCGGCGCCCGGGTCAGGGCGCTGCGATACAGCGGATCGGAGGGCGGCAGTGAGGTCATCAGCACGCAGGATAGCCCGCGACCGGCGATCCGGTCCAGCAGATCGAGCCCGGTGGCCGCCCCGGCCAGCCGGATATCGGAGAGCACCAGCCGGACCTCGTCGAGATCGTCGAGCAGCGCGACCGCCTCCTCGACCGAGGCGGCCTCGATCACCGCATGGCCGAGGGTTACCAGCATGTCGCGGACGGTTTCGCGCAGATCGACGCTGTCCTCGACCAGCAGGGTCAGCCCGCCCGCCGCCCTTGGCGCGGCGCGATAGGGCAGCCGCAGGGTGACGCAGGCGCCACTGGTGGTATTGCTGAGCCTGAGATCGCCGCCGGTCAGCTTCACCATGTCATAGACCATCGGCAGGCCAAGGCCTGAGCCTTCCTCTCCCTTGGTGGTGAAGAACGGCTCAAGCGCCTTCTCCAGCGCTTCCGCCGAAAAGCCGGGTCCGGTGTCGCTCACCGCGATCTCGATCCAGATGTCGCCGACCGCATGGGCGCTGACGGTGATCTGGCCAGAGCTTCCGCAGGCGTCGCGGGCGTTCAGCACGAGGTTCAGCAGCGCATCCTGCAACATGCCGGGATCGAGCACTAGCGGACCGTCTGGCGCGTGGTCGAGCACGCTGAGCCCGACGCCTTGCGGCAGGCTGGGCGTGGCAAGGATATGCAGATCGCGCAGCAGCGCATGCAGATCGGTGGCCTGCGGCATGAACTGGCGCTTGCCGGTCATATCGGCGATCCGGTCCAGCAGGCGGCCGCCGCGCCGGGCCGTGGCCTGGGTGGCGGCGATCAACTCGCGCGCCTCGTCCGGCAGTTCCATCTTGGCCAGCTTTCCCTGCATCCCGAGAATGATGGTCAGCAGATTGGAAAAGTCATGCGCCAGCCCGCTGGTCATCTGCGCCGCCAGCGCCCGCCGGCGGGTCTGCTGCAGCGCGACGCGGGCCTGGGTTTCTTCGGTCACATCGGTCGACAGCAGATAGACGCCGCCCTGGCCGTCCGGCGTCATGGCGACGCGGATACGGCGGGAATCGTGATCCTCGGTAAATTCGAACACCGGGCTGCCACCCTCGTAGGCGGCGCGGAGATAGGGTTCCACCCGGGCAAAACTTCTTGGCCCCAGCGCCTCGGACATATGCATGCCGAGGATCTCGGACGGCCGGCCCGGCAGTACGGTGTTCAACTTGCGGTTGGAATAGACATAGCGCGCCTCGGCATCGACATGGGCGATATGGGCCGGCATCATCTCGGTCGTCATGCGAGTGCGGGCCTCGATCACGGTGAGCTGTCGCTTGGCCTCCTCCAGGGCGGTGATGGTGGCGGCAAGTTCGCGGTTGGCGGCGGACAGCTCCTCGGCATGGGTCAGCACCTGATCGGAGAGTTCCTCCGAGCGGGCGCGCAGCAGCTGTTCCGAGCGCTTGGCGCGGGTGATGTCGGTATAGACGGTGACCCAGCCGCCCTGCGGCAACGGCGAGCCCTCGACCGAGATGGTGCGACCGTTGGCGCGGGTCCGTTCCATATAATGCGGCTCGAAGGCGCAGGCCTGTTCCACCTTGTTGGCCACATAGGCTTCGACATCGTCGATCGGGCCATATTCGCCGGTTTCGGCCAGATAGCGGATGGTGTCGTCGAACCGGGTGCCGGGGGTCACCAGCCAGTCGGGCAGGCTGAACATTTCCTGATAGCGGCTGTTGGCGACGGCAAGGCGAAGATCGCGGTCGTAGATCGACAGCGCCTGGGCAATCAGATTGAGCCCGGCCTTGGTCATGTCGCGGATCTGCTGGTCGTGGTCCTCCACCCTCGTCTCCCTGCTCCCTGGGGCTATGGCTAGCATCGTGGCGCGGTTTCGCAAAGGGGCTGGTTCCGCGGGCCCCTCGGCCGGGCGCTTGCCGCGCCCCCTTGGGGGGAGCGGGCGCGTGTAACAATTCGTAAGGATTGGGCAATGATCACGTAAAAGTTGACCGCTTGTATGGCCCCTGTCCTAATCGGACCAGCACCGTTGGGAGGCGGTCAGGTGCCGGCGTTGGTGCCGGACAGGGAGGAGAATATACATTGGCTCAGACGCAGTCTGGCGCCGCGGGGCTCATGTCGCTCCCCGCGCTGCTACATCGTAATGCCACCCGTTTCGGGACGGCGCCCGCCTATCGGGAAAAGGAATTCGGCATCTGGCAGAGCTGGACCTGGGCCGAGACCGAGAAGGAGATCGAGGCGCTGGCGCTGGGGTTGATCAACCTCGGCGTCAATGAGGGCGATTTCATCGCCATCATCGGGCGCAACCGGCCGTATCTTTACTGGTCGATGGTGGCGGCGCAGGCGGTCGGGGCGATTCCGGTGCCGCTCTATCAGGACGCGGTGGCCGAGGAGATGGCCTATGTGCTGGGCCATTGCGGCGCGCGCTTCGTCATCGCCGGCGATCAGGAGCAGGTCGACAAGGTGATCGAGGTGCAGGATCAACTGCATCAGTTCGAACATCTGATCTATCTCGACCCGCGGGGGATGCGGAAATACGAGCATTCGCATCTGCATCAATACTCCCACGTGCAGGAGCAGGGACGCGCCGCCCGTGAGGAGTTCATCAACGAGCTGAAGCGGCGGCAGGCCGGGATCGGCTATGACGACATCTGCGTGATGCTCTACACCTCGGGCACCACCGGCAAGCCCAAGGGCGTGGTGCTGTCCAACCGCAATGTGATCGAAACCGCCAAGAACGCGTCGGAATTCGACCATCTGCGCCGGGACGAGGACATTCTGTCCTATCTGCCGATGGCCTGGGTCGGCGATTTCATCTTCTCGGTCGGCCAGGCCTATTGGTGCGGCTTCTGCGTCAACTGCCCGGAAAGCCCCGAGACCATGATGACCGATCTGCGCGAGATCGGGCCGACCTATTTCTTCGCGCCGCCGCGGGTGTTCGAGACCCAGCTGACCAATGTGATGATCCGGATGGAGGATGCGGGCGCGCTGAAGCGGCGGATGTTCCACCACTATCTGGCCCATGCCAAGAAGGTCGGTGGCCGCATCCTGGACGGCAAGCCGGTGGGCCTGATCGACCGGATCAAATATGCCATCGGCAACGCGCTGGTCTATGGGCCCTTGAAGGACACGCTGGGGCTGGGCCGGGTGCGCGTCGGCTATACCGCCGGCGAGGCGATCGGCCCGGAGATCTTCGATTTCTATCGCTCGCTCGGCATCAACCTGAAGCAGCTCTATGGCCAGACCGAGGCGACGGTGTTCATCACCGTGCAGCCCGACGGCGAGGTGCGCGCCGATACCGTCGGCGTGCCGGCCCCGGATGTGGAGATCAAGATCGCCGACAATGGCGAGATCTTTTATCGTTCGCCCGGGACCTTCGTGGAATATTACAAGAACCCCGAAAGCACCGCCTCGACCAAGGATCCGGAAGGGTGGGTGGCCACCGGCGACGCTGGTTTCTTCGAGGAAAGCAGCGGCCATCTGCGCATCATCGACCGCGCCAAGGATGTCGGCAAGCTTTCGGACGGGGCGATGTTCGCGCCCAAATATGTCGAGAACAAGCTGAAGTTCTATCCCGACATCCTCGAGGCGGTGCTGTTCGGCAATGGCCGCGATCATTGCGTCGCCTTCATCAACATCGACCTGGCGGCAGTCGGCAATTGGGCCGAGCGCAACAATATCGCCTATGCCTCCTATCAGGAGCTGGCCGGGCACTCGAAGGTGCTGGGCGCGATCCAGAGCCATGTCGAGGCGGTCAACCGCTCGGTGGCCGAGGATGCGATGCTGTCGGGTTGCCAGGTGCACCGCTTCGTCGTGCTGCACAAGGAGCTGGACGCGGACGATGGCGAGATGACCCGCACCCGCAAGGTCCGTCGGCGCATCGTCGAAGAGAAATACGCCGATATCATCACCGCGCTCTATGACGGCTCGCCGCGGATCTCGACCCGGACCGAGGTAACCTATGAGGACGGCCGCAAGGGCTACATCAACGCGACGCTGGAGATCCGGGACGCCGCGGTGGTGCCGGTGCCGGCGCCCCGGATGGCGGCGGAATGACCGGCGCGGAGTGCGGCGTCGGGACCGGGACCGCCTCCGGCGGGAGTATTTGGGCAGAGAAGAAGGAGGGGGCGCATGCTTGATCAGGCCGAAGGCTATGTCACCGCGGACGGGCGCCGGATCGGCGGCGTGGTGATGGAGATGAAGAACATCACCCTGAGGTTCGGCGGTGTGGTGGCGATCAAGGACATCTCCTTCGACATCCGCGAAGGCGAGATCCGGGCGATCATCGGCCCGAACGGGGCTGGCAAATCCTCGATGCTGAACGTGATCTCGGGGTTCTACACGCCCTCGGAAGGGGAGGTTTGGTTCCGCGGTGAAAAGCGGCCACCGATGCGCCCCTATGAGGTGGCGCGCCAGGGCATTGCGCGGACGTTTCAGAACATCGCGCTGTTCGACGGGATGAGCGTTCTGGACAATGTGATGACCGGCCGGCTGACCCAGATGAAGACGGGGCTGTTTTCGCAGGCGCTGTGGAAGGGCAAGGCCGAGGCGGAGGAGATCGCCAACCGCGAGATCGTCGAGAAGGTGATCGACTTTCTTGAAATCCAGCACATCCGCAAGACGCCGGTGTCGCGGCTGCCCTATGGGTTGAAGAAGCGGGTGGAACTGGCGCGCGCCCTGGCGGCGCAGCCGAAGCTTTTGTTGCTGGACGAGCCGATGGCCGGGATGAACGTCGAGGAAAAAGAGGACATGTGCCGCTTCATCCTCGATGTGAACGACGAATTCGGCACCACCATCGCGCTGATCGAACACGACATGGGCGTGGTGATGGATCTCTCCGACCGCGTCGTGGTGATGGATTACGGCAAGAAGATCGGCGACGGGCCGCCCGATGAGGTGCGCAACAATCCCGATGTGATCGACGCCTATCTGGGGGTGGCACATGACTGAGGGTTGCGGGCGGGAGCCAAGAAAATTCGAATTTTCTTGGCAAAAGTCTTCGAAGACTTTTGCCGGAGGGGGGAGCGATGTCTGATCAACTTCTTTTCGCCATGGAGGTCACGCTGAACGGTCTGATGGCCGGCGTGCTCTATGCGCTGGTCGCGCTGGGGTTCGTGCTGATCTACAAGGCTTCTGGCATTTTCAACTATGCCCAGGGGGTGATGGCGCTGTTCGCCGCCATGACCCTGGTGGGGATCATGGACGGGCAGGTGCCGTTCTCGCATCTGATCAACGCCGTCTTTGGCACGGATATCCATCATTTCGGCTGGCATCTGCCGGCGCTCCTGGCGATCCTGCTCACCATGGTGGTGATGGCGGCGCTGGCCTGGTGCGTGCAGCAATTCGTGATGCGCCATCTGATCGGCCAGGCGCCGATCATCCTGTTCATGGCGACCATCGGTTTGGCCTATTTCCTGGAAGGGCTGGCCGATCTGATGTGGGGCTCGGAGATCCGCAAGCTCGACGTCGGTCTGCCGCAGGGGTTGAACGAGACCATCGACAACGTCACCTTTGGCCTGTTCGGATATGGGTTCTTCATCGACAATCTCGATGTCGTGGCGACCGTGATCGCGGCGCTGCTGGTGATCGCACTGGTGATCTTCAGCCAGTATACCAAGCAGGGCCGTGCCATGCGGGCGGTGGCGGATGATCACCAGGCCGCGCTGTCGGTGGGGATTTCGCTGAACTTCATCTGGGTGATGGTCTGGTCGGTGGCCGGGTTCGTCGCGCTGGTCGCGGGCATCATGTGGGGCACCAAGTCTGGGGTGCAGTTCAGCCTGTCGCTGATCGCGCTGAAGGCCTTGCCGGTGCTGATGCTGGGCGGCTTCACCTCGATTCCCGGGGCCATCGTCGGCGGGCTGATCATCGGGGTGGGCGAAAAGCTGTTCGACTTCATGTTCGGCCCGATGCTGGGCGGCGCGACCGAGAACTGGTTCGCCTATGTGCTGGCGCTGCTGTTCCTGGTGTTCCGGCCGCAGGGCCTGTTCGGTGACCGCATCATCGAGAGGGTCTGAGCCGATGAAGCAGCTGATCGCCATTCTCGCAGTGATCTCCTGGGCCGGTTTCTGGGCCTTCGGATATATCGCGCTGGGCGTCGAGGGCTTGTCGGAGCGGCAATTGGTGATTGCCTCCGCGCTCGCCTTCGCCGGCTTCCTGACCGGGGTGCTGGCCTATCTGAAACTCTGCCGAGCCTCGGAGGAGGCCGGGTTGGAGCGCCGCCGCCAGATGGATCCGGCACGGCGCGAGCAGGCGCAAACCCAAGGGGGGAACTGAACCGTGTTTTACCGTGAAGCGGGGGATTTCAAGACCTCCTATCTGCAGGACAACCAGACCTTTCCGATCCGGTTCGACCGCTATCGCTACTATGCGGTGCTGGCGGTGGCCTTTCTGGTGGTGCCCTTCATCATCAACGATTACTGGGCCAATGCGATCCTGCTGCCCTTTCTGATCTATGCGATTGCCGCGATCGGGCTGAACATCCTGACCGGCTATTGCGGCCAGGTCAGCCTGGGGACCGGTGGCTTCATGGCGGTGGGGGCCTATGCCTGCTACAAGCTGATGACCGCCTTTCCCGAGGTCAGCATGTTCATCCACGTGATCCTGGCCGGCGGCATCACCGCTGTGGTTGGGGTGCTGTTCGGCCTGCCCAGCCTGCGCATCAAGGGGTTCTATCTGGCGGTGGCGACACTGGCGGCGCAGTTCTTCCTGGTCTGGTTGTTCAACCGGGTGCCGTGGTTCTACAACTATTCCGCCTCGGGTCAGATTTCCGCACCCGAGCGCAGCGTTTTCGGTGTCATGATCACCGGGTCGAACGCACCGTCCTGGGCGACCTATCTGTTCTGCCTGATCTTCCTGACGCTGGCCGGTATCATCGCCCGCAACCTGACCCGCGGCACCGTGGGCCGGACCTGGATGGCGATCCGCGACATGGACATCGCGGCCGAGATCATCGGGGTGAACCCGCTCAGGGCCAAGATGACGGCCTTCGCGGTCAGCTCGTTCTTCGTGGGGATCTCGGGGGCGCTGTTCTTCTCGATCTACCTCGGCGCGGTCGAGGTCGGCGAGGCCTTCGGCATCCAGAAGTCGTTCCTTGTGCTCTTCATGGTGATCATCGGCGGGCTGGGCTCGATCTTCGGATCGCTGGCGGGGGCGGCCTTTCTGGTGGTGCTGCCGGTGGTGCTGAAGCTGCTGGGCGTCGACATGATGGGCTGGCCCACCGATATCGTCGCGCATTTCCAGCTGGTGATCGTCGGCGCGCTGATCATCACCTTCCTGGTGCTGGAGCCGCATGGCATCGCCCAGCTCTGGCGGGTGATCAAGGAAAAGCTGAGACTTTGGCCCTTCCCGCACTGAGCGGGGGGGCAGGGCACCCCGTCCGGTGGGTGCGCACGATATGTGGAGAACATCGGACAAACCAATGGGAGGAGGAACCCGATGAAGACGAAACTGACTGCGCTGGCCCTGGGGGCGCTGATGACGGCGGGGCCGGCCTTGGCCGATCTGACGATCGTCGACACCAGCTATCGCACTGGGCCCTATGCGGCGAACGGCATCCCGTTCTCGGACGGCTATCAGGATTATTTCACCCTGCTGAACGAACGCGATGGCGGCATCGGCGGCGAGCATATCAAGATCGTCGAATGCGAGACCGGCTATAACACCGAAAAGGGCGTCGAATGCTATGAGGGGACCAAGGGCGACGAGCCGCTGGTCTATGAGCCGCTGTCGACCGGGATCACCTATCAGCTGATCCCCAAGGTGACGGCTGACGGCTTCCCGATGCATACGCTGGGCTATGGCCGCACCTCGGCCAAGAACGGCGCGGTGTTCCGCAACATCTTCAACTATCCCGCCAACTATTGGGACGGCGCCTCGGTCGCGATCGAGCATATCCTCGATCAGGAGGGCGGCGACATCAAAGGCAAGAAGATCGCGCTGGTCTATCACAACTCCGCCTATGGCAAGGAGCCGATCCGCACGCTCGAGGAACTGGCGAAAAAGCACGGCTATGAGCTGACCCTGCTGCCGGTCGATCACCCGGGCCAGGAACAGAAGAGCCAATGGCTGCAGATCCGTCGTGAAAAGCCGGATTACGTGATCATGTGGGGCTGGGGCGTGATGAACCAGGTCGCCATTCAGGAGGCGGTGAACATCCGCTATCCGATGGATCACTTCATCGGCATCTGGTGGTCGGGTTCGGAAAACGACGTGCTGCCGGCGGGCAAGGGCGCCAATGGCTATAAGGCGCTGACCTTCCACAACATCGGTTCGGACTATCCGATCTATGACGACATGAAGAAATATGTGGTCGGCGCCGGCAAGGCGGCGGGCGCGGGCGATCAGCTTGGCACCACGCTTTACAACCGCGGCATGTATGCCGCGATGCTGGCGGCCGAGGCGATCAAGACCGCGCAGCAGATCGCCGGCACCTCGAAGATCACGCCGGCGCAGATGCGCGATGGCATGGAAGCGCTGGAAATGACCGAAGAGAAGATGGCCGCTCTGGGCCTGCCGCACTTCGGGCCGGCCTTCAAGGTGACCTGCAAGAACCACGGTGGTGACGGCTATGCCGCGGTGACCCAGTGGGATGCCGAGGCCGGCACCTACAAGATGATCACCGGTTACATGCAGTCCGATCAGGAGGTGCTTCAGCCGCTGATCGAGGAGGATTCCATGGCCTATGCCAAGGAAAACGGCATCACCCCGGATTGCAACTGATCCCTGCAGCGAAACGAGGGCGGCGGTACACCGCCGTCCTCTCCCCCAACCGAACCCGTTCCAACCTCCGCGACGATCGCGGCAGAGGCAGAGAAGGACAGTCAGATGCTGGACGCCGGACAGACCCGGGAGACCCTTTTGGAAGTCAACAATATCGAGGTGATCTATAATCACGTGATCCTCGTGCTGAAAGGGGTCAGCCTGAACGTGCCAAGGGGCGGCATTACCGCGCTGCTCGGCGGTAACGGCGCCGGCAAGACCACCACGCTCAAGGCGATCTCGAGCCTGCTGCAGTCCGAGCGCGGCGAGGTGACCAAGGGGTCCATCAAGTATCGCGGCGAGTCGGTCGAGGGCTCCGACCCGGCGGATCTGGTGCGCAAGGGCGTGATCCAGGTGATGGAGGGGCGGCATTGCTTCGAGCATCTGACGGTCGAGGAAAACCTGCTCACCGGCTATTACACCCGCAAGGAGGGCAAGGCCGGGATGCTGCGCGATCTCGACATGGTCTATACTTATTTCCCCCGTCTGAAGGAACGCCGGCGCAGCCAGGCCGGTTACACCTCCGGGGGCGAACAGCAGATGGTGGCGATCGGCCGCGCGATGATGGCGAAACCCGAGACCATTTTGCTGGACGAACCCAGCATGGGACTGGCGCCGCAGCTGGTCGAAGAGATTTTTGGCATCGTCAAAGAACTGAACGAGAAAGAGGGCGTCTCCTTCCTGCTGGCCGAGCAGAACACCAACGTGGCGCTGCGCTATGCCCATTACGGCTATATCCTGGAAAGCGGCCGGGTGGTGATGGATGGTCCGGCGGCCGAGCTGCGCGAGAACCCCGATGTGAAGGAATTCTACCTTGGTGTCTCGGAGGAGGGTCGCAAGAGCTTCCGCGAGGTGCGCAGCTATCGTCGTCGCAAGCGGTGGCTGAGCTGAGAGCCATGGGACCAGAGGGCAGCAAGGATAAGGACAAAGAGTGATGACCGCCTATTTCGACGATCTGGAGACCCGCTCGGCCGATGCCCGCGCGGCGGCGCAACTGGAGGCGCTGAACGCCAATCTGGCGCGCAACGGGATGGCGCCCCTGGCCGATCTGGCCGATCTGGCGGCGCTTCCGGTGCTGCGCAAATCCGAGCTGAGCGCGCGGCAGAAGGCCAATCCGCCCTTTGGCGGGCTGCCGGTGGTCAATGCCGTCCATATCTTCCAGTCGCCGGGGCCGATCTATGAGCCGGGCGGGATCAGCCATGACTGGTGGCGGATGGGCCGTTTCCTGAACGCCGCCGGCATCGGCAAGGGCGATATCGTGCAGAACTGCTTCGGCTATCACCTGACGCCCGCCGGCATGATCTTTGAAAACGGCGCCCGCGCCGTCGGCGCCGCCGTGGTGCCCGCCGGGACCGGGCAGACCGAGCTGCAGGCCCGCGCTGCCCATGACATCGGGGTGACCGCCTATGCCGGCACGCCCGATTACCTCAAGATCATCCTCGACAAGGCCGAGGCGATGGGGTTGGCGCTGAAGATCACCAAGGCGGCGGTGGGCGGCGGGGCGTTGTTCCCGTCGCTGCGCCAAGAATATGCCGATCGCGGCATCGCCTGTCTGCAAAGCTATGCCACTGCCGATCTGGGCAATATCGCCTATGAAAGCGCGGCGATGGAGGGGATGATCGTCGACGAACAGGTGATCGTCGAGATCGTCACCCCCGGCACCGGCACGCCGGTGGCGCCGGGCGAGGTGGGCGAAGTGGTGGTGACCACGCTCAATCCCGATTACCCGCTTGTCCGCTTCGCGACCGGGGATCTGTCGGCGGTGCTGCCGGGGCAATCGCCCTGCGGGCGCACCAACATGCGGATCAAGGGCTGGATGGGCCGGGCCGATCAGACCACCAAGATCAAGGGCATGTTCGTGCGGCCCGAGCAGGTGGCGCAGCTGGTCGAGGCACATAGCGAGATCGTCAGGGCCCGCGTCATCGCCACCCGTGACGGCGAGATGGACGCGATGACCGTGCGGATCGAGGCAACCGGCGGCGATGCCGGCGCCTATGCCCGCAGTGTGTCGGATTTGCTCAAGCTGAAGGGCGCGATCGAAGTGGTGGCGCCGGGCAGCCTGCCGAAGGACGGTCTGGTGATCGAGGATCAGCGCAAATACGACTGACCCAGCCGCCGGGCCGGTCGATGATCGACCATGGCCCGGCTGCCCGTCTCACTGCGACAGCGACAGGAGCGCGGGGATCATCGACACCACGAGCAGGATCGCCATCGCGACATTGAAGGCCGCGATCCGGCGCTCCTTCGCCAGAACCCTCCGCAATCCGTGCCCGGACAGGGCCCAGATGCTGATCGACGGGATGTTCACCGCGGCGAAGATCGCGATCAATACCAGCAGTTGCCCCACCCCGGCCTCCGGCGCCAGATAGGCGACGGTGACGATCAGCGCGACGGTCCAGGCCTTGGGGTTCAAGAGCTGCAGACTCGCGGCCTGGATGAAGGAGAACGGCGTTTCAAGCTGCTCTGCGCCGGCCTTGCCCAGTGACCGGCTTTGCGAAATCTTCCAAGCCAGCCATAGAACATAGGCGGCGCAGGCCAGCCGCAGCAGTTTGCCGATCAGCGGATAGCTCTCCAGCACGGCGCCGAGCCCGAGCCCGATGGCGAAGACCATGCTGAGAAAGCCGAAGCTGATCCCCAGCACCAGCGGGATCGAGCGCGCAAAGCCGAAATTGGCGCCCGATGTCAGCAGCAGGAAATTCCCCGGACCGGGAGAGATCGACATCACGAAGGCAAAGCCGATCAGGGCGGCGAGAGATTCAAGGGACATGGCAAGCTCCATCACGCAGTGGGTGAGTGAGGGATAAGGGCTGTCGGCAGGTCAAACGATGCCTGATCATCGGAATGAATTTGCAGATCGTCCGAAATTTTGTCAGCCTGGGCGCATGGATCTGCTGTCTGACATCTGTTCCAGCCTGCGCCTGCGGGCCGAACTCTACTTCCGGGCGGAGCTTGACGCGCCCTTCGCCGTCGCCCTGCCGGAGGAGGCGGAGCATATCCGATTTCACTGCCTGCTTGAGGGCGTGGCGACGGTTTCGGTGCCCGGCGCCGCGCCGGTCACCCTGGCCGCCGGCGATCTGGTGCTGGTGCCGGGGGGCGCGGCGCAGACCCTGTCATCGGGCGATGAGGGGCCGGCGACGGCTTTGGACACCATTCTCGCCCAGGTCCCGGTCGTGGACGGCTGCTTGCGTGTCGGCAGCGGCGACCCCGATTGCCGGATTCTTTGCGGATATCTCGAGTTTGATCCGACCCTGCGTCACCCGCTTCTGTCGGTTTTGCCTAAGGTGATCGTGATCCGCCGCGACGATGCCGTCTGCGGTTCGGCCCTGCGTCTGTTGCGGGACGAGGCGGGGCAGGCCGGTGGCAGCGCCTCCTTCGTGTTGCATCGCGTCGTGGAAATCCTGCTGATCCAGAGCCTCAGGCGCGCCGCGGCCGAAACCTCCGATCATCCCTTCATGGCGGCCCTCAATGACCCGCATCTGTCCCGCTGCCTGTCGGCGATCCATGCCGATCCGGGCCGGGACTGGTCGGTGGCCAGCCTTGCCCGTCAGGCGGGACTGTCGCGTTCGATCCTCTCGGCGCGCTTCGCGACCCATCTGAACATGGGGCCCTCGGCCTATGTGACATTGTGGCGGATGGGACGGGCGCGGGAGCTGCTGGCCGATACCGCCCTGCCGATCGAGGATATCGCCGAGCGTTGCGGCTATGCCTCGCTTCCGGCGTTCAGCCGACGGTTCGCCGCGACCTTCGGCATGGGCCCCGGGCAATGGCGACGGCAGGCAGGGCGGGGCGTCAGGCGGGTGCCGGCTGTTTCGTCTTTAAATGACTCTGGAAATCCGACTGTTAAGCTAGGATAAGAGATCGATCGAAGCCAATTGGAGCCGACACCGTTGTCCCAGAACGCCTGCGCCTACGCCGAAACCGAGCTTGCCGCCGGCGGCACCCGCCGCAAGGCCCGCGGCACCCGCGCCCTGGCGCTGGTGGCCTCGCTGGTGGCGGCGGCCTGTCTGTTGCCGATGCTGGCGGTGGCGCTGGCGGCGGTCACCGGTGGCACCGATACGGTGGAACATCTGATCTCGACCGTTCTGCCGGGATATGCCTGGACCACGCTGGTGCTGGTGGCGCTGGTCTCTCTCGGCACTTTCGCGCTGGGGGTGGGGGCGGCCTGGTTGGTGACGATGACGCGGTTTCCCGGCGTCCGGGTGCTGGAGGTGGCGCTGGTGCTGCCGATGGCCTTCCCCTCCTATGTGCTGGCCTATGCCTATACCTATATCCTCGATTACCCGGGAATCGTGCAGGCGAGCCTGCGCGAGGTGACTGGCTGGGGCGCGCGTGATTATTGGTTCCCCGAGATCCGCTCGACCGGCGGTGCGGCGACCATGCTGATCCTGGTGCTTTATCCTTACGTCTATCTTCTGGCGCGGGCGGCCTTCCTGCAGCAAAGCTCGGGCGCCTTTCTGGCGGCGCGGACGCTGGGGCATAGCGCCTGGTCGGCCTTCTGGCGGGTCAGCCTGCCGATGGCGCGGCCGGCGATCGCCGGCGGCGTGCTCTTGGCGGTGATGGAAACGATCGCGGATTTCGGCACCTCGGCCTATTTCGGGGTGCAGACCTTCGCCACCGGGATTTACACCAGCTGGTTCACCATGGCCGACCGGGCGGCGGCGGCGCAACTGGCGCTGTGCCTGCTGGCCTTTGCCCTGGCTCTGGCGGTGGCCGAACGCAGCAGCCGCGGCGCGGCACGCTATCACGGCGCCGGCAAGCGGCACATGAAGATGCCGCCGGAACCGCTGCGCGGCCTGCGCGCGGTGCTGGCCTTCGGGCTCTGTGCTCTGCCGGTGCTGCTGGGCTTTGCCCTGCCGGCGGTGGTGCTGGCGGTGATGGGGCTCGACGGGCAGCAGGATTTGCTGAGCCATCGCTATCTGCGCTTCATCCATAATTCGCTGACCTTGGCGGGGGTGGCGGCGGCGGTGACGGTCTGCGCGGCGATCGTCGTCGGGTTCTATCAGCGGCTCAAGCCGGGGCGGTGGTCGACTGCGACGGTCTATCTGGCGCGGCTGGGATATGCGGTGCCGGGCGGGGTGATCGCGGTGGGGCTGATGGTGCCCTTCGCCGCCTTCGACAACACGCTCGACGCCTGGATGCGCGAAACCTTCGATATCTCCACCGGGCTGCTGGTCACCGGCTCGATCTGGCTGCTGATCGCGGCCTATATGGTGCGGTTCCTGGCCGGGGCGCTCAGCGCCTATGAGGGCGGGCAGAGCACGGTGCACGCCAATATGGACGCCGCCGCCCGCTCGCTGGGGGAAACGCCGCTGGGCACGCTCAGGCGGATCCATCTGCCGATCCTGACGCCGAGTCTGTTGACGGCGCTGCTGATCGTCTTTGTCGATGTGATGAAGGAACTTCCGGCGACGCTGATCATGCGGCCATTCAATTACGACACGCTGGCGGTGCAGGCCTATCGGCTGGCCTCGGACGAACGGCTGGAGGGCGCCGCGGTGCCCTCGCTGGTGATCGCGGCGATCGGGCTGCTGCCGGTGATCCTGATCTGTCGCCAGGTCGGTCGGCGGAGCTGATCCGAGCTGGGCTGGGGGCGCTGCCCCCCGGCCTGCGGCCTCCCCCCGGAGTATTTTTGCAAAGAAGAAGGGCGGCGGCAGGCCGCTTGTCCGGGTGATGTCTTCTTCTCTGTCAAAATACTCTCGCCGAAGGCATGAGGCGCCGCCCGTTTCGGGGCGGCGCCTCAATCAGGTCCGATTATTGGCAGGGATTACTTCCAGCCGACTTCGTCGAAGATTTTCTGCGCCTCGGGGATCTGCTTGGCCACGACCGAGAGGTCGATGTCGTCGGGCTTGAAGAAGCCGAGCGCGGCGACGCTGGGCGGCAGGCCGACGCCGGGCACCGCCGGGTATTCGTCATTGCCGGCCGAGAAGTATTTCTGCGCCGAATCGCTGGCCAGATATTCCAGGAACTTGATCGCATTCTCGCGGTTCGGGGCGTTCACCGCGACGCCGGCGCCGGAGAGGTTCATATGCGCGCCATAGCTGTTCTGGTTCGGGAAGACCCAGCCGATCACATCGAGATGGTCGCTGACGCCCTCGACATTGGTGCGGATGGTGCGCGCGAAGTAATAGGTATTGGCCACCGCGATTTCGCATTCGCCCGAGGCCAGGCCGCGGAGCTGGTCGGTGTCGCCGCCCTGGGGCGCACGCGCCATGTTGTCGACCACGCCCTGGGCCCATTCCTTGGCCTTCTCGGGGCCGTCATGGGTGATGATCGCCGCCAGCAGCGTCTGGTTGTAGGTGCTGGTCGAGGAGCGGATGCAGACCATGCCCTTGTATTTCGGATCGGCCAGATCCTCATAGGTCTGGGGCGGCTCGGTCACGTCCTTCTTGTTGTAGAAGATCACCCGGGCGCGCTGGGTGAAGCCGAACCATTCGTTGTCCTTGTCCTGCAGATAGCCGGGGATTCGCGCCTCGAGCAGGGGGCTGTCGATCGGTTGCAGGACACCGGCATCCTTGGCGCGTTCCAGCCGCGAGGTGTCGACCGTCAGAATCACGTCGGCGGGGGAATTGCGCCCCTCTGCCTTGATTCTGGCGATCAGCTCGTCCGCCTTGCCCTCGATGCGGTTGACGGTGATGCCGGTGGCCGCTTCGAAATCGGAATAGAGCCGTTCGTCGGTGTCATAGTGGCGCGAGGAATAGATGTTCACGTCGCCGCCAGCGATGACGGCGGGGGCCGTTGCCGCCAATAGGGCGGTGGCGGCGCAGGTCAGGGAAAGTTTTTTCATGTCAGAGAGCCTCCTTCTTCCGAATCCGGGGGGCTGGCCCGGTTCCGACAGAAATAAGTGATTCTGACGCGGCGGCAATGCAAACTTGAGTGTTTTTATCGGAAAACTTGACTGTCGGCTGGGAATCGCCGGCGCCAAAACAAAACCGCGCCCGAAGGGGCGCGGTTTCGAATGGATCGTGATCGTCCTGCGTCGTCGCTCAGCCCTGACGGGCTTTATAGCGACGCTGGGTTTTGTTGATCACATAAACCCGGCCTTTGCGACGCACGACCCGGCAATCGCGATGCCGGTTTTTCAGCGAGCGGAGCGAGTTCTTGACCTTCATGGCCTGTCTCCTGTCCTGCGGCGCGGGCCAGCGCCAGTGATTACGGGGCCCCAGTTTCCCGAGACGATGAATTCATGGTGGGCGGTACAAGGTTCGAACTTGTGACCCCTACGATGTCAACGTAGTGCTCTACCGCTGAGCTAACCGCCCATGAATGCCTGCGCTTGTCGTTGTCCCCACTTTCATATGGTGTCCCATAATCAAATGGGGCGCGGAAATCCGCGCCGGTAGCGGGTCTATAATCAGACTCGTCGGGGTGATCAAGGGCTTTTGACAAAGGATTCTGCAAGCTATGTTTCCCGGAGTGAGGAACATTGATGTCGAACCCTGCTTTTTTTCTGTTTCCGCCGGCCCGGCTCCTGTCCAGCGTCGTTTTCGCCTCGCCTCACAGCGGTAGTGAATACCCCGAGGGATTCTTGCGCGCCTCGGTGCTGGACCGACAGGCGATCCGATCATCCGAGGATGCTTTCGTCGACAGGCTGTTCGATTGCGTTCCCGATTTCGGCGCACCGCTGCTTTGCGCGCGGGTGCCGCGGGCCTTTGTCGATCTGAATCGCAGCCCTGACGAGCTTGATCCGGCGCTGATCGACGGGGTGCGGCGGCACGGCCACAATCCGCGTGTGGCCTCCGGGCTCGGGGTGATTCCACGGGTGGTGTCGAACGGGCGGGCGATCTATCGCGGGAAATTGCCGATGAGCGAGGCGCGCTCGCGGCTCGAGATGTATTGGCGCCCCTATCACGCGGCGCTGCAGGATTTGCTGGATCAGGCGCATCATCGGTTCGGCGAGGCGATTCTGGTTGATTGCCATTCGATGCCGCATGAGGCGATGGATGGAATCGCACGCAGTGGCGGCGGCCGGCCCGAGATCGTTCTGGGTGACCGCTTCGGTGCCGCCGCCGATCCGCAGATCGTGGAGCGGGTCGAGGCCGCCTTTGCCGCGGCCGGTCTGGTGGTGTCGCGCAACACGCCCTTCGCTGGCGCCTATGTCACCCAGGCCTATGGCCGGCCGTCGCGGCGGCAGCATGCCATTCAGATCGAGATCGACCGTTCGCTTTACATGGACGAGCGGCGAATCGAGCCGAACGCGAATTTTGATGCGTTCCGGGCATTGCTGCGCGGGGTTGCCGCCGAGATCGCGGCGATTGGTTGTCAGGATTTGCCCCTGGCCGCCGAATAGCGGCTCAGCGCAGGGCGCGGCCCTTGCGAATCGCATCCTTGCCGAAGCGGCGGCGAATCTCGTCGGTGGCGCGTTCGGCATTGCTGCGCTGGGTGGCGGCCGGATCCAGCAGATCGCCTGACAGGGCAGCGCGCGACTCCGGGCAGAGTTCGGCGATGCCGACGCCCAGCAGGCGATAGGGGGCGGCGTCGCCGCGATGGTCGAACAGGTCGCGGGCGGTGCGATAGATGGTGTCGGCCATCTGGGTGGGTTCGAACAGGGCATGACGGCGGGTCAGCAGCGAATGGTTGGCGCGTTTCAGCTTCAGCACCACCACGCGCCCGGCGAGCCCCTTGGCCTTGGCCCGGTCCGAGACCTTTTCGGACAGCCGCCAGAGGTGGCCGTCGAGGATATCGGGATCGGCGGTGTCTTCGTCGAAGGTGGTTTCGCTTGAAATCGACTTGATCGGCGCATGGGCGATGACGCGGCGGCGGTCATCGCCGCGCGCCAGGTGATAGAGCCGGTCGCCCATGGCGCCGAATCGAGCATGCAAGTCGCGCTGATCCCAGCGCAGCAGGTCGGCGAAGCTGCGGATGCCGGCGCGGTCGAGCGAGGCCTGGGCAGCGGGGCCGATGCCCCAGATCAGCCGCACCGGCTTGTCGCGGAGGAAATCCGCCGTCTCGGCCTTGCCGATCACCGAAAACCCGCGCGGTTTGTCGAGATCGGAGGCCACCTTGGCCAGGAATTTGTTGTGGCTGAGACCGATCGAGCCGGAGATTCCCAGCTCGTCCCGCATGCGCTTGATCAACCTGGCCAGCATCACCGCCGGCGGCGCCCCGTGCAGCTTCGTGGTGCCGGAGAGATCCATGAAGGCCTCGTCCAGCGACAGCGGTTCGACGTCGGGCGTCAGTTCTTCCATCATCGCACGGATGCCGCGGGAGACTTCGGCATAGACCTCCATCCGGGGGTGGATCACCACCGCCTCGGGGCAGAGCTTGAGCGCCTGGAACATCGGCATGGCCGAGCGCACGCCGCGGATGCGCGCCACATAGCAGGCGGTTGAGACCACGCCGCGCTTGCCGCCGCCGATGATCACCGGCTTGTCGGCCAGCGCCGGATTGTCGCGTTTTTCGACGCTGGCATAGAAGGCATCGCAATCCATATGGGCGATGGTCAGGTCGAACAGTTCGGGGTGCGCGACCACGCGGCGGCTGCCGCAGGCGGGGCAGCGCGGGCCGGTGTCGAACCGGGTCAGGCAATCACGGCAGAGCGAGGGCATGGGGCAAGGGCTGGCGAAAGGGGGCAGAGCTGCATATCTAGTCTGTGAGACAATGAGCAGAATAGGGCGGAAGGGAGCGACAGTCATCATGACAAACCAGGATGCGCCCCTGTTCGGCGGTTTTGCGGGATCGAAACTGGCGCTGTTTCTCGGCTCCGACCTGTTGGTGATCCTGCGCGACGACAAGCCTGACATTCCCTGGCCCGGCTATTGGGATCTGCCGGGAGGCGGCCGCGAGGGGGAGGAAACCCCGATCGACTGCGCCCTGCGCGAGACGCAGGAAGAGGTCGGGCTGAGTCTGGCGCCCGAAGACGTGACCTGGGGCACCAGCTATCTCAGGCCGAACGGGCGGGTCTGGTTCTTTGCCGCGCATCTGCCCGCCCTTCGGGTCGACCAGGTGCGGCTTGGCGACGAGGGACAGGAGTGGCGGCTGATGGCGCCGCGCGACTATTGCGCCCATCCGCTGGCGGTGCCGCATTTCGCAGAGCAGCTCTCTCACTATCTCGCGCTTGGGAGGGGGTGACCCGGGGTTTTCCACCCCCTGGTCGGAAAGACCCCCCGCTGCTGAGGCGGGGGGAGGTAACGAACCACAGGAAGAAGACGGTTCGTCGGGGAGTGTCTCGGGATTTAGACTCGCTCAAGATCGGCGATCTGGGAAGTGTGGAAACTCACATATTGAAAACAGATGTTTAACATGTGCTTTTTGGGGCACATCCAGAAGCTGAGCTGCCGTCACGGAAGCTCAGCCGATAGCCGGAAAGGGCGCGCGGCTTAGAGCGTGGCCAATTCGTCGACGATGGCCTGGGCGGCAGCGCGCGGGTCGGGAGCCTGCCAGATCGGGCGGCCGACCACGATATGATCGGCGCCGGCGGAAACCGCGCTGGCGGGGGTGGCGACACGCTTTTGATCGCCAAGGGCGGCTCCGGTCGGGCGCACACCGGGGGTGACGATCAGCCGGCCTGCCGCCTCGGGCAGGGCGCGGATCATCGCGGCTTCCTGCGGGCTGGCGATGACGCCATCTGCCCCGGCGTCAAAAGCGCGGGCGGCGCGTTCGGCCACCAGTTCGGGAATGTCGCCGGCGCGGATCAGCCCCTCGTCAAGGTCGGCGCGGTCGAGCGAGGTCAGGATGGTGACAGCGAGGATCTTCAGATCCTTGCCGGCAGCGCCTTCCTTGGCGGCGCGCACCACATGCGGATCGCCGTGGACGGTGAGGAAATCCAGATCGAATTGCGCAAGGCCCCGTACCGCGGCCTCGACCGTGGCGCCGATGTCGAACAGTTTCATGTCCAGAAAGACGCGCTTGCCCTGTTCGGCGATCAGCTCGTTGGCAAGCCCGAGCCCGCCGCCGGTCAGCATCCCCAGCCCGATCTTGTAGAAGCTGACGGCGTCGCCCAGCTTTTCGGTCAGTGCCAGGGCCTGTAGGGCGTTCGGCACGTCAAGGGCGACAATCAGGCGGTCGTCGGACATCGGGGCTCTCCTTTGCGGCTGCGCGGCCTCTCTATGCCGCGCAGGCCCTTGGGACAAGAGCCGCGAGAGTGCCCGAGACGCTGCCCGTGCCGGTTCCGCGATCAGGCGGCGAGTGGGAGGGGGTTGGCGAGCGGCGGGAGTTCGAAGTGGGCCTGGCCACTGCGGAATTCCGGCATCCGGCGCAGCTGGCGCAGCGCGTCGTAGGTCAGCGCGAAATCGCGGTCTTCGTCACCGGCGCCGCCGGGCAGGGCGGCGGAGCAGAACAGAACGACAAAGCGGTCGGCGAAGGCGATCCCGACATTGGCGGTGTGCAGGCCGCGGGCGGCGTCAAAGGACAGGCATGAAATCTCGATATCGGTGATCTGCATCGCTTTGCCTCGGAGATTCAGAGTTTGACTGTTATGATGGTGTCGCCATCCTCGTGCCTAAATCGAGCGAGAATATGGCAAGGTGCGGGGTTTCTCGGGGCAGTCCGATAACTGGTTGGCAGGATAGTCAAAATCCTTGTTCACGAGGTCTTGAACTGCTGTCGGGGCATCCCAAATTGGAGGGCAAGGCCCAATAGATGGCGTGCCGCGAAGCGGGCGCCGACACCACGGGCGCTTGAAAAAGGAGAGATTCATGGACTTGAACAAGTTCACTGAGCGTGCACGCGGTTTTGTGCAGGCAGCGCAGACGATCGCGATGCGCGAAGGGCACCAGCGGCTGGTGCCGGAACATCTGCTCAAAGCATTGATGGATGATGATCAGGGGCTGGCAAGCAATCTGATCGCCCGCGCCGGTGGGGAACCTGCCCGCGTGGTCGAATCTGTCGAAGCTGCGCTGAAGAAGATGCCGAAGGTCAGCGGTGACGCCGGCCAGGTCTATCTTGACGGCCAGACCGCCAAGGTGCTGGACGAGGCCGAGCAGATCGCCAAGAAGGCCGGCGACAGCTATGTGCCGGTCGAACGGGTGCTGATGGCGCTCTGCATGGTGAAATCCGCCGCCAAGGAGGCGCTGGACGCCGGCGGGGTGACCGCGCAGAAGCTGAACGAGGCGATCAACGATATTCGCAAGGGCCGCACCGCCGATACCGCCAATGCGGAAGAAGGCTATGAGGCGCTGAAGAAATATGCCCGCGACCTGACCGAGGCCGCCGAACAGGGCAAGATCGACCCGATCATCGGCCGGGACGAGGAAATCCGCCGCTCGATGCAGGTGCTGTCGCGCCGCACCAAGAACAACCCGGTGCTGATCGGGGAGCCGGGTGTCGGTAAGACCGCTATCGCCGAGGGGCTCGCGCTGCGCATCGTCAACGGTGACGTGCCGGAATCGCTGCGCAACAAGAAGCTGCTGGCGCTGGACATGGGGGCGCTGATCGCCGGGGCGAAGTACCGCGGTGAGTTCGAGGAACGGCTGAAAGCCATCCTGAGCGAAATCGAGGCTGCCGCCGGTCAGGTCATCCTGTTCATCGACGAGATGCACACGCTGGTCGGTGCCGGGAAAAGCGATGGCGCGATGGACGCGGCCAACCTGATCAAGCCTGCGCTTGCCCGGGGG
Source organism: Pseudodonghicola sp. (assembly GCF_048268305.1). NCBI lineage: Bacteria > Pseudomonadati > Pseudomonadota > Alphaproteobacteria > Rhodobacterales > Paracoccaceae > Pseudodonghicola > Pseudodonghicola sp. The sequence goes on from NZ_JBLWVT010000003.1 coordinate 121,961, forward strand.
GAGCTGCACTGTATCGGTGCCACCACGCTCGACGAATACCGCAAATATGTCGAAAAGGACGCGGCCCTTGCCCGCCGGTTCCAGCCGGTGATGGTCGAGGAACCGACGGTCGAGGACACCATTTCGATCCTGCGCGGCATCAAGGAGAAATACGAACTCCACCACGGGGTGCGGATTTCCGACTCGGCGCTGGTGGCGGCGGCGACGCTGTCGCATCGCTATATCACCGACCGGTTCCTGCCGGACAAGGCCATCGACCTGGTGGACGAGGCGGCCAGCCGTCTGCGGATGGAAGTCGACAGCAAGCCCGAAGAGCTGGACCAGATCGACCGGCATATCCTGCAGCTTCAGATCGAAGCCGAGGCGCTGAAGAAGGAAGACGATACCGCCTCGAAGGACCGGCTTGAACGGCTCGAGAAGGAGCTGTCGGACCTGCAGGAGCGTTCGGCCGGGCTGACCGCGCAATGGCAGGCGGAACGTGACAAGCTGGCCTCCTCGCGTGAGCTGAAGGAACAGCTTGACCGTGCCCGCGCCGATCTGGATATCGCCAAACGGAACGGTGATCTCGCCAAGGCGGGGGAACTCTCCTATGGGGTCATCCCGCAGCTTGAAAAGCAGCTGTCCGAGACCGATGGCGTCGAGGGTGACGGCAAGATGGTCGAAGAGGCCGTGCGGCCGGAACAGATCGCCGCTGTGGTCGAACGCTGGACCGGGATCCCGACCTCGAAGATGCTTGAGGGCGAGCGTGAAAAGCTCCTCAAGATGGAAGAGGAACTGCACAAGCGCGTCATCGGTCAGGATGCCGCCGTTCGGGCCGTCGCCAATGCGGTGCGCCGGGCGCGGGCCGGTCTGAACGACGAAAGCCGGCCGCTGGGCTCCTTCCTGTTCCTCGGGCCGACCGGCGTCGGTAAGACCGAGCTGACCAAGGCGGTGGCCGAATATCTCTTTGACGACGACACCGCGATGGTCCGCATCGACATGTCGGAGTTCATGGAGAAACACGCGGTCGCCCGTCTGATCGGCGCGCCTCCGGGCTATGTCGGTTATGACGAAGGCGGTGTGCTGACCGAAGCGGTGCGGCGCCGGCCCTATCAGGTCGTGCTGTTCGACGAGGTTGAAAAGGCCCATCCGGATGTTTTCAACGTGCTGTTGCAGGTGCTTGATGACGGGGTGCTGACCGATGGTCAGGGCCGCAAGGTCGACTTCAAGCAGACGCTGATCGTGTTGACCTCGAACCTCGGCTCGCAGGCGCTGAGCATGCTGCCCGAAGGGGCCAGCAGCGAAGAGGCCAAGGTCGATGTGATGGACGCGGTGCGGGCGCATTTCCGTCCCGAGTTCCTGAACCGTCTGGACGAGACGATCATCTTCGATCGGTTGAGCCGGGCGAATATGGACGGCATCGTCAGCATCCAGCTCTTGCGGCTGCAGAAACGCTTGGCGGCGCGGAAGATCTCGCTGCAGCTGGACGAGTCGGCGAAAACCTGGCTGGCGGACGAAGGCTATGATCCGGTGTTCGGCGCGCGGCCGCTGAAACGGGTGATCCAGAACGCCTTGCAGAACCCGCTGGCCGAGTTGCTGCTGTCGGGCGAGGTAATGGATGGCGACACCATCCCGGTCACCGCCGGCCCCGCCGGGCTGATCATCGGCGATCGGCTGAGCGGCGGCAGCGCCGCCAAGCCCGAGGACGTCGTGCTGCACTAAGGACCTGGATGGTCTGAACATTTCGGAAAGGCCCGTCAGAGATGGCGGGCCTTTTCTGTTCGAGGGGGCACAGCAGAGATTGACGCCTTTCCGGGGGCAGTCCCTGATCGCGAGCGGCTCAGCCGAGGCGTTGCAGCCCTTTGGCGGCGCGAATCTGGCCGACCTCGATGTCCCTGCGGTTCAGCAGCAGCGGCGACATCCGTTTGATCGCCGCCGGATGGCCGGGGTCGAGCACGCCAAGCGTCACCAGAAGCGTCGCAATCGCCGCCTCGCTGGCGCGGCTGGCGCCGTCGATGATTTTCAGGGCGACACCCAGCTTCTTTTCCGGGACAATGGCGACAAAGACGCCTTCGGCCCCGGTCTTGACCGCAACCCGGCCCTCCATCGCGCGCATCAGCTCGGTGCAGGCCCGGCCCTCGCCGGCGACCAGATCGGGGTGCGCCATCATCGCCGCGACCAGTTGCTGCGCCGCCTGGCTTTGGGTGTCGTTGCGGTCCTGGGCCGAGGCGAACCAGGCCATGGCGCGGGCCAGCCCCACAAGCGTGGTCTGGAAATTCGGGGCGGAACAGCCGTCAATCCCATAGCCGGGGCTGGTGGCGCCGGTCACCTCTTCGAAAGCCTCGCGCACGGCGCGCTGCACCGGGTGGTCGATCTCGACATACTCCGGGCCGGCGCGCAGATGCTGCGACAGGGTCAGGAACCCGCAATGCTTGCCGGAACAGTTGTTGTGATACTGGCAGGGCGCGTCATAGCCGCGAATCAGCGCATAGCGCGCCTCCTGGTCGTCGGGCATCTGCGGGCCGCAGCGGAAGTCATCGTCGCCCAGCTCCAGATCCCTGAGCCAGGCGCGGACCCGGCTGGTGTGGATCTCGGCCCCGTTGTGCGAGGCGCAGGCAAGCGCAAGCCGCTCGGAACTCAGCCCATAGGCCGCGGCGGCGCCAGAGGTCACCAGCGGCAGGGCCTGGATCATCTTGCAGGAACTGCGGGGATAGATCAGCGCCTCGGGATCGCCCCAGGCCTGCACGATCTGGCCGCTGTCATCGCAGATCACCGCATGCCCCAGGTGCAGGCTTTCGAGCAGATCGGCGCGCCAGATTTCTGCCATGGGAACTGGGTTGATCATGTGACGCTCCGCCAAAATGTAACTTTTTGCTTGGGAATACGGCGAATTTCTGCCAATCGCCCTTTCGCACGTGGCGCAAGTTACGTTACTGTGCCTAAGTCGGCAAGCAATGGCTGCGCGTGGGATAGACGGTTCAAAAGGCCGCGGGCGCGCCAGAGCAATTGAGGTAAAAGGACAGTCTGGAGGCTGGACAAATGGGATCGAAACACGCCCGTATCATCGCGGGTCTGTTCTTGGCCACAATGGCCACATTCGCTGGAACACTGCCCGCCGCCGCGCAGGATCAAAGCACCAATCGGGTCGCCGCCAAGACCGATTGGAGTGTTTTCGTCGAGAAAGACCCGAAAGAATGCTGGAGCGTTTCGGCGCCCAAGGAAACGGTCAACACGCGGGATGGCCGCGTGGTTGCGGCGCGGCGTGGTGATATTCTGCTGTTCGTGTTCTTCCGCCCCGCGGCGGGTGTGACGGGGCAGGTGACCTTCACCGGCGGCTATCCCTTTGCTCAGGGATCGACCGTGAACCTGACCGTTGGCGATGAGCAGTTCGAACTGTTCACCGAAGGCGAATGGGCCTGGCCGGCGAGCGAGGCGGATGATGCCAAGATCATCGCGGCGATGAAGCGCGGCGCCAATGCGGTGCTGACGGCGCGGTCGGGACGTGGCACGCAGACCAAGGATACCTTCTCGTTGCAGGGGTTCACCGCTGCGCTCGAGGATGCTCAGGGGCGCTGCAAGTAAGCCCTGCGGGCGGATCGGCGACATGGGGCGCTCGTGCAATTGCGCGGGCGAAATCTTTTTGATTCTGGCGTAAAACCCTATATAGGGGCGATCTGCCCGGAAAATCCGTTCCCGTAACCGCGAAAGCCGTGTCCATGTCCTCTGTTTCCCCATCCGCAAGCGCGCCGATCACCCAGGACGTGATGACCATCCCCCGCAAGCTGCCGGAGGCCGGTCTGACCAATCTGGTGGGGATGACCCGCGATCAGATGCGTGTCGCCCTGATCGAGGCCGGCACGCCGGAGAAGCAGGCGAAGATGCGGGTCGGCCAGATCTGGCAATGGATTTATCAATGGGGCGTGCGCGATTTCGCGCAGATGACCAATCTGGCCAAGCCCTACCGCGCCCTGCTGGCGGAAAATTTCACCATCGAGATCCCCGAGGTCGTCAGCCGCCAGGTCAGCCAGGACGGTACCCGCAAATATCTGGTGCGCATCGCCGGCGGGCACGAGGTCGAGGTGGTCTATATCCCGGAAGAGGATCGCGGCACCCTCTGCGTCTCGTCTCAGGTGGGCTGCACGCTGACCTGTTCCTTCTGCCATACCGGCACGCAAAAGCTGGTGCGCAACCTGACCGCCGGCGAGATCATCGGCCAGGTGATGATGGCGCGCGACGATCTGGGCGAATGGCCGGTGCCCGGCGCGCCCAAGGATGAAACGCGGCTGCTCTCCAATATCGTGCTGATGGGGATGGGCGAGCCGCTCTATAACTTCGACAACGTGCGCGACGCGATGAAGATCGCGATGGATCCGGAGGGCATTCAGCTGTCCCGCCGGCGCATCACCCTGTCGACATCCGGCGTCGTCCCCGAGATCGCCCGCACGGCAGAGGAAATCGGCTGTCAGCTTGCCATTTCCTTCCACGCCACGACCGACGAGACCCGCGACGTTCTGGTCCCGATCAACAAGCGCTGGAAGATCGACGAACTTTTGAACGCGCTGGCGACCTATCCCAAGGTGTCCAATTCGGAACGGATCACCTTCGAATACGTGATGCTGAACGGGGTGAACGATACTGACGAGGACGCGCATCGGCTGATCAAGCTGATCAAGGATCACGGGATTCCGGCCAAGATCAACCTGATCCCCTTCAACGAATGGCCGGGCGCGCCTTACAAGCGGTCATCGAACAATCGCATCCGGGCCTTTGCCGACATCATCTACAAGGCTGGCTATGCCAGCCCGATTCGCACGCCGCGGGGCGAGGACATCATGGCCGCCTGCGGTCAGCTCAAATCGGCGACCGAACGCGCCCGCAAGTCGCGAAAGCAGATCGAGGCTGAGGCCGGGATCGCCAAGTAGGCCCTGGTATTGCCGTGCCTTCGGGGACGATCCCGAAGGCTGCCCCCAAAATTCCCCATTCTCGGTGCAATTAAGCCGCCATCAACAATCAGTTTCCATACTGCAAACAGTAGCAAGCGTAGAGGAAACGATTATGGCACAGGTTATTTGCCGCATGACCCCGGTCGAGGCCCCGGTTCTGGAGCTTTTGATGCGGGAACGCGAAAAGGCTTTGAGCCCGCGGGAATGGAAATTCCGGCTGATGGGCTATGGCTATGCGATCACCGATGTGGCGGGGCGCCAGATGGTGACCAAGCTGCCGCAGAACACCGAGCTGGGCTTTCTGCCGACGCAGCTTCACTGAGGCCACGTCGGCCGATCCGGGGCAGAGGCTTGGGGCTCAGCTCCGCCCGGGGATTTCGCTGCGCGCCGGCGCCGGTTCCCAGCTCTCGATCAGTTCGGCGGCTTCGGCCGCAGTGTCGACAAAGCGGAAAAGGCTTAGATCCTGGGGCGAAATGGTGCCGGCGTCGGCCAGCGCCTCCCAGTTGATGACCTTTTCCCAGAAGGCGCGGCCGAACAGCAGGAAGGGCACGCGCTCCATCCGGCCGGTCTGGATCAGGGTCAGAGATTCGAACATCTCATCCAGGGTGCCGAAGCCGCCGGGGAAGATGCAGATCGCCCGCGCCCGCATCAGGAAGTGCATCTTGCGGATCGCGAAATAGTGGAAATTGAAGGTCAGCTCGGGCGTAACGTACTGATTGGGCGCCTGTTCGTGCGGCAACACGATGCCGAGCCCGACAGAGATGCCGCCGGCGTCGGCGGCACCGCGATTGCCGGCCTCCATCACGCCGGGGCCGCCGCCGGTGGTCACCACGAATTCGCGGTTCTTCGTGGCGATGGATTTCAGGGTCATCAGCCGGGCGAATTCGCGCGCCTCGTCATAGAACGCCGACAGCTCGGCCAGGGTCTTGGTCCGGGCGGTGTGCTTTTGCGCCGGTTCCGGAATCCGGGCGCCGCCGAACAGCACGATGGTGCTTTCGATCTGGCGTTCGGTCAGCAGCAGTTCGGGCTTCAGCAGTTCGAGCTGCAGCCGCACCGGGCGCAGTTCGTCGCGAAGCAGAAAGTCGTCATCGGCAAAGGCCAGGCGGTAGGACGGCGACCGGCTTTGCGCGGTATCGGGGATCTGCTGGGTGGTGGTCCGGTCGCTGTTGGCGTCGCGGAATACGCTGATGCGGTCTTCGCTCATAAACTTGTCCAATATGGAAAAACGCCCAAGGATTAGCCGTTTCGCGACCCGAACGCCAGTGGCGGCGCCGGGCGCACCGGGGGCGGCGCTGGTCTGTGGCGGCAATATCGTGCCGGACCTGCCGGGCTGGGCGATGCGAAATCCGGTTCACCCCGGCCCGCTCTGGCGGTAGAAGGCGGGGAACCAATTGTAACGGAGTTTCCCCATGACCGCCCCCAAACCCGTTGTGCTGTGTATTCTGGATGGCTGGGGTCTTTCTGACGAGGTCGAAAACAATGCGCCGGCCCAGGCCCGGACGCCCAATTTCGACGCGATCATGTCGAAGGGGCCGCATGCGACGCTGATCACCTATGGCCCCGATGTGGGCCTGCCGACCGGTCAGATGGGCAATTCGGAAGTGGGCCACACCAATATCGGCGCCGGCCGGGTGGTGGCGATGGACCTGGGGCAGATCGACCTGTCGATCGAGGATGGCTCGTTCTTCGAGAACGACGCGCTTCTGGCCTTCATCGCCAAGCTGAAGGCCACCGGGGGCACCGCGCATCTGATGGGGCTGGTGTCGGATGGTGGGGTGCACGGGCACCTGAACCATATCGCCGCCGCCGCTCGCACCATTGCCGCCAATGGCGTGCCGGTGGCGCTGCATGCGGTGACCGATGGCCGCGACGTGGCGCCGAAATCGGCCTTTGAGTACATGCGTGAGCTTGAGGAGCATCTGCCCGAGGGGGCCCGTATCGTCACGGTGATCGGGCGGTATTATGCGATGGACCGCGATAATCGCTGGGGCCGGGTCTCCGAGGCCTATAACGCCATGGTCAAGGGCGAGGGGCGGCATGCCGCCTCGGCCCATACGGCGATTGACCAGGCCTATGAACATGGCGAGACCGATGAATTCATCGGCGCCACGGTGGTGGGCGATTACCAGGGGGCCAAGGATGGCGACGGCTTCTTCTGCCTGAACTTCCGCGCCGACCGCGCCCGCGAGATCCTGCGCGCCATCGGCGAGCCGGGCTTTGCCGAATTCGACACCGGCGTGCGGCCGAAGTGGGCGGCGCTGCTGGGCATGGTCGAATATTCGCTGCAGCATAATGCCTATTTCGATACGGTTTTCCCCAAGCGCGACATCGTCAACACGCTGGGTTCTTGGGTGGCGCAGCAGGGGTTGCGCCAGTTCCGCCTGGCCGAGACCGAGAAATATCCGCATGTCACCTTCTTCCTGAACGGTGGCACCGAGGCACCCGAAGAGGGCGAGGATCGCTTCATGCCGAAATCGCCCGATGTGGCGACCTATGATCTCAAGCCCGAGATGTCTTCGGTCGAGGTGACCGACAAGCTGGTCGAGGCGATCGGGGAGGGCTATGATCTGATCGTGGTGAACTATGCCAACCCGGATATGGTCGGTCACACCGGCGATCTGCAGGCGGCGATCAAGGCCTGCGAGGCGGTCGACACCGGCCTGGGGCGGGCGATTGCGGCATTGGAAAAGGCCGGCGGCGCGATGATCGTGACGGCCGACCACGGCAATTGCGAACAGATGTGGGATCCCGAGACCAAGGGGCCGCATACCGCCCATACGCTGAACCTGGTGCCGGTGGCCCTGGTCGGTGGGCCGGTGGGGGCCAAGCTGCATAACGGCCGGCTGGCGGATCTGGCGCCCACCCTGCTTGAGCTGATGGGCCTGCCGCAACCCGCAGAGATGACTGGGAAAAGCCTGCTGGAATGAGATTGCTCCGCCGCCTCAGCGCCACTGCCTTCGCCGCTGCCCTCTGGGCCGGCGTGGCCGTGGCCGGGGGGGCGGAGGATCCGGCCGCCGCGGCGCGCGCGGCCTCGGAGCAGTTGCAGAAGGCGGCGCTGGCGCTGCAAGGGGCGGTTGACGCCCGCGACCGGGTCAAGGCGCTGACCGATACGGTGCGCGCCTATGAGGCGGGGCTTGAGGCGATGCGCGACGGGCTGCGCCGCGCCGCCATCCGCGAGGCGCAGCTGAGCCGGCGACTGCAGGCGCGCGAGGGCGATATCGCCCAGCTCATGGGCGTGCTGCTGACCATCGAAACATCGCCGCCGCCGGTGCTGATGCTGCATCCGCAGGGCCCCGTGGGCAGCGCCCGCTCGGCCATGATCCTGGCCGAGGTAACGCCCGAGCTAAACACCCAGGCGCAGATCCTGCGCCAGGATCTGGAAGAGGTGCAGACCCTGCGCGTGCTGCAGCAAAGCGCCGCTAAGACCCTGGAGCAGGGGTTGTCCGGGGTGCAGCAGGCCCGGGCCGAGCTGAGCCAGGCGATCGCCGATCGCACCGATCTGCCGCGCCGCTTCACCGCCGATCCGATCCGCACCGCGATCCTGATCTCCTCGACCGAAACGCTCGACGGTTTCGCCAGCGGGCTGTCAGAGATGTCGGACAAGCCGATTGCCGAAAGCGACAGCGATATCTCGGATCAGAAGGGCGATCTGCCGATGCCGGTGCTGGGGGTGATCCTGCATAAGGCCGGAACTCCCGACGCCGCCGGCATCAAGCGGCCGGGCATCGTGGTCGGCACCCGCCCGCGCGCGCTGGTGACCAGCCCGGCGGCGGCGACGATTCGCTATCGCGGCCCCTTGCTCGACCTCGGCAATGTGGTGATTCTGGAGCCTCAGCCCGATATGCTGATCATCCTTTCCGGCCTGGCCGAGGTCTATGGCGAGGCGGGGCAGGTGATCCCGGCGGGAACCCCTGTCGGGCTGATGGGCGGCGCGGTCCCCGAAATCGGGGGGATTTTGTCACTAAGCGGTGATGGCTCTGGCGCTGAGCGTTCGGAAACGCTCTATATAGAGGTCAGAGAGGGCGGTAGCCCGGTGGATCCTGAAACATGGTTCCGGACCGACAAGGATGGATGACTGCATATGAGAAAGTTCGTGATGGCCGCGCTGGGCGGCACGGTGGCCGGCATCGTCGCGACCACGCAGGTGGCCGGGCCGCTGCTGGCCGAGGAAAGCGCGCGCAGCTCGAACGTCTACGAACAGCTCGATCTGTTCGGTGACATTTTCGAACGCATCCGCTCGCAATATGTCGAGCCGGTGGATGATACCAAGCTGATCGAGGCGGCGATCAACGGCATGCTGACCTCGCTCGATCCGCATTCGAGCTATCTATCGCCAGATGATGCCGCCGCGATGCGGGTGCAGACCCGCGGCGAATTCGGCGGTTTGGGCATCGAGGTCACCCAGCAAGACGGCTACGTCAAGGTGGTCTCGCCGATGGATGGCACCCCGGCGGCCCAGGCCGGCATCGAGGCTGGCGATTTCATCACCCATGTGAACGGTGAAAGCGTGCTGGGGCTGACGCTGGACCAGGCGGTCGAGATGATGCGCGGGCCGGTCGGCTCGGAAATCGTCATCACCGTGGTCCGCGAGGGCGAGGAAGAACCCTTCGATGTCACCATCACCCGCGATACCATCAAGCTGACCGCCGTGCGCGCCCGGACCGAGGGCAGTTCGGTGGTTCTGCGCGTGACCACCTTCAACGATCAGACCACGCCGAACCTGGAATCCGGGCTGGCCGAGCAGATCAAGGCCGCCGGTGGCATCGACAAGATCAACGGCATCGTGCTCGACCTGCGCAACAACCCCGGCGGGCTGTTGAACCAGGCGATCAAGGTGTCGGATTCCTTCCTCGACAGCGGTGAGATCGTCTCGACCCGCGGTCGCAACCCTGCGGATGGCGAACGGTTCAATGCCACGCCCGGCGATCTGGCCGAGGGCAAGCCGATCGTGGTGCTGATCAACGGCGGCTCTGCCTCGGCTTCGGAAATCGTCGCCGGCGCGCTGCAGGATCATCACCGCGCCATCGTGGTGGGCACCAAGAGCTTCGGCAAGGGGTCGGTGCAGACCGTGATGCCGCTGAGGGGCGACGGGGCCATGCGGCTGACCACGGCGCGCTATTACACCCCCTCGGGGCGGTCGATTCAGGCCCTGGGCGTGTCGCCCGATATCGTGGTCGAACAGCCCCGCCGCGCCGCCGAACCCGCGACCGAGGATCCGACCCGGCCCCGCGCCCGGTCCGAGGCCGATCTGCGTGGCCGGCTGACCAACGACAGCCTGACCGAGGATGAGATCCGCCAGATCGAAGCCGATCGCGCCAAGGCCGAGGCCGCCGCACGGCTGCGCGACGAGGATTACCAGCTCGCCTATGCGATCGACATCCTCAAGGGGCTGTCGGTGATCTCGACCGAAAACACGGGTCAGTGATCTGCGGGCGGCGCGACTGATCCGCGCGGCGCTGGTTTCGTCCTGCGCCGCCTGTCTCTTCGCCACCGCAGCGGTGGCGGAGGTGATCGCCGTGCCGGGCCCCGCGGGCCCGTTGCGCGGGGAGGCGTTGCTGCCCGACAATCCGCGGGCCGCGGTGGTGATCATCCCGGGATCGGGACCGGTTGATCGCGATGGCAACAGCCCGCAGGGGGTGCGCTCCGACAGTTACCGGCTGCTGGCCGAGGCGCTGGGGGCGCAGGGCATCAGCACCGTGCGCATTGACAAGCGTGGCATGTTTGACAGCGCCGCCGCGCTGCCGGATGCCGACTCGGCGACCATCGCCGGCTATGCCGAGGATGCCGGCAAATGGGCCGGGGCCCTGGCCGCACGCAGCGGCCAGTCCTGTTCCTGGCTTGCCGGCCACAGCGAAGGCGGGCTGGTGGCCCTGGTGGCCGCCGCCGCGGATGATGCGGCCGAGGCGGTGACCCCGGTCTGCGGGCTGATCCTATTGGCGACACCGGGGCGGCCGATCGGCGTCCTGATGCGCGAACAGATACGCGCCAACCCCGCCAATGCGCCCTTCGAGGTCGAGCTGGACAGCGCCATCGGCGTGCTGGAGCAGGGGGCGATGATCGACCCCGAAACGCTCAGCCCGCCGCTCAGGCCGCTGTTCCGGGCCGGGCTGCAAAGCTACATGATCCAGCTTTTCGCCTATGATCCGGCCAAGCTGGCCCAGAGGGTGCAATTGCCGGTGCTGATCGTGCAGGGCGGGCGCGACCTGCAGGTGGGCGCGGTCGATGCCGATGCGCTGGCGCAGGCGATGCCGCAGGCCAACCGGCTCGATCTGCCGCAGATGACGCACATGCTGAAGACCGATCAGCCGGACCAGCCGTTCGCCACCTATACCGATCCCAGCCTGCCGCTGGTGCCAGAGGTGGCGGCGGCGATCAGCGATTTCATCGCCATTCCGCGGGACTGATCACATCGTTTCAAGACAATGGCGGCGGAAGGCGCGTTTGAGCATATCAAGCTCGGCGCGCAGCAGCTCCACCTCGGCGCGCAGATCGTCGGTGGCGATCTCGCCGGCGATCAGGGTGAAGTCGCCCAGTTTCACGTCGGTGGCGCCGTCACGGATCAGCACGGTATGGACGCCATCGGCCACCGCCTCCTCGGGGACCGGCACGATCAGATCCCAGCTTCCGGGCGCCTCGCTCTCACGCAGCTCGATCCCGTCGACCGGGCGGTCCAGATAGGTGACCCGCACGTCGGGGCGGGCACCGCTGGCCTTGGCGCCGGTCAGCCGGCCTTCCCAGCGGCGGTTGCGCATGCTGATCTTGGTCAGGGTCAGATCGCTCATCGCTCGCGCTCCTAAATCGCGGCCCGGCGGCGCCGGGAGAATGTCAGATCGCGGATCACCACTTGGTTCATCTCGGGGGCCTCGAAGATCAGGTCGAGCCAGATTTTTTCGATCCGTTTTTCGTTCAGCCGGGAATAGGCAAGGTCGAATTCCACCTTCACCTCCTCCTCGTTCAGCGGCAATTCCCGCACGATCTGTTCGGTATTGGGCCCGTGCTTGATGTTCAGCCGGGCGAAGATCTCCAGCGGTTTCTCGGCTTCGATGATGGCGCCGACCCGCAGGATGTGATCGCGCGTCAGCCCGAGGGTGGCCTCGGTCGGCAGGTCCATCACCAGCGACAGGAAGGACCCGTCGAAGCTGAACACATCGAGCCGGAGCCCATAGGCCGCGAGATCCGCCTCCCGCGTGTTGCGCAATTGGCGCAGGGTCAGTTCGGAATAGCTGCAATCGTGAAACAGCGTCACCTCGCTGCCCAGCATCGACTGGCTTTTGACCGAACTCAGCCCCGGCACCGGCAGCGGGCCGCGCCAGAGTTCGGGCCGCCAGGCCCAGTCGGTGCCATGCGGGCGGGGGAAATAGGAGGTGCCGATATGTGGCAGCGCCAGCCGGCCGTCGGCAACATGGATCAGCCGGTCCAGATGCGTGCGCAATTCGCGCGCGCGGTTGCGCTCAAGCCGGAGCTGGGGCAGCGGCATATCCTGAGCGTCGCGCGCGGCATGTCGCCAGCGGCGCAGGAGGCGCGCAAAACCCATCCGATCCAGCAGTCTGCCCATGTCCGGTTCCCTTGCCCGGTATATGTCGGGCCTACTCGTCATTGGTGCTAGTTTATCGAAAGGCACGGATCGAAATAAACCGGCAATTGTCTCTGACACCGAAATAATTTTTAGCCCGGAGGTTGCTTCCGGCGCTTGGCCGCGGCCGGGGCGGCGGTCTTCTCGACCGGCGCGCGGCTCCTTGGTCGCAGCGGCGCGGGGCGGGGTTTCGTCGGCGAGGCTGGCGCCGCGGCTGAGGGGCTGGCAGCGCGGGTGCGGTTGGCGACGGAGGCCAGAAGATCGGCGGCTTCATGTCCCAGCGGCGGGGCGGTGCTGGGAACATAGATCGCCAGCGCCACCAGTTGGCCGTTCAGCGCAAAGGCACCGCGCCAATGTTCTCCGGCCAGTGCCGAGGCGGCGCCGGGATCCTCGGCCAACCGGACAAGCGACAGGTTCCCATCGCGCCGGGTCTCGATCACCTTGGAGGGGGCGACCGACTGGCGCAGATCGGCCAGCGTCGGCGGGGTGTCGTCCGCGCCCATCGGCGCCGTGGTCACGGTGATCAGCGCCAGCCTGCGGTTCGAGAAGAGCCCATGCACCCCGAGCGTGTCACAGCGCGCCATCAGGGCAAAGCCGCCGCGGGGGGTGTTCCTGAGCGATTTGCGATCAATGCAATAGCCCGGCGGTGCGGTCGCCTGAACCTTGCCTTGCGGCCCCTGTGCGAGGGTGGCGCTGGACAGCTCGGTCGAGCCGCCGGTCGGGGGCAGCCCATCGGTGCAGCCGACCAGGACCCCCAGCACCAGGGCCGTCAGCGTGGCCTTGTACCGCGTCCGGCTCATGTACCCTGGTCACCGCGGCGGCGCCCGCAGGCGAGAGGATCGGACCGCGGGGGGAACCGGCGGCCGGAGGCGATCGACCTGTCGAACGGGCGGTGGCGCATTGCATTCCTTTCAGGAAAGGGACGCAATGGGGATAGCCTCGCCATCCGCGTGGGACAAGTCCGAACCGAACCGCCCGGTTTCCGCGGAGCCTTGTCATCTTGGGCGCCAATGCGTACCGTCACACGACGCGCGGTGCCCGGGGCTGCCCGCAGCGTGAGCGACGTACTGGTGCCCCTGGGGCACATCGGGCACAAGGGCCGGGTGATGGAACCCAACCTGTTTTCATTTATCTGGAAGTACTCCAAACGCCAGCAGCTTTGGCTTCTGGTGCTGACGCTGGTGTCGTTTCCCTTCCTCTATCTCTCGCTGGAGATCCCGAAGAAGATCATCAACGACGCCATTGGTGCGCAAGCCGAGCAAATTGATCTCTACGGCTTTTCGTTCAGCCAGGTGGAATATCTGCTGCTGCTGTGTTTCGCCTTCTTCGCTGCGGTGCTGGTCGGCGGGTTGATGAAGATGCACATCAACACTCTGAAGGGCGTTCTGGCCGAACGGATGCTGCGACGGCTGCGGTATCAGTTGATCAGCCGGATGCTGCGTTTTCCCAAGCCCTATTTCCGCACCACCAGCCAGGGCGAGCTGGTGTCGATGATCACCTCGGAGGCTGAGCCGATGGGGGGGCTGATGGGGGACGCCATGGCCCAACCCGTGTTCCAGTTCGGTCAGATGATGACGATCATCTTCTTCCTGTTCATGCAGAGCTTCTGGTTCGGCATTGCCTCGGTCGCGCTGATCCCCCTGCAGGCCTGGCTGATCCCGATGCTGCAGCGGCAGATCAACCTGATGAACAAGGAACGCATCGTGCAGGTGCGCAAGCTGTCGACCGAGATCGGCGAAACCGCCGCCGGCATCACCGACCTGCGTGTCAACGGTGGCTGGCGCTATCGGCTGGCGCTGTTCACCGAACGGTTGGGCAAGCTGTTCGAGATCCGGTTCCGGATCTATCAGAAAAAGTACTTCATGAAGTTCCTCAACAACATGATCGGCCATCTGACGCCCTTCATGTATTATTCCGCCGGCGGTTATCTGGCGATCCAGGGGCAGATCACCGTGGGGGCGCTGGTGGCGGCCCTGTCGGCCTACAAGGATCTGTCCAGCCCGTGGAAGGAACTGCTGGACTACTACAATTCGGTGCAGGACATGTCGCTGCGCTGGGAGGTGGTGACCGAACGCTTCGCGCCGAAGAACATGATCCCGGAGGATCTGTTCGAGGGCGAGCCCTCCTCGATCCCGCATCTCTACGGCACTATCGAACTGCGCGATGTCACGGTTCGAGACCCGGACGGCAATATCGTGCTGGAGAATATCAGCCTGACCATCCCGCCGAAATCGCGGGTGGCGATTCAATGTGCCAAGCCGACCGAGCGGACCGCCCTGGCCGAGCTCTTGCTGCGCGAGACCCTGCCGTCGAGCGGGGAGGTCGTCATCGCCGGTCACCCGCTCAATACGCTGCATCAGGCGGTGATCGCGGCGCGGATCGGCTATGCCAATTCACATCCCTATCTGTTCGACGGCACCCTGGGCGACAATCTGCTGATGCCGCTCAGGACGCGGCCGCATCTGCCGCCACATGCCGGCCTGTCCCGCGCGATGGTCGAGGCGGGGCGGGCTGGCAACAGCACTGATCCGCTGGATGCCGATTGGGTCGATCCCGAGATCGCCGGGCTGTCCGACGGGGCCGAGGTGCGCGACTGGTGGTTCAAGCTGGTCGAGGCGATGGGGGTCGACGAATCGATGTTCCGCCGCACGCTGCGATCCAGTTTCGATCCGATGCAGCACCCGACGCTTGCCCATGAGATCGTGGCGCTGCGCCCCGAGATCGCGGCGCGGCTGCGGGAAAAGGGGCTGGACGAGGCAGTGTTCCGATTTGACCCCGATCAGTTCAATCCGGCGATGCCGCTGGCCGGCAACCTGCTGTTTGCCGCGCCGGTCCATGACGTCACCCCCGAGGCGCTGGCCCATGACGCCCGCTTCCTGCAGATGCTGGATGACGAGGGGCTGACCGAAGCGGCCATCGCGATCTCGATCGGGGTGATCGACACGCTGAACCGGACCTTCGGGCGCGATGGCACCCATCACCCGCTGTTCCGCCGTCTGGGCCTGGACGAAGAGCTTTATCACCGGGTGTCGGACATCGCGGCGCGGCGCAATTCGCGGCGGGGCAAGCGGCTGTCGCAGCAGGATCGCGCCATGCTGCTGATCGTGCCCTTCATGCTGACAGCGGAACAGATCGGCCCGGATTTCCCCGAGGAGTACAAGGAAAAGCTGTTGGCGATCCGCCGGGCCCGAGGCGCGGAACTGCGTGAGAAGCTTAGCGACCGCTTCACTCCGGTGGCTCCGGATCGTTATCTGCCGCGGCTCACGGTGACCGAGAACGCGATCTATGGCCGGATGTCGCTGATGGCCGGTGCCCGCCGCGACGAGATCGAGGATGTTGTCGCCGAGGTCCTGAGCGAACATAATCTGCGCCACAAGATCTCTGCCATCATCTATGATCTTCAGGCCGGTCTGGGCGGCACCAATCTGGCGCCGGTGTTTCAGGAGCGTACCGCCTTCACCCGCGCCGGCATCAAGCGGCCCGATATCCTGATCATGGATAATGTCCTGGCCAGCCACAATTCCGCCAGCCGGTTGCGCACCCGCCAGCATCTGCGCGAATTGCTGCCCGGTTCGACCATACTGTTCATGGAGACGAGGTTCGAAAACCCCTCGGCCTATGATCTGTTCGTCGAGATTCGCAACGGTCGGATCGACGGTGCTGCCCGGGCGGTCGTCGCGGCGGGAGAGGGGGCCGGCGACGATCTGAGCCGCAAGATGGCCATCCTGTCGACCAATGATCTGCTGGCGCGGCTCAACCTGCGCAACCGGCGTCTGCTGGCCTTTTCCGCGCAATGGTACGACGCCGCCGCCGGGCAGGTGGTGTTTTCCCACAATCAGAAGGCGGATGCGGTCTATCTCTGCTTGGAAGGGCTGGCCGAACTGCGTTGGCCCGGCGCCGATCGCGACCGGGTGGCGCCGGTTTCCTCGGTGCGGCCGGGGCGGTTGATCGGCGATCTCGCCGTGATCACCCAGGACAAGCGGTTTCTCGATCTGGTGGCGGTGGAGCCGACCAAGTTCCTGCGCATCGGGGCCGAGGAATTCCGCGCGGTGATCGAAAACGACGCCTCGGTGGCCTTGGCGCTGCTCGAGGCGGTGGCGGCGCATCTGACCGGGGCCACCGAATTGTTGCAACGGGCCAAGCTCAACCTGGCCGACTATGCCGGCCCGCCGGCTGGGCCATTGTCGCCGGCGAAGATGAACGAGTATTTCGATGACTGAACGATTCTCGCCGCCGGCCTATGCCGCGCATGACCGGCTGGTCGCCCCGGTCCGCCCCCGGTCCGAACTCTGGCGGCTGTTGCTGGGCGTGGTGCTGATCACCATGATCATCTTCGGGCTGAACACGGTTCTGCACAGCCTGGTGCGCGCGCTGGCCCCGGCGGCCTGGTATGCCGATCTGTTCTCGGGCCACCGGCCCGGGCCGACCCTGCTGTTGCTGGCGAGCTTCGGCTTCATGACACTGGCGACGATGGCAACCGTCAGCCTGTTGCAGCAACGCCCGCCGCTCGCCGTGCTGGGGCCGCTCGGCCTGGTCGTGCGGCAGTTCTGGCAGGTGCTGCGGCTGTTGCTGATCCTGGGATTGGCGATGCTGCTGCTGCCACCCTATGACGTCGGCGCGCCGCTGATTCCCAATCTGTCCCTTGGCCATTGGCTGCTGCTGCTGCCCCTGTCGCTGTTGGCCATCCTGATCCAGACCAGCGCCGAAGAGGTTTTGTTCCGCGGCTATCTGCAGCAGAGCCTGGCGGCACGGTTCTCTAGCCCGCTGATCTGGATGGTGATCCCCTCGGCGCTTTTCGCCCTGGGTCACTACACACCGACCGAAGCCGGGGCGAATGCCGGGCTGATCGTGCTTTGGGCGGCGGTGTTTGGTCTGCTGATGGCGGATCTGACGGCGCGGGCGGGCTCTCTCGGTCCGGCGATCGCGGTGCATTTCTTCAACAACATCACCGCGCTGCTGTTTACCGCCTCGCCCGAGGCGCTGAACGGGCTGGCGCTTTACCTGCTGCCCTTCTCGATGAGCGGCACCGATCTGGCCCGCGGTTGGCTGGCGGTGGACTTCGCGATGCTCTTTATCTCATGGCTGGTGGCGCGGCTCGCGATCAGGCGTTGATTGCATTTGCCGCTCGGCGGGCTTATCTCAGGCCGCGAAACCGCATTTGCGGTTGCTGATGCGCATACTTCCCTGCGAGAGAGGCCCGACATGAACTGGATCACCAATTACGTCCGCCCCCGGATCAATTCGATCTTCTCGCGCCGGGAGATGCCGGAAAATCTCTGGCAGAAGTGCGATGAATGCGGAACCATGCTGTTCCACCGCGAACTCTCGGACAACCTGAATGTCTGCACCAATTGCGGTCACCACATGGCGATCAGCCCGCGGGCCCGGTTCAAGGCGCTGTTCGACGGCGGCATCTTCACCGAGATCGCAGTGCCCGAACCGGTTGCCGACCCGCTGCAATTCCGCGACCAGAAGAAATATCCCGACCGCATGAAGGCGGCGCAACGCGCCACTGGCGAGAAGGAGGCGATGCTGGTCGCCAAGGGCGAGATCGGCCGCACCCCGATCATCGCGGCCGGGCAGGATTTCGCCTTCATGGCCGGTTCGATGGGGATGTATGTCGGCAATGCGATCATCGCCGCCGCCGAGACGGCAGTAAAATTGAAATGCCCGCTGATCCTGTTTTCCGCCGCCGGTGGGGCACGGATGCAGGAAGGTATCCTCAGCCTGATGCAGATGCCGCGCACCACCGTGGCGGTACAGATGCTGAAGGAAGCCGGGCTGCCCTATATCGTGGTGCTGACCCATCCGACCACCGGCGGGGTGACCGCCTCTTACGCCATGCTGGGCGATGTCCAGATCGCCGAGCCGAATGCGCTGATCTGTTTTGCCGGCCCGCGGGTGATCGAACAGACCATCCGTGAAAAGCTGCCCGAAGGGTTCCAGCGCGCCGAATACCTGCTTGATCACGGTATGCTCGACCGGGTCACCCCGCGCACCGAGCTGCGCGAGGAGCTGATCTCGATCACCCGGATGCTGCTGGGTCTGCCGCCGGTGATCCGCGGCGATCTGCCCGCCCCCACCGAAGAGGACAAGGCGCCGGCCGGTGCCAAGGCCGCGGCGGAGAAATCCGGGAAGGCCGGCGCAAAGGCCGACAAACCCGCCAAGGCCGCGAAGTCCAAATAACGCCCGCGAAGCGACCCGATCTGCCGGGGCGTCCCGCGCCCGGCGCCAACAGGAGACGTGAGAATGGCCTACACCCTTGTGCAATTCGACTTTCCCTATGCCGGCCCCTGGGGCGCCGATATGACGGCCGCCATGGGTGATCTGGCCCAGGACATCGCCGGCGAAGACGGGCTGGTCTGGAAGATCTGGACCGAGAACCAGGCCACCGGCCGCGCTGGCGGCATCTATGTCTTCGAAACCCCCGAGGCCGCCGCAGCCTATACCGAGAAACACTCGGCCCGGCTGGGCGCCTTCGGCATCACCGGCATCAACGCGCTGAGCTTCGATGTGAACGACGCGCTTTCCGCAATCACCCGCGCGCCGTTCTGAGGCGCCTTCAGGCCAACGACAATGCAATCCCAGAACCGGGCCCAAGACCGGGCGACATCTGATGTCATCCTTGACCGGATGATGGCGCTGCATCCGAAGATCATCGACCTGACGCTCGACCGCGTCTGGCGGCTACTGGCCGCGCTCGACAATCCGCAGGATCGACTGCCGCCGGTGATCCATGTCGCCGGCACCAACGGCAAGGGCTCGACCCAGGCGATGATCCGCGCCGGGCTGGAGGGGGCGGGGCTGGTGGCCCATGCCTATACCTCGCCGCATCTGGCGCGGTTCCACGAACGCATCCGCGTCGCCGGAGAACTGATCTCGGAGCCGGCGCTGAGCGCGGTGCTGGACGAATGCTATGCCGCCAACGATGGTGGCAGCATTACCTATTTCGAAATCACCACCTGCGCGGCGCTCTTGGCCTTCGCCCGCACGCCGGCCGATTACACCCTGCTCGAGGTCGGTCTGGGCGGGCGGCTTGACGCTACCAATGTGATCGCCAAGCCGGCGCTGACCATCATCACCCCGGTGTCGATCGACCACGAGGCCTTTCTGGGCGATACGCTCGCCAAGATCGCCTTTGAAAAGGCCGGGATCCTCAAGCGTGGCGTGCCCTGCGTCGTCGGCCCGCAGGAGGAGGAGGCGATGGAGGTGATCGAGGCGCAGGCGGCCAGGCTCGGCGCGCCGCTGATCGCCCATGGCCAGCACTGGCATGTCCAGCGCGAAGGCGACCGGCT
This sequence comes from Pseudodonghicola sp., assembly GCF_048268305.1. NCBI lineage: Bacteria > Pseudomonadati > Pseudomonadota > Alphaproteobacteria > Rhodobacterales > Paracoccaceae > Pseudodonghicola > Pseudodonghicola sp. The sequence goes on from NZ_JBLWVT010000003.1 coordinate 141,751, forward strand.
GATCTATCAGGACGAACGGGGGCTGCTGGATCTGCCGCTGCCGAACCTGCCCGGGGCGCATCAGCTGCAGAACGCCGGTGCGGCGCTGGCGGCGCTGCGCCATCTGGGGCTGGGGGAAGAGGCCTGCGAGGCTGCGGTAACCCGCGCCTATTGGCCGGCGCGGCTGCAGCGGCTGAAGACCGGCCCGCTGGTCGAGGCGGCGCCGGGGGCGGAGCTCTGGCTCGACGGCGGCCATAACCCGGCGGCCGGGATCGTGCTCGGCGCGCATCTGCAAAACCTGCCGAAACGACCGACGCATCTGATCTGCGGCATGCTCAACACCAAGGACGTGAAGGGCTATCTGCGCCCGCTGGCGGGCCAGGCGCAAACGCTGACCGCGGTGTCCATCCCGGGTGAGGCCAACACGCTTTCGGCCGAGGAGACCGCCGCCGCCGCCAATGCCGTGGGGCTGGAGGCCGGAACCGCGCCGAGCGTGCTCGATGCGGTGGAACGGATCGTCGCGGCGGAACCGCAGGCGCGTATCCTGATCTGTGGCTCGCTCTATCTCGCCGGCAACATCCTGCGCGAAAACGGCTAGGCGGCTTCTGCCGCTCTTCGCCAGAGGCTCATCGCGCTAGGGCCTTGTTCTTTGCTGAAATGTTCCCGCCAGAGGCCACGCCCGCAGGGCGCCTCCGGCGCGATCACCGCGGCCAGGGCGGTGATGGAAAGGCCGGGGCTCAGTCCAGCGTCTGGCCCCAGTCCTTGTCCTGCATCTCGCGCAGCCGGCTGGCGGTGCGTTCGAATTCGAAGACGCCCTCACCCTCGACATAGAGCATCTCGGGCTCGGCGGCGGCCGAGCAGATCAGCTTCACATGCGCCTCGTAAAGCGCGTCGATCAGGGTGACGAATCGCTTCGCCTCGTTGAAATTTGACCGCGACAGCAGCGGGATGTCTTCGAGGATCAGCAGCTTCACCGCCTGGGCGATGGCCAGATAGTCGCCGGGGCCCAGGTAATGGGCACAGAGATCATAGAACCGCGCCCGGGCGATGCCGTTGCTATAGGCCGGCAGCTTGACCTCGCGCCCCTTGACCTCAAGCACCAGCTCGGCGCCGGGGCCGCCGGCCAGATCGTCCCAGATCGCCTGGATGGCGGCATGGGCTTCGGTGCCGTTCGGAGTGAAATAGACCGGCGATCCGGCCAGCCGGTTCTGCCGGTAATCCTTGGGGCTGACCAGCTCGTGCACCACCATCTTGTCCTTGATGATGGCGATGAAGGGCAGGAACAGCTGCCGGTTCAGCCCGTTCTTGTAAAGATCATCCGGAAGCCGGTTCGAGGTGGTGACGATCACCACCCCGGCATCGAACAGCATCTGGAACAGGCGCCCGACCACCATGGCGTCGGTGATATCGGTGATCTGCATCTCGTCGAAGGCCAGCACCTTGACGCTGTCGATCACCGCCTGGGCCGCCGGCGCCAGCGCGTCGGCGATTTCCTTCTTGCGCGCCTCGTGCATGGCGGCGTGGATTTCCTGCATGAAGGCATGGAAATGCACCCGCCGCACCGGCACATCGCCGAGTGATTCGACGAAGAGATCCATCAGCATCGACTTGCCGCGCCCGACGCCCCCCCAGAGGTAGAGCCCCTTGGGCGGCGGCGGTGCCTTGCGGAACAGCCCCCGCTTGACCGGCTTCGCCAGCGCGGCGCGGATGCGTTCGAATTCGGGCAGGACGGCCTCCTGCGCGCTGTCGTGGTGCAGCGAGCCTTCGGCGATGCGGGACTGGTAGAGGGCAAAGATATCGGACATGGCCCGAGCCATAGCGCGGCGCTGCGGCATTGAAAAGCGCCGAGACGGTCGTGAAGGGGATGGACGCTGCGATGGTATCAGCGCTGGTGATGCCACGTCTCACATTTCCTCGATTGAACTCGATGCGGCGATGGCTAATCTGCCCGAACTCTTGCAGGAGGAGATCTCATGACCCGCCGCTTTGACGGTCTGACCCCGGTTCTGGTGGTCAGTTGTATCATCATCACCGTCAGTTTCGCGGTGCGTGCCTCTTTCGGGGTGTTCCAAATCCCGGTGGCCGAGGAATTCGGCTGGGCCCGGTCCGAGTTTTCGCTGGCCATCGCCATCCAGAACCTGGCCTGGGGGATCGGCCAGCCGATCTTCGGCGCCATCGCCGAGAAGATCGGCGACCGCAAGGCGATCTTCATGGGTGCCCTGATCTATGCCGCCGGCATGGTGCTGACCGCCGGGTCGACCACGCCGATCGAACATCAGCTCTATGCCTGGCTGGTCGGCTTCGGCATCGCCGGCACCGGCTTCGGGGTGATCCTGGCGGTGGTGGGGCGTGCCGCGCCCGACGACAAGCGGTCGATGGCTCTGGCGATCGCCACGGCGGCGGGCAGCTTTGGCCAGATGGTCGGCGCCCCGGTGGCGGAATGGTTGCTGAGCTTCCTGAGCTGGCAGTCCACCTTTGTCGTCTTCGCGGCGGCGATCGTGGCGCTGGTGCTGGCCTTGCCCTTCCTGCACGCGCCCGTCGCCGGGCATGGCGCCGGGGCAGAGGAGAGCATGGGGGCGATCCTGATGAAGGCGCTGCGCGATCCCTCCTATACGCTGATCTTTCTGGGCTTCTTCAGCTGTGGCTATCAGCTGGGCTTCATCACCGCCCATTTCCCCGCCTTCGTGACCGAACTGTGCGGCCCGATCGCGCCGGGCGGGCTGCTGCACGGGCTTGGCATCACCTCGACCTCGGCGCTTGGCGCGGTGGCGATTTCGCTGATCGGCGCCGCCAATGTGGGCGGCACTCTGCTGGCCGGCTGGGCGGGCAAGTATTACTCCAAGAAATACCTGCTGTCGGCGATCTATCTGGGGCGGACCATCGTGTCGGCCGCCTTCATCCTGTCGCCGATCACCCCGGGGTCGGTTCTGCTGTTCTCGGTGGCGATGGGGGCGATGTGGCTGGCGACCGTGCCGCTGACCTCGGGTCTGATCGCCCATATCTACGGGCTCAGATACATGGGGACGCTCTATGGCATCGTCTTCTTCAGCCATCAGCTCGGCAGCTTCCTGGGCGTCTGGCTGGGCGGGCGGATGTATGACGTCTTCGGCGATTACACCTTTGTCTGGTGGATCGGTGTCGGCGTCGGCGCCTTCAGCGCGCTGGTGCATCTGCCGGTGAAGGAGCGCCCCTTGGAGCTGCGCGCGCTGGCCTGAGGCAAAAGCAACTAGGGCGGACCGAGGCCCGCCCTACGTTCTGCTAAGCTACAGGCGCGGTTATCGCGCCGCTTCCCAGCGATCGAGGATATAGCGGCTGGTCATCAGATCCAGATGCGCGCCACCGCCGTTCTTGAACAGGGTGATCTCGTCTTCCTTGCCCTGCTCGAAGGCGTCGAGCTGGTAGAAATCGGCCAGGATATCGGCCTCGGTGATCACGCCCTCGTCCAGTGGGGTCTGGATCTCGCCGATATGGCCGATGGTGGTGTCGCGGCTGTCGACATAGATTTTCGCCCGCCGCAACGCCTCGTCATCGGTTTCGCGCATGTCGGGGCGATAGGCGCCGATCAGGTTCAGGTGCTGCCCCGGGCGCAGCCATTCGCCCCGGATCATGGGCTCCGACGACATGGTTGCCGAGACGATGATATCGGCGCCGCGCACCCCGGCTTCGAGATCGGGGGCCAGATCGACGGTGCCGATCTGCTTGGCCAGGGCCTCGGCCTTTGCAAGCGTCCGGTTCCAGACCGAAATCTTCGCATCCGGAAAAGCCTCGGCGAAGGCATCGCAAAGCGACCGGCCGACGGTGCCGGCGCCGCAGATCAGGATGCGTTCACTGTCGGGTCGGGCCAGGCGCCGCGCCGCCAGCAGGCTGTCGCCGGCGGTCTTCCATTTGGTGACCAGATGGAAGTCCACCAGCGCCTCGAGCTGGCCGTCGAGATCCGAGAACAGCGTCACCGCCCCATTGACCATCGGCGTGCCGTGGTCGGGATTGCGGGGAAAGACCGTGGCGGTCTTGACCAGGCTGCCAAGCCCGTCGATCCAGGCCGCCCGCGACAACAGCGTATCGGGGTCGCGATAGAGAAAGGTATCGCCGATCTCGGCCTTGGGCAGGGTGTGGCCATCGGCCAGCGCCTGCGTCAGCTCCAGCCAGTCCAGCAGCTTTTCGCCCTCGTCAAAGGGGATGATGGGGATATTCGTGCTCATTGCGCCTCCTCCTCGGTCAGCAAGCCGGTCGCGACAAGCCGATCCGCCCAGCCGTCGGGCCCGGTGAAAAGATGGGTCTGCCAGCCGCGCGCCTCGGCCGCGGCGATATTGTCGGGCCGGTCATCGGTGAACAGCAGCGCCCCGGCTGCCACGCCGCAATCGTCCTCGACCATCTGATAGATCTGCGGATCGGGTTTGATCACCCCCATGTGACCCGAGATATAGGGGCGGTCGAATTCCAGCAGGAAGGGATAATGCGTGGCGGCATAGTCAAAGCTCTGAATCCCGAAGTTGGTGAGCGAGAAGACCGGCACCCCCTTGGCCCTGAGCGCCCTGAGCAGCCGCACCGACCGGTCGATCGCCGGAGTGGCGAGTTCGATCCAATGATCATGCCACATGCGGATTTCATCGCGCCACTCCGGATAGGCCTCGGCGGTGGCATAGATGGTTTCGGTGAAATGATGGCCCATGTCGACCTTGTCGTTCATGCCATGCAGATCGACCGCGGCGAACATCGCGCGGCGGCGATCCTCGCCGATCGCCGCGTCATAGAAACGTTCCGGTTGCCATTCGATCAGCACATTGCCGATGTCGAAAATCACGGCCTGAGGTTGCATTCTTGCGGTCCCTTCCCGCCGGGAAAATTCTGAATTTTCCCGGCAAATTCCCTCGAAGAAATCTGCGGCCTAGGACGGACGCCCGGCCGCTCTGATCTCCCGTTCCAGCGCGTCCAGAAAACGGGAGCGGTCGGCCTTTGTAAAGCCGCGCCCGCCACCGCCCGCGCCCAGCGGATTGGCGGCGCGCAGATCCGCCATCAGATCGCGCATGGCCAGTTGCTGGCCGATATTCGCCTCGGTGAAGGCCTCGCCATTATGGCGCAGCACCCGGGCCCCGGCGGCGACGCATTTGGCCGCCAGCGGGATGTCCCCGGTCACCACCACATCGCCCGGACCGCAGCGGTCGGCAATCCATTTGTCCGCCTCATCGGCGCCTTCGGCCACGATCACCGTCTCGACCAGCGGATTTTGCGGCGGTCGCAATCCACCGTTCGACACCAGATACATCTTCACCCGGTGCCGGGTCGCCACGCGCTCGGCCTCGGTCTTCACCGGGCAGGCATCGGCGTCGATGTAGAGCGCGGTCATCGCCGGTCAGGCCCAGAGCGCGCTGGCGTGGAAGGTCACGTGATCCTCCATGAAGGAGGAGACGAAGAAATAGCTGTGATCATAGCCCTTCTGCATGCGGAAGGTGGCCTCCTGCCGGCGCGCGGCGAGCGCCTCGGCCAGCGTTTCGGGCTTGAGCAGATCGAGGAACTGATCGCTCCCCCCCTGGTCGATCAGCACCGGCCCGTCAAAGCCTGTCTCGCGCATCATCAGGCTGGCGTCATGACCCGCCCAGGCGGTTTCGTCGGCCCCCAGATAGGCCGTCAGCTGCTTGCGGCCCCAGTCCGACCCGGCGGGATGGGCGATCGGCGCGAAGGCCGAGACCGAGCGGAACCGGCCCGGCAGCGCCATCGCCAGGGTCAGGGCGCCATGGCCGCCCATCGAATGGCCGGTGATCGCCTGCCGCTCGGGGTCGATGGCGAAATTGGCGTCGATCAGCCGCGGCAGCTCTTCGGCCACATAGTCCCACATGCGGAAATGCGGCGCCCAGGGCGCTTGCGTGGCATTGACATAGAACCCCGCGCCCTGGCCCAGATCATAGGCCGGATCGTCGGCCACTCCCTCACCGCGCGGCGAGGTGTCGGGAAAGACCAGCGCGATGCCCTGTTCGGCGGCCCAGCCCTGGGCGCCGGCCTTGGTCATGGCGTTCTCATGGGTGCAGGTCAGCCCGGAGAGATACCAGAGCACCGGCACCGGGCCGTCCTGCGCCTCCTGCGGCAGGAAAAGGCCAAAGGTCATGTCGCAGTCGCAGGCCTCGGACCTGTGCCTGTAGACGCCTTGCACGCCACCGAAGGCGGTATTCTCGGACAGGGTTTCCATGGTCGTTCGCTCCCGTATCGGTTTGTCTCTGGCTATCGGTCGGGGAGGCTTGCGTAAAGGGCGGGCGTCATTTTTCGCGTCTCCTGCCCCGGCCTCTTCTTCTCGGCAAAAATACGGCGGGGTCCGGGGCAGCGCCCCGGTCCGGCAGGGGACACACTCGCGGCGCCCCGGGCCTCAGCCGGTGATCAGCGAAATCACCACGGGGACCGAGACGATGCTGACAAGGGTCGAAATCAGGATCGCGGCCGAGGCACGATGCGGCGCGGCGTTATAGTGCTGGGCAATCATATAGACGTTGCTGGCCACCGGCAGGGCGGCGGCGGTGATCACCACGGTGGCGGCGAAAGGGTCGAGCGGGAAGATCACCAGCACTGCCAGTGCCACGGCGGCCGGGTGCAGCACCAGCTTGCAGAAGGACAGCCAGCCAGCGATCTGCAGCCGTTCGGCGGATTTCCCGGCAAGCGAGGCACCGATGGCGAAGAGCGCGCCCGGGGTGGCGGCGCCACCGAGGATCGACAGGAAATCGTTCAACGGCTGGGGCACCGGCAGCGCCTGCGCCGACCAGATCATGCCGGCGACCATCGAGACGATCATCGGATTGCGCAGCAGTCCCAGCCCCATCGCCTTGAGGGTCGACAGCTTCACCCGCCCGTCGCGGGCGCCGTTGATCAGCATCACCACCAGCGAGGAGAAGACCAGAAAATCAACGATCAGCACCAGCATCAGCGGCCCGACGGCGCCGGGCCCCAGCAGCATGGTCAGCATCGGCAGGCCGAGAAAGCCGGTATTGCCGATCACCGCGCATTGCGCCTCGATCGCGGTGGTGGGGAGGTCCTGACGGCGCAGCAGCGCGACCAGGGTGGCCAGCAGATAGATCGCCGCGGTGCCGCAGAAATAGCCGAGCATCAGCCTGAGGTCGAGAATTTCGGCCAGCGGCAAGTTGGCGACGACCCGGAAGATCAGCGCCGAGAGCGGAAAGAAGAAAATGAACTTGGTCAGATAGGCGGTCGCGTCCTGGCTGATGAAGCGGCTCCGCCCGGCCCAATAGCCAAGGCCGATAATGGCGAAAAAGGGCAGGGTTCTGAGGAAGATATCGACCATGTCCAATCGGTAGCGATTGACGGGCGGGGCCGCAAGCGGCTCAGCCGCTGCCGATCAGGATGCCAGCCCCCAGAACCAATGCGCCGCCCAGCACGACCTGGATTGCCGCCCGGAAGAACGGCGTCTCCATATAGCGTTTCTGGATCCAGGCGATCGCCCAGAGTTCGCAGAAGACCACGGTGAAGGCGATGATGGTGGCGGTCCAGAAATGCGGGATCAGATAGGGCATGGCATGGCCCAGCCCCCCCACCGCCGTCATCACGCCAGAGGCAAGCCCGCGTTTCAGCGGCGAGCCGCGGCCCGAAAGCTGGCCATCGTCCGAAGCGGCTTCGGTGAAGCCCATGGAGATCCCCGCCCCGACCGAGGCGGCGAGACCGACCAGGAAGGTCGTGGTGGTGCTCTGGGTGGCGAAGGCGGTGGCGAAGATCGGCGCGAGCGTCGAGACCGAGCCGTCCATCAGCCCCGCCAGCCCGGGTTGCACCCAGGTCAGCACGAATTGGCGGTGGGAGACGATTTCCTCGTCATGGCGACTATCGTCGTCGAGATATTCCTCGGCCAGCTTGCCGGCCAGCGCCTCGTGCTTGGCCTCGGCGGCGGCGAGATCGCCCAGAAGCTTGCGGGTCGAGGCGTCGGTGCAGCGCTTGGCGGCGTTGACATAGAAGGTCTCGGCCTCCTGTTCCATCATCACCGTCTCTTCGCGGATCCGCTCGATGCCCAGATTTTCAACAAGCCAGATCGGACGTCGCGTATAATATCCCGCCACATGTTCGCGCCGGATCAGCGGGATGGTGTCGCCGAAGCGTTCCTTGTGCAGCGCGATCAGCCGTTGCCGATGGCCGTCCTCTTCCTTGGCCATGCCGTCGAACATCTTGGCCGAGGCGGGGTATTCGGCGCGCAAACGCTCGGCATAGCCACGATAGATGCGTGCATCGTCCTCTTCCGAGGAAATCGCCAAGGCCAGAATTTCCTGTTCGCTCAGATCTCGGAACCGTTTTCGAGAGAAGAACTGCATCTGCCTGCCTCTGATTTAGATTGATTCTAACTACTGTCTGTAGAAGAGCTTCGCAAGTTGCGGAATTCACGTCCCTGTTGCGTGTGAACCGGTCGGTTTATATCACTGAACAGGGTGATGAGGGAGTAGATGATGAGCGATGCCTCCGAAGTTGTGCGGACCGGCCGAAAATTCGATCAGGTTCTGGCCGGCGCGCGCGAGGTCTTCATGGCCGACGGTTTCGAAGGGGCGAGCGTCGATGACATCGCCCGGGTGGCCGGCGTGTCGAAGGCGACGCTTTACAGCTATTTCCCCGACAAGCGGTTGCTGTTCATGGAGGTGGTGACCAATGAATGCAACCTGATGGCACAGCGGGCGCTGGACCATCTGGACACCTCGCGCCCCCCGCGCGAAATCCTGGCCACCGCGGCGCTGCATATCGTGAAGTCGCTGCTGTCGGAATTCTCTCAACGGGTGTTTCGCATCTGTCTGGCCGAACGCGACCGGTTCCCGGAGCTGGGCAGCGCCTTTTATGCCTGCGGCCCCGAAATGGGGGTCAAGCGGTTGAGCGATTATCTGGCCCAGGCGGTGGAGCATGGTACGCTGGTGATCGACAACGTGTCGATGGCGGCCGAGCAGTTCACCGAGCTTTGCAAGTCACGGCTCTGGGCGCGGGCGATGTTCGGGGTGCAGACCGACTTCTCCGATGCCGAGATCGAAGAGGTGGTCGCCGGCGCCGTCGACATGTTCATGGCCCGATACGGCGCCTGAGCGCGGCGGTCAGTCGATCCGCCGCACCAGAAGCTGATTGCCCTCGCCTGCCTTGGTCTCGAAACGCTTCAGTTCCTTGATCAGGTCCGAGAGCTTTCTCTTGCCATAGCTGCGGGTATCGAAATCCGGATTGGCGGCCGCGATGTACTGGCCGATCTGGCCTAGCGAAAACCATTCGTCCTCCTGGTCGATCGCATCCATGGCACGGGTCACCAGCTTGGTGGGATCCTCAAGCTCGGCGGGCGCCTCGCTGCTGGTTTGCGGCTCGGTCGGGAGCGGGGCGACATCGCGGGGCGAACTGGGTTTGGCCGGCTTCGGTTTGGGTTTCGCGGCCTCGGGCAACAGGTTCTCGACATAGATGAACCGCTTGCAGGCCTTGACGAAGGCGGCGGGCGTCTTGCGCATGCCCATGCCATAGACGTCCAACCCCTGTTCGCGGACGCGGCTGGCCAGCCGGGTGAAATCGCTGTCCGAGGAAATCAGCACGAAACCGTCGAACCGGCCCGAATGCAGGATGTCCATGGCGTCGATCACCAACGCGATATCGCTGGAATTCTTGCCGGTGGTATTGGCGAATTGCTGATGCGGGATGATCGCGAACGAGGCCAGCTTGTCCTTGCTCCAGCCCTGTGGGCCGCCGCCGGAGAAATCGCCATAGATGCGCCGGATGCTGGCCTCGCCGAAGGAGGCGATCTCGTCGAACATCACCTCGGCATATTTGGCCGAGATATTGTCGGCATCAATCAGTACCGCCAGAAGCGGCGTGTCGCGTTTCTGTGTCATGGGCGGAGCCCTTTCTTTTCGGCCGACTCTGACCCAAGCCGCCGCCTGGTGCAATGTCAAAGCCGGCGGAACATCACCAGCGCGTCGACATGGCCCTCGGTCGGATGCAGGAAGGCGCCCGGCAGTCGGCCAACGGTTTCAAACCCGGCGCGGCTCCAGGTGTCCACCGCACGGCTATTGGTCGAGACCACGAAATTGTACTGCATCGCTCGAAAGCCGCGCTGCTTCGCCTCTGCCAGCGAATGGCTCAGCAACGCGCGGGCCACCCCCTTGCCGCGTGCCTCTGGCGCCGTGCAATAGCCGGCGTTGCAGACATGGGCACCGCCGCCCTTCTGGTTTGGCTTGAGATAGGAGGTGCCCACGACTTTCCCGTCCAGCTCGGCAACGAAGTTGACCGCCCCGGGCGCACGCCAATAGGCGAATGCGCCCTCTCGGCCGCCATCGCGTTCAGCGGTAAAGGTTTCCCCTGCTTCGATCGCCGGTTTCAGTATGGCCCAGATCGCATCGTCATCATCCGGCGTCGCCGGGCGGATCGTCACATCAGTCATCGTCTTGTCCACAAGAAGGCGCCGGCCTGGATCGGCCGGCGCGGGGGGTCAATATTCGATCACGGCACGGATCGACTTGCCTTCGTGCATCAGCTCGAAGCCGTGGTTGATCTCCTCGAGCTTGAGCTTGTGGGTGATCATCGGGTCGATCTCGATCTTGCCGTTCATGTACCAGTCGACGAACTTCGGCACATCGGTGCGGCCCTTGGCGCCGCCAAAGGCGGTGCCCTTCCACACCCGGCCGGTGACCAGCTGGAACGGACGGGTGCCGATCTCGGCCCCCGAGGGGGCCACGCCGATGATCACCGACACGCCCCAGCCGCGGTGCGAGCATTCCAGCGCGTCGCGCATCACCTGCACGTTGCCGGTGGCGTCGAAGGAATAATCCACCCCGCCGATCTGATCGGCGCCGCGCTTGGTCAGCTCGACGATCTGCTGCACCACCGGCACATCCGACTTCGAGGGGTTGACGAAATGGGTCATGCCGAATTTCTTCGCCATCTCCGCCTTGGAGTCGTTCAGGTCGACGCCGATGATCATGTCGGCCCCGGCCATGCGCAGACCCTGGATCACGTTCAGCCCGATACCGCCCAGACCGAAGACCGCTGCGGTCGAACCGATCTCGACCCCGGCGGTATTGATCACCGCGCCGATGCCGGTGGTGACGCCGCAACCGATATAGCAGATCTTGTCGAAGGGCGCGTCCTCGCGCACCTTGGCGAGCGCGATTTCCGGCATCACCGTGTGATTGGCGAAGGTCGAACAGCCCATGTAGTGATAGATCGGCGTGCCGTCGAGCATCGAGAAGCGGGTGGTGCCGTCCGGCATCAGCCCCTGACCTTGGGTGTTGCGGATCGCGGTGCAGAGGTTGGTCTTGCCGCTGAGGCAGGACGGGCATTCGCGGCACTCGGGCGTATAGAGCGGGATCACGTGATCGCCGGGTTTCAGCGTGGTCACGCCCTCGCCGACCTCAAGGACGATGCCGGCGCCCTCATGGCCGAGGATACAGGGGAAGATGCCTTCGGGGTCGGCGCCCGAGCGGGTGAATTCATCGGTATGGCACAGGCCGGTGGCCTTGATCTCGACCAGAACCTCGCCCTTCTTCGGGCCATCGAGGTTCACCTCCATGATTTCAAGCGGTTTTCCAGCCTCAAGGGCGACGGCGGCGCGGGTACGCATCGGGCATGTCCTTTCTTCGGTTTCCCGGACCCTGCGACAAAGCGGGCCGATTTTCAACGCCCATTCGGCCGCGGTTCGGGGCCGGCGCGGTCGCCTGCCGCGATCCGGCGGAGTTTGAGTATTTGGGCAGAGAAGAAGGGCAGGGCGCCGCTGCTTCTTCTCTGTCAAAAATACTCCCGCCGGAGGCTTCCGTCGGTCGCGGCCGGGCGCGCCGCGTCGAAAGGCTTGATTTGGCATGGGGAAAGCGCAACTCTGATCGTCATGAACATGCAGACACCCAGCGGTTATTCCGAGACTGCCCAGCCCGAGCAGGTCGCCTTCGACCGGCGCGAGCTGTCGGACATCCTGCGGCTCTACGGCATGATGGTGGCGGCAGGGGAATGGCGCGATTACGGCATTTCCTGCCTGCGCGAGGTGGCGGTATTCTCGGTGTTCCGCCGCACCGCCGAATTCCCGCTCTATCGGATCGAAAAACGCCCGCGCCTGCGCAACCGGCAGGGGCAATATGCGGTGCTTGGCATCGACGGGCAGATCCTCAAGCGCGGCCATGACCTGCGCACCGTGTTGCGGGTGCTGGAGCGCAAGCTGATCCGCGCGGTGGAGTGATCAGACCCGCTTGTGCGCGGTGACCGGCCCGCCGCCTTGGGCGAGGATGCGGGCGAGGGCGGCGTCGATCGGTTCATAGGCCACGGCCATGTGATGGGCATTGGCATGGATCAGGGTCCGGTCGTCGACCGCCAGCGCCACATGGCCTTTCCAGAAGAACAGATCGCCGCGCTGTGCGGGCGTGTTGGCGGGCAGCGGCTGGCCCAGTTCCGCCTGCTGCTGGTCGCTGTCGCCGGGGCAGGGGAGGCCACAGGCAAGGCGCGCGGCCTGGATCAGCCCCGAACAGTCGATCCCGAAGGAGGAATTGCCGCCCCAGAGGTAAGGCGTGCCGAGATAGAGCCGCGCCACCTCGACCGGGTCGGGTGCGGTCTGGGCCAGCGGCGCCAGATGCGTCGAGGCAATCCACAGGGCGCGTGGCCCGTTGCCGGCATCGAGGGTTTCGATCCGGCTCCAGCCGTTCTGGCTGCCGCTGACGGTGACGCGGGCACCATGCGACAGCCAGAGCGCCTCGTCCCGCGTCTTCAACTCGGGGGTCAGCTTGGCATAGCTGTGGCGGGCGGCGATCCGATGGGTCGCGGCGGGGGCACCCCCCCAGAGCGCCGCGCTTTCGATCCAGCCGACATAGCCGTCGCGGGCGGCAAAGCCGAAGGTCATCGGCCCGCGTCGTTCCAGCGCGGTGAAGCGCTCTCCCATGAGCAGTTCGCGATCCCGCGCGCCACCCTCGGGGCTGGCAAAAAGCGTCGCGCGCGGCGGCACCACGCCACAGTCTTCGCCGGCGGTGAAGCGGGCGGCCTCGATCTGGCCGCGGAGGCTCTCATGCGCCACGCGGCCGTTGAAGCGGAGCTGGCGGCGGTCGGTCACAGCGACAACATCGCGGGCAGCGCGTCGAACAGCGCGCGGGCGCCTTGCACCACCGCGCCCTTGGGCCGCGCCGGGGTGCTGGTCTGGCTCCAGGCGTAGATGTCGAAATGGACATAGCGGCCGGGTCCGGCGAAGCGGCGCAGGAACAGCGCGGCGGTGATCGCCCCGGCGAAGCCGCCGCCCGGCGCGTTGTCGAGATCGGCAATCCCCGGTTCGATCTTCAGCTCGTAGGGGGCATGGAACGGCAGCCGCCAGACCGGATCGGCGATCCGGGGGCCGGCATGCGCCAGCGCGGCGGCAGCGGTTTCGTCATCGGTGAAGAAGGGCGCGATATCGGCACCGACGGCGACCCGCGCGGCACCGGTCAGGGTCGCCATGGAGACGATCAGATCGGGCTGATCCTCGGCCGCCAGGGCCAGCGCATCGGCCAGCACCAGCCGGCCTTCGGCATCGGTATTGTTGATCTCGACCGTCAGCCCCTTGCGCGAGGTCAGGATATCGCCGGGCCGGAAGGCATTGCCGGAGACCGCGTTTTCGACCGCCGGGATCAGCACGCGCAGTTGCAGCGGCAGCCCCAGCGCCATGATCGACCGCGCCAGCCCCAGCACGGTGGCGGCGCCGCCCATGTCCTTTTTCATCAGCGCCATGCTGGCTGCGGGTTTCAGGTCGAGCCCGCCGGTATCGAAGCAGACCCCCTTGCCGACCAGTGTCAGCTTGGGGCCGGTGTCGCCCCAGTGCAGGTCGATCAGCCGCGGCGCCCGGGTCGAGGCGCGACCGACGGCGTGGATCATCGGGAAGTTCTGCGCCAGCAGCGCCTCGCCCTCGATCACCGCAATCTCTGCGCCGAACTCCTCAGCAAGGGCGCGGGCGGCGCCCTCAAGCTCTGCCGGGCCCATGTCGGAGGAAGGGGTGTTGATCAGGTCGCGGGTCAGGCATTCGGCGGCGGCCAGCGTCTCGATCCGGGCGGTGTCGATACCGTTGGGGGCGACGAGGGCGCGCGGCTCTGCCGCCGGTTTGTCGCGATAGCGGTCGAAGCCGTAGCCGGCGATCAGCCAGCCGAAGCATTCGTTGGCCAGCGCCTGTCCTTCGAGGCCGGAGGCGATGGCATAGGTGCCCGCCGGCAGGTGCTGGGCGGCGGCGGCCAGGACGTGGCGATGACGGGCGCGCTGGGCGGCGCTGGCGTAACCGGCCAGCGCCATCTCGGGCGCGCCATCCGGCCCGGGGATCAAGAGCGCCTGTCCCTTGGCGCCGGTGAACCCGTTGACCGCGACCCAGCGGCGGACATGATCCGCCTGCCCGTCGAGCCAGGCGGCGAGCGCCTCGGCCTCGATCACATGCAGGGGGATGGCGGCGCTGTCGGCGGGGGCGAAACGCGGGGTCATGCTGGCGGGGGTCATTTGGGGCGGCGTCCTTGCGGTGATTTGTCGCCAGACTATCGCTCAGGCGCGCGGCCGCAAGGGGGTGTCAGACCACCACGCCGCGCAGGCGCCAGACGGCGCGCAGCGAGGCGCGGCCGACCCGCTGCAGCCGGGCCTGTGTCGCCGCCACGGCGATCGGGTCGCGTTGATCGGCGGCGATGGTGACATCGCGGGCGACCCGGGCCAGGTCCCCCATGCCGATCTGTTCGGCGATGGCGATGATCGAACGGGCGCATTTCCGCGCCGCGCCCCAATCCTCCAGCCGCCACAGCCGGTCGCAGCGCATCAGCCGGGCGGCCAGTTCGCGGCAGGCCCGGGTGATCACCGTCTCGGCCCCGGTGTCGCCCATCTGTCTGTAAAGCATCTGCAACCGACCCCGATCCAGATGCACCGTCTCTGTCCGCATCAGGGAACATAGAAGTGCCACGGCCCTCTCCCGGTTTCGTTATCTCGCCCGGGCCCCATCATCCCGGGGACAGGTTTGCAAAAGGTTTCGACCAGATGCGCTTAATCTCTCGAATTTTGCCGGAATCAAGACTATTTGCTGCCGTGACGTAACCAAGCGAGGGAAGTTGCATGCAGTTCGCCAAACCTCTGCCGAGCTATCTGGTGCACCGCTATCAGGGCTGGAAGGCAACGACTTATTCGGAAAACGAGAGCTGGTACCGACGCCTTGCCAGTGACGGGCAACATCCCCGGGCCATGGTGATTTCCTGCTGCGACAGCCGGGTTCACGTGACTTCGATTTTCGGGGCCGATCAGGGCGAATTCTTCATTCACCGCAATATCGCCAACCTGGTGCCGCCCTATGAGCCGGACGGCGACCACCACGGCACCTCGGCCACCATCGAATATGCGGTCACCGCGCTGAAGGTGGCGCATCTGATGGTGCTGGGCCATTCGCAATGCGGCGGCGTGCAGGGCTGCATCGACATGTGCAAGGGCCATGCGCCGGAGCTGGAGAAGAAGGAAAGCTTCGTCGGCCGCTGGATGGACATCCTGCGCCCGAAATTCGATCTGGTCGCCGATATCGAGGACGAACAGCAACAGGCCCGTGCGCTGGAGCGGCAATCGGTGCTGGCGTCGCTGTCCAACCTGATGACCTTTCCCTTCGTGCGCGAGGCGGTGGAAAAGGGCGAGCTGACCCTGCATGGCCTCTGGACCGATATCGGCGAGGGCGGGTTGGAATATTACGATTCCAAACTGGGCAAGTTCCTTCAGATCTGATGTGCTCCTACGAGCTGCGCCTCAGTGCAGCTCGTATCCCTCCGGCCAGCTCAGCTTGCGGTCGAGCCGGATGGCTTGGGCCGCGCCGGGGGCCAGATCAAGCTGCCATTCCAGCAGGCCGCGCTGATCGTCGACCTCTTGCAGATCGGGCATCGGCGTGGCGGTCCAGCCGATCTTCAAATCCTCCTGCTCCGAATAGGGCACCCGGGCGCGGAGCCGCACCGGCCAGTCGGTTTCGGTCAGGTTGCTGACGCGGTATTCCTCGGTCTCGGTCATCTGGTTCGATTTGCTCAACATGCCGCGATCGCCCTGGGCACGGCCCAGCAGGGCATAGTCCAGCCGCAGCCCCTCGACGGGGCCAAAGCCCAGCTCCGCCGCCTGGCCGCCGGCGATCATCGGCAGGTCGCCGACCCCGGCGAAATGCCCGTCGATATAAAGCTGGACGTCGTCGGAAGGCAGCAGAACCTCGTCGGTTTCATTGGTGAAGGCGGCGGTGACATAGGCGGTCTGGTCGAATTCCGGCGTCGCGCGGGCGAAGACCTCGGCCGACAGGACGATCTGGTCGAGCGGCAGGCGCAGCATCTCCCCCCCCGACAGGACGGTCGCCGGCAGCGGGTAATCATAGGTGACGCTGATCCCGTCGAGCACCGTGGGCGCGGCGGCCACCACAGGTGCGGCCAGGGCCCCGCCGGCGGCATCCATCAACCGCATCGGCGCCGGTGGCTGGGGTTTCTCGATCCAGCGCTGCTCGGGATAGAGAAAGGTCGGGTCGGTGCGCCCGCTGGGCATCGCGGTCGACAGTTTCAGCGCCACGCCGGTCCAGGGCTCTCCGGTCTGTTGTGCCACCCAGGCCACCCGGGACAGCCGCAGTTCGGCCTGTTCGCCCCGGCTCAGCTGCGCCTCATAGCCGGGCGACCATTGCGCCTCCGAGGTGATGTAGCTGAGCGTCACCAGCCCTTCCACCGGCGCGTCGGCGGTGACGGCGAGGGTGTATTCCGCCTGATCGTCCTCTGCCGGGGCGAGGGCGGCAAGGCGGGCGCGGGCGGCGGTCAGCGCCTTTTCCTGATCGGCCAGCGGCTGGTCATAGGCGCGGGTGGCGGTTTCGGCCTGCTGCCGGGCGGTACGGGCGGCGATGCCTTCCTCGGCGATCATGCGGGACAGATCGCGCAGCACCGCCACGCCCTGGCCGCCCAGACCCTGCGCCGCGCCCAGACCATCGAGAAAGCCGATCTGCGCGCCGGCGGCCTCGGCCTTGGCTTGTTCCGCCGCCCGCTCGTCGCGGGTGGCGGCAAGCTCGGCCTCCAGCCGCGTGACCTCGGCCCGGGCCGCCTTGACCGCCTCGCTCTCCGCGATCTCGCGCAGGGGCAGGGCGCCGGTGCGGGCGGTCACGGTTTCCAGCGTCGCGCCGTCAAGCGTGACCCGCAGGTCGGACAGCGGCACATGCGGATCGGCGCCGCGCAGGATCAGCCGGTGCTGGCCGGCAGGGATCGAGAATGGCACATGTCGTTCGATGTTGGCGCCCGAGGGGAAGAGCGTGACAGCGGTCACCGGGGCGGGCAGGACGAAATCCTCGGCCAGGGCGGCGGAAGGCAGGCAGATCGCCAGGCAAAGCAAAGCGCGCATCGGGAAACACCTTTGGACACAATCGTCCGCAACATTGCCCGGCCTGGCCGAAAGGACAAGAGGGCGCCCCGGTATGCTCCGGGGCGCCCTCGAATTAAGCTTTCGGAAGAGGTGGCGATCAGCCCTTCTTCAGAACCTCGCGGCCCAGCAGTTCGGCGATCTGAACCGCGTTCAGCGCCGCGCCCTTGCGCAGGTTGTCCGAGACGCACCACAGGTTCAGGCCGTTGTCGATGGTCGAATCCTGACGGATCCGGCTGATGAAGGTGGCGAAATCGCCGACGCATTCCACCGGGGTGACGTAGCCGCCGTCCTCGCGCTTGTCGATCACCATGATGCCCGGCGCCTCGCGCAGGATATCGCGGGCCTCGTCCTCGTCGAGGAACTCCTCGAATTCGATGTTGATCGCTTCAGAATGGCCGACGAAGACCGGCACTCGCACGCAGGTCGCGGTGACCTTGATCGAGGTGTCGACGATCTTCTTGGTTTCGGCGACCATCTTCCATTCTTCCTTGGTCGAACCGTCATCCAGGAAGACGTCGATATGCGGAATCACGTTGAAGGCGATCTGCTTGGTGAATTTCTTGCGGGTGATGTCGGCGGTGGGGTTATAGACGGCCTTGGTCTGATCCCAGAGCTCATCCATGCCTTCCTTGCCGGCGCCCGACACCGACTGATAGGTCGAGACGACGACGCGCTTGATCTTGGCGCGGTCATGCAGCGGCTTCAGGGCCACCACCATCTGCGCGGTCGAGCAGTTGGGGTTGGCGATGATGTTCTTCTTGGAATAGCCGTGCACCGCCTGCGGGTTCACTTCCGGCACGATCAGCGGCACGTCCGGGTCGTAGCGGTAGAGCGAGCTGTTGTCGATCACGACGCAGCCGGCCGCCGCGGCCTTCGGCGCGTATTCCTTGGTCGGGCCCGAGCCCACGGCAAAGAGCGCGATGTCCCAGCCGGTGAAATCGAAAGTGTCCAAATCCTGGGTCTTGATAGTCTTGTCGCCGAAGCTCACCTCAGTGCCGAGAGATTTGCGGCTGGCCAGAGCGGCAATCTCATCCACCGGGAACTGGCGCTCGGCCAGGATATTCAGCATTTCGCGACCCACGTTGCCCGTGGCGCCTGCGACGACGACGCGATAACCCATGTTGTCCTCTCATTCGGTTTCTGTCGACCAAGGGCCGACGCGGCCTTCTACAGGTATTGCGCCAAAGAAAAAAGGGGCTCTAATCCACGCTGTCCCGGCTGAAGAGGTAAATCGCGGTGCCGAGCGCGGTGGTCAGGCCCAGAAACAGGAAGATCGCGACATAGGGGGCCGTCGCCGCCTGTCCCGACATTCTGCCATAGACCTCTCCGGTGGCGAATTGCATCACGCCGACGCCGCCGATGCTGAAGAGATTCAGCAAGGTCACGCCGCGCCCGACCAGATGGGACGGCACAAAGGCGCGCCCATGGGCGATGATCACCGGATAATAGCCGCCGAAAAAGCCGATCAGCGCGATCAGCGCGATCGCCAGCGGCGCGCTGATCCCGGTCCAGCCCCCCAGCATCGCCAGCGCCAGAACGGTGCCGACGCCGCCCGCCGCGATCGGCCACTTGCGGGTGCCCAGAAGCCGATCGAGCGGCCCATAGACCAGCGTGCCCAGGATCATCGCCACCCCCATCGCCAGCGTCGCCTGCCCGATCTGCCCGGGCGACATCTGGAACACGTCGTTCAGATAGGGGCCGATCCACAGACCGCGCAGGGTGCCCGAAGGGGCATAGCTGATCGCCGCCATCGGCAGAATCAGCCACATCACCGGCATCTTCAGCAGATCGAGCACCGATCCCTTCAGCGCGGTCTCATGCGGGGCGGGGTCGCGGACGGAAAAGAAGATCCCGACGGCCGCTGCCGCCGCGATCAGCGCCATCGCCGCCAAGGTGGCGCGCCAGCCGATCACCTCGGCCGCCAGCGTGGTGGGATAGGAGGCGGCGAGATTGCCCATGGTCCCGATCCCCAGCATCAGCGCCGCCAGAGTGGCGAAGCGCGCCGGCGGGTATTCGCGGGCGAAGATGTAATAGGACCCCATCAGCGCCGGCGAACAGCCGACCCCGATCAGCCCCATGGCGATGTTGATATGCAGCGGCGTCTGAGCCAGCGCGAAAAGCGCCGCGCCCCCGGCACCGCCGATCAGCAACAGGACAGACGCGGTGCGGCGCGGCCCGATCTTGTCCAGCGCCCAGCCAACCGGCAATTGCATCACCGCGAAGATCAGGAACCACATCCCCGAGGCGGCGGCGAGATCCTGCGCCGTCGCGCCCAGATCGCGTTCCAGAAAGGTGCTGAGCACCGCCAGGAACGAACGGAAGAATTGGCTCATGACATAGGCCAGGCCCAGCCAGATCAGACCCATCATCAGAACGCGCCTCCCTTCGCGTCTTGTTGCAGGACGGCACTGGGTCGCATGTTCCCGTGTCGGGAGCAAGCGCCGGCTGTGGCGTCGGGGCAGGGCGCCTTGCGATCGGGCGGCTGTGGCGCTGTGGCGTTCCGGTCGTATAGAAAGGGGGGCATGCCGCCTGCGCGGTATCACCCCCGCTTCTGGAGCCGCTTCCCGGTCTGTATCCGCCCATGCCCGCCATTCCCTTGCCCTTTATCGTCTCCGGCGCGCTTGTCCTGCTGCTTCTCTCGCTGCTGAGGCGTCAGAGCCATGCGCGCTGGTTCATCTTGTTCCTGGCCGCCTGTGCCGCGCAGTCGGCGCTGGTGGGGATGCGCTGGAGCCTGGGGCTTGGGGAGCTGAGATTTGTTCAGCCGGTGCTGGCGGCTTGCCTGCCGGTGCTCGCCCTGACGGCCTTCGCCTCTCTCGGGGCAGGGCGGCCGTCGCTCTGGCATGCGGTCTGGCCGGTCGCGATCCTTGCCCTGTGGGGGCTGTTTCCGGCCGCGATCGATCCGCTTCTGGTGGTGGAGTTCATGCTCTACGGCGTGCTGATCTGGCGCTTTCCCCTGCCGGAGGAGGGATTGGCCCGGGTCAGGATCGGCAGCGAAGGGGTGATCGTCAGGGCGCGCGCCGGGGTGGCCGGGCTTCTGGGGCTCAGCGCGCTGTCCGACGCGGTCATCTCCCTCGCCCTGTTGGGGGGAGAGCCGCGGCTGGCGGCGGCGGCCGTTGCGGCGGTGATGAGCGTGCTGCTGGTCGGGCTGGCCGGTGGGGTGCTGGCGCAGGGGGCTGCCGCCCTGCCGGAGGGGCCGGACGAGAGGCCGGCGGAGGAGCCCGCGCCGGTTGACATGGGCGAGGAGGCCGAGGCGTTCCCGGCGATCCTCGCCACAGTCGAGGCCGTGCTGGCGCAGGGCCTCTATCGCGATTACGATCTGACGCTTCAGCGCCTGGCGCGGCGGGTCAAGATCCCGGCCCGCAAGATTTCGCGCGCGGTGAACGACAGGCGCGGATGCAGCGTCAGCGATCTGGTCAACGGTTATCGCGTGCGGGAGGCGATGCGG
This sequence comes from Pseudodonghicola sp., assembly GCF_048268305.1. Classification (NCBI taxonomy): domain Bacteria; kingdom Pseudomonadati; phylum Pseudomonadota; class Alphaproteobacteria; order Rhodobacterales; family Paracoccaceae; genus Pseudodonghicola; species Pseudodonghicola sp. The sequence continues at coordinate 162,485 of NZ_JBLWVT010000003.1, forward strand.
CTGTTGCGCGATAGCGATCTGCCGGTGACCCAGGTGATGCTCGAGGCCGGATTTCAGACCAAATCGAACTTCAATCGCGTTTTCAAAGAGACTGCAGGCGTGACACCAAGCGCGTATCGGAGCGCAGGAAATTGATCACCGTCCGGGCGATGTCCCGGTGCAGTTCGGCGCGCGGCACGGTTTCGCCCTGGCAGACATAGGCGTCATCCCCCAACAGCGCCTCGGCCCCCGGCTTGCACAGGCTCATGAAAGAGAAATGGGTGGCGCCGATCACCTCGGCATAGCGGCTGGTCGCCGGCGGCAACAGGGCGCTTTGCGCGCGCCCCTCCCAACCCAGCGGCAGGCCCGGATCCTCGACCCCCGAGACCAGGGCCAGAACCGGGACGGGCAGGCCGGCAAGGCTGTCGGGGGCAAAGGCGCGAATGCCTTCCATGTCCAGCAGGACGATGGCGGTGACACGTGGATCGCGGGCCGATACCGGCGGTTGCGACGGGGCGAGGCCACCGGTGCGATAGAGGGTACAGACGATCTTGTCGGAGCTGTCGCCGCAGGCGTCGAACAGGCGGGCGGGATCGAAGACCGCCCCTGCCAGGAACAGCGCGGTCGAGCCGCCCAAGGAATGGCCGATCACCGAGATATGGGCGTGATCGACCCGCGCGCCAAATGTGGCATCGGCCAGAAGCGTGTCGAGCACCTGCGACACTTGTTGCGGACGGCGGACAAGATGCGCCGCCCAGTCCGGATCCATATTGCCGAAACTGGTGCCGGGATGATCGAAGGCGATGGCGATATATCCGGCCTGCGCCAGGGCCTCGGCCAGCCAGGCCTGATTGCGCCACAGGCCGCTATAGCCGTGGGAGAGCAAGGCCACGGGATGAAGCCCCTCGGCGGCGGGGGCATCTTCAACCACCGGCACGCCGACGAAGACGGGGTTTTCCGCGAGGCGGATGATCGGGGCGGTGCTGGTGGTCGGATACCAGACCTTGGCCTCGAGCCCGGAGGCGTTGAGCGTCCGGAACCCGACGGGCGGGGCGGTATCGGCAAGCGCCCCGGTGGCGAGGCAAAGGTACAGGATCAGAAGAGCAAGGATGCGCATGGGAACCTCAGAGTGTTTCGATGCTCTCCAACTCGGGGGTATCGCGGCGATTCGAGACCTCGAACGTGATAAAGGACTCGCAAACCCGTCGTAGGGAACGAGGGGGCGGGGGCTGGACCCTGGGGGCCGAGGCATTACCTCTGTCAGACAGCGGAGGACGATCGCGATGGAACTGGATCGAGACGGGTTTTACGGGCGGATCGCGCCACAGGCCGATTTCGCCGCGATGCTGAGCGAAGACAGTTTCACGCCCGTGCCGGACGATTGGCTGGTGGGGGCGGCGGATATCGTCCAGTCCACCGCCGAGATCGCGGCGGGGCGCTACAAGATCGTCAACATGATCGGCGCCGCGGTGATCGCGGCGATGGCGAACGGCATGGGGGCGCGCGCCTTTCCCTTTGTCTTCGAGGGCGACGGCGCGCTGTTCGCCCTGCCGCCCGAGGATGCCGATATCGCGCGTCAGGCCCTGGCGGCGCTGCGTCGCTGGGCCGAGGAGGAGTTCGATATTTCCTTACGTGCCGCGCTGGTTCCGGTCGCCGATATCCGCGCCGCCGGGCTTGATCTGAAAGTGGCCCGCTTCGCGCCGGCGCAGGGCGTCGATTACGCCATGTTCTCGGGCGGCGGGCTGGCCTGGGCCGAGGCGCAGATGAAGGCGGGGCGTTATATGGTGGCGCCGGCGCCCGTGGGCACGCATCCCGATCTGACGGGGCTGTCCTGTCGCTGGGCCAACCTCAAGTCCCGAAACGGGCTGATCCTGTCGCTCGTGGTGCGGCCGGTGCCGGGGGCCGATCCGGCGGGGTTTCGCGATGTCGCCGCCCAGGTGGTCGATATCGCCGGCCATCTGTCGCGCGCCGGCCATCCGGTTCCGCTGCAGGGGCCGCGGCCGCGATGGCATCCTGAAACGCTCGATTTCGAAGCCCGCGCGGGGGGCCAAGACCGCCCGCTCTGGCGGCGACGGCTCAGGCTTTCCATCGGCCATCTGGTCATCGCGACGATGATGCGCCTGCGTCTGCGGCTGGGCCGGTTCGATCCGGCGCATTACCTGGCCCGGATCAGCCTGAATGCCGATTTCCGCAAGTTCGACGATGGGTTGAAGATGACGCTTGATTGCGACCCGGCCAGCCGCGACCGGATCGAGGCGGTGCTGCACACGGGAGAGGAGGCCGGGCTGATCCGCTATGGGCTGGCCGAGCAGGAAGAGGCGTTGATCACCTGTTTCGTGCCCTCGGCGATGCGCGACGATCACGTGCATTTCGTCGATGGCGCTGCGGGCGGCTATACCAGTGCCGCCCGCAGCCTTGAGGCTGGGCTCAGCGCCCCGATCTGAGCCGGCCGACAATGCCGGTCGGGAAGAAATAGACGCTGAGGATGAACAGCACGCCCAGCCACAGAAGCCAGCGATCGGCGTTGAGAAGCTGCGGCAGCACCGGCAACCCCTCGACCAGGCCCGAGGCGGTGCCCATCAGCGATTGCAGATAGTTCTGCGCGATCACGAAGAGCGTGGCACCGATCACCGCGCCATACATCGTGCCCATGCCGCCGATCACCACCATCAGCAGAATGTCGATCATCAGCTCCATCGACAGGGTGGTGTCGGGCCCGACATAGCGCAGCCAGATCGCATAGAGCGATCCCGCCAAGGCCGCCGCCGCCGCCGACAGGCAGGTCGCCGCCACCCGGTAATAGACCACGCGATAGCCGATCGCCTCGGCCCGGAAGTCATTCTCGCGGATCGCCTGCAGCACCCGCCCGAAGGGGGAGTTGACGATGCGCAGCAGCAGCAGGAACAGGATCAGCGCGCCGGCGAAGACCAGGTAATAGGCCAGCAGCTTGCCGTTCAGGGGGACGCCGAAGATTTCGCCTCCGAACATCTCCTGGCCGAACTTGAAGGCCGGCCCCAGTTCGCGCGGCAGCTTGAAGGTCAGCCCGTCCTCGCCGCCGGTCAGCCCCGACAGTTGGCTGGCCAGCACGGCGACGGCGGAGGCCACCGCAAGGGTGATCATGGCGAAGAAGATCGCCCGCACCCGCAAGCTGAACAGACCGATCAGCAGCGCCAGGATGGCCGCCGCCACCGCGCCCGCGACGGTGCCCAGCAGGATCGAGCCGAAACTGCGTTCAAGATGGGTCAGCGCCAGCGCCACACCATAGGCGCCGATGCCGAAGAACATGGTATGGGCGAAGCTGACGATGCCGCCATAGCCCAACAGCAGGTCATAGCTGGCGACCAGGGCGATGAAGACGCAGATCCGCGCGGCGGTGTCGATGCTGCGCACGCCGGGGAACAGGAAGGGCGCCAGCGCCAGGCAGACGAAGATCACCACCAGCAGGATCGACAGCACGACGGATCGCGGCATGTCGCCGGAAAGAATGGAACGGAACATCGTCATTTCGCCTTCACCACGGGGATCATCCCCATCGGGCGCCACATCAGGATCAACACCATCAGGGCGATATTGGAAATCAGCGCCGCTTTGGGCTCGATATAGGCGACATAGTTCTGCAACAGCCCCACCAGCAGCGCGCCGATGAAACACCCCTCGACCGAGCCGAGGCCGCCGATGATCACCACGATGAAGATCAGGATCATCGCGTCATTGCCCATATGGGCGGTGATCACCTCCTGATAGAGGCCCCACATCACCCCGCCGAGACCGGCGAGCGCCGATCCGGCGATGAAGACGCCGACGAAGACCCGACGCAGCCGGTATCCCAGCGCCTCGACCATCTCGCCGTTCTGCACGCCCGCGCGCACGATCAGCCCGATCTTGGTGCGGCGCAGCACGAAGCGCATGGCGGCGAAGACGATGAGCCCGACCACAACGGCGACCAGCCGGTATTTCTCCAGCGCGGCGCCGGCGAAGGTGATCGCGCCCTTCAGGCTTTCGGGGCGGGTGATATAAATCTCTTCCGGCCCCCAGAGGACGATGATCAGCTGTTCGATCACGATCAGCCCGCCCATGGTCACCAGGATCTGTTTCAGGTGATGGCCATAGACCGGCATCACGATCACCTTCTCGAAGGCCCAGCCGACCACGCCGGTGGCGGCCATGGCGCCGATCACCGCCAGCATCAGCGCGATCAGGTTCAGCCCCAGCGAGGGCGCGCCGCTCATCTGCCCCAGCATCAGCAGGACCGAGACGCCGACGAAGGCGCCGATCGAGACAAAGGCGCCATGGCCGAAGTTGATCACATCCATCAGCCCGAAGACCAGCGTCAGACCCGAGGCCATGATGAAGATCATCATCCCCATCGCCAGGCCCGACACCGTCAGTGTCAGCCAGCTTGAGGTTTCGGGGATCGCCAGCGCCCCCAGCACCACCAGGGCCGGCACCAGCAGCAGCGGCATCCAGGGGGCCAGCCGCTGGCCCAGGCTCAGTTCCGCCATCTTGGGCGTATGTTTCGGCGCTGCCGTCGTCATTGCCGCCCCTCCCGCATGATCATCATGTCCTGCGCCTCTTCCCTTGCCGGAAGCCCGGGGCCGTGCGCGGCGCCCTGCGGCTTCGTCTCTGTCCAAATGTTCAAATCCGCCATCGACCGTCCCGCCTCAGTGGTGGGCATCGAGGCTCAGCCCCATCAGCCGCTCCTGCAGCGTGGCATCGCCGGCCAGTTCCGCCATGGCGCCCGACCAGATCACCCGCCCGTCGTCCATCACGTTGGCGGTATCCCCCAGGGCGCGTGCGACGGCGAAGTTCTGTTCCACCAGCAGGATCGAGGCGCCCTGTTCCTTCAGGTCCTTCAGCGCCCGCGCCATGGTCGACACGATCGCCGGGGCGAGCCCCTTGGTCGGCTCGTCGATCAGATAGAGCTTGCGTTCCTCCACCATGGCCCGCGCGATCGACAGCATCTGCTTCTGTCCGCCGGAGAGGTTGCCCGCCTCGGATTTCCAGAAGGTCTTGAGCGGCGGGAAGGCGGCGAAGATCCAGTCGAGCCGGGCGCTGTTGATGGGCCCTGAGACCGCGGCCAGCACCATGTTCTCCTCGACCGTGAGGTCGGAGAAGATGCCCATGTCCTCGGGCACGAAGCCCAGACCGGCGCGGGCGATCAGGGGCGTCGGCAGGGCGGTGATATCCTCGCCATCGAACAGAACGCGACCCTTGTGGGCGCGCCAGTGGCCGATCACCGTCCTCAGCGTGGTGGTCTTGCCGACGCCGTTGCGGCCAAGGAGCATGGTCACCGCGCCCTTCGGCACCTCGAGATCGACGCCCTGCAGGATGTGATACTGGGCGATGTTGGTATAGACGCCCTCAAGTCTCAGGATCGGCTCAGACATCTTCCAGTTCCTTGCCCATATAGGCCTCTTGCACCACGTCCGAGGCCATCACCTCGGCCGGCGCCCCGTCGGCGGCGAGCGCGCCGTTGTGCAGCACGATGATCCGGTCGGCGAGCGTGCGGATCACGTCCATCTTGTGTTCGACCAGCAGGATGGTGCGGTCGGTCTGGGATTTCAGCTCGGCGATCAGGTCCAGCACCACCGGCGCCTCATCGACGCTCATCCCGGCGGTGGGTTCGTCGAACATGTAGACGGCGGGATCGAGCGCGATCAGCAGCGCCACCTCGAGCTTGCGCTGATTGCCGTGGGACAGTTCCGAGACCACCTGTTGGCGCTGGTCGATCAGCCGCACGCGCTTCAGGATCGCCTCGGCCGCCTCGACCATTTCCTGATGTTTCGCGGCCATCGACCACATGTTGAACCCCTGACCCGAGTGCGATTGCACCACCAGGCGGACGTTTTCGAGCACGGTCAGATCGGGAAACAGATTGGTCAGCTGGAAGGCCCGGCCGATGCCGGCCTTGGTGCGCTGTGATACGCCCTGACCCGAGATGTCGCGCCCGCGCAGGAAGACCTTGCCGGAGGTCGCGGGGATCTGGCCCGAGATCAGGTTGAAATAGGTGGTCTTGCCGGCGCCGTTGGGGCCGACGATGGCGGTCAGCTCTCCGGCCTGAAAGGCGCAGGAGACGGCATCAACCGCCACATGGCCGCCGAAGCGGACGGTCAGGTCCTGGGTTCTGAGGATGGGGTCTGTCACTCTGCTCGGTCCTTTTGGGGCGTCGCGGGGGGCGGCGCGGGGCGCCGGGGTCGTCAAATGGACGACGGGGGCGGGCCGGTCCAGCCGATCCGCCCCCGCCGCTGGGTTACCGGATCACTTGTTACGGATCGGGATCGGCAGATCCTCGATGGTCAGCTCGCGCACCAGCTCGGGGATCGCCCATTCAACGTTCGGGTCGACCTTGATCTTGAAGTGATACATGGATTGCAGCGCCTGGTGATCCTCGGGGCGGAACACCATCTTGCCCTTGGGGGTCTCCCACTCCATGCCTTCCATCGCGCTGATCAGCTCCTCGGTATCGGTGGAGCCGGCCTTCTTGATCGCCTCGACCACCGCGATGCCGGCCGCCATGCCGCCGGCGGTGAAGAAGTCGGGCGGGGTGCCAAAGCGGGCCTCGTGTTCCTTGACCAGCCAGTCGTTCACCGGGTTCTTCGGGATCTCGTAGTAATAGTAGGTGGCGCCTTCCATGCCGGGGAAGTCCTTATAGGCCTTCATCGCTGCAAGGATATTGCCGCCGGTGGCGATCTGGATGCCGAACCGGCTGGGATCCATCGCGTTGATCTTGCTCATCGGGTTGCCGCCGCCGGCCCAGATGATGAAGAGCTTCTTCTCGCCGTCCAGATCCTTCATCGCGTTGAAGATACGCTCGGCCGCGGCGGTGAAATCGGTGGTGTCGGTGGGAACGTATTCCTCGTAATCGACCTTGCTGCCGACGGTCTCCAGCGCCTCCTTGAAGGCGGAGATGCCGTCACGGCCAAAGGCGTAATCCTGCGCCAGCGTGGCGATATGCACGTTGGGGCCGGCCAGCGCGATGGCGTTGGCCACAGCATCTTGGGACGAATTGCGCCCGGTGCGGAAGATATAGCGGTTCCAGTTTTCACCGGTGATCGAATCCGCCACCGCGGGTTCAACGATCAGCAGCTTTTCGTATTCCTCGGCGACCGGCAGCATCGCCAGCGCCACGCCCGAGCTGACGGGGCCGACGGCCAGGTCGACATCATCGTCGCCATAGGCCTCTTCCAGCAGGGCCTTGCCGTTCTCGGGCTTGAGCTGGGTGTCCTTCTCGATCACGACGATCTTCTCGCCGTTGATTTCCATGGTGCCGCCGGTGGCATATTCCAGCCCCAGCATCAGCCCGTCATGCGATTGCTTGGCATAGGCCTCGAGCGGGCCGGTCTTGCCATAGACGTGGGCGATCTTGATTTCGGCGGAAGCGGCGGAAGCGGCGGTGGCCAGCGCAAGCGCAGACACCATTGCCGCAGCAAATGTGCGTTTCACGTTCTCTCTCCCTCGTGTGCGCCACGATTTCGGCGCAAGTCGTTCTGGTCCGCGAAGGCTAACGTCTGGATCACGTTTGGGTCAATTGCGTGTAAATACGCACGAAGATGACACCGGCCCGCCGTCGTAACGAGCGGGCCGGGACGAGGTCAGGCCGATTTCCAGCGGGCCGACAGTTTGCGCGCGCCCTGCGCCAGCACCAGAACGTCGATGCCGACGGCGAGGAACTGTGCCCCCATGTCGGAAAAGGCCTGGATCGATTCCTCGGTGGTGCCGAGGATGCCGGGGGCCTTGCCCGCCGCGCGGATGCGGGAAAAGGCATCGGCGATGGCGGCGCGAACCTCGGGCGCGGTATTGTCGCCCTTGTACCCCATGTCGGTCGACAGATCCGCCGGACCGATGAAGACCCCGTCCACCCCTTCGACCGACAGGATGTCGTCGAGCGCGGCGAGACCTGCGCGGCTTTCCACCTGCACCAGCAGGCAGATCTGGTCGTTGGCGGTGGCGATGTAATCGGGGATCGACCCGAACATGGTGGCGCGGCCACCGGCGGCGCCGACCCCGCGCATGCCCTCGGGCGGATAGCGGCAGGCGCGCACCAGATCGCGCGCCTGATCGCCGGTTTCGACCATCGGCACCAGCACGGTCTGGGCGCCGGCATCCAGCACCTGCTTGATCATCCAGGCCTCGCCGATCGGCACCCGTACCACCGGGTGGCTGTCGCTGGCGGCAAGCGCGATCAGCTGATCGCGGATCGACCGCAGATCATTCGGCGCGTGTTCGCCGTCGACCACCAGCCAATCGAAGCCGGCGGTGCCCATGATCTCGGCCACCGGGCCTTCGGCAAAGCTCATCCAGCAGCCGATCAGCTTCTGGCCATCGGCCAGCGCCTGTTTGAAGGTATTCGTGGGGGCGGTCATGGAAACCTCTCTTATGCGAAAGTGACGTCGACCGATCCGAAGGGCCCGAAATCGGCGTGGATACGCGATCCCGGCGGCGCCTCGATCGGGCGGATGAAGGAACCTGAGAGGATGATATCCCCAGCTTCGATCGTTTGGCCATACTCCGCCATCCGCCGCGCCAACCAGAGAACCGAGGTCACCGGATCGTTCAGCACCCCGGCGCCCAGGCCGGTTTCCTCGACGATATCGTCGCGCGCGACGATGGCGCCAGTCCAGCGCAGATCGACGGTGTCGGGGGCATGGCGCGCGGCGCCCAGCACCAGGCCGGCATTGGCGGCATTGTCGCTGATGGTATCGACGATCACCCGCGCCTTGCCGGTGGCGGGATCGGCGCGCAGCACGCGGGTATCGAGGATTTCCAGCGCGGGGGAAACATAGTCGGTCGCGGCCAGCACGTCGTGGCGGCTGCAGTCGGCACCCGAGAGCGGCGCCTTCATGACAAAGGCGATCTCGGCCTCGATCCGGGGCTGGATGAACCGGCCGGCGGGCACCGTGGCGCCGGTGGCGAAGAGCATGTCATCAAGCAGCACACCGCTGTCCGGAGTGTCGATCTTCAGCGCGTCCTGCATCGCCCGGCTGGTCAGTCCGATCTTCCAGCCGATCTTCTTGCGCCCGGCGGCCAGCTTGCGGGCGATCAGCCGCGACTGGACGGCATAGGCATCGTCCAGCGTCATGCCCGGATAACGGAGCGAAAGCAGGCCGCATTGCCGGCCGGTCTGCTCTGCGGTGAACAGGGCCTCGGCGGCCTCATCGTAGTGATCGGGGGTCATTCGTCCTCCACCCTGTTTGTCAGCTTGCCGATGCCTTCGGCCTCGACCTCGACCACATCGCCGGGGACAAGGTATTTCGGCGGATCGAAGCGGGCGCCGGCGCCGGTGGGGGTGCCGGTGACGATGATGTCGCCCGGCACCAGCGTGGTGAAGGTCGAGATATATTCGATCTGCCGCCGGATCGGGAACAGCATGCGGCTGGTGCGGTCGTCCTGCCGCAGCTCTCCGTTCACGCGGGTGGTCAGCCGCACGTCGTCAAGCTGCGCCGGCGAGGTGAAGGGGACGAGCCAGGGCCCCAGGGCGCCGGAGCTGTCCCAGTTCTTGCCCTGTGTCACGTTGAACTTGGCATGCCGCACCCAGTCGCGCAGCGTGCCCTCGTTGCAAAGGGTCAGGGCGGCGATGTGGTCATAGGCGTCCGCCTGCGAGATCCGCCGGCCACCCTTGCCGATCACCACGGCGATTTCGCCCTCGTAATCCAGTTGCGGCGTTTCCGGCGGGCGGATCAGCGGCCGGTCATGGCCGGTGAAGCTGCGCGGGAAGCGGATGAACAGCGACATGTTCGGGGGCGCCTCCTGCCCGTCCTTGTATTCGGCATTGCGGTCGGGGAAGTTGACGCCGACGCAGATGATCTTTTCCGGCGCGGGGATCGGAATGCCGTAGTCGAACGTCCCCGTCGGATGGGTGACCTCGCGCCCGCGCGCGGCGAGCCAGAGATCATGCAGCGCGCCCGCCGCGATCACCTCGCGCAGGGTGGGGTATTGCGGAAACTCGGGCGACAGGGCGATCATCCCCCGATCGGTGGCCAGGCCATAAAAGCTCTGCCCGCCGGCGGTGTAGCTCGCAAAGCCCTTCATCCGAGCGTTCCGGCGATGTCGGTGATCACGTCATAGGCCATCATCACATCCTCTTCGGTGGTTTCGAATTGCCCGGCCTGAAAGCGGATGGCGATCCGCCCGTCGACCCGGGTCTGGGTCAGGTAGATCCGCCCGTCATCGTTGATCGCATTGACCAGGCGGATGTTGAGATCGTCGAGGTCGGCGGCCCCCTCGGGCGCATAGCGGAAGGAGAACAGCGACCACATCGGTTTGGTCACGATCTCGATCTGCGGGTGGGTGGCGAGCTTGTCGTGAAGCTGGCCCGACCATTTCACATGGTTGCGCAACCGTTCCCGCAGCCCTTCGAGCCCATAGGCGCGGATCAGGAACCAGAGCTTGAGCGCGCGGAAGCGGCGGCCCAGCGGTACCGACCATTCGGAATAGTTGATGATGCCCTCGGCGCCGTGGGTCTTGAGGTACTCCGGGCTGATGGCGAGGGTTTTCACCAGATCGTCGGGGTTCTTCAGGAAATGCGCCGAACAGTCGAATTGCGCGCCAAGCCATTTGTGCGGGTTGAAGACGATGCTGTCGGCGTCTTCGATGCCCGCCCAGTAATGGCGGAACTCCGGGCAGATCATGGCGCTGCCGGCCCAGGCGGCATCGACATGGGTATAGAGATTGTATTTCTTCGCCACCGCCAGACAGGCGGCAATCGGATCGGTGGCCCCCACGCCGGTGCCGCCGACGCAGAGGATCAGCCCCGCAGGGGTCAGCCCCGCGGCCAGATCGGATTTGATCGCCGCCTCCAGCGCCTCAGGGTCCATGCCGCGCCAGTCGCCCTCGGTGGGGATGCGGACAAGGTTCTGTTGGCCGATGCCGGAAATCCAGATCGCCCGGTCGATCGAGGTGTGAACCTCTGACGTCGCATAGATGCGCAAGGGGGTTTGCCCCGGCAGCCCGGCGATATTGCCCTGCCAGTTCAGGGCGCGTTCGCGCATGGTCAGCACGGCGGCCAGGGTGGCGGTCGAGGCGCTGTCCTGGATCACCCCGGCAAAGCCATCAGGCAGACCCAGCGCCTGGCGCAGCCAGTCCATCATCCGGGTTTCCATCTCGGTCGCCGCCGGAGAGGTCTGCCACAGCATGCATTGCGGCGCGATGGCGGCGACGAGGAATTCCGCCAGGACCGAGGGGGCGGCGGCATTCGAGGCGAAATAGGCGAAGAACCGGGGGTGCTGCCAATGGGTGATCCCGGGCATCACGATGTCCTCGAAATCGCGGAACACCTGCTCCATGTCCTCGGGCGTCTCCGGCGGGGTGGCGGGCAGGGCGTTCAGCACCTCGCCCGGCTTGGTCTGCGCCCGCACCGGGCGGTCGCCCACGGTCAGGTGATAGTCCTGCGCCCAGTCGGCCACGCGGCGGCCCCAGCCGGCGAATTCAGTCCATTTCATATATCGACTCCTTCGTCGCTTTTGGGGAACCCTGAACTGATGTCCCGCCCGGCGGCAATGCCGGGCTGCGCCTGCCTGCCCCCTTGGCAGGCGCAGCCGCGCCCGCCCAGGCAGGCGCAGCCCTCGTTTCCCTGGAACTGCGGGGGACGCGACATGGGGGTCTTTCTCACGGCGCAATGATCGGCTGGGCATTCAGCCGGGCCGGCACCGGCGCCTGCCCCTCGAACAGGCTGCCTTCCTCGAACCACGATCGTGGCGCCGGCGCGCCCCAAAGGGTCTGGCGCTGCGGATCCTTCAGATCCCATTTGATCGGCTCCAGATCCGGATCGACGGTCTGATAGTCGGAACAATAGATCTCGATCCGGTGCCCATCCGGGTCGCGGATATAGAGGAAGAAGGCGTTGGAAATCCCGTGCCGCCCCGGTCCGCGTTCGATGTTGTCGACCCAGCCGGTGGTCGACATCAGGTCCAAGAGGTCGATGATGTTCAGCGGCGTCGGCACCCAGAAGGCGGTGTGATGCAGCCGCGGCCCGGTGCCGTTGGTAAAGGCCAGATCGTGCACGCCGCCCTTGCGATGGGTCCAGGCGGCCCAGAGCCGGCCGCTTTCCTCATCCTCGGTATATTCGGTCACCCGAAAGCCGATCTCGTTATAAAAGGCGACGCTGGCGTCGACGTCGGGCGAGAAGCAGTTGAAATGGTCGATCCTGAGCGGCTTGACCCCGCGATAGAGCGCGTATTTCTGGTGGATCGGCGGTAGCCTGTCCATCTGAGCGTAGAATTCCAAGGGGATGCCCAGGGGATCGCGGGTGCGGAAGCTGCGCGACTGATAGGGGCGCTCGACCCAATCCACCGGCAGGTCGCGGGACTGGAAGAAGGCGGCGGCGCGATCCAGATCCTCCTCGCTGAAGAGCTTGAAGCCCAGATCGCGGGCGCAGGGCGCATCCGCCTTGCGCAGCACGATGCAGTGATGGCCACGTTCCTCCATCGCGCGCAGATAGATCGCCTCACCATCCTCGTCGGTGACCTGCAGGCCCAACGTGTCGACATAGAAGGCACGGGATCTGGGCAGATCGGTGACCGCCAGTTCCACATGGCTGAGGCGCACGATGTTGAAGGGCGGATAGAGGTTCGGGGCGGGAATGGGCATCTGTCTGGTCCTTGTCGGAGCGGGCGCCGAAATCCTGCGTGATTTCCGCTCTCCCGGGAAGGGCGTTACTGGATCGGAAAGATCACATTGGTCTGGCCGGTGCCGGAGGAAGGGAAATAGGGCGTCACCACCTCGCATTTCGCGTCGTAGCGATCCCAGCCGAGCGCGCCGTAGAGCATGGCGGTGTCGTGCATCGCCCCCTCGCCACAGCAGTGATGCGCATAGTCTGGTAGCATCCTGAGGAAGCTGGCGTGATCGCCGGCCTTCCACATCTCGAGCACATGCAGATCCATCTGCCGGTTGAACTCGGAACTGATGGTGAAGGTACCGTTGTTGGCGGCATAGTCCCGGTTCGCCCAGATCTTGTGGGAGAGCGAGCCGGAGGCCACCAGCAACACCTTGCTGTCGCTTTCCTCCACCGCCTTGCGGATCGCCTGGCCCACCACGCGGCTTTCCTGATGGTCGTGCACCGTGCACCAGGCGGCGATGGAAACCACCTTCATCTCATGCTCGCGGGCCATGAAACGCATCGGCACCAGGGTGCCGTATTCCAGCTCCAGACTGTCGAGATGATGCGACAGCGTATGCACGCCCAGATCGCAGGCCGCCTTGGCGATGGCGTCGCCCAATTCGGGATTGCCCTGATAGTCATAGGGCAAATCCTGGATGAACTGCGGGAATTCGTTCGAGGTGAACAGCCCCTTGAAGCGGCTGTTGGCGTTGATGTGAAAGCCCGCGTTGATCACCCAATGGGTGTCGCAGATCACCACCGTATCCGCCCCCAGCGCCCTGGCGCGCCGTGCGATCTCCCGGTGGCCGTCGATGGCGGGCTGGCGCTTGCCTTCGACGGGGCCGGGCTGTTCCGACATCAGCATGGTCGGAACGTGGGTGCATTTGGCGGCAAGAACGATTTCGCCCATGGTCTCCTCCTCCTGAAACCTCGCGCGTTTCCCTAGGGGCGATTATGCCCCCAGACGGGGGATCTTGTGTTGTCCCAGAGCAAAGCCGATGTGTTTTTGCTCCATGTAGAAGTCGAACGACCAGTCGCCGCCGTCCCGCCCGATGCCGCTGGCCTTGACCCCGCCGAAGGGGGTGGGCAGGTGGCGGACGTTTTCCGAATTCACCCAGATCATCCCGGCCTCGAGCGCGTCGGTAAAGCGCAGCGCGCGGGTCAGATCGTTGGTCCAGACATAGGCCGTCAGCCCGTATTGGGTGTCATTGGCGATCTGCAGCGCCTCGGCCTCGGTCGAGAAGCGGATCGAGGTGAGCACCGGGCCGAAGATCTCCTCCTGCGCGATGGTCATGTCGGAGTTGGCCCCCGTGAAGAGCGTGGGGTGCACGAACCAACCCTGATCGCCCACCCGGCAGCCGCCGGCGGCGATGGTGGCGCCATCCTGTTTCGCGGTGTCGAAATAGGATGTCACCTTGTCGAAATGCACCTTGTGGATCAGCGGGCCGACCTCGGTTTCCGGATCGAGCGGATGGCCAACCTTGATGCGATTGACCCGTTCGATCAACTTCGCCTCGAAATCGTCGGCAATCGTCTCCTGCACCAAGAGGCGGGAAGAGGAGGTGCAGCGTTCGCCGTTCAGCGAATAGATCATGAAGATCGCGGCATCGAGCGCACGGTCGAGATCGGCGTCGTCAAAGACCACGACGGGGTTCTTGCCGCCCAGTTCGAAATGCACCCGCTTCAGCGTGTCGGCGCCCTGTTTCATGATCATCGAACCGGTTTTCGACTCGCCGACAAAGGCGATGGCCTTGATCGCCGGGTGTTCGGTGAGGGCTCGGCCGGCATCCTCGCCCAGCCCGTTGACCAGGTTCCAGACGCCATCGGGCAGCCCGGCCTCCTGCGCGATCTCGGCCAGGATGCGGGCGGTCAGCGGGCTGAATTCGGCCGGTTTATGCACCACGGTGCAGCCGGCGGCGAGCGCGGGGGCGATCTTCCAGGTCGACAGCATGAAGGGGGTGTTCCACGGCGTGATCACCCCCACCGGGCCGATCGGCACCCGCGTCGTCACGTTCATCAGCGTGGGGGACCGCAGGTTTTGCCCGTCGCGGGCGGCGGCGACCTTGTCGGCGAAAAAGCGGAAGTTCGCGGCCCCGCGCAGCGCCGCCTTGGACATGAAGCGCAGCGCCTGGCCGGTATCCCAGCATTCGCAAAGCGCGATTTCTTCCGCCCGCGCCTCGATCAGTTCGGCGATGCGGATCAGGATCTTCTTGCGTTCGGCCGCCGGCATGTCGCGCCAGGCCGGAAAGGCGGCTGCGGCGGCCTTGGCGGCGGCGTCGATATCCTCGGCCCCGCCACGGGCGACCGGGCAGATCACGCTTTCATCGACAGGCGAGCTGGTGTCGAAGACCGCACCCGAGGCGGCGGGGCGGGTTTCCCCGCCGATCAGGTTCTGGATGCCATGCGGGCGGAAGCGGGCGAGATAGCCGTCGAGCTTGGTCAGATTGTCGGTCAAGGCGGTCATGGGCTCAGGCCTTTTTCAGGTGGTCGCGGATGGTGCCGGTCTTCGGCGAAAGCTCCGGGTCGATGTCGCGCATCTCCAGCGACAGGGCGAGCGAGCGGGTTTCCATCACCGGTTTCAGGAAGGCCTCGGCGGCGGCGAAGATCAGGGCGGTCGCCGCCTTGCGGGTGTCCAGATCGCGGCCGCCGCGCAGCCGGACCGAGATGTCGATATAGCCGTGATCGGGGGCGCCATCGGCGATCGAGACGTGGTCGGCCCGCATCGCTCGGACCCGGATGCCGGGCATCGGCAGCGCGCCGGTTTCAATCGCGGCGACGCGCAGGGCGTCGCAGAAACCGGCCATGTCGACCCAGTCTTCGACATTGGCGGAATAGTCCACCATCAGATGCGCCATGACGTTCCTCCCTCCGCCTGAGCCTCATTGTGATTAACATGTTTACTAAATTTCGGAGGGTTCGTCAACCCTGACGACATTCTCGCATTGCGCGGGGGGCGCCGGATTGGCAAGACTGCCGCATGACACGCAAGCTGCCCTCGACCGCCCGTTCCTTACCGATCGCACTTTTGCGCGCGCGAGAGGAGGTCATGGGGCCGATCCGCGCCATGCTGTCGGATGTCGGCATCACCGAACAGCAATGGCGGGTGCTCAGGGTGCTGGACGAGGTCGGCGCGATGGAGCCGACCCGGATCGCCGAGGAGGCCTGTCTGCTGCTGCCGAGCCTGACGCGTATTCTGCAGAAGCTGGAAGAGCGCGGGCTGATCGCGCGACGCCGCGACGAGGAAGACAAGCGCCGGCAGATCGTCGAGATCACGCCGGCCGGGGAAGAGGTGATCGCGGCCAATCTGGAGACCAGCATCGCGTTGAACCAGGCGGTGCGCGACCGGCTGGGGGCGCAGCATTACGAACTTCTGCTCGACCTGCTGAACGAGCTGGCGCCGGATGGCGGCGGCGCGGCCGACCTCTCGGAGGGCTGACCGCGCCTTGAGCCGTGCCGGTCAGGCCGGCTTGCAGCGATCGGGGAAGGCCGCGGCAAAGGCCGGATGGGCGTTGCAGGCGGTCTCGATGGCGCAGAGCCGTGCGAGATCCGAGACATCGACGTTCCAGCGATGCGCGTTATAAAGCTGCGGCATGATGCAGATATCGACCAGCCCGGGTTTGTCACCGCAGGCATAGGGGGCCTGTTCGAAGCCCGCCAGCAGCTCTTCGACCGCGACGAGGCCGGGGCGAATGAACCGCTGCATCCAGTCTTCCTTGACGTTCTCGCGGTTGCCGGTGATCTCGGCGGCATAGTTGATGACCTGCAGGTTGCAGACCGGGTGGATATCCATGGCGATGGCATAGGCGATCGCCAGTTCACGGGCGCGGGTGGCCGGATCCCTGGACAGCAGCCCCATGTCGCGGGTGGTGTCGAGGTAATCGAGGATCGCCAGCGACTGGGTCAGCATATGCCCGTCGATTTCCATCGCCGGCACCAGGCCCTGCGGATTGCGGGCAAGGTGTTCGGGCGTCTTTTGTTGTTTGGCGGTCAGATCGACCGAGACGGAGGTATAGCTGATCCCGGCAAGGTTCAGCGCGATCCGCAGCCGATAGGCGGCGGACGACCGCCAGTAATCATAGAGCACAACCTCGCTCATTCCCGTTCTCCTGCTTCGGGTTTCGGTGTCGCGGACGTTATCCGCATCGCCCGGGGGCGGCCATATTGATTGCGGCCGGCGATCGACGCCGGCCCCATGCGCCCGGTCAGAGCGATCAGACCTCGCTCAATTCCTTGGCGTGCAGCCATTCGGCGTGCTTGGGCGCTCTTTTGGTCTTCGACCATTCTTCGAGCATGTCCCATTTCACCGCGTCGAGCTTGGCGAGCATCGCCTCTTCCTCCGGATCCGGGCAGGCCAGTTCGACCCGGTGACCGTTCGGGTCGAAGAAATAGATCGAGTGGAAGATCGAATGGTCGGTGACGCCCAGCACCTCGACGCCATTGGCCTCGAGATGCTCCTTGAACTTCAGCAGCTCGTCGCGGTCCTTCACCTTGAAGGCGATATGCTGAACCCAGGCGGGGGTATTCGGGTCACGGCCCATTTCCGGCTTGGTCGGCAGTTCGAAAAAGGCCAGGACGTTGCCGTCGCCGGCATCCAGGAACAGATGCATGTAGGGATCGGGTTCATGGGTCGAGGGCACGTGATCTTCGGCGATGGCCAGGATGAAATCCATGTTCAGCATCTTGCCATACCATTCGACCGTCTCCTTCGCGTCCTTGCAGCGATAGGCGACGTGGTGGATTTTCTCGATTTTCATGGGTTAGTCCTCCTCATTCAGGGTGGCGGCGCGCAGGGCGGCGGACAGCGCCTCGCGGTCACCGATGTGATTGGCCAGGATCAGCACGAGCCTTGCGTTCAGCTTGTGGCTCTCCTCGGTGCTCAGCCCCTGGTGGGTGCTGAGCAGCTCGGCATAGAAGTCGTCCGCGGCGGGGATGTTCGGGGTCAGGATCAGAGCGGCCATGGCGATTACTCCTTGCCGGTGGCGCGGCGGATGGCTGCGCGGAACTGGGTTTCGTCAAAGCTGGCAAGCCGTGCCGCGACATGCTGGTCGGGTCGGATCAGATAGACGGCCGAGGGCGCATCGCCCAGATAGCGCGCCTTCAGTGCGCCGCTGGGATCGTCCTTGACCGAAAGCGCGAGGCGGGTGACCTGGACCCCATCCTCTTCCAGCGTCTCCGGCGCCTCGGCGTCGATGGTCATCAGCGTAAAGCCATCGCCCAGTTTCGACAGCAGGAACCCGTCGCCCAGCGGTACGTCGGGGCAGGGCGATCCAGGCCGGGTGCGGGCGGGGCCGGCCAACGCGTCGGCGGAATTGAGCGGCGAGCCGTCATAGGTGCAGGGCACGCTGAGCCGGCCGGAGTTCACCAGCGGACGGGCGAATTCGTATTTCTCGCTCAGATCCAGAACCGCATCGCGCAGCATCCGCGACATCTCCGATTTCGGCGTGATGAAATCGGTGGAGCGCGACGAGTTCAGGATATTCTCATCCGCACCATGGACCCGTTCGACATCGTAGCTGTCGAGCAGGCTTTCGGGTGCCTTGCCCTCCATCACCAGTTTCAGCTTCCAGATCAGGTTGTCGGTGTCCTGCAGGCCCGAATTTGCACCGCGCGCCCCGAAGGGGCTGACCTGATGCGCCGCGTCGCCGGCGAAAAGCACCCGGCCATGGCGGAACTGCTCCATCCGGCGGCACTGGAAGGTATAGATGCTGACCCATTCCAGTTCGAAATCGACATCCTCGCCCAGCATGGCCTTGAGGCGCGGAATGACGTTCTCGGGGCGCTTTTCGCGGTCCTTGTCGATGTCCCAGCCCAGTTGCAGGTCGATCCGCCAGACGCCATCGGGCTGCTTGTGCAACAGCGCCGATTGGCCACGGTTGAACGGCGGGTCGAACCAGAACCAGCGTTCGGTGGGGAAATCGGCCTCCATCACCACATCGGCGATCAGGAAGTTGTCTTCGAACACCCGGCCGACGAAATCGAGCCCCAGCATCACGCGGGTCGGTGATCCGGCGCCGTCGCAGGCGATCAGCCAGTCGGCCTCGATGTTATAGCTGCCCTCGGGGGTCTCGACCTCGAGTGTGACGTGATCGGGGTGGGTGCCGATGGCCGAGACCTTGTTGCGGCCACGGATCTCGATCGGCGCGCCCTCGGCTTGCAGCTCCTGCACCCGTTCGACCAGGAACTGTTCGAAGTAATACTGTTGCAGGTTGATGAAGGCCGGGCGCTGGTGGCCCTCTTCCGGCAGCAGGTTGAAGTCATAGACCTTGCGGTCGTCGAAGAAGACTTTCCCGAGGTTCCAGACCACCCCCTTGTCGACCATCGGCTGGCCGCAGCCGAGCCGGTCGAGGATTTCCAGCGGGCGCTTGGCGAAGCAGATGGCGCGACTGCCGAAGCTGACCTTGTCGTTTTCGTCGAGCACCACGACCTCGATGCCCTGCTGGGCCAGGTCGATGGCGGCGGCCAGGCCGACAGGGCCGGCACCGATCACCACGACCTTGTGGCGCGCGGGAAAGCCTGCATCCTGATCGTCGTGCCGGGCATAGGGGTAAAGGGGGACTTCGAATATCTTCTTTGCTGGTTTTGTCGCGGCGTCGCTCACAGGTGTCTCCTCCCATTTGGGTGCTCGGGGCACATATCCTCCGCCTCCCGGCGCGGGGGGGCGCCGGGAGCTTGTTTTATTGTCTCAGTCTTCAGGATGGGGCGGTAGGATCTGGATCAAACCGGCCCCGGGAACTTTGGGCGGGCTATGGGGGTGGTAATCTGCCCTCCGCCCTGACGGGCGGAGAGCTTGACTGACCGATCCCCGGGCGCGCCTTACCCCTGCAGCTGTTCCCACATCTCCAGATCGCGCTGGGCGGTCCAGATGCGCGGGGTGTCGATGCCGCGGGCCTCGTCATAGGCGCGGGCGACGTTGAACGGCAGGCAATGTTCATAGATCGCGTAATCTGCGAACTTCGGATCGCATTCGGCGCGCACCGCGTCCCAGGCCTCTTTCAGGCTGCCGCCGCGCGCTGCCACCTTCGCCGCCGGGCGATAGGTGCTTTCGACGAAGTCGCGGGTGTTCTCGATCGCGTCGTTGACCATGTCCTGACCGACCAGCGCGTCGCCCCGGCCCGGTGCGATGGCGTCGACCTCGAACCACTTGATCGCGTCGAGCGTATCGCCCCAGTCGGAGAAATGGCCGTCGCCGCAATAGCAGGCCGAGTGGTATTCGACGATGTCGCCGGTGAACATCACGTTCTGGTCCGGCACGTGGATCACGATGTCGCCAGCGGTATGGGCGCGGCCCAGGTGCATCAGATTGACCTGGCGCTTGCCCAGATAGATGGTCATCGAGTCGCTGAAGGTGGTGGTCGGATAGGTCAGGCCGGGGATGCTCTCATGCCCTTCGAAGAGCCGCGGGAAGCGCTGGAATTCGCTGTCCCAGTCCTCTTGCCCACGTTCCACCACCATGGCGCGGGCGGTATCGCCCATGATGATCTGCTGCGCGCCGAAGGCGCTGGCGCCCAGCACGCGGACAGCGTGGTAATGGGTCAGCGCCACATGGGTGATCGGCTTGTCGGTGACCGAGCGCACGCATTCGATGACCTTGTTGGCCAGCCGCGGCGTCGCCTGTGCCTCGACGATCATCACAGAGTCGTCGCCGATGATCACGCCCGAGTTCGGATCCCCCTCTGCGGTGAAGGCATAGAGCCCCTCGCCCACCTCGGTGAACGAGATTTTCTTTTCCGTCATGTCTCCTTGAGACGCGAATGCTTTCGCCATGTCTCTGCTCCCTTTGTGCTTTTCAATGGACGACGCCGAGGCGCCGTGTTTGTTTCGCGCCATGAAGATTTCTCAGCGCATGTTTCCCGTTCTCGTGGCGGTGGCCATCGTGGTGGCCTCCGGTCTGACCCTCTGGTTGATGGGGCGCAATCTGATCTGCCCCTGCGGTCATGTGTCGATCTGGTACAGCCCCGGCGACCCGGAGCCGAGCAGCCAGTCGCTGATGGACTGGTACACCCCCAGCCATGTCATTCACGGCATCCTGTTCTATGGCGCCCTCTGGCTGATGGCGCGGCGAATGCCGGTCAATTGGCGGCTGGTCATCGCCCTGATCGTCGAATGCGCCTGGGAGGTGATCGAGAATACCCCCTGGGTGATCGAACGTTATCGCAGCGCCACCGTTTCGGTCGATTACAATGGCGATTCGGTGATCAACTCCACCGTCGACGTGCTGGCGATGGTGCTGGGTTTCGCCCTGGCGCGCCGGCTGCCGGTCTGGGTCAGCGTGGCGGTGATCATCGGCTTCGAGCTGTTCACCACCTGGCTGATCCGCGACGGGCTGGCGCTGAACATCCTGATGCTGTTCTGGCCGCTGCAATCCGTACTGGACTGGCAGGCCGGCGCCTGAACCGCAAAGGATATCCAGCGCCGGCCCCATGGATCAGCCCCGCGCGTAGGGGTCGGCCAGCGCCGGCACCACCTTGCCGACGCAGTCGCCGAACCCAATGGTATAGCCGTCGCCCTTGGCCGCGCCCTTCAGCGTCAACGTGTCGTTGTCGGCGATGAAGCTGCGGGTGCTGCCGTCGGGCAGGGTGATCGGCTCCTGGCCGCCCCAGCTGATCTCAAGCAACGAACCGCGGCTGTCCTTGGTCGGCCCCGAGATTGTGCCAGAGCCCAGCAGGTCGCCCGCGTTCATCGGCGATCCGGCGGTGGTGTGATGCGCCAGCTGCTGCGCGGCGGAATAGTACATCTCCTTGTAGTTGGTGTGGGAGATGGTGGTTGCCGCGCCGCCCTCGGGCTGCAGCGTCACTTCGAGGTCGATGTTGTAGAGCATCGGGCCGCAATCCTTCAGATGCGGCAGCAGTTCGACCTCACGCGGGGGCGTGTCGGTGCGGAACGGCTCCAGCGCGGCCTTGGTCACGATCCAGGGGCTGATGGTGGTGGCGGTCGCCTTGGCCTGGAACGGGCCCAGCGGCTGGTATTCCCAGGCCTGGATATCGCGCGCCGACCAGTCGTTCAGCAGCACATAGCCGAAAATGTGATCGTCGGCTTCCTGCACCGTGATCGGCCCTTCCGAGGGGGTGCCGACGATGGCGCCCATTTCCAGCTCGATATCGAAGCGGGCGCAGGGGGCAAAGCGCGGTGCCGGATCGTTCGGGCCCTTGAGCTGACCCCAGGGCCGGCGCACCTCGGTGCCCGAGACCACGACGGAAGAGGCGCGGCCATTATAGCCGATCGGGATATGCAGCCAGTTCGGCGGCAGCGCGTTCTCCGGGCCACGGAACAGCGAGCCGACGTTGAAGGCGTGGTTCTTGCCGGCATAGAAGTCGGTGTATTCGCTGACGACGAAGGGCATGTGCAGCTCTGCCTCGGCCATCGGCACCAGGAGGGGCTCCACCTTTGCCTGCTCGGCCGAGCCGGCAGCAAGCAGCGAGATCAGCCGTTCGCGCAGCGCCGCCCAGACGGCGGGGCCCTCTTCCATCAGCTCGTTCCAGAACGGAACGTCAAAGAGCGGGACGTCGACCAGCGTGATCAGCCCTTCGGCTTCGGCGGCGGTGACATCGAGGATCTTGTCGCCGATCGCCACGCCGCAATGCGGGTCGTTGTCATCGGTGGAAAAGACGCCATAGGGCAGGTTGTTCAGGGGAAAGGGGCAGTCGGCCGAATTGGCGCTTTCTACCCAGCTTTTCATCAGGGGCATTTGGTCTTCCTTGTCCGGTGCGGCGGGGGGAGCCCCGCCCTACGAGAATGGGTAGGGCGGGCCGAAGCCCGCCATCACCGTTTACTTATTTCTTGCCGGGGGTGCCGTCGAACTTCTTTTCGATATCGGCCCAGCAGTCGATATAATCATCCTGCAGCGGCGCTTCCTTGGCGGCGAAGGCCGTCAGGTGCTGCGGGAAACGGGTTTCGAACATGAAGGACATGGTGTTGTCCAGCTTCTCGGGCTTCAGTTCGGCATTCGAGGCGCCTTCGAAGGCGTTCTTGTCCGGCCCGTGCGGCAGCATCATGTTGTGCAGGCTCATGCCGCCGGGGACGAAGCCCTTGGGCTTGGCGTCATACTGGCCATAGATGTTGCCCATCAGCTCGGACATGATGTTCTTGTGATACCACGGAGGGCGGAAGGTGTTTTCCATCACCATCCAGCGTTCGCGGAACAGCACGAAGTCGATGTTCGCGGTGCCCGGCACGCCCGACGGCGCGGTCAGCACGGTGAAGATCGAGGGATCCGGATGGTCGAACAGGATCGAGCCGACCGGGCAGTAATTGCGCAGATCATATTTCACCGGCGCATAGTTGCCGTGCCACGCGACCACGTCCAGCGGGCTGTGGTCGATATGGGTGACGTGGAACTGGCCGCACCATTTGATCGTCACGGTCGAGGGGGCATCGCGATCCTCGAAAGCGGCGACGGGGGTCTTGAAGTCGCGACGGTTGGCCATGCAATTGGCGCCGATCGGGCCGCGGCCCGGCAGTTCGAACTTCTGCCCGTAGTTTTCGCAGACGAAGCCGCGGGCGGGGCCCTCCAGCACCTCGACCCGATAGACCAGGCCGCGCGGGATGATGGCGATCTCCTTCGGCTCGAGGTCGATGATCCCCAGTTCGGTGGCAAACCGCAGCCGGCCTTCCTGCGGCACGATCAGCAGTTCGGAATCCGCCGAGAAGAAATAATCGTCGGTCATCGACTGGGTGACCAGATAGACATGGCTCGCCATGCCGACCTGGGTGTTCACGTCGCCGGCGGTGGTCATGGTGCGCATGCCGGTCAGCCAGGTCAGCGGCTGATCCGTCGTCGGCACCGGATCCCAACGGTATTGGCCCAGGCTCACCACGTCGTCGACGACATGGGGGGCGGATTTCCAATAGGGCAGGTCGATCTTTTCATAACGGTGCGAATGCTTGACCGACGGCCGGATGCGATAGCACCAGGTGCGTTCGTTCTGATGGCTCGGCGCGGTGAAGGCGGTGCCGCTGAGCTGTTCGCCGTAAAGACCGTAATTGCACTTCTGCGGGCTGTTCATGCCCTGCGGCAGGGCGCCGGGCAGCGCCTCGGTTTCGAAGTCGTTGCCGAAGCCGGGCATATAGCCCTCGGTGGTGCCGAAGGGCGTGGCCGCCTGCACCATCTTGTGAGGATTTGTAGGACGATTCATCGCGCGTTCCTCCTTTCGTCGCTTGCTGCCTATTAGTTGATTTTGTAACTAACAATATCCGAAGGAGGAAAATTTGACAAAGCAAGACGTGGAAGCGGAAGAATTCGATCTGGCGAATTTCCTGCCCTACCTGCTCAACCAGGCGGCGGAGGCCAGCTCGTTGGAGTTCCAGCGCGTCTATAAGGGGCGCTATGGCATGCTGCGCACGGAATGGCGGTTGCTGTTCCATCTGGGCATGTACGGCCGCCAGACCGCGACCGAGATCGGCACCCGCGCCCGAATGCACAAGACCAAGATCAGCCGTGCCGTCCAGCGGCTGGAGGAACGCCGGTTCCTGACCCGCACCCGGGACGAAAGCGATCGGCGTGCCGAACATCTGGAACTGACCCAGGCCGGCATGGTGGCCTATCGCGACCTGCGCGAAGTGGCGCGCGCCTATGACGCCCGGCTGACCCGCCAGTTCTCGGCCGAGCAATCAGAGCTGCTGCGCAGCATGCTGCGGCAACTGGCGGGCATGGCCTGATGGGGTGTGTTCGGCGGTGCTGTGCGATTTTTTGCGCGCGGCGCTGTTTCGGGCCTGTTTTCAGGTCTATATGCTGTTGAGATTCCCGACCGTTGCGCGCAAAGGCCCCGGATGCCCGATCACGATTTTTCTTATCCCCCCGCTGCCGAGCTTTCCGCTTGGCTGGTGGCGCGCGGCCTCGACGGTACGGCGCGCGAGGATTTGTTGACCGGTTATTGCGACAGGCTGGTTGGTTTCGGCGTGCCGCTGTTGCGCCTGCATGTGGCGCAGCGGGCGCTGCACCCGCGGTTCGGTGGTATCGGTTTCGACTGGCTGCGCGATGGTGGCGGTGTGTCGCTGGAGCGCTATGTCCACAGCGCCGAACCGCCGCTGCAATGGCTGCAAAGCCCGCTCTATCACCTGCTCGCCTCGGGTGAGATGGAATATCGCGTGCGGTTGGACGACAGCGTCGATCCCAGCCGTTTTCCCATGCTGGCCGAATTGCGCGACAAGGGCGCGACCGACTATTTTGCCACCGGCCTGTTCTTTGAAAAGGCGCCCGATCCTTCCGAGATCGACCTCAACAACACGCCGCAGGGCATGTTGACCTCCTATACCACGGATGCGCCGCAAGGGTTTTCCGAGTCCGATCTCAGGTTGATTCGCTGTACCTTGCCGCCGCTGGGGCTGGCGTTGAAGTCCACGGCCAACCGGCGGATGGCGCAGGATCTGCTGCAGGCCTATCTGGGCCGCGACGCCGGTCAAAGGGTGCTGTCGGGCGAGATCGAACTCGGCTCGGTCGAGGAGCTGAACGCGGTGATCTGCCTGTTCGATCTCTCGGGCTTCACCAGCCTGGCCGAACAGATCCCTGGCCCCGAGATGATCGCCATGCTCAACGCCTATCACGGGCTGGCGGTGGCGGCGATCCAGGAGCGCGGCGGCAATGTGCTGAAGTTCATGGGCGACGGGCTGCTGGCGATGTTCGATCAGCCCGATCCGGAACAGGCCGCCTGTGCCGCGCTCGACATGGTGATCGAACTCAGCGACCGGGTGGCGGCGACCAACCGGGCCCGCGAACGCGACGGGCTGCCGGTGGCGCGCTGCACCTTCGCGTTGCATGCGGGAAAGATCTATTACGGCAATATCGGTGCCGAGAACCGGCTGGATTTCACCGTGATCGGCCCGGCGGTCAATCTGACCGCGCGGATCGCCGACATGCACCGGGCGCTGGGCCGGCGGGTGATCCTGACCCAGCCGGTGTTCGACGCCGCCCGCAAAGGCTCGCATGATCTGGTCTCGCTCGGCCGCTATGTGCTGCGCGGGGTGTCGCAGCCGCAGGAGCTTTATACCATCTGGCCCGATACCTGGGTCTGAGCCGCCGGGATCAGAACTTGATCTCGACCCCGGGCAGTTTCAGCGCTTTCATCATGTCGCGCAGTTCCTGCCGGGCGGCGATGTTCGAGATATTGAGCTGGCGCACGCCGATATCCTTCAGATCCAGCAGGGTCAGCCCGCGCGGGAACAATTCGCGGAAGATCACCCGTTCGGAAAAGCCCGGGGCGACGCGGAAGCCGATGCGGTTCGACAGCATCTTGACGGCGCGCTCCATCTTTTCCTTGTTGACCATCCGCTGGGTGCCGATGCGGTTGCGGATGACCACCCAGTCGATCGGCTTCAACCCGGCCTGGGCGCGAAGCTGGCGCGCGTTCCAGACCATTTCGGAATAGACCGAGGGGCCGAGGATCTTCTCGCCGCTCTCGTCGGTGCGGGCCAGAAGGTCGAAATCGATGAAGCTGTCGTTCAGCGGGGTGATCAGCGTATCGGCCAGAGAATGGGCCACCTGGCTCAGCCGGGTATGCGAACCGGGGCAGTCGATCAGGATGAAATCGGCATCCCCCTCCAGCCCGGAAATCGCCGCCGACAGCCGGTGGTCATAGACGTTTTCGCCCGGGGTCAGCTTTGCCGGGTCGATCTCGGGCAGGGCGTGCAGCCGGAAGGTCGGCAGGTCCAGTCCGGATTTCTGCAGGAATTCATCCCGGTTTTCGACATAGCGGCCCAGCGTGCGCTGGCGCAGGTCCAGATCCAGCACGCTGACCTTCTTGTCCAACCGCGCCAGCGCGGTTGCCACATGCATCGAGACGGTGGATTTTCCCGCGCCGCCCTTTTCATTTCCAACTACGATAATATGCGCCATCGTTCCGTCCCTGGGGCCCTTGCTAGGCTCTGATTTCCCTTAGGAGATACAATATATTGGGGCGGTGACAAGAAAAACCCCCAAACCTCCCGGGAAAGTTGCTCCCTCCGGCGGGCGCCGCATTTCGCAGCTTCTTCTCTGGAGAAATACTCCGGGGGCATTGCCGCGGGCGAAGCGGGCCGCATCCTCCCCGGGCCCGCCATGCAAAAACGCCGCCGCTGAGCCTCAGCGACGGCGTCGTCATTTGCCCGAAGGGCGGCTGGATCAGAAGCCCAGGCCTTCGTATTTTTTCTTGAACTTCGACACGCGGCCGCCGGCGTCCATCAGGCGCGAGGAGCCACCGGTCCAGGCCGGGTGCACGGTCGGGTCAATATCCAGCGACATCTGGTCGCCTTCGGAACCCCAGGTGGATTTCATCTGGATGATGGTCCCGTCGGTCATCTTGACGTCGATGATGTGATAATCGGGGTGAATGCCTTTTTTCATCGCTCCGCTCCTTACGCCTCGGCGTCAGCCGATTTGGGTTTGTAGTTCGACACTTCCGCGATCCGGGCCGATTTGCCGCGACGCGAGCGCAGATAGTACAGTTTGGCGCGACGAACGCGGCCACGGCGGACCACTTCGATGCTGTCGATGTTGGTCGAATAGAGCGGGAACATACGTTCCACGCCTTCGCCGAAGGAAATCTTGCGAACGGTGAACGACCCGGCGATGCCGACGCCGTTCTTGCGGCTGATGCAGACGCCTTCATACATCTGCACACGGCTGCGGGTGCCTTCAGTCACCTTGAAGCCGACGCGCAGGGTGTCGCCGGCCTTGAAGTCGGGGATGGTTTTCCCCAGGGCGGCGATTTGTTCCGCCTCGAGTTGTGCGATCAGATCCATCGCATGTTCTCCTGATATGCTCGTGGTTGGTCCACGAAGGTTTGCGTGCCCTCAGAGCTCTTGGTCTTCACCGGGTCCGCCATGCTCCGAACAATCGGGGCGCCCGCCAGAGATCAGGTCGATTTTCTTGCATCCAGTCAGGAGAGCCGACATGGGCGTCGAAGACACGCCCGGATCAATACCCAACTGGTCCGCAGGCCGAATCCGACCGCGAACGGGCGGTGTATAGGGCTATCGCCTCTGTGGATCAAGGCCTGTCTCAGGCTTGAGCCAGAGCGCGAGAAAGGGGGCCAGGCGGGTCGCGAGCGGGATCGTCTCGTGCAGGGCGCAGAAGTTCAGGGCCATCGCCTGCGCCATGAAGGCCTGGACCCCCTCGGCCAGCAGGAGCGGGTCGGCATCGCGGCGAAAATCGCCTGCAGCGATCCAGCCCGCGATCTGCCGGACCAGCCGGTCCAGCGCCAGGGCGATCGGGCCGATCTCTTGCCGTGCGGCGGCGCCGGAATGGCGCAGGATCACGTCGAAGACATAGCGCTCGCCGGTCATGAAGGTCATGAGCGGCATGAGGGTGTGGATGAGCGTTTCGGTATCCTGCGGCGCTGGGCCGGTTTCTAACGTATCGAGACGGCGATCCATCTCGGCGGCGATCAGCAGCTCCATCAGCGCATCCTTGTCCTTGAAATGCGCAAAGAAGGTGCCCTTGGCGACACCGGCGCGCCGCACCACCTCTTCCACCCTCAGGGCGGTATAGCCGGTTTCGGCGATCACCGCGCGGGCGGTGTCCTGAAGACGTGTGCGTGTCTTGATCGCGCGGGGCTGGACGGGGTCATTCATTGAGAAAGTATCGCACATAATTCGACCATGGTCAAATTTGGATTGACCGCGGTCAATTTTGTCGCGATGCAAAATGACTTCGGTCACTTTTGCGGCCAATTCAAGGAGAGCCCAATGACAGCAAAGCGGATACTGGTTCTAAACGGACATCCCGCCGAAACCTCGATCTCGCGACAGATCGTCCTGGCCTATGCACAGGCGGCCGGAAAGGCGGGGCACGATCTGCGCCTGCTGCATCTGGCCGATCTCGATTTCGACCCCGATTTCGGATTTGGCGGCTATCAGCGACAAAAGCCGCTGGAGCCGCAACTCGAGGCGTTTCTTGCGGATCTCGCCTGGTGCGATCATTTCGTTCTGGCGGCGCCGATGTGGTGGGGCGGTCTGCCGGCAAAACTGAAGGGGTTGATCGACCGCACCTTCCTGCCGGGTCGCACCTTCGACACACGCGGGCGGCTGCCGAAGCCGCTGCTCAAGGGGCGGGGGGCGCGGGTGATCCTCACCTCGGACAGCCCGTGGTGGTACTTTCGCCTGCTGCATCGGCCGCTCTACTGGCAGCTCAAACGGCAAATTCTGGGATTCGTGGGGCTGAAGCCGGTGCAGGTGACGCATTTCGCGCCAGCCAGTCATCCGCAGCCGGCGCAGGTTGAGGCCTGGCTGTCCAAGGTGCGCAGGCTGGGGGCCCTGGGGGCTTAGGCGTCTCTGCGCCCCTCCGGGTGGCCCCGCCGCGGCCCCTGTCCGGGGCGGCGGCGTTGCCAGACTGGCCTATTCGGTCAGATCGACCACCTCTGCTTCCGGTGCGTTCTTCTTGACGGATTCGATGCCATTGTCGCGACCGGCTTCACTTTCATAGCTTTCGCTGGTGCCGATCACCTGGCCGTTGGTGGCCTTGAGGTTGAACATGAACTTGCCGGCCTTGGTGTCCTTGCGTTCATAGCGCGCATCCTCGGGGGCGTTCTTCTTGACCGAGTCGATGCCGTTCTCGGCGCTGGCGCGCTGCTTGTAGCCTTCGCTGGCCAGGATGATCTGCCCGTTGCCCGCCTTCAGGCGAAAGCGGAACTCGCCCGCCTTGTCCTTGTAGAGTTCGAATTTGCCAGCCATTGCCCAACCTCCAAAAAAACCAGCTTTAGTGCTTCGCTAACTATTCCCGAGGATTGTCCGCACCGCAATGTTTCGCTGCGACGATTATTCCCCGTCCTTGCGGTAGGCCGCCCAAAGATCGGGGCGGCGGGCGCGGGTGATCTCTTCGGACATCTGGTGGCGCCACTCGGCGATGCGGCCATGATGGCCGGACATCAGCACCTCGGGGATCGGACGGTCGTGCCACTCGGCCGGGCGGGTATATTGCGGGTGTTCCAGCAGGCCGGCGGAAAAGCTTTCCTCTTCGGTTGAGGCCTGGTTGCCCAGCACCCCCGGCAGCAGTCGCACGGTGGCGTCGATCAGCGCCTGGGCGGCGATTTCCCCGCCGGTCATGACGAAATCGCCGAGCGAAACCTCTTGCACCCCGTAATGTTCCAGCACCCGTTCGTCGACGCCCTCGAAGCGGCCGCAGATCAGCGTCACCCCCTCGGCCCGGGCAAGGCCGCGCATCATCGCCTGATCCATCCGCCGGCCGCGCGGCGACAGATAGATCAGCGGCCAGTTGGGGCCGGTGCCGGCCATGGCGGTTTCGATCGCCGGGCCCAGCGCATCGGCGCGCAGCACCATGCCGGCGCCGCCGCCGGCCGGCGTGTCGTCGACGTTGCGGTGCTTGCCGATGCCCCAGCGGCGCAGATCCAGCGTCTCGAGCTGCCAGAGCCCCTCTTGCAGCGCCTTGCCGGTCAGGCTTTCGCCCAGCACGCCGGGAAAGGCGGCGGGGAAGAGGGTGATGATCTTGGCCTTCCAGACCCCGTGCAGGTCGGGGACGGGGGTGATCAGCTCGCGCGGTTTCAGCGAGGGGCGGATCGCCATCCGGCCCAGCGATCTGCTGGGGGTCTTGCGGTCCTCTTCGGGCATCCCTTCGGGGGTATCGTCAGTCACGGGCTTTCTCCTGCGCGGCTTTGAGGATGGCGCGCTTGGCGGCCTGGCGCGCGTCGCGGTCGGTGTAATCGCGGTTGGCGGCCAGAAGTGCAAGCAGAACCGCATCATCGGCGCGGCTATTGGCGCGTGGCACCGGTTTCAGCCCGGTCTGCACCGCCGCTGGCACCCCGCAGAGGTCAAGCAGCGGCCCCGCCGGCCCCAGCGGCTGGTCGGCGCAGTCTTCCAGCCAGATGCGGCTGACCGGGCAGGGCAGGGCGGCGGCCACCCGATCCGCCGCTGCCGCCAGATCGGCGCCGGGGCGGGTGGCGGTGGCGAAGCTCTCCCAATCGCGGGTGAGAGAGGAGGATTTCACATGTTCCCAATAGGCGCTTCTCAGCCAGCTGTCCGGCTGGCGCAGGGTCAGGACGAACCGCAGCGGCACGCCCGGCAGCAGCTCGGTCACGATGCGGGCCATTTCGGCGGCAAGCACCGGGGCGGCGCGGTAATCCGGGATGCCCTCGCGGCCGGGCAGATGGCCCGAAAGTTCTTCGGCCGAAAGGCAGAGCAGGCGGCGCGGCATGCCGGTCAGCCCCGCCATCAGCGCGCGGAACCGGTGGGCGAACTTGTCGAGGGTGAAGGGGTCGCGCCAGGTCGAATAGCCGCGCGCGGCATGCAGCAGCTCGGGCATCTGCGGCCCCAGCATCGCGCGCAGATGGGGCTTCAGCGCGGCGCGGTTCTGCCGCAGCACCTGTTGCAGGGTCGAGGTTCCGGTCTTGTGAAACCCGGCGTGGATGACGATGGCGCGCGGCATCAGGCGCGTCCCGCCAGCAGCGCCTGCTTGGCGGCATGGGCGGCGGCATCGTCCAGATCGCCGCGGTTGATCTCCAGCAGCCGGGCGGCGCAATCGGGGGCGCGGTTGGCGGCGGGCACCGGCACCAGCGCGGCGCGGACCTCTTCGGGCAGGGGGAGAAGGTCGAGCAGCGGCGCCAGCGGGCCGAGCGGGCGGCGAGCGCTGTCCTCAAGCCGGGCGGAGTGGACGGGGAGGGGGGCGAGCGTGGCGGCGATTTCCGCCACCACCGCGTCCAGATCTGCGGCGCCGCGATAGCGGGCGGCGAAACTAGCAGCGTCCAGTGTCATCCGGCTGGCGCGCAGGGCCTGGACATGCAGGCTTGCCAGCCAGCTGTCGGGGGCGCGGGTGGAAAAGAACAGCTCGGGGTCCACCCCGGGCCAGAGCGCGCGCAGGGTGTCGATCAGCGCCCGCATCAGCTCTGGCGCGGCGGCATAGCTCTCGACCCCGTCGCGGCCGGGCATATGGCCCGCCAGATCCTCGCAGGACAGGATCAGCGGCCGGGGATCGACGGGGTCGACCTCCGCCAGCGCCTCGGCCAGCTCATAGCGCAAAAGCGCCAGCTCCAGCGGATCGCGCCGGGCGGAAAAGGCGCGGGCGGCGCGGCCGGCGGGGCGCAGCGTGGCGCGCGGGATCAGCCGCAGATGCGGCGCCAGCGTCCTGGCGTTGCGCTCCAGCGCCTTTTGCAGCGTGGTGGTCCCGGTCTTGTGAAATCCGGGGTGGAGGATTGCCCTCATGCCTCGGGCTCCGCCGCGGCCTCTTGCGCCTGGGCCACTCGGGCGATGAGCGGGATCAGCGCGGGCTGGGCATCGGCCTGCCGACGCAAGGCCTCGGGCGTGGGCAGGGCGCTCGCCGGAGCGCCTTCGTCCAGCAGCGTCCCGATCAGCTCGGGCAGTTCGGCCTGCACCTCGGGGTCGCTGCTTTGCAGCAGCAGCTCGAAGGCAAAGGGCAGATCGGCGCCGTCGGCGACCAGCCGGTGGCGGATCGGCGGGCGCAGCAGATAGCGGATCATGGCGCGATCGACCGCCGGGTCGCCTTCGCCGATGGCCGCCAGCAGCAGCGGAAAGGCGCGCGGGCCGGTCTGATCCTCCAGCGTCTGCACGATTTCATCCAGCCGTGTCTCCGGAGCCTTGGCGGGCAGCGCCCAGAGCGCGGCCACCGCGCGGGCGGTGGCCTCGGCCACCTCGGGATCGGGGCGCTGGTCGTCATCGGCGTCGAAGGGAAAGGAGGGCTCGATCGTCTCCAGCGCCTCGTCCAGCAGATCAATCGTCTCGTCCTGCCCGGCATCAATCGGATGGCGCAGGATCAGCAGTGCCGCCCCCAGCCCGGTCAGCGCCAGCGGCAACCAGAGCGGCAGCGGCAGGGCGCCGCCGATCCAGGCCAGGCCAAGGCCCGCGGCATAGAGCGCCAGCACAACGAGGATCTGGGTCAGCGCCAGGGCCAGCAGCGCCAGCGTCAGCCGCATCTCCTTCCGTCCGGCCAGGCTGCCGGCCATGATCCGGGCCAGGAAGAACAGCATCGCCAGCACCGCGGCCACGCCCCAGGGCGTTTCCGCCCAGCCGGCCAGTACCGGCCCCGCATACAGCGGCGCAGCCATCAGGGCGGCGGCCCCGCGGCTGTATGGCCGGGTCATCAGAGCAGCCCCTCGGGCGGATCGGCGATGATCCGGCCGGCGTCGAGATCGACGGTCGGCACATGGGCGCGGGTGAAGGGCAGCAGCACGGTGGCGGTCTGCCCCGGCGTCTGGATTTCCAGCAGGTCGCCGGCGCCATGGTTCTGCACGTCCTTGACCCGGCCCAGCAGGGTGCCGCCGGTGTCCAGCACCTCGAGCCCGATCAGATCGGTGTAATAGAATTCATCGTCCGGCAGCGCCGGCAGCCGGTCGCGCGGCGCGAAAAGCTGGACGCCCCGCAGCGCGTCGGCCTCTTCCTTGGTCTCTACCCCGCCCAGCCGGGCGGCAAAGCCGTTCTTGACCGACCGGGTCAGCACCACCGGAAAGCTCTGGCTTCCGTCCTCGGTGCTCAGCGGGCTGTAGATTTCGATATCCTCGGGATTGGCGCAAAAGCTTTTCAGCCGCACCTCGCCCCGGACGCCGAAGGAGCCGGCGATGGTGCCGACACAGATACGTTCCTCAGCAGGCGATGTTGTCATGGGGCCTCAGCGTGTTTCGATGGGCAGGTCGGCGGCGCGGTGCTCCCAGCCCTGTTCTTCCAGTTCTGGTGTCTCTGATACAGCTTCGGGATGGCCGAGGCAAAAATATCCGATCAGCCGCCAGCTTTCCGGCACGTCGAATGCGCGGTTCAGCGCCGCCGGGTCAAGCACGGAGACCCAGCCGAGCCCCAGCCCCTCGGCGCGAAGCCGCAGCCAGAACAGGGTGAGCGCGGTCACCACCGAATAGCGGCGCATCTCGGGCATGGTGGCGGCGCCCAACCCGTGGCCCTTTTCCGTCGTCTCGTCGCAATAAAGCGCGAATTGCACCGGGGCGTCTTCCATCCCCGACAGCTTCAGACGGCTGTAGAGCGCGGCGCGGTCGCCGTCATAGCCGGCGAGGGCGCGGGTGTTGGCGGTCTTGAAATTCTGTAGCGCGGCGGCGCGTGCGGTGTCGCTTTCGATCCGCAGGATGCGCCAGGGTTCGCTCAGCCCTACCGAGGGGGCGAGACGAAAGGCGGCAAGGCAGCGCGACAGCACCGCCTCGTCCACCGGATCGGTGCGGAACCGGCGCACGTCGCGCCGGAACCGCATCAACAGATCGAGCTGGCCGCGAAACTCGGCAGAAAACTCCGGGTCCCGCGGGGCCATGATCTTACTCTTCTGCCGGAGCGGCAGCAGCTTCGGCGGCCTTGGCGGCCTTCTCTTCGGCGCGAGCCTGGGCTTTCTTGCCCGGGAGGGCGCGCTGCGGGTTGCTGCGGGTCTTCTTTTCCAGAACGCCGGCAGCTTCCAGCATGCGGGCAACGCGGTCGGTCGGCTGGGCGCCCTTGGCGAGCCAGGTCTTGATGGCTTCGATGTCCATCTTCACGCGATCTTCGCTGTCTTTCGGCAGCAGCGGGTTGTAGGTGCCCAGCTTTTCGATGAAGCGGCCATCGCGCGCCATGCGCGAGTCAGCGGCGACGATGCGGTAGAAGGGGCGCTTTTTCGACCCACCGCGGGCCAGACGGATTTTCATTGCCATTGTGGTTTCTCCTTTGATGGCTTTGACCGGAGAGCTTCCGGTTATTCCTGGTGTTTCTTATGGTGGCGGATGACTTCCTCAATGATGAAATTGAGGAAAGCCTTGGCGAATTCTGGGTCCAGATCGGCCTTGATCGCCAGGTCTTCAAGCCGTGCGATCTGCTGCGCCTCGCGCGCGGGATCGGACGGGGGAAGGTCGTGTTCGGCCTTGAGCTTGCCGACGGATTGGGTGTGCTTGAACCGCTCGCCCAGGGTATAGACGAGGATCGCATCGAGCCGGTCGATGCTTTCGCGGTGCTCTTTCAGCAGGGCGGCGGCGCGGGTGGCGTCGGTCTGGGCGGCGTCAGTCAATGGGCCATCCTTTCGGTTTGAACAGCGGGTCGGCGTAATGGCCGATCTCCATTTCGATCCCATGGGCAAGCTGGCTGCCTGCCAGCGTGGCGGGGGAGGGGTGGCGATAGACCACGTCATTGCCGTCGACCGGGGTGGCCTCGGCATCCTTCACCGCGCCCAACCGTTCGGCCAGGCGGATCGAATCGAGGTTCTTGGGGTCGATATAGCTGACAGCCGTGTCCCAGCCGAGCGCGCCATAAAGGTATCCGCGCACCGCGTGGGTCGCCTCCAGCGCGATGCCGCGGCCTTCCTTGCCAGGCCAGATCACCCAGGCGATCTCGGCCTCGGGCCACATCGCGGGTTTCCAGCCGCCGGCCATGCCGCAGGTCTCGTCGGTGTCGCGGTCGTGGATCATCCACATGCCATAGCCGCGGATCTGCCAATGCCCGATCTCGGCGGCATAGAGCATCCAGGATTCGTAAGGATTCAACGGCCCGCCCATGAAACGGGCGCGATAGCTGGTGAAGGTCGCCTTGAAGTTCGGGTAATCCTGCGGCTCGGGCCCGCGCAGGATCAGGCGGCGGGTCTCGATCACCGGGATGGTGGAGGGGGCGAAGGACAGGGGCATCAGAGCGTCCCCAACTTCGGATGGCGCCAGACTTGGCAAGGGTGGCCCATGACTTCGCCGTCGCGCTCGACCTCGGCGCCCAGACGGGCGGCGAGCGCCTGCGAGCGTGCGTTGGCCGGGTCGATATAGGAGATCACCCCGTCGAGCCCGAACTGTGCCGCACCATAGGCGCGCGCCGCCAGCGCCGCCTCATGGGCCACACCCTTGCCTTCGGCGGCGGGGTAAACATGCCAACCCAGTTCCGGTTCGTCCCAGCCATAGGCGTTGATGAAGCCGACCCGGCCCAGCGGGCTGTCGTCGGTCTTGTCGGCGACCAGCCACATGCCATAGCCGCGCAGCGCCCAATGGCCGAGCGACGCGCTGAAGCCGCGCCAGGCAAAGGCGGGCTCTTGCGGGCCACCGATGAAACGGCTGCGGTCCGAGGCCATCAGCGCGGCATGGGCGGGAAAATCGCTTTCGCGCGGGGCGCGCAGGATCAGCCGGTCGGTCTCGATCACCGGGATGGGCAGGGTGAAGCCGGTCATGCGTAGGCCTCCATGCCGCCGTCGGTCAGCTCGTCCGGGCCGGGATGGCGCCAGATCTGCATCGGCCCGTGGCGTTCATGCACGAAATCGCCGTCATGCCGGGCGCCAAGCCGTTGCGCCACCTTGGCAGAGCCGACATTGGCGGGTTTCACCAGGCTGATCACCGTCGTCAGGCCCAGCACCGTATAGGCATAGCTGCGCGCCGCGGCGCCGGCCTCGGTGGCATAGCCCTTGCCTTCGTGGCCGTTGAACAGATCCCAGCCGATTTCCGTCTCGGGCCAGCCCTCGGGGTCGAACAGACCCACCATGCCGACCGCCTCGTCGCTGTCCTTCGTGGTCACGATCCAGCGACCGAAGCCCTTGAGCGTCCAATGGCCGATCTCCATCGCCAGCATGCGCCAGGCGCCTTCCGCCGTCAGCGGGCCACCGACGAAATCGGCGCGCGGGCTGGCGTAGAAGGCGGCGAAGGGGGCGATGTCCTGCGGGCCCGGCGCGCGCAGGATCAGCCGTTCGGTCTCGAGCGTCGGGATGGTCAGGCTATAGCTCATGCCAGCCCCCGCAAGTCATGGACGATCACCACATCGCCCGGATCCTCCCCCACGCCCTCGGGGTCGATCACGCCACCCAGGCGAAGGCCGAGCGCGATGGAGCGGTCATTGTTCGGGTCGATGATATTGGTGATCTGATCCCAGCCGAAGTTGCGGCGGGCCCAGAGCATGACGGCACGGGCAGCCTCGAGCGCGATGCCGCGGCCCTCGGCCTCGGGCACCACGAACCAGCCCAGTTCCGGGCCGGGATAGCCATCGGGTTCATAGATGCCGATCTCGCCCAGATAGGCGCCGGTTTCGCGGTCGTCGATGCCGAAGGGGCCATAGCCGCGCAGGTGCCAGATCGCCACGTCCGAGGCCCAGACCCGCCAGGCGGCGTCGCGCGACATGATCCCGCGTTCATAGCGGGCGCGTTCGGTGGCGAAGAATTCGGCCCAGCGTTCGAAGTCGGAAAGCTTCGGCGCGCGCAGGATCAGCCGATCGGTTTCCAGCGTCGGGATGGTGAAGGCGGTCATGCGCGCGCTCCCATCCGGGGCGCGCAAGCGTCCCGGTTCGCGCCCGACCCGCCCCCCAGGGCGGGCGCGAAATGCGCCCACCCTCGGGCCGGGCGCGACCCTGCGGTGTGCAGGATGCGCGCCAGGGCGTCGGGATCGCGGAAGAGAGCGGAAGACCGGGGCATCGTTACTTCTTCTTACCGAAACCGCTCAGCCCCGAGGGCAGGCCCATGCCGCCGCCAAGGCCCGGCAGTCCACCCGGCAGCTTGCCGCCAAGCTGTTTGGCCGCCGCTTCCAGCGCCTGCGGGTCCATCTGCGACGGGTCCATGCCGGCCGGCATGCCGCCCTTGCCGAACATGCCCGACAGCGCCTGTTTCAGCATCTTGCCTTTGCCCATCTTGCCGATCTTCTTCATCATGTCGCTCATCTGGCGATGCATCTTCAGAAGCTTGTTCAGATCGCTGACATCCATGCCGGCACCGGCGGCGATGCGTTTCTTGCGGCTGGCCTGCAGGATCTGCGGATTGGCGCGTTCCTTCTTGGTCATCGACTGGATCAGCGCGATCTGCCGCTTGATCACCTTGTCGTCGAAGCCGGCCTCTTCCACCTGCTTGGCCATCTTGGACATGCCGGGCATCATCGACATCATGCCTTCCATGCCGCCCATCTTGAGCATCTGCTCGAGCTGCATCTTCAGGTCGTTCATGCTGAACTGACCCTTGGCCATGCGGCGCATCATCTTTTCGGCCTGCTCGGCCTCGATGGTCTCCTGCGCCTTCTCGACCAGGGCGACGATATCGCCCATGCCGAGGATCCGGCCGGCGATCCGGTCGGGCTCGAAGGTTTCGAGCGCGTCCATCTTCTCGCCGAGACCCACGAAGCGGATCGGCTTGCCGGTGACCGCACGCATCGACAGGGCCGCGCCGCCGCGGCCGTCGCCGTCCATCCGGGTCAGCACGACGCCGGTGACGCCGATCTTGTCATCGAATTCGGTGGCGACATTGACCGCGTCCTGGCCGGTCAGACCATCGACGACCAGCAGGGTTTCGCGCGGCTTGACCACGTCGCGCACATCGGCGGCCTGCTGGATCAGCTCCTGATCAATGTGCAGCCGGCCCGCGGTGTCGAGCATATAGACATCATAGCCGCCAAGGCTCGCCTGGGTCTTGGCGCGTCTGGCGATGGCGACCGGATCCTCGCCCTTGACGATCGGCAGGGTGTCGACACCGATCTGGGCGCCGAGAATCTGCAACTGCTCCATGGCCGCCGGGCGGTTGGTGTCGAGCGAGGCCATCAGCACCCGCTTGCCCTCGCGATCCTTCAGCCGCTTGGCGAGCTTGGCGGTGGTGGTCGTCTTGCCCGAGCCCTGCAGACCGACCATCAGGATCGGCGCCGGCGGGGTGTCGATCTTCAGCTTGCCGGGATCACCCTCGCCGCGCAGCACGTCGACCAGCGCGTCATGGACGATCTTGACCACCTGCTGGCCGGGGGTGACGGATTTGGTCACCGCCTGGCCGGTGGCCTGGTCCTGCACCTTTTTGACGAAATCGCGGGCCACCGGCAGTGAGACGTCGGCCTCAAGCAGGGCGACGCGCACCTCGCGCAGGGCAGTCTTGACGTCCTCTTCGGAAAGCGCGCCCTGTTTGGTGAGCCGGTCGAAGACGCCGGAGAGGCGTTCGGATAGATTTTCAAACATGCCCTCGGCCTCCTATGCCGGTTTCCATGTGTCGCCCCCAAGGTAGGAGGTGACGGCTCGATTCACAAACACCCCGGGGATGGGGCAGGGACAATCCCAAACGATTTTGCCCCCACGGGCGACACTCGCTGGTGGGGGGCGATCCCGGCATGTGACCGGGACCGGAAGGCTTGTTGCTTCCGGATTTGGGTCAGGCGTTACGCGGTTTGCGGCGCTGAGTCAAGTTTTGCTGGGCAAAAGCTGGCCCCGGCACGATGGCCTCGTTGCCGGGAACGAAAATGGCGCGCCCCCGCAAGGAGGGCGCGCCGGTGTCGGGTCGCGGAGTGGTGGCGGGAGAGGCGCCCGACGGATCAGGGTCAGGCGGCCAGCGCGTCGACCTGGGCCTCGGCGGCCTTCAGCGTTGCCTCGGTGTCGAACACCAGTTGATCGGCATTGACGAATTGCACGTCGGTGATGCCGAAGAAGCCCAGCATGTGGCGCACCCAGCCCGAGGCGAAGTCGATCTCGGAGCCGAATTGGGTGCCGTCCGAGGTGAAGACGACGATGGCGCGCTTGCCCTTCAGCAGGCCTTCGGGGCCGGCTTCGGTGTATTGGAAGGTCTCGCCCTTGCGGGCCAGATGGTCGAACCACGACTTGAGCTGGCCCGGCACGCCGAAGTTATAGACCGGCAGGCCGATCAGCAGGACATCGGCGGCGCGGACTTCGGCCAGCAGCGCGTCGGAATAGGCAGCGATTTCGGACTGCGCGGCGTCGCGGCTTTCGGCCGGGGTGAAGATGGCGCCGATCCAGCTGCCGTCGATCGCCGGCACGCCGGCGGACAGATCGCGGGTCACGACTTCGGCGTCGGGATGGGCGGCGGTCAGTTTCGCCTGGGTCCGGTCCAGCAGCTTTTGCGAAACCGAAGCCTCGCCTTTGATCGAGCTGTCGATGCGAAGAATATTGGTCATTTCCGAAACTCCGGTTGGGCTGTGTTGGTTGCTTGCGACAGAGAGATACGCCTTGCGCCCGCGAACACAATTGAAGAGATTGAACAGGAATTGTGATCTGGTGCACACATGAAACTCGACAATTGGGATGAGATCCGGACTGCCTATCAGGTGGCCCGGATGGGGACCGTCAGCGGCGCGGCGGAGGTTCTGGGCGTTCATCACGCCACGGTGATCCGCCATATCGACGCGCTGGAAACCCGGCTGGGCGTCAAGCTGTTCCAGCGTCATGCCCGTGGCTATACCCCGACCGAGGCGGGGCAGGACCTGTTGCGGGTGGCGCAGGCCACCGACGACCAGTTCAGCCAGCTCATCGGTCGGCTCAAGGGGCATGGCGACGAGGTGACGGGGGAGCTGGTGGTGACCTCGCTCGCCTCGCTGTCGCCGCTGCTGGTGCCGGTGATGACGGAGTTCCAGCAGGCCCACCCCGGGCTGATCGTCCGGTTCCTGACCGGCGAACGCCTGTTCCGCCTGGAATATGGCGAGGCGCATGTCGCGGTGCGCGCCGGATCGGCGCCGAACCAGCCGGACAACGTGGTGCAGCGCTTTGCCGATCTGCCGATCGCGGTCTATGCCAGCAAATCCTATATCGCCGCCCACGGCCGGCCCGAAACGGTCGAGGATTTCGCCCACCACCGCTTTGTCGGCGATGATGACCCCGACACCCGGGCGCCCTTCTCGAAATGGATGCAGGCGCATATCCCGGCCGAGGCGGTGACCTTCCGCTGCAACAGCGGCGACGCGCTGCAAGAGGCGATCCTGGCCGGTGCCGGTATCGGTTTCATGGCGGTCTGGGAGGCCTCGCGCCATCCCGAGCTGGTGCAGGTGATGCCGCCGCAGCCGGATTGGTCCGGGGCGCTCTGGCTGGTGACCCATGTGGACCTGCATCGCACCAACAAGGTGCAGGCCTTCCTGCGGTTTCTCAAGGAGCATGCCCAGGGCTGGTGCCCGGAATGATCCGCCGGGCAGGGGTGCCGTCGCTGGCGCATCTGAGCCCGCGGGCCCAGGGTCATCTGGCGATGCTGACCTTCTCGGCGCTGGTGGCGGGGTCGTTCTCGCTCGGGTCGCAGGTGGCCAACCAGATCGCGCCGGCGGCGCTGAACGCGGCCCGCTTCGCCATCGCGGCGGTGGTGATCGGCACGCTTGCCGCCGCCACCGGCAAGCTGCGCCGCGAGGCCTTCGCGGCCCCCTGGCGCTATCTGCTGCTGGGCGGGTTGTTCGCCGCCTATTTCGTGCTGATGTTCGAGGGGCTGAAGACCGCCGCGCCGATCAGCGCCGCCGCCGTCTTCACCCTGACGCCGATCCTGGCCGGGCTGTTCGGCTGGTGGCTGTTGCGGCAGGTGACCACGCCGCGCATGGCGCTGG
The DNA here is from genome assembly GCF_048268305.1 of Pseudodonghicola sp. NCBI lineage: Bacteria > Pseudomonadati > Pseudomonadota > Alphaproteobacteria > Rhodobacterales > Paracoccaceae > Pseudodonghicola > Pseudodonghicola sp. Next base: position 203,186 of record NZ_JBLWVT010000003.1, read on the forward strand.
CGCTGGCCATCGGTGCCGCCGGGGCGCTCTGGGTGATCTTCGATGGTGACTGGCAGGTGGCGCAACGGTTCCACATCGGCAGGGGCGAGGCTATCTATTTCCTCGGCTGCATCGCCCATGCCGCCTATACGCCGATGGTGCGCAAGCTGAACCGGGGCGAGCCGGCGGTGATGTTTACCTTCGGCATGCTGTTGGCGGGCTTCCTGCTGCTGACGCTCTATGGCTGGTCGGATATCCGGGCCACGGATTGGGGCGCGCTGCAGCCGATCGTCTGGATCGGGCTGTTCTACCTGGCGATCTTCGCCAGCGCCGCCACTTTCGTGCTGCTGCAATTCGCGACGCTCAGGCTGCCCTCGGCCAAGGTGATGGCCTATACCTATCTCACCCCCTCCTGGGTGATCCTGTGGGAAATCGCCCTGGGCCATGGCGCGCCGAGCGGGCTGGTGCTGGTCGGTATCGTGCTGACGGTGGTGGCGCTGGTCCTGTTGCTGGAGCAGGACGGCTAGGCTCCGCGCGTCTCTTCCTTATCAAGGGGCTCCGATCCCGACAGTTCGATCTGCAGAAACCGTTCGAAGGCCTCCAGATTGACCGGTTCGAACTGGCCGAAGCTCTGCATCCAGACGCTGGCGGCGCGCAGCGCATCGGGTTCCAGCTTGCACCATTTCACCCGGCCGCGCCGCTCCTGGCTGATCAGCCCGGCGCGGGTCAGGATGGTCAGATGCTTGGAGATCGCCGCCAGCGACATCTCGAAGGGCTCGGCCACATCGGTCACCGCCATGTCGTCTTCCAGAAGCATGGTCAGGATCGCCCGCCGGGTCGGGTCGGCGAGGGCGGCAAAGACGGTGTCGAGAGGATCGGCCATGGGGCCCCCTAGCTGCGGCCGACGGCAATCGTCAACCTTTCGGTTGAATATGCCCTTTCGACCGATTTCGCGCCAGAGCCGGCAATGCCGCGCCGCGTCTCTATCTCTCTTCCCAAGAAAATACTTTATATAACATAGTGTTATGCGGTGATCTCCCGGGGGATTCTTGCGATTGACTCCTGCCCCCTCAGCCCTTAGCACCATCGCAACGACAGCGTGGGGACCATCGGTGACCGAGGACGACCAAAAGCAGCGCCTCGCGCGGCTTGAGGCGCGGCTCGCCGAGGCTCGGAAGGCTCAGGCGCCAAAGCCCCGCGTGGATGAACATTATTCCCAGGCGAACCTTGCCTGGCGGATGGTGATCGAACTTGTGGCCGGTCTCGGGATCGGTTTCAGCATCGGCTATGGGCTGGACAGCCTGTTCGGGACCATCCCGATCCTGCTGGTGACATTTACATTGCTGGGTCTGGCCGCGGGCGTGAAGACGATGCTGCGCAGCGCCAAGGAGATCCAGGAGAAGATCGAGGCCGAAGAGGTCTCGCGACAGACGAATGGGGCCGATAAGGCCGCGCGAGAGGACGAGAGGGACTGAACGTGGCAACCGAAGCGAATGGTGCAGAACACGCCGCCGAGACCGGCGGCCTGGTATTCCATCCGATGGATCAGTTCATCGTGAAGCCGCTGTTCGGTGGCGACACGATTGCCTGGTACACGCCGACCAACGTGACCCTGTGGATGGCGATCGCCGTCCTGGTGATCTTCGGCCTGCTGGTGATGGGCCCCTCGCGCCGCGCCATCGTTCCGACCCGGATGCAGTCGATCGCCGAGATGACCTATGGCTTCATCCACAAGATGGTCGAGGATATCTGCGGCAAGGAAGGGCTTAAGTTCTTCCCCTATGTGATGACGCTCTTCATGTTCATCGTCACCGCAAACTTTCTCGGGCTGGTCCCGATGTCCTTCACCCTGACCTCGCATTTCGCCGTCACCGTGGTGTTGGCGCTGCTTGTCTTCCTGACCGTGACGATCTACGGGTTCATCAAGAACGGCCCGGCCTTCCTGGGTCTCTTCTGGGTGTCGAGCGCGCCGCTTGGCCTGCGCCCCATCCTCGCCGTGATCGAGCTGATTTCCTACTTCGTCCGGCCCGTCAGCCACTCCATTCGTCTTGCCGGCAACCTGATGGCCGGTCACGCGGTGATCAAGGTCTTCGCCGGCTTCGCCGCCCTGACCCTGGTCAGCCCGGTGTCCATCCTGGCGATCACCGCGATGTACGGGCTGGAACTGCTGGTGGCCTTCGTTCAGGCCTATGTCTTCACCATTCTGACCTGCGTCTACCTCAAGGATGCGCTGCATCCGTCGCACTGACGCAGACCCGAACTTCATCCAAAGACTGACACACTTTCCATCGTAAGGAGATATCAAATGGAAGGCGATCTCGCACACATCGGCGCTGGCCTGGCTGGCATGGGTTCTGGCATCGCGGCTCTGGGTGTCGGCAACGTTGCTGCCAACTTCCTGGCTGGCGCGCTGCGCAACCCCTCGGCAGCGGCTTCGCAAACCGCCACCCTGTTCATCGGTATCGCATTCGCGGAAGCTCTGGGCATTTTCTCGTTCCTGGTTGCCCTGCTGCTGATGTTCGCCGTCTAACCCAACTTCGGAACATCTGATCCTTACGGTCGGGCGGTGCGGGGACGGAACCCGGCGCTGCCCGAGATGTAGGCTAAGTTCCTAAGGAGGACGACATGGCAACTGAGACACACGACGCTGCTGCCGACATGGCCCATGGCGCCGCTTCCGGCGCGACCGGCATGCCGCAGCTCGATTTTTCGAGCTTTCCGAACCAGATCTTCTGGCTGGCTGTCACGCTTGTCGTGATCTACCTTGTCCTGTCGCGGGTCGCGCTGCCCCGGATCGGCGGCATTCTTGCCGAACGGACCGGGACGATCACCAACGATCTGGCCGCGGCGGAAGACCTCAAGGCAAAGGCCGTCGAGGCCGAAGATGCATATAACAAGGCGCTGAACGAAGCGCGGGCCGAAGCGCAGCGGATCGCTGCCGAGGCGCGGGCCGAGATTCAGGTCGATCTGGATAACGCCATCGCCAAGGCCGATGCCGAAATCGCCGCCAAGACCGCCGAGTCGGAAAAGGCGATTTCCGAAATCCGTGCCGGTGCGATCGAGAGCATCCAGGCTGTCGCCAAGGATACCACCGCCGAGATCGTGACCGCACTGGGCTTCCAGGCCGATGCGGCCGCGGTTACCGAGGCTGTCACCGACCGGATGAAAGGATAAGAGGATGCGCAACCTTTCCGCTCTCATCCTGATGCTGGCAGGGACGAGCCCGGCTCTGGCGGCTTCCGGCCCGTTCATTTCGCTGCATAACACCAACTTCGTGGTGCTGGTGGCCTTCATCGTCTTCCTGGCGATCCTGGCCTACTTCAAGGTGCCGGCGATGATCGGCGGCCTGCTGGACAAGCGGGCCGAAGGGATCAAGGCCGAGCTTGATGAAGCCCGCGCCCTGCGCGAAGAGGCGCAGACGCTGCTGGCCTCTTACGAGCGCAAGCAGAAGGAAGTGCAGGCGCAGGCCGAACGGATCGTCGCCAATGCCCGTACCGACGCGATCGCTGCGGCAGAGCAGGCAAAGCTCGATCTGGAGAAATCCATCGCCCGCCGCATGATCACGGCCCGTGAGCAGATCGCTTCGGCCGAGGCCGCCGCGATCAAAGAGGTGCGCGATCAGGCGGTCACCATCGCCGTCGCCGCGGCTGATACGGTGATCCGCAAGCAGATGAGCGCTGCCGAAGCCAATGCGCTGATCGACGCCGCCATCGCCGACGTGGACGCCAAGCTGCACTGAGCCTCTGACACGGGGCCATGAAATCAGAGAACCCGGCCATCGTGCCGGGTTTTTTCATGTTCGGTCGGGCGGGGGCGCTGCCCCCATCGCCTGCGGCGATTCCCCCGGGATATTTTCAGCTAGAAAAAGGCCCATTCGCGGGGCGTGATGCGCGCGCCGCGATCAGCCCTTGCGGCTTTGATGGTCCAGCCGCAGCCGTGCGACGGCTTCGTTGCGATCGGCGCGGCGTTGGGTCGCCAGCGCTTCTTGCACATAGTCGAGATGCGCCTCGATCGCGGCGCGGGCGGCGTCGGGGGCGCGGGCCTGCAGGGCGTCGTTGATGGCGCGGTGCTGGTCGAGCAGGGCGGCGCGTGAAGTGCGCTGGCTGAACATCACCTTGCGATTGTAGAACACGCCCTGGCGCAGCAGGTCATACATCGAGCGCATCATGTGCAGCATCACCACATTATGGCTGGCGTCGATGATGGCAGAGTGGAACTGGGCGTCGAGTTGGGCCTCTTCCTCGGTGGCATTGGCGCGCGCCTGCGCTTGCTGCATGCGGTCGAAGATGGTCTGGATCACCCGCAGGTCGCTGTCCGATCCGAAGCGGGCGGCACGTTCGGCCGCCAGCCCTTCCATATCGCGGCGGAAGGACAGATAGTCGAAGACCGCCTCGTCATGAGTGGCGAAGAGCCGGGTCAGCGCCGGGGAGAAGGCAGAGCCGAGCACATCGGCCACGAAGATGCCCGAGCCGGCCTTGGTGGTCAGCAGCCCCTGGTCCTGCAGCTCGGCCACCGCCTCGCGCAGCGAGGGGCGCGACACGCCGAGCCGCGCGGCCAGATCGCGCTCCGCCGGCAAGCGTTCGCCAGGGCGCAGGATGCCACGCAGGATCAGCCCTTCGATCTGACGCACGACGGAGGAGGAGAGCTTTTCGGGCTGGACTTTCTGGAACGGCATGTGGCCTCTCCGGCAGGTTGTAGCGGTTATAGGGCGGGGGCGCGGGGGGCTCAACCGGGAACCCTCGGCGCGCGGCGTCACACAATATCTTGTTAACCTTGAGATGGCAGGCTGGTGCGATGAAACCCTGGCTGCCGATCCTTGTGCTGATGCTGGCGGGCTGCAACAGCCCCTCGCTCTATTTCCGCGGGGTGCCGGCGGCGCGGATTGCGGTCGATGGCTCGGTTTTCGATGTGCGGATCCGGGGAACATTGGCAGAGGCGATCCGGATCAATCCGCAATATGCGCCGCGCTTCGGGCCGATCCGGGCGCGGGCCGGGCTGGCGATGGAACTGATCAGTGGCTGCCCGGTCACGCGGGTATTGGGCGATCAGGCGCAGGCGACCGGCAAACTGGCCTGCCCGAAACCGCCGCAGCGCCCGGCGCGCGAGATTTGCCGGCGGCTGGGCATGGTTACCGGGCGCGATGGCTGGCGCTATCCGGCCTATGACTGCGGGCTGGGCCGGTCGAGCCAGGTGATCCAGGGTGGGAAGCCGTCAATATATTGGGGATAACCCGAAGCTCCCCGCCAGATGCAGCGGTGAGATGGTTGACTTGGCCAGGCCTGAGGGCGCAAATTTCCAGCTCAACGGAATCACGGTGGGCTGTTCTTGCGTTTTACCCGTCTCAGACTGACCGGCTTCAAAAGCTTCGTCGATCCGACCGACCTGGTCATTGCAGAAGGGCTGACCGGGGTGGTTGGGCCGAATGGTTGCGGCAAGTCGAACCTGCTTGAGGCGTTGCGCTGGGTGATGGGCGAAACCCGCGCCAAGGCGATGCGCGGCGAGGGAATGGAAGACGTGATCTTCGCCGGCGCCTCGTCGCGCCCGGCGCGGAACTTTGCCGAGGTGGCGCTGACCATCGACAATGCCGACCGGCTGGCGCCTTCGGGGTTCAACGATGCCGATTCGCTGGATGTGGTGCGACGGATCACCCGCGATGTCGGCTCGGCCTATAAGGCCAATGGCAAGGATGTGCGGGCGCGCGATATCCAGATGCTGTTCGCTGATGCCTCGACCGGGGCGCATTCGCCCTCGCTGGTGCGGCAGGGGCAGATTTCCGAACTGATCAACGCAAAGCCCACCGCGCGGCGGCGCATCCTGGAAGAGGCGGCGGGGATCTCCGGTCTCTATCAGCGCCGGCACGAGGCCGAGCTGAAGCTGCGTGGGGCGGAAACCAACCTGACCCGGGTCGACGACGTGCTGGAGCAGCTGGGCGGCCAGCTTGGCCAGCTTGCGCGCCAGGCGCGTCAGGCGGCGCGCTATCGCGAGATTGGCACGCAGCTGCGGCTGGCGGAGGGCATGTTGCTCTATCGGCGCTGGCGCGAGGCGGATGAGGCGCGGATTGCGGCCGAGGCGGTGCTGCGCGAGCGGGTGACCGGGGCGGCGCGGGCCGAGGCCGCGGCCGGGCAGGCCATTCGCGCCCGGGCCGAGGCGGATGAGGCGATGCCGCCGCTGCGCGAGGAAGAGGCGATCGCCGCGGCGGTGTTGCAGCGGCTGCAAGTGGAGCGCGATGCGCTGAACGATCAGGAGGCGCGGGCGCGCAAGACGATTGAAACCCTGGTGGCGCGGATCGACCAGCTTTCCCGCGACATCGAGCGCGAGGCCGGGCTGAACCGTGATGCCGGCGAGACGATCGAACGGCTGGACTGGGAACAGCGCGAGCTGGCCAAGGCCAGCGAAGGCCAGGCGGAGCGGCTGGCCGAGGCCTCGGAACTGGCGCATGAGGCCGCCTCGGTCCTGCAGGAGCGCGAGGAAAGCCTGGCGCAGATGACCGAGGACGTGGCCCGGTTGGCGGCGCGGCACCAGTCGGCGCAGCGTCTGCTGGATGACAGCCGCAAGACCTTGGCGCGGTCGGAGGCCGAGGAAGCGCGGGCGACCGAGGCGGTCGAGGCCGCCGAGGAGGCGGTGGAACAGGCGGAAGAGGCCTTTGACGCCGCCCGCGAAGCCGAGGAGGAGGCGCGCGAGGCCGCCGAAGCCGCCGAGGAGGCGCTGAACGCCGCCGAGGATCTGCGCGGCGAGACCCAGACGCGTGAAGCCGAGGCCCGCGCCCATCGCTCCGAGGCCGAGGGGGAGGCCGGGGGGCTCAGGGCCGAGACGGCGGCGCTGGCCAAGCTGGTGGCGCGCGATAGCGCCGAAGGCGGCCAGGTGATGGATCTGCTGCGGGTGACGCCCGGCTATGAAAAGGCGCTTGGCGCCGCGCTGGCCGATGATCTGCGGGCGCCGGTGGTGGGGGCAGATGGCCCCTCAGGTTGGACCCAATTGCCGGGCTATGATCAGGCCCAACCCTTGCCCCAGGGGGTTGCCGGCCTCTCTGATTATGTCACCGTGCCGGAAGTTCTGGCCCGCCGCATTGCCCAGATCGGGGTGATCAAGGCGGAGGAGGCGCCGCGGCTGCAGCCGTTGCTGAAGCCGGGCCAGCGGCTGGTGACGGTGGCGGGTGATCTCTGGCGCTGGGACGGGTTCCGCGCCTGGGCCGAGGATGCGCCCTCTGCCGCCGCGCTGCGGCTGGAGCAGTTGAACCGGCTCGAGGCGCTGCAGGAGGAGCTGGAGCAGCTTACCGCCCGGGCCGAGGCTGCGCGCGCGACCCATGAGGACCTGAGCCGCAAGCTGGCCGATGTGACCGAGGCCGACAAAGCCGCCCGCGCCGCCCGCCGTGCCGCCGATCAGCGGGTGGCTGACACCGCCCGCGCGCTGAGCCGGGCAGAGGCCGACAGGAACCTGTCTCGCGGCAAGCTGGAAAACCTCGGGCTGGCGGTGACCCGCCACAGGGAAGAGGCGATGGCCGCCCGTGCCCGGCTGCGCGAGGCCGAGGCCGGGATGGCTGAGCTGGGCGATCTCGACACTGCCCGCACCGGGGTGGAGGCGATCCGTCAGACGGTGGAGGCGGCGCGGATCACCATGCTGACCCGCCGGTCGTCGCATGACGAGCTGCGCCGCGAGGGCGAGGCGCGCACCCGCCGCTCGCAGGAGGTGGCCAAGGAGCTGAGCGGTTGGCGTCACCGGCTGGAGACCGCCGGCCGCCGCATCGCCGAGCTGGAGGAGCGCAAGGAAAGTTCGGAAGAGGAGCTGTTCGAGGCCCGCGCGGTGCCGGAACAGATCGCCGAGCGGCGCGAGGAACTGGCCGAACAGACCGAGAAGGCCGAGGAGCGCCGGGCGCGTGCGGCGGATGCGCTGGCGGCGGGCGAGGCGCGTCAGCGTGCGGCCATTCAGGCCGAACGCGATGCGGAACGCCATGCCTCCGACGCGCGGGAGGCCCGCGCCGCCGCCGAGGCACGCACCGAGGCGGCGCGGGAAACCGTCGCCGCCACCGCCGAGCGGATCGCGGAAGAGCTGGAGCAGACGCCCGAGCAGCTTGTCGCCAGTCTTGATGTGGCGCCTGACGAGATGCCGGCCGCCGACGTGCTCGAGGCGGATGTGAACCGCTACAAGCGCCAGCGCGAGGCGCTTGGCGCGGTCAACCTGCGGGCCGAGGAAGACGCCCGCGAGGTGCAGGAAGAATACGATACGCTGCTCACCGAAAAGACCGATCTGGAAGAGGCGATCAAGGCGCTGCGCGGCGGGATTGCCGGGCTGAACCGCGAGGGGCGCGAACGGTTGCTGACCGCCTTCGAGCAGGTGAACAGCAACTTCGCCCTGCTCTTCACCCATCTCTTCGGCGGGGGGGAGGCCAATCTGGTCATGGTCGAAAGCGACGATCCGCTGGAGGCCGGGCTTGAGATCATGTGCCAACCGCCGGGCAAGAAGCTGTCGACCCTGTCGCTGTTGTCGGGGGGCGAACAGACCCTGACCGCGCTGGCGCTGATCTTCGCCGTCTTCCTGGCGAACCCGGCACCGATCTGCGTGCTGGACGAGGTCGATGCGCCGCTCGACGATGCCAACGTGACCCGGTTCTGCGACCTGCTGGACGAGATGTGCCGCCGCACCGAAACCCGGTTCCTGATCATCACCCACCACGCCGTGACGATGAGCCGAATGGACCGGCTGTTCGGGGTGACCATGCAGGAGCAGGGGGTGAGCCAGTTGGTCTCGGTCGATCTGAAAAAGGCCGAACAACTGGTGGCGTGATCTGCCGCAGGATCAAGTTTTCGCTCGAATCTCCGCAGGTTATGGCGCTTTGATAGATCATGAACCGAAATCTTCTGGCGCTGTGTCTTGGCCTTTGCCTGTTGCCCGCGTGCCTTTCCGCGCAGGGCTGGGGGCTTGGGGGGCAGGCGCCCTGGCCCCTGACCTCTCCGATGCTGCCGCCCCTGCGGTTCTATGATCCGGAAAAGCCTTATATTGCACCCGACGGATCGGTGCGGCGCGGCTATGAGACCGAGGGGCTGATCTATGATGGGCGGACAGACTTCGGGTTTTTCGCACTGCGTCCTGGCGGCAAGATTTGCGTCGATCTTGGTGGCGTGAGCCAAGGCTGCGATGTCTATCTGCAGGGTGGGCAGATGCGCATGTTGCTGAGCGACGGGCAGGGCAGGCTGCCCTTCCGGTTTGAGTTGGGCGTCGGGAATTGAGCTTTTCCTGGGCCGTGGCGTAGTGCGCCGGTTTATGTCGGGTTAACCCTGTCTCATCTACCGTTCTCCGGTCGCGACATCTCGCGGCGGAAGGAGGTGAGGATCCTGACAGAAAACACCTATCGGAAGTGGATGGTGGTGATTGCGGTCGTGACCGTGGTGCTGACCGCCATTCGCCTCTGGCTCGACCATTGAGATCTGGCAAGAGAAAGGCCCTGCGGAGTGGCATCTCCGCAGGGCCAACTTTGGTGGTGGGTTTCTGACAGAAACCTATCGGATGTCCAGAATAGTGGGGATTCCTTCCCGAAAAGTAAAGTCTGCCGCCTCAAAGCCGGTTCAACAAGGCTGCCGTGGGCCAGGCATCGGCCGGCAGGCCCAGACGTTTCTGCTCCGCCTGAACCGCCGCGCGGGTGCCGGAGCCGAGGATGCCGTCGATCTTGCCGACGTCATAGCCGCGCGCCGCCAGCTTTTGTTGCAGCAGTTTCATCTGCGGCCCGTCGAGCCCCGGTTCCGGGGAGCCCGGATCATAGACCGCCGCGCCTTCCAGCCGATTGGCGAAATAGGCCGCCGTCAGAACATAGGTAAAGCTCTGGTTCCATTCGAAATAGACGTTGAAGTTCGGATAGGCGATGAAGGCCGGCCCCTTGCGCCCCTGCGGCAGGATGATCGAGGCGGGCAGGCTGCCCTGTGCCAGCTTGCCTTCGCGCGCGCGTACCCCGCGCTTGGCCCAGTCGGCCACCGTCAGGCTCTGGTCCGGGCCGGTCAGCGACCAGTCGAGATCGCCGGGCACGGAAACTTCCTGCAACCAGGGTTCCCCGGCGCGCCAGCCCAGATGCGACAGCATCTTGGCGCCCGACATCAGCGCGTCGGGGGCCGAGGTCTTCAGCCGCACGTGACCGTCGCCATCGCCGTCGACGCCGTTGATCAGGATGTCGCGTGGCAGCATCTGCACCATGCCGATCTCTCCCGCCCAGGCGCCGGTGGTGCGGGCGGGGTCGAAATCGCCATGTTCATAAAGGGTGAGCGCGGCGAAGATCTGCGGCCGGAACAGTTCGGGCCGGCGGCAGTCATGCGCCAGGGTGGTCAGCGCGTTCAGCGTGTTGAAGTCGCCCTGGAAGCCACCGAAGTCGGTCTCGAAGGCCCAGAAGGCCAATAGCACCCCGCGCGACACGCCATAGTCGCGTTCGATCCGCTTGAAGGTGGCATCGTATGTCCGCGCCATCTCGCGCCCCTTGTCGAGCCGCTGTTTCGAGATCAGCCGACGTGAGAAGTCAATGAAGGGCTTCTGGAACACCCCCTGCGCCCGGTCGGCCTGCAGCACCTTCGGATCCTGTTTGACGCTGCGGAAAAAGGCGTCGACGGTGGCCCTGTTGTGGCCGGCGGCGACGGCTTCGGTCTTCAGCCCCTCGACAAAGGCGGGAAACGATCCGCCGCATTGCGCATGGGCAGCCGGGACGCTCAGGCCAAGGGCGAAGAGGGCGAAGAGAAAACGCATGAAATCAATATCCTTTGTGACACGGGCTTAGAATAGCGGCAGCACCAGCGCGCAGGCAATCACAAGGCCGAGAGTGCCCAGCCACACCCGCCACAGCAGCCCCACGGCGGCGTCGATCTGGGCCGGAACGATCTGGTGACGGCCCTGGCCATTGACCCAGGGCAGATCGCGCAACGCACCGTGATAGCTGCGCGGTCCGGCCAGCGCCACGTTCAGCGCGCGGGCCATCGCGGCTTCGGGCCAGCCGGCGTTGGGGGATTTGTGGCGCCGGGCGTCATCGGCGATCTCGGACCAGCGCGACAGCTGTCCGGTCAGCGCCGCGATCAGCAGCCCGGTCAGCCGCGCCGGGATCAGGTTCAGCAGATCGTCGGCCCGGGCCGCGACCTTGCCGAATTCCTCGTACCGGGTATTGCGATAGCCGATCATGCTGTCGGCGGTGTTGATCGCCTTGTAGAGCATCAGGCCCGGCAGCCCGAGAAGCAGGAACCAGAAGGCCGGGGCGATCACCCCGTCGGAAAGGTTCTCGGCGGCGCTCTCGATGGCGGCGCGGGCGACCTGGGTTTCGCTCATCTGCGCGGTGTCGCGGCTGACGATGCGGGCGACCGTGGCGCGGCCCTGCGGCAGCGACAGCCGCAGCCCGCGGGCGACGGCGGCGACGTGATCGGCGAGCGACCGTTGCGCCAGAAGGATGGCGGCACCGAGGATCTCGACGACCCAGCCCAGCCGGCTCAGCATCTCGCCTAGGGTCAGCGCGCCGAGCGCGAGGATGGCGGCGGCCAGCGCCCCCTTCAGCACCTTCGCGCCGCCCCGGTTCAGCAGCCGGTCAAGGAACGAGACCGCGCGCCCCATCAGCACGGCCGGGTGCGGCAGCCGGGACCAGAGCCAGTTCGGTTCGCCCAGAAAGGCGTCGATCACCATGGCAAAGGCGAGCATCGCGGCGGTGCTCACAGCGCCGACTCCAGCTGATCCCAGCGATCCGCAGGGGGGAGGCCAAGGCGGAGATAGGTGTCTGAATAGGGAAAAATGCGGCTCCAGACATGGGCGCGGGCCAGCCGGTCCTGCCAGCGGGCGGCATGATCGACGTGGTAGAGGCGGAAGAGGTCCGTGCCCCCCGCGACCTCGGCGCCGCGCGCCCGCATCAGCATATCGAGCCGCCGCGCAGCCGCCGCCAGCCGGGCGCGGGTGGCGTTGGCCCAGTCCTGATCGTCCAGCGCCAGGGCGCCGACCCGCAGCGCCGGGCCGGAGACCGCCCATGGTCCGGTCAGCTCGGTAAGCCGGGCGATGGTTTCGGGCTGGGCGATGGCGAAGCCCAGCCGGAGGCCGGCCAACCCCCAGAACTTGCCAAAGCTTTTCAGCACCACCCGCCCGGGTTGGTCGGTGAGGGAGATCAGGCTCTGTTCCGGGCAGATGTCGCAGAAACTCTCGTCGATCACGGTCAGCGGGGCCTCCGCCTCCGCCGCTTGCCACAGTCGCCCGTCGGGGTTGTTCGGATGCACGATCACCCGGGCTTCGGCCGGCCCAGCTTGGACCACCTGCCAGCCCTGCGCGGCGAAGGCGGCGGCATGTTCGTTATAGGTGGGCGGGGCGATCCGCACCCGGCCGGGTGTGGCCAGCGCCGGCATCCGCGCGATCAGGACAGAGGCGCCGGGCGCCGGCAGCACGGCGGCCCCGTCGGGCACCTGCCAGAACCGGCGGGCGGCGGCGATCAGCCGGTCTTGCGCGCCACGGTCGGGCAGGGCGGCCCAGTCTTCCGGCGTGAAGCCGGGCAGCGGGTAGGGCGTGGGGTTGATGCCGGTCGACAGGTCGATCCAGTCGCGTCGCGCCCCGCCGTATTGCGCGATGGCGGCATCCAGTCCACCGCCGTGATCGCGGGGCGGGGCTGAGGGCGAAGAGGAATAGGACATGTCAGTCGGCCAATGTCAGAAGCGGTTCAGCCCGCTTGAACCGGATCTGAGAGGGCGACACAAGCACCCGCCGTACCACAACCGTTGGGCGACTTGGAGCTGGCCGAGAAACTTGATAGGGTATCAGTATTGACCTACGGTGTGGATTGTTGCGCAATTCTTGACAATAGAGGCGTGCCGGGCAGGACATGAGGATATTGATCGTCGAAAGCGATCCGGAGCTGGGTCAGCTCTGGGCGCGACACTTGCAAAGGCAGGGCGGGGAGCTTCGCCGGGTGGCGACGCAGGAGGCTGCGATTCTCGAATTGCAGAGCCGGCATTTCGATATCATCGTGCTCGACCTGGTGCTGGAGGGCGGCAGCGCTCTGGCCGTGGCCGATTTCGCCAGTTTCCGCAGCCCGGAGACGCGGGTGATCTTTGTCACCGACACCACGTTCTTTTCGGACGGGTCGATCTTTGCCCATAGCGCCAATGCCTGCGCCTATGTCCAGAGCAATACCCCGCCCGAGGATCTGGCGGCCATCGTGGAACATTACGCCGGCGCGCGGTGAGGAGGGGCGCTATCCCCGCCCGTGCGCTGCCCCGAAGTCCGGCGTCGTCAGGACCGGGATGATCCGGTTCGGATTGATGGTCGGATGGCTATAGTAATAGTGGCGCACGATATGGTTGATCCCCACCGTTTCCGCCACGCCCGGCCATTGGAACAGCTCGCGCGTATAGGCCCAGAGGTTGGGGTGATCGGCGATCCGCGCCCGGCTGCATTTGAAATGGTGGTGATAGACCATGTCGAACCGCACCAGGGTGGTGAACAGCCGCCAGTCGGCCTCGGTCACCTGCTCGCCCATCAGATAGCGGTTGCGGCTCAGCCGGTCTTCCAGCCAGGCCAGGCTGTCGAACAACGGTGCCTCGGCGGCCTCATAGGCGTCTTGTGTGGTGGCGAAACCACATTTGTAGACGCCGTTGTTCACCGTGTCATAGATGCGCGCGTTGACCGCCTCGATCTCCTCCCGCCGGGCTTCGGGCCAGTAGTCATCGGTATTGCCGGTGATCCCGTCGAAGGCGGAATTGAACATGCGGATGATCTCGGAGCTTTCGTTCGAGACGATGGTGTCTGTCTTCTTGTCCCAGAGGATCGGCACCGTCACCCGGCCGCTGTAATCGGGCTTGGCGCGGGTATAGAGTTGATGCGCGTAGTCGAGCCCATGGAGCCGGTCACCGGTGGCGCCGTGATCGTCGGTCTCGAAGCTCCAGCCCTGGCCCAGCATGTCGGGATGCACCACCGAGACGTCGATGTGGTCCGCCAGCCCCTTCAGCGCGCGGAAGATCAGGGTGCGGTGGGCCCAGGGGCAGGCCAGGCTGACATAAAGGTGATAGCGCCCCGATTCGGCGGCGAAGCCACCACGGCCCGATGGGCCGGCGCTGCCGTCCGGGGTGATCCAGTTGCGAAAGGCGGCGGCAGAGCGTTCGAACCGCCCGCCGGTGGTTTTGGTGTCGTACCAGACATCGCTCCAGACGCCGTCGATCAGCATACCCATCGTGTTCCCCTTCCTCTATGCATCGACACCTAGAGGCTGCAGGCGTGCGGGCCTAGAAAAACCTGCGCGCAGGCCCTCTGCACCGCTGCACAACTGGCCGGAAACCGGCGGTCGGGCAGCGGCGATTTTACGTCACACTTCTGCCGAAACTTTGGGCTAGGCTTGATTTTATGCCGAGTTGGCGCAGGCTTAGACACAGAGCATCCCGGGAGGAGCAGACCATGACGACCTATCTGTCGAAAGAGCTGAGCGAAGGGCTGGCCGCCGCGCGTCTGGCCGGTCTGAAAAAGGCGAGCCGCCTGCGGGTTCTGGCGGATGACAGCTTTTATCCGGTGCTGCGGATGTGGAAGGACGGGTTTTCCGTCGAGGCGTCAGAGGCCGCGCATCTGCGTGGGCTGGTCGATCTCTATGAAGGGTCGCGCCATCTCTATCAGTGTCTGATCGTCGCCGCCGAGGAAGAGGGCGGCGAGATGCGGTTCGACTTCAAGCGCCACACCGCGGCAAGCGAGACGCCGCCGCTGGTCGATTACAGTCGAGAGCCCGACGCGCCCGCCGCGCTTCTGGTGCGGCCGGAGTGATTGCGGCCGGCGCGCGCTGTCCTTATCGCGTCGCGAGCAAGGGGCTGACGGTGTCGAGAATGATGTCGAGGGCCTTGCGGTTCTCGACCTCGGATTGCGAGGCTTCGAATTCGGCCAGTTCGACTCCGGCGATTTGCTGCGGCGGCAGGGCGCCCAGAATGGCCTTGATCTGCGTCGGCAGCAGCCCGTCGGGCACCTTGTAGGCAGCGGGGACGAAATCGGGCTCCAGCACGTCCCAGTCGATATGGATCCAGACAGGGGCACTGCCGACCGCTTTCAGCACGGCTTCGGCGGTTGCCTCGGCCGGGGGGATGACCCTGACACCGGCCTGCCGCAACAGCTCTTGCTCGGCCGGGTCGATATCGTGCGCGCCGATCAGGATGACCTGATCCGGGTGCACCCCGGCGCCGTGCCCGCTGTCCCAAAGGCCACAGGCGGCCGCCAGCACCATGCCGCCGAGATATCCGGACGCGGTGGTCTCGGGCGTGTTGAAATCGCCGTGGGCGTCGATCCACAAGACGATGGCGTCGGGGTGTCGCCCCGCGGCGACGGGGAGGGAGGCCAGGCTGGCCGAACAGGTATTCGCCACCATCAGCGGGACGAGGTTCCGCTCAAGGCAGTCGGCGATCGCCGCGCGCAGGCCGGACAGGGTCGTTTGCGCCTGCGGCAGGCTTACGCTCCAGTCGTCAGTGGCGGCGTCGGCCGGCTCTCCGACGATGCGGGCGGCGCCGATCCGGTCTTCCAGTGCCGCGGCGGTCAGGGCCGCGCCTTGGATCGCGCCCGGTGTCCGGTCGGCGATGCGGCCCTGGGAAAGGATCAGGTCGAACACTGGCGACTGCGGGGGCGTTTTCTGAATCATGGGACGATATTCTCCTGCCGCCTGGGCGGCGTGCTGGGCCGGCCGCGCCGGCGAGGGGCGCCAGATCCGTCGCAGGGACGGGCATGGCGCCTTTGCCTTTGGGGCGGTTACTGCAGATCGGCGAAGGCCGCTTTCAGCCGGTCGCAGGCCTCGGCGATGCGGGCGCGTTGGGTGCCCAGGTTGAACCGCAGGAAGTCGTCGCCGCCCAGCCCGAAGCTCGGTCCGTGGTTGGCGGCGATCTTCGCGTCCTTCTCGACCCGGGCGGTGAATTCCTCCCGGCTCATCCCGGTGCCGGAGAAATCGACCCAGGCGAGGAAAGTGCCTTCGAGCGGCATGGATTGCAGCCCGGGAATGGCATTGACCGCAGCGTCGAACAGGGTCCGGTTACCGTCGAGATAGGCCATCAGATCGTCGACCCAGGCCGCACCCTCGGGCGAATAGGCGGCGATCGCCACCGCCTGGCCGACCGAGTTGGGCGACAGGTGCAGCGCCTCCATCCGGTCAGCGAAGGGGGCGCGCAGGCCGGCGTCGGGGATGATCACATTGCCGGTATGCAGCCCCGCGACGTTGAAGGTCTTGGACGGCGCGGTCAGCATGATCACCCGGTCATTGGCGGCAGGGTCCACCGCCGCCATCGGGATGTGCTTTTGCCCGGGATAGATCAGGTCGTGATGAATCTCGTCCGAGACCAGCAGAAGATCATGCCGCTTGCAGAAGTCGATCACCCCCTGCAGCTCGGCCCGGGTCCAGACCCGGCCGCCCGGGTTGTGCGGTGAGCAGAAGACCACCATCCGGGCCTTGTCGGTCACCAGCTTGTCCCAGGCGTCGAAATCCAGGTCGTAATGCCCGTTGTCGTTCACCATCGGGCATTCCACCACCTTGCGGCCGGCGGCATGGATCACCTTGGCGAAGGCGTGATAGACCGGCGTGAACAGCAGGATCTCATCGCCGGCCTCGGTATAGGCGTCCAGGCACATGCCCACGGCATTCACCAATCCGGTGGTGGTGAAGATCGCCTCGGCCTCGATCTCCCAGTCATGGCGGGTCTTCATCCACCAGCGGATCGCGTCGGTATAGGGCTTGCTGTAGTCGACATAGCCGAAAACGCCGTGGGCGACCATTTCGCTGATCTTGTTCAGGATCACATCGGGCGCCTTGAAGTCGGTGTCGGCCACCCACATCGGGATCCCCTCGTCGGGAGAGACGCCAAAGATCGTCTCCATCCGGTCCCATTTGGCGCAATCCGTGCCGCGCCGGTCAACAATCTCGTCGAAATTCATCGGGGTGGTCATCAGCTGTCTCCGTCTGCTTGCGCGCGAGGCTAGCGGGAATGACACCGGGTGCAAGGGGGGCGTTGCGAAGACGCGGGTCATCGCCTAAATCAGGGCCATGAAACGTTCGATCATTATTCACCCCGACCCACGCCTCAAGAAGGTTTGCGCCCCCGTCGCCGATCTGTCGGACGATCTGCGCAAGCTGGCGGATGACATGCTGGAAACCATGTATGACGCGCCGGGCGTAGGTCTGGCCGCGCCACAGGTGGGGGTGCTCGACCGGTTGATCGTGCTCGACTGCGTCAAGGACAAGGGCGATGCGCCGCATCCGCTGATCATGTTCAATCCCAAGGTGATCGCCTCTTCGGACGAGTTGAACACCTATGAGGAGGGCTGTCTGTCGATCCCCGAGCAATATGCCGAGGTGACCCGCCCCAAGGTGGTGGATGTCACCTGGATCGACCGTGACGGCAAGGAGCGGAAGGAAACCTTCGACGGGCTCTGGGCGACCTGCGTGCAGCACGAGATCGACCATCTGAACGGCAAGCTCTTCATTGATTATCTCGGGCCGATGAAACGGCAGATGATCACCCGCAAGATGCAGAAGCTGAAGCGCGACAGGGCGCGGGTCTGACATGGTGTCGTTGCCGATCCTGAAATGGCCCGATCCGCGGCTGGCGCAGCGGTGTGCCCCCGTCGGGGCGGGAGAGGATCTCTCCGCTCTGATCTCCGAGATGTTCGCCACCATGTATGACGCGCCCGGCCGTGGCCTCGCCGCGCCGCAGGTGGGGGTGATGAAGCGCTTCTTCGTCATGGACGTCACCTGGAAGGAAGGCACGCCGAGCCCCGAGGTGATGATCAACCCCGAGATCACCGACCGATCCGCCACGCTGGTCGAGGGCGAGGAGGGGTGTCTGTCGATCCCGGGCATCACCGCCGTGGTGTCGCGGCCCGACTGGGTGGTGATGGACTGGACCGATGCCGAGGGCCGGCGCCAGAGCCGCAGGCTGGACGGCTTCGCCGCCCGCTGCGCCCAGCACGAACTCGACCACCTGGACGGGCTGGTGACCTTTGATCGTCTTGCCCCCGGCGCGCGGGAGGCGGCCTTGGCGGCCTATCAGGGGAAAACTCCGGCATGACCGCGCGCCTCTGCCTGCCCTGGCCCGACAAGCGTCTGCGTACCCCGGCCCAGCCGGTGGAGGCGATCACCGACGACATTCGCGCCATCTGGACCGACATGATCGACACGATGGAGGAGATGCCGGGGGTGGGCCTTGCCGCGCCGCAGATCGGGGTGATGCTGCGGCTGGCCGTGGTCGATGCCTCGGACAGCCGGGGGCAGGCGGTGCGCATGGCCAATCCGGAAATCCTGCACGCTTCGGTGCAACTGCGCCCGCATGAGGAAGCCTCGCCCAACCTGCCCGGGGTATCGGCCAAGATCGAGCGGCCGCGCGCGGTGACGGTGCGGTTCCTGAACGAGCGGGGCGAGATCGAAGACCGGGATTTCGTCGGTCTCTGGGCGACCTCGGTCCAGCATCAGATCGACCACCTGAACGGCCGGATGTATTTCGACAATCTCAGCAAGGTCAAACGCGACATGCTGCTGCGCAAGGCCCGCAAGCTGGCCGGCTGAGCGGTCAAGTGACGCGGCGTTCCGCCCCGGCCCGATGCTTTGGTCATTGCAACCGCCCGCTGCCTTGCGCCCATTTTGCGCGGGAAAGGCCAGTCAGGGAGGATGCAGATGGCTGAGGATACGTTGGGTTTCATCCCCTTCGAGCGTTTCGAGATCGGGCAGGTGCAGGAATTCGGCGCCTATGAGGTGACCAAGGAAGAGGTCATCGAATTCGCCAGCAAATACGACCCGCAGTTCTTTCACCTCGACGAGGAAGCGGCGAAACAGTCGCTGTTTGGCGGTCTCTGTGCCAGCGGCTGGCATACCTGCGCCATGACCATGGCGATGATGGTGGAGCATCTGGACCGGACCGGCCGGTCGCTGGGCTCGCCGGGGATCGATTCGCTGAAATGGCTCAAGCCGGTCTATCCCGGCGAGGTGCTGTCGGTGCGGATGGAGGTTCTGGAACTGACCCCGTCGAAAAGCCGGCCGATCGGTTTCGTGAAGAATAGGGTCACGGTCAGCAAACAGGACGGCGTGCCGGTGATGGAATTCATCAGCAACGGCATCTTTCCCCGCACCGAGGGCTGAGGCACTGCCAAAGCTGGACACCGGGCGGCGCATGGCTAAGGTGCGCCGCAATTGAAGGCCGGCGGCAAGGCGGAGGTTTGGCAATGCGTATCATCTTCATGGGAACCCCCGATTTCTCGGTCCCGGTGCTCGACGCGCTGGTCGAGGCGGGTCATGAGATCGCCGCCGTCTATTGCCAGCCGCCGCGCCCCGCCGGTCGTGGCAAGAAGGATCGCCCCAGCCCGGTGCAGGCGCGGGCCGAGACGCTGGGGCTGACCGTGCGCCATCCCACCAGTCTGAAGACGCCCGAGGCGCAGGCGGAGTTTGCCGCGCTGAAGGCCGATATCGCGGTGGTGGTCGCCTATGGGCTGATCCTGCCGCAGGCGGTGCTCGATGCGCCGGCGAAGGGCTGCCTCAATATCCACGCGAGCCTGTTGCCACGCTGGCGCGGGGCGGCGCCGATCCATCGCGCCATCATGGCGGGGGATGCCGAAACCGGCGTCTGCATCATGCAGATGGAGGCCGGGCTCGACACCGGGCCGGTGCTGTTGCGCGAGGCCACCCGGATCGGCGCGGAAGAGACCACCGAGCAGCTGCATGACCGGCTCTCCGCCATGGGCGCGGCGCTGATCGTCACCGCGCTGGCGCGGCTTGACGACCTGAAGCCCGAGCCGCAGCCCGATGAGGGCGTCACCTATGCCACCAAGATCGACAAGGCCGAGGCGAAGATCGACTGGTCGCTGCCGGCGGTTGAGGTCGACCGCAAGATCCGTGGCCTTTCCCCTTTCCCCGGCGCCTGGTGCGAGGTCGAGGGGGAGCGGTTGAAGCTTCTGGCCTCGCGGCTGGCCTCGGGCGGCGGCGCGCCGGGCGAGGTGCTGGATGACGCGCTGACTGTCGCCTGCGGCGAGGGGGCGATACAACTGACCCGCTTGCAAAGGGCGGGCAAGGGGGCGCAGGATACCGAGACCTTCCTGCGCGGCCGCCCGGTGCCCAAGGGCACGCGTCTCTGAGCGAAAGAGGATTGACCGGATGTACATGACGCTGATGGGGACGGTGGTGATCGCGGGGATCATCGGATACGCGTCGGAGAAATCCGGCTTTACCCGCAACGGCATCATCCCCTCGATCATTATCTGCATCGGCGGGGCCTTCCTGTTCTATTTCATCCGGGTGATGTTCGGCATAGGCTTTCATTCCGCCGGGATGAACGCCATCGTCTCGTCGATCGGGGCGCTGATCATCGTGCCCTTCCACTGGAGGAAATGAGCCGTGGGCATCGTCGCCTTGATCATCATCGGCGCCGCCGCCGGTTTCCTGGCGACGCGGATCATGCGGATCGAGGCCGATATTCCCACCACCATGCTGATCGGCATCGTCGGCGCGCTGGTCGGCGGCCTGGTGCTCAGGGCGCTGCTGACGATGATGGGGGCCCTGGCGGGTTTTGTCGGCGCGGTGCTGGGCGCGCTGGTGGTGATCTGGGTCTGGCAGACCTATCTGAAACGCTAGATCGGCCGGCTGCATGCGGTTCGGGATCGTCGCCGGATGTGGCGGAACGGTTGTCCGAGAGGAATTGCCGACCGGGGGAAATGGGGCGGTCGCGTCAATGTGACGGTCACGCGTTGGCCCACACCGATGGCGTCATCAGGCGATTCGGTGCGGGCTGCGTCCTTGGTGCCCCTTCCTGCAGCGCGATATCGTGATAGGATCGGCGAACGGATGTCCCATAGCCCGGGGGAACTTCTTATGCTTGAGACTGCGCTGGTGGAGGACAGGCGAGGGGCCGCGTTGCTCGAGGGGCAACTGACCAATTCGCGCGATTGGGCGGATGTCGATGCCTTCTGCCACAACACCTATATGCCACTGCAAATCCGCCCGCTGCAAAAGGGCGCGCGACCGGATGCGACCCTGCGCCGGGTGGAAATCGGCCAGATCACCCTGAGCCGGTTTTGTTTCGGCGTTCCCACCCGGGTCGAGGATTTCGATCCCGCCGCCGGCAATATCATCGTGCTGAATACCCTGCGGGGGCGGGTGCGACATCCGCTGGCTGGCGACACCGAGGTCGAGACCCGGCCAGGCGACAGCTATGTCGTCGATTGCAGTCGGACCGAATATTGGAATGTCGCGAACGGTGCCGATCTGCAGTTCAACCTGACCATCCCGCATCGGCTGATGGAGGAAACCGCGGAGCGCTGGTATGGCTTCGTGCCCGACGATCGGCTCTGGACCAGTCGGATCGCCTTTGGCGGCGCGCAATCCTCCTGGCTGTCGCTGCTCGATTACGCTGCCCGGTCGCTCGATGCCCGTCAGGGCGGGGTTCCGGATGCGCTGATTGCCCGGCGGATCGAAGAAACCCTGGCGATCGACCTGCTGCGGCACTGGGCCGAGGGGGCGGAGATCGACTTGGAGACCGGGGCCCGCGCTGCGGCCCCCCGCTATGTCCGCGATGCCGAACGGCTGATGCAGGAGCAGGCGGACCGGGCTCCGACGGTGGGCGATATCGCCGGGCAGCTCGGGATCACCGCGCGCAGCCTGTCGGCGGGATTTCGGCGGTTTCGCGGGATCACACCGCACGGCTATCTGAACGCGCAGCGGCTGGACGGGCTGCGGGCGGCACTTCTTGAGGCGCGCCGGGGGCAGACCGTTGCCTCGATCGCGGCGGGACGGGGCTATGTCAATCTCGGGGCGATGACCGCACGTTATCGCGAGAGGTTCGGGGAGACCCCGGCCGAGACCCTGCGGCAGAGACCCGTGAAAGGTTGACCCTCGGCGAGGGCTCGGGTCGTGAGGCGGGGGCTATCCCCTCGGCTCGCCGCTGGAGGCGCATTTCCTTTCCCGAATGGATCGGATGTTTCTTGTTTCGATCGGTTTCCCGCATGCCTTCGTCTACAATGGGGACGACCGAAGGCACTAGATAGGCACATTATCAATCAGCCCGCTGCAGAGGTTGCGGAGGGGGCTGTCCCGATGACGGGGCAGAGGCCTTATCCGCGGGCAGAGAAATCTGCGACGCTGCAGCTCTATCTGAGGAGGAGACGGCGATGAAAGCCCTCGTATACCAAGGCCCCGGCAAGAAAGACTGGATCGAGAAGCCGAAGCCGGAGATCGAAAAACCCACCGATGTGATCGTCAAGGTGACCAAGACGACGATCTGCGGCACCGACCTGCATATCCTCAAGGGTGACGTACCCGCCGTGACCGAGGGCCGGATTCTCGGCCATGAGGGCGTCGGTATCGTCGAGGCGGTCGGTGATGCGGTGGCCAATTTCAAGCCGGGCGACGCGGTGCTGATCTCCTGCGTCACCTCCTGCGGCAAATGCGCCAACTGCAAGCGTCAGCTCTATGCCCATTGCGACGACGGCGGCTGGATCCTCGGCCACCTGATCGACGGGACGCAGGCCGAATACGTCCGTATCCCGCATGGCGACAACTCGCTTTACCCGATTCCGGCGGATGCCGATGAAGAGGCGCTGGTGATGCTGTCGGATATCATGCCCACCGGTTTCGAGATCGGCGTGCAATATGGCCATGTCAAACCCGGTGACACCATCGCCATCGTCGGCGCCGGTCCGGTTGGCATGTCGGTGCTGCTGACCGCGCAATTCTATTCGCCCGGCCGGATCGTGATGATCGACATGGATCCGAACCGTCTCGAGGTGGCGAAGACATTCGGCGCCACCCATACGCTGCAGGTCGGCAAGGACGATATCGTCGCCGAGATCATGACGCTGACCGATGGGCTGGGCGTTGATGTCGCCATCGAGGCGGTGGGCGTGCCGGCGACCTTCGACACCTGTCAGAAGATCGTCTCGGCCGGCGGCTCGATCGCCAACGTCGGCGTGCATGGCAAATCGGTCGAGCTGCATATCGAAGAGCTCTGGATCAAGAACATCAACATCTCGATGGGGCTGGTGAATACCAACACCACGCCGATGCTGCTGAAGACGCTGCAAACGGGCAAGGTGAACCCGGCCGAGCTGATCACCCACCGCTTCAAGCTGGACGAGATTCTCGACGCCTATGAGGTCTTCGGGAATGCCGCGCGCGAGAAGGCGATGAAGGTGCTGATCAGCGCCTGATCCGGCTCTGGCCGACTGCGACAGCAACCCGCCCGGAAGGTCTGAGGCCTTTCGGGCGGGTTTTCTTTACGGCGGGCCTAAAGCGCCAGTCGTTCGGACAGGCTGGCGGCCAGTGCGGCGCATTGGACCCGGATGTCCGGGATTGCGGTGATTTCCCACAGCGCGCCGCGGGCACAGGGGCCGATGGCGAAGACGCGGTCCGAGGGCCGGCCGTCGCGGTCGATCAGCCGGGCGTCCTCGGTGGTATCGAGGCCGAGGCGGAGGCTATCGACCCGCGCCGCGCCGCGCGCGATCAGATCGAGGACGACGGCGGCGCTGGCGGTTTCCGGATCGCGCCGGATGCCGCGGCAGTCGATCACATGGCCCGTCATCCGGCGCAGGTCGCCTGCCGATGTGGTGATTCGGACCTTGCAGAGGGGACCATCGGGCGTGGCTTCCTCGAAGCGGGCCTTCAGGAGGGCGAGTTGACCTCGGGCCTGAGCTCTGGCGATCACCTCGGCGGACCGGGGCGGCATGCGGTGGCGGTGAACCTCCCACCAGGAGGCCGCGTGGCGCAGAAAGCGCCGGCGCTCCTCCCGGTCCCAGCTTTGCCAGATTGCGGTGACATGGGGTCTCACCCCGTCCACTGCGTCGCGCCAGGTTCCACCCTTGGCCTCGGCCTGGCGGGCTTGCCGGCGCAGCCAATGCAGGACCTGGCTGACCGATCCGCCAATGGGGAGGACATCACGGTCGATCGTCATGGCCGTCGCCGGCGCATGCGCGCGGGGCAGCAGCCCGCGGCGCGACAGGCAGGTGATCTGTCCCCGGTGGCCGGAGCCGATCAGGGAAACCACATGGTCGACCATCGACAACCCGGTGCCGATGATCACCACCGGCACATCCGGGCTGGCCGGTGGCGTGAAGTCCCAGCCGCCGCGCAGACCGCCGCCAGGGGTGGGGGAAACCGCATGGCCGGTGGCAAGGATGGCCACATCAGCGCTCAGCACGGCGCCGGTCTTCAGATGGGCCCTTACCCCGTCGGGGTCGCTGTCGAGGCGGGTGCAGTCGTCGCGCAGGCAGCGCAGCCGACTGTCGTGCCGGCCTTCGGGCTGATCTTCGGTCGGGCCGGCGATCAGGCTGCCCAGATAGCGCCCATAGGTCTGGCGCCCGACGAAACACGCCCCGGTCGCCTGCGGCGCTTCGCCAGAACGGTGCAGCCAGCGCAGGAAGTGATCGGGGTCGTCGGGAAAGGCGCTCATGTTGTGGACGCGGGTGTTCAGCAGGTGATCGGGATTGTCGGTGGCATAGGCTATGCCGCAGCCCAGCATGGCGGATTTCTCGATGATCGTGACCCGTGTCGCCGGAGCGAGGGACAGCAACTGGGCGGCCATCAGCACACCGCTGGCGCCGCCACCGATGATCAGCACATGGGCGGCGGGGTGGCCGGTGTCGAAGGTCATGGCGGTGTCGGTTGCGGTGTCGCGCATTGTGGAAACTCCCCAAGCGTCAGCTGAAAAGGACAAAGGCAAAAAGCAGGCCGTATGCGGCTGCGAAGGCCAGCAGGGCAAGGATGTGGGCTAGGTGTGGAATCAGGGCTGACATGGTGTTTCCTCGTGCCTGGTTTCGGGAAAATGCCCCCGGGCATCTGCGCCAGGGTGGCGGGTGGCGCGGGCGGCAAGCTCTCTGGCCAGGCGCTTGCCTTCGGGCCAGGGGCCGAAGCCTGCTTCGGCGTTGATATGTCCGGCCCGGCCCATGTCGACGAGTTCGGCGCCCCAGGCCCGCGCGAGGGCGCTCGCCCGGGGGAAGGACATCCAGGGATCATCGCGGCTTGCCACCATCGTGGCGGCAACCGGCAGCGGCCGTTCGGGAAGGTCACCGAAGCCGCAGAGGCGCGGGTCGCGGGTGGTTTCGGCCGGGGCCACCAGCAGCACGGCCGAAACCCTGAGCTGCGGCCATTGGGTCAGCAGCTTGACCGCAGCCACGGCGCCCAGCGAATGGCCGACCAGGACCGCGCCGGGGTGCTGAAGCAGGGCGCCGGCGATTTCGGTCAGCCAGAGATCGGGGCAGGGGCGGGACCATGAACCCTGTTCGACGATCCGGGCGGTGGGGTCGCTCTGCGCCCACCAGTGTTGCCAATGGGGGGCAGGCGACCCGTCCAGGCCGGGAAGAAGCAATGTCTGAATCATCGGGCACTCCTTTCTTGAAAAACACTATCATGTTTATCGTGATTTAATTTTCCAAATATGGGGCCCGTCGGAGAAGGCTGTTCTCTGTGGTCGGGGGGAACTGGAGCGGTCTCTACACATGGGGAAGTCCCTGGCGATTAGGTCGGGTGGATCTGCCCACATCAGCGGCGGGAGAATAAAATTCTATAATGACGATCAAAATAGGCGTGATTTTTCCTTTGATAATCTCGATCAACTCTGTCGTAATTATCGTGTCAGATGGGCGTTCCGCTCGGAGGGCTGCGGACAGGGTCGCTGGACGGTGATGTCCGATCCGGGATGGCCGCCCGTCTGACGCGAGATTGGTTTCGAGGGTCAGCAAAGGAGGCTCTGATGTTCCGCACTGTTCAGATTGGACCGCATGCACTTGCACAGGGGACTTTTGTCCGGGATCACGACGAGGGCCGGGTCGAGATCGACATTGGCGGCAAGACCGTCGTGGGGCTGCCGGTCGGTCGCGAAAAGCAAAGCGCGCCACGGCCGAACGTCTTTGTCCGGGCCTTCGGCTCGGGCCTCTGGCGCGGCGGGTTGCTGGCGCTGGCCATGGCGCTGGGCGCGATTGGCGCCACCCCCGACAAGGCAGTGGCCGAGGAAGGCCTCCTCAACGTCTCCTACGACCCGACGCGAGAGCTTTACCGGGCCTATAACACCCTGTTCGCCACCTGGTGGGAGGCGCAGGGCCATGCGCCGGTGACGCTGCGCCAGTCGCATGGCGGCTCGGGCGGGCAGGCGCGGGCGGTGATCGACGGGCTCGACGCGCAGGTGGTGACGCTGGCGCTGTCGGCCGATATCTCGGCCATCGCCGAGCGGACCGGCAAGATCCCCGCCGACTGGCAATCACGGCTGCCGCACAACTCGTCGCCCTATACCTCGACCATCGTGTTCCTGGTGCGCGACGGCAATCCGAAGGGCATCAAGGATTGGGACGATCTGATTCGCGACGACATTCAGGTCATCACCCCCAATCCCAAGACCTCGGGCGGGGCGCGCTGGAATTTCATGGCGGCCAGGGCCTGGGCGCTGAAGGCCTTCGACGGCGACGAGGCAAAGGCGCGCGCCTATATGACGTCGCTCTATCGCAATGTTCCGGTGCTCGACACCGGGGCGCGGGGATCGACCAATACCTTCACCCAGCGCGGTATCGGCGATGTGCTGCTGGCCTGGGAGAACGAAGCCTTCCTGGCGCTGGCGGAACAGGGAGAGAGCGCCTTTGACATCGTGGTGCCCTCGGTCTCGATGCTGGCCGAACCGCCGGTGACGCTGGTCGACGGCAATATCCATTCCGATGCGCAGCGCGCGCTGGCCGAGGCCTATCTGACCCATCTCTACAGCCCCGAGGCGCAGGCGCTGGCGTTGAAGAACTATTACCGCGCCTGGGACGTCTCTGCCGCCGCGCCGGAGGATATCGCGCGCTTCCCCGAGGTGGAGCGGCTGTCGATCGACACCTTCGGCGGTTGGGCCAAGGTGCAGCCGGAGTTCTTTGGCGACGGCGGTCTGTTCGACCAGCTCTATGAGGAGTGAACCATGAGGGCGGCTGGTTTTCGCATGCCCTCGCCCCTGCCGGGGTTCGGGCTGAGCTTCGGGGTCATGCTGGCGCTTCTGTCGGTGGTGGTCCTGCTGCCCCTGGCCGCCCTGCTGGGCCGGGGCGCAGGCATCGGCCTGGGGGAGCTGTGGGCGATGATCGATTCCCGGCGGGTCTGGGCGGCGCTGTCGCTGTCCTTTCGCGCGGCGCTGGTGGCGTCCCTGTTCAACCTGGTGTTCGGACTGATCCTGGCCTGGGTTCTGGTGCGCTACCGGTTCTGGGGCCGTCGCCTGGTCGACGCGGCGATCGACCTGCCCTTCGCGCTTCCGACCGCGGTGGCCGGGATCGCGCTGACCGCGCTCTATGCGCCGAACGGGGTGTTCGGCCAGGCGCTGGGCGGTCTCGGCATCAAGGTCGCCTATACCGAGATCGGCATCTGGCTGGCGCTGATCTTCATCGGCCTGCCCTTCGTCGTGCGCACGGTGCAGCCGGTGATCGAGGAGATCGACCGCGATTGCGAGGAAGCCAGCGCGACGCTGGGGGCCAGCCGGTTCTATACCCTGCGCCGGGTCGTCCTGCCGGTGCTGGCGCCGGCGCTGATGACTGGCTTCGCCCTCGCCCTGGCGCGGTCGGTCGGCGAATACGGATCGGTCATCTTCATCGCCGGCAACCTGCCGGGCCGGACCGAGATCGCGCCGCTGCTGATCGTGATCCGGCTGGAGGAGTTCAACTATGACGCCGCCGCCGCCATCGGCATCGCCATGCTCGCAATCTCCTTCGCGATGTTGCTGGGCATCAACGGCATTCAGGTTTGGAACAGACGGAGGATCGGCCATGGCTGACGCGATTTCACACAGGTTCGTTCCGGTCACCACCGAACGCCAATGGCTGCGGGCGGTGCTGATCGGGCTTGCCCTGGTTCTGGTGGCGGTCCTGCTGTTCGCGCCGCTCGGGGCGGTCTTCGCCACCGCGCTGGCACAGGGCGGGCGGGCCGCGCTGGCGGGCATTTCCTCGCCCGATGCGCTCAGCGCGATCCGGCTGACGCTGATCGTCGCGGCGATCGCCATCCCGGTGAACATCATCTTCGGCATCGCCGCCGCCTGGGCGATCGCCAAGTTCGACTTTCGCGGCAAGGCCTTTCTGATCACGCTGATCGACCTGCCGTTTTCGGTTTCGCCGGTGGTGGCGGGGCTGGCGCTGGTGTTGCTGTTTGGCAGTCACAGCGTCTTTGGCAGCTGGCTGATCGCCCATGATCTGAAGATCGTCTTCGCCTTTCCGGGCATCCTGCTGGCGACGCTTTTCGTCACCTTTCCCTTCGTGGCGCGCGAATTGATCCCGGTGATGGTCGAACAGGGCCGGGCCGAGGAAGAGGCGGCGCTGACCCTGGGCGCCTCGGGCTGGCGGATGTTCTTCACCGTCACCCTGCCGAACATCCGTTGGGCGCTGCTTTATGGCGTGTTGCTGTCGAATGCCCGCGCCATGGGCGAATTCGGTGCGGTGGCGGTGATCTCGGGCAAGATCCGGGGCGAGACCACCACCATGCCGATCATGATCGAGATGCTCTATAACGAATACCTCTCGGTCGCGGCCTTTTCGCTCGCTGCGCTCTTGGCGCTGCTGGCGCTTGTCACCCTCACCCTGAAATCCCTGCTGGAATGGCGCTACGCCGATCAGCTTGCCGCGACGCGGCGGCATTGAGACCGGCAGAGAAGGAGGCCATCATGCATATCGAAATCGACGAACTGGCCAAGGAATTCGGCACTACGCGGGCGCTGCACCCGGTTTCGCTGGCGCTGCCGTCGGGCGCGCTGGTGGCGCTGCTGGGGCCGTCGGGCTCGGGCAAGACCACGCTTCTGCGCATCCTTGGCGGGTTGGAGTTTCCCACCTCCGGCCGGGTGCTGTTCGACGGCAAGGACGCCACCGGCCTGACGGTGCAGGACCGGCGCGCCGGCTTCGTCTTCCAGCATTACGCGCTGTTCCGGCACATGACGGTGTTCGAGAACATCGCCTATGGGCTGCGCGCGCGCAAACGGCGCGAACGCCCGACCGAGGCCGAGATCGGCCGCCGGGTGAACCGGCTGCTCGACCTGATCCAATTGCCCGAGATCGGCAGCCGCTATCCCAGCCAGCTCTCCGGCGGCCAGCGGCAGCGGGTGGCGCTGGCCCGGGCGCTGGCGATCGAACCGCGGATGTTGCTGCTGGACGAACCCTTCGGTGCGCTTGATGCCAAGGTGCGCAAGGAACTGCGCCAGGGTCTGCGCGACATTCACGACACCACCGGGCTGACCACCGTCTTTGTCACCCACGATCAGGAAGAGGCCATGGACCTGGCCGATCTGGTGGTGGTGATGTCGATGGGACGGATCGAACAGATCGGCAAGCCCTCGGACATCCGCAGCCATCCGGCCACGGATTTCGTGCGAAGCTTCACCTCGGTCTGAGCGGGCGCGCCGACATGACGATCGCCAGAACCCTCCTGTCCCGGCTGGCCCGCGCGGTCTTGTTGCTGACCACGGTGCGTTGCCGCTTTCCGTTGTCCCTGCCCGAGATGGCGCGGGGGTGGCAGGTGCGCCTCGCTGCGTTGAGATGGGATATCGTCTGGCGCGACAGCCTTGCGCTGCAGGTCCGGGCGCGGGTGATCGTGATGCCGATGCCGGAAGGGGCAGGGATCGGCCCGCATTGGGGGGCGCTGCTGCGGCACCGGCGGCACCGGCTGGCGCTTTGCCCCGAGGATGCCGATCCCGCCCTGGTGCAGGCGGCGGAACAGGAGCTGTTCCGCCGGATCGCACCGCCTTGGACCGATAGATTGACAGGACCGGAGCAATGACAAAACCCACGCTCGACCGGATCGACCGGCGGATCCTCAAGGAACTGATGCGGGACGCCACCATCCCCGTTGCCCAGCTTGCCGAGCGGGTGAACCTGTCGCAGACCCCGTGCTGGAAACGGGTGAGGAAACTGGAGGAGGCCGGTTTCATCACCGGCCGCGTGGCGCTGGTCGATCCCCAGAGCATCGGCCTGGGGCTGATCGTCTTTGTCGAGATCGAGGCCGCCGATCATACGCCGGCCTGGCGCGAGGCGCTGCTGCGGACCCTGGAGGGGTTTCCCGAGGTGGTCGAAGCCTATCGGCTGGCCGGGGATGTCGATTATCTGCTGAAGGTGGCGGTGCCCGACATGACGGCCTTCGACCAGTTCTATAACAGCCTGACCGCGGGTCTGCCCTGCCGCAACGTGACCTCGAAATTCGCGATGGAGCGGATCAAGTCCACCACGGCCTGGCCGATTGATACCGAACGCCATGTGCTGTGAGGGGCGGGCGCCGGAGGCGGGCCGTCACCTCTGCACGATCATCTTTGCCACCAGCTCCGCGGCGTTCTGCACGCCGAGCTTCTTCATCACCGAACTGCGGTGCACCTCGACCGTGCGCGGCGAGATGCCCATCGCCTGGCCGGTTTCCTTGCTGGTATAGCCGTTGACGATATAGCGCGCGACCTCGCGTTCGCGCGGGGTCAGGGCGGCGGAATCCGGCGGGCGGGTGTCCAGTTGTTCGAAAGTCCAGACCATCAGCCGGAACGGATCGGTCGGTGTCAGCGTCCGGCCCGAGGCGCGGGTCCAGATGATTTCCCCGCTTCGGCATTGCATGAAGCGTTCGTCGGTATAGCGCGGCCGGCCCTCGAGCCAGCGCCGCCAGCGGGTGCCGGTCTTTTCATAGTCGACGCTTGAGGGATAGAGGGTCCGGATCGACTGCCCTTCGAGGTCGTCGCGGGTCCAGCCGAAGATGCGCTCGATCTCGGTATTGACCCGCTGGATCATCCGGTTCGACAGGACCATGATTCCGATCGGCGCATCCATGAACCCGGTAAAATTCAGATCCGCCTCGGAAATCCGGTCGTAATCCATCTTCTCCCCCTTTCGCTGCGCCTGCATCTACGTACTACCTACGTAGTTTATTACGTAATTCCACGCATTGCTGCCATGCGCTTTTCCATGAATTTTCAAGGGGGGAGGACATTCCATGACCACAGACATTTTCATCATCGGCTCCGGCCACACCCGTTTCGGCCGGCTTGAAGAGCGGCTTGAAGACCTGATCGTCGAGGCCGCGCGCGAGGCGCTGGAAGAGGCGCAGATCCCGCCCGCCGAGATCGACGCGGTCTTTCTGGGCCATTTCAATTCCGGCCTGGTTTCCGATGGCTTCGCCTCGTCTCTGATCCTGCAGGCGCATCCCGATCTGCGGTTCAAGCCGGCGTCGCGCTGTGAAAACGCCTGCGCCTCGGGCGCGGCTGCGATCCACGCCGGGCTGAACGCCATCCGGGCCGGCCGGGCCCGCAACGTGCTGGTGGTCGGCGCCGAGAAGATGACCCACCGGTCCACCCCCGATGTGACCACCGCGCTGGCCGGGGCCGGCTATCAGAACGATCCTGCCGAGGCGGCGCTGAGCTTTCCGCAGGTCTTCGCCATCGCGGCCGAGCAATATGCCGCGAAATACGGCGATCCGCTGGACGCCATGGCGCGGATCGCGGCGAAGAACCACGCCAATGCGATGCAGAACCCGCTGGCGCAGATGCACAAGGCCATGCCCTATGAATTCTGCCGTGAGGTGAGCGAGAAGAACCCGCTGATCGCGCCGCCGCTGCGGCTGAGCGATTGCTCGCTGGTGACCGACGGCGCCGCCGCCATCGTGCTGAGCGCGGGCGACGCCCGGGCGCAGGACGCCGCCGCGCGGGTCAAGGTCGCTGCCGCCGAACATGTGTCCGATTATCTGCCGATGAGCCGGCGCGACTTTCTGGCCTTCGAAGGTCCGGAGCGGGCCATTCGCCAGGCCTATGAGGCGGCCGGGATCACCGTTGCCGATCTGGATTTCGCCGAGGTGCACGATTGCTTCACCCCGGCCGAGCTGCTGATCTACGAGGCGATGGGGCTGGCGCCCAAGGGCGAAGGCGCCCGCGCCCTGGCCGAGGGCATCGTCTATGCCGAGGGGCGCACGCCGGTGAACCTGTCGGGCGGGCTCAAGGCCAAGGGCCATCCGGTCGGTGCGACCGGGGTGTCGATGCATGCGCTGGGGTTCCGTCAGCTCACCGGGCGGGCGGGGGCGATGCAACGCCAGGGGGCGGAATGGGGGCTGGCCTTCAACATGGGCGGCGCTGCGGTGGCCAATTACGCCACCATCCTGCAGGCCGACCGCGCCTGACCCCGACAATCTAGGACCGAAAAGACGATGAATATCGCGAACTGGCTCTACCAGACTGCCTTGTCATGGCCGAACCGTCCCGCGCTCTACGAGGGCGAAACCCTGCGCCAGAGCTATCAGGAGCTGTTGCAGACGACCTGCGACCGCGCCGCCTGGCTGGCCCGGGAACACGGGATCGGCGCAGGCGACCGGGTGGCGATCTTCGCCAAGAATGCCCCGGAATACATCGAGGCGATGCATGCCTGTTGGTGGCTGGGGGCGGCGGTGGTGCCGGTCAACTGCAAGCTCCACCCGCGCGAGGCGGAATGGATCGTCGGCAATTCCGCGGCAACGCTGGTGCTGACCGAAACCGGCAGGGTCTTCGCCGACAAGCCGGATATCCGCGAGACGGCGCTGGCCGCGCCGGTGCCGACCGGGGCGAAGATCGCGCCGCCGGCGCTGGCCGGGGATCACGATCTGGCCTGGCTCTTCTATACCTCGGGGACCACCGGCACGCCGAAGGGCGTGATGCTGAGCCACGACAACCTGCGGCACATGACGCTGTGCTATGCGCTCGACGTCGATGCGGCACGGGCCGAGGATCACATGCTCTATGCCGCGCCGATGTCGCATGGGGCCGGGCTTTACATGTTCGCGCAGATCCGCGCCGGCGGGGCGCATCTGGTGCCCGCCTCGCACGGGTTCGACAGTGACGAGATCATCGCCCTGGCGCAGTCGCGCGGCAATCTGGTGTTCTTCGCCGCCCCCACCATGGTCAAACGGCTGATCGCCGCCTCCAAGGCGCGGGGGTTCGACGGGACCGGCATTCGCACGATCATCTATGGCGGCGGTCCGATGTACGCCAATGACATCGACGAGGCGCTGGCCTGCTATGGGCCGCGGTTCGTGCAGATCTATGGCCAGGGCGAAACGCCGATGACGATCTCGGTGCTGCCGCGCGATCTGGTCGCCGATCAGACCCACCCGCGCTGGCGCGCCCGCCGCGCCTCGGTCGGGATCGCGCAGGGGGCGGTGACGCTGGCGGTGCTGGGGGCGGACGGCACCCCGCTGCCGCCGGGGGTCACGGGCGAGATCTGCGTGCAGGGCCCGACCGTGATGGCAGGCTATTGGAACAATCCCGAGGCCAGCGTGCAGACGCTTAAGGGGGGCTGGCTCCACACCGGTGATCTCGGCCATCTCGACGAGGACGGGTTTCTCTATCTCACCGACCGCTCGAAGGACGTGATCATCTCGGGCGGCACCAATATCTATCCGCGCGAGGTCGAAGAGGCCTTGCTGCGCCATCCGGCCGTCTTCGAGATCGCGGTGATCGGCGAGCCGGAGCCCGATTGGGGCGAACAGGTGGTGGCCTATGTCGTGCTGGAGCCGGGCCATGACGTCAGCCTGCCCGAGCTTGACAGCTGGTGTCGCCAGCAGATCGCCGCGTTCAAGCGCCCGAAGCGCTATGAGTTCGTCGAGGAGCTGCCGAAGAACAGCTACGGCAAGATCCTGAAAACCGATCTCAGAACCCGAAAAGCAAACGCGCCGGTCTGATCCCGGCACCCCTGTCCGGGCGGGAGGAGCCCGGTATCCACGGAGGAGAAAACCTATGAAAAGACGTGACTTTCTGAAATCCACCGGGGCCATCGCCGGGGCCGGTCTGGTCTCGGGCCTGCCGAGTTTCGCCCAGGCCGCCACCGCGCTGAAGTTCGACAGCTATGTCAGCGAGACGGCCGGCCCCTCCTGGATCGACCGCTGGTTCCTTGATGAGCTGACCAAGCGCAGCAATGGCGAGATCGCGGTGAAATACTATTGGGCTGGCAGCCTGAACAAGGTGGGCGAACATCTGGGCGCGGTGCGCGACGGCACCAGCGAGATCACCCTGATCGCGCCGGGCTATTATCAGGCGGAACTGCCGGTGACGCGCGGGTTGGAATGGTATTTCCGCATGGAGCGCGCCGACGAGCTGCAGCTTGTCTGCCGCGACGTCTATGCGAATTTCGCGCCGCTGCGTCAGGAGTGGGAAGACCGCCACCGCACCAAGGTGCTCTATTGGACCAACTGGAACTATGCGCCGCTGGTGATGCGCGAACCGATCACCTCGCTCGCCGACATCAAGGGCAAGAAGATCCGCGGCTATGGCGTCGCCACCGACGTGATCGAAAGCCTGGGCGGCATCGCCGTGCCGATGGCCGCGGGCGAGGTCTATCAGGCGCTCGAACGCGGCGTGCTCGATGGGGTCTATGGTTTCGATTTCGTCACCGCCGTGGCCTATAAGCTGCATGAGATCGCGCCGAATTTCTACGACATCGGCGACGGGCCGCATGCGCCGGCCGTCACCGTGATGAACCGCCGCGTCTGGGAAAGGCTGCCGGCCGAGCAACAGCAGATCTGCACCGATCTGGCGGACGAGCTCTATGGTGGCAAGTTCACCGAGATCTACAGCCAGGTGCTGACCGATTACGTGAAAAAGGCGCTGGCCGAAGGCGCGATCCTGTCCTCGCTGACCGCCGAGCAGAAGGCCGAGGCCAAGGCCATCGTGCAGCCGGCGCAGGTCAACAAGTGGATCGAGACGGTGGCAAAACCCAACGGTATCGACGGCGTCGCCATGCAGCAGGTTGTCGAGGAGGCGATCGCGCGCCATGCGGGCACCGGGACGTTGAAGCGCCCGGTCGAAATCGCGGCGGGTCTCTGATCCGATGCTGGCGCGACTGAACCGCCTGCTCGACGGGATCGCCCGGATCACATCATGGCTGGCGCTGGGGTTCCTCGCCTTCATGATGGTGGCCATCACGGTGGATGTGGTGGCCCGCGCCCTCTTTGGACGGGCGGTGCCCGGCCTGTTCGAGATGACCGAGATGTCCATGGTGATGGTCGTCTTCATGGGGCTTGGCGCGACGCTGATCGACGACGGACATATCCGGGTGACGATGATGACCGATGCGCTGCCGGGGCCGTTTTCGCGTGGCTGTACCGCGCTGGCCTGGGGCTTTGCGGCGCTCACCTTCCTGCTGCTGGCCTGGCCGGCGACGCAGGAGGCGGTCTATTCCTTCTCGATCCGGGAATTCCGCTGGGGCTATTTCCAGGTGCCGATCTGGTGGGCCAAGATCGCGGTCGCCGCGGGGCTGTGGTTCGCCGCGCTTCAGGCCGCCGTCCATGCCCTGCGCATCGCGCTGAAACAGGTGGCCCTGCCACATCCCGACGAGAGCCGCAGCCTCTCTCTCTGATCCCGACCGGGGCAGGCGGGGCCTGCCCCACTCCGGTGCCGCACCCCCGCCCGCGCGGGGGCCTGCGGTCCCGGTGCAACAACAGGACATCGAAAATGGATGTGACCCTCATCACCCTGCTCGCCGTCGGGCTGATCTTCCTTCTGATGGCGCTCGGCACGCCGGTTTTCGCGGCCCTCGCGCTGTCCGGTGCCTTCGGCATCGTCATGGTCGAAAACCTGGGCTTCCTGATCGCCCGGCTGAAATCCTTTTCCTTCGCCCATACCGCCAATTACGCGCTGACGGTGATCCCGCTGTTCATCCTGATGGGGGCCTTCGCCCATCACGCGCAGGTCGGCAAGCGGCTGTTCCATGTGGCGAACAAATGGGTGGGGCACCTGCCGGGCGGGCTGGCGATGGCCAGCATCCTGACCTCGGCCGGCTTTGCGGCGACCTCGGGGTCTTCGGTGGCCACCGCCGCCACCGTCGGCGCCGTGGCCATTCCCGAGATGAAGGCAAAGGGCTATGACGCCCGCCTGGCCGCCGGTGCCGTGGCTGCCGGCGGCGTGCTGGGGGTGCTGATCCCGCCCTCGGTCCTGCTGATCTTCTACGCCGCGCTGACCGAGGTGTCGGCGGGCAAGATGCTGATCGCCGGCTTCGTGCCCGGCATCCTGACCACGAT
Source organism: Pseudodonghicola sp. (assembly GCF_048268305.1). NCBI lineage: Bacteria > Pseudomonadati > Pseudomonadota > Alphaproteobacteria > Rhodobacterales > Paracoccaceae > Pseudodonghicola > Pseudodonghicola sp. The sequence continues at coordinate 239,076 of NZ_JBLWVT010000003.1, forward strand.
CGCCTTCATGATCGGCGTCGCCGTGATCGGGCATCGGGTGCAGGACCGCGCCACCCGGGCGCCGCGCGCCTCCTGGGCCGAACGGGCGCGGGCGACCACCCAGGCCTGGCAGGTGCTGGTATTGTTCGTGATCGTTCTGGGCGGGATCTACCTGGGTCTCGTCACTCCGACCGAGGCCGGCGCCATCGGCGCGCTGGCCGCCCTGGTGATGCTGCTTTTCGCCAAATCCGCCCGTGGCCGGCTGGGGGCGCTGCTGTCGGAGAGCTTCCGCTCGACCACCACCACCACGGTGATGATCCTCTTCACCATGATCGGGGCGGGGATCTTCAGCTTTTTCCTCACCCTGGTGCAGGTGCCGCAGATGATCGCCGGCGCGATCACCGAAAGCGGTATCCCGCCGCATCTGATCGTTGCGGTGCTGCTGTTGCTCTATATCCCGCTCGGCATGTTTCTCGATGCCTTCTCGATGATGGTCATCACCCTGCCGATCGTCTTCCCGACGGTCTCGGGCCTGGGGTTCGATCCGATCTGGTTCGGCATCCTCTGCGTGAAGATGTGCGAGATCGGGCTGATCACGCCGCCGGTGGGGCTGAATTGCTTTGTCATCGCCGGCATCGACCGCGACACGCCGCTGCCGGATGTGTTTCGCGGCGCGCTGTGGTTCGTGGCGATGGAACTGATCACCGTCGTGGTGCTGTTCTGCTTCCCGCAGATCATCACCTGGCTGCCCGACACGATGATGGCCCGCTGATCGGGCGCGACTGGGAGGACCAAGATGACAGATCGTACAGACTATGGCACCGCCTTCATCACCGGGGCCGGTTCGGGGATCGGGCGCGCCAGTGCCCTGCGGCTGGCAGCCGAGGGCGCCGCGGTGGCGGTGAGCGATCTGCGGCGCGAGGCGGCCGAAACCGTGGCGGCCGAGATCCGCGCGGGCGGCGGCCGGGCGGTGGCCGTTGCACTCGATGTCGCTCAGGCCGAGGCCATTGCCGGCGCGGTGGCCGAGGCCGAGGCGCAGCTTGGCCCGATCGACATTCTGGTGAACAGCGCCGGGTTGATCCTGGTCGAGCCGCTGCTCGACTTCTCCGCCGCCACCTGGGCCAAGGTCATGGCAGTGAATGTCACCGGCACCTTTTTGGTAAGCCAGCAGATCGCCCGCGGCATGGCGGCGCGGGGCTATGGCCGGATCATCAACATCTCGTCGGTTTCGGGGCTGCGCGCCGGGGTCGGCCGCGCCGCCTATGGCACGTCGAAGGCCGCGATCCTCGGGCTCACGCGGCAGTTCGCGCTGGAACTCGGCGCCCGGGGGATCACCACCAACGCCATCGCGCCGGGGGTGATCGAAACGCCGATGACGCTCAACGCCTATAGCGAGGAAACCTGGGACCGGGTGCTTGCGATGATCCCGGCCCGCCGTCGCGGTGCGCCGGAGGATATCGCCGAAGCGGTCGCCTATCTCGCCAGTCCCGCCGCCTCCTATGTCAATGGGGAGGTGCTGACGGTCGACGGCGGCTATATGGCCTCGGGGATGACCCAGACCGGCCAGTTGCAGGCTTAGCCGGCGGCGACGATATCGCCACCGGCGGCCTGTCGCGTGCTGCTGGCGCTCGGCTCAGAGGTTTCCGATGCCGGGCGGGCAGGGGCGGGGCATCGTCTCGTTACAGTGAAACCGCTTCGGGCTGCGCGGTTATGACAGCCCGAAGCAGCGCCTCTTCCGCGGTATAGTCGGGCTCGGTGATCGCACCGAAAGCGGCGGCCGCCTTCCGCGTCCGGTCCTCGGCGTCGGGCAGCGCGCCCGCCCCGTCGAGCCGGAAGGAGACCGGCGACAACGGCCCGAACAGAAGCGCCCGCTCAAGCCCTGGCCGTTGTTCCAACCGCGGCTCCACCCCGGCGCGGCGCGCGAAACCGAGCGCCACCATGTTCATCGGCCGGGCCGGCGGTCCCTGCCGGGCGAGCCGCGCCTCGGCCAGTCCTGCCGCCATCTCTGCCGCGGAGGGCATCGCGCCGGGTGTTGCCCAGCAACCGGCGACATAGCGCGCCTGAAGCTCCAGCACCGGCAGATAGGGGCCGACGAGATCATAGAGACCGACGAAGGCCAGCCCGTCGAGGTCGGGATGGAAGCTGTCGGCGAAAAGGGTCATGCCCTGGGCGTCGAGGTCGATCGCATCGGCGATCTCGGGCGCGAGCCAGGGCAGCGACAGCTTGAACCCGGTGCCGGACAGGATGCCGTCGAAGCGGCCCTTGCTGCCGTCGCAGAAGCGGACTTCGCTGCCGATGATCGACTCGATCCACGGCTTCACCGTGATGCGCCCTTCGGCGACGGCGGGCAGGAAGCCCTGGCATTGGGTCACTCCGGCGGCAAAGACATCCGGGTCGGGGGCGAAGGCGCCATATTGGTCGGGCGCCCCCGCGGCCTTGAGGACCTGGGCCTTCAAGCCGGCGGCGGCGGCGACGGGGGTCAGACGCTCGCCCGCAAGCGCGCCGGCCCGGTTGAACAGCACATGTTCGGTCGGCACCCCGGCGATCAGCTTGGGGAGCACATAGCGCTGGCGGCGGTAGGCGATGGTCGCCTGGGTGCCCGACTGCGCAAGATGGGTCGCGATTTCGAGCGCGCTGACCGAGCAGCCGGCAATCAGGACCGAGGTGTCGCGATAGCGCTCTGCGCCGGGATACTGGCTGGTGTGAGCGATGCCGAACTTGCCCGAAAACGTCTCCATCCCCCTGATCTGGGGAATGCAGCCTTCCAGGTGCCGGCCCGAGGCCACGACAACGCGATCGAATGCTTCCCTCTGGCTCTCGCCGCCGCGGGAGGAGTGAATCGTCCAGCCGCCCAGCGGTGACCGGCCAAGCTGTTCGACCCGGGTGCCGAACCGGATGTCGGGCCGCAGGCCGAACATCTCGCTATAGCGGCCCAGATAGGCATGCATGGCCTCCCGGCTCGGATAGGTGGGCGTGCCGGCCGGGTGATCGAGATCCGAGAAGGCCGTCATCACCCGGCTGGTGTTGGTCACCATGCCTGGCCAGGTGGCGCTGAAAAGCCCGTTCGGGTTCCATTGGCCGCCAAGATCGCTGGACGCCTCGAAGAGGGTCGGGGTGAAGCCCAGCGCCTTGAGCCAGCGCGCGGTGACAAGGCCGGCAGGCCCCGCGCCGATGATCGCGACCGAGGGGCGGATGGGGGATATTTTGGTCATGAAAGCCTCCGATATATGACTGACGCCTTCCTGAGCCCTCGGCGGCGGAAGAGCTTGCTAAATGGCTGCTAACGGGGCGCGACTTTGTCTAAATTCCTGCTAAGGAAGGGGGGTGAATCAGAGGGAAATCTCACGTGGACGCTGCGCTTGTCCGGTTCCTGCAACGGCCCGTCATGATCATCGTCGGCACGCTTGACGCCGCATCGCGCCCCGAGATCGGCCGCGCGGTGGGGGCAAGCGTCGATCCGGAGGCCAGAGGCCTGGAGCTTGTGGTTTCGCGCTGGCAATGGCCGGCGACGATCGAGAATATCCGCACCTCTGGCCGGGCGGCAGCGACCTTTTCCCGCCCTTCCGATTACGAGACCTACCAGATCAAGGGCCGGGCGGAGCTGCGGCAGGCGACGGACACCGATCGGGAGGTCGCGCGCGCCTATTGCCGCGACACGCTGGCCGCGCTGATGGAACTGGGGGTGGCCCCCGGCCTGGTCGAACATTGGCAGGCCGAACGCGATCTTGTCGTCGTGGCCTTGTCGCCGGAGTCGGTCTTCGTGCAGACGCCGGGGTCACGGGCCGGGCAGCGGCTGGGGGGGCTGTCATGATCCGCCTGTCCGATCTGGATGCCTGTTTCGAGGGGGTGATCCCCTCGATCATCGCCACCAGCGGTGCGGATGGGGCGCCCAATATCTCCTATCTGTCGCATGTGGTCCGGGTCGACGACGATCACATCGCGCTGTCCAACCAGTTCTTCGGCAAGACCGCCGAGAATCTGCGTCGCAACCCTTGCGCCACGCTGCTGCTGGTGGACGGGCGGAGCGGGGCGCAGATCCGGGTCGAGGCGATTTTCGTGCGCTCCGAGGCGGCGGGGCCGCTGTTCGATCTGGTCGCGGCGCAACTGGCGGCAAGCTCGGCGCAGGTGGGTATGGAGAGCATGATGCGGCTGAAGGCGGTGGACGTGTTCCGCGTGCTGTCGCTTGGCGCTTCGCCGACCCTTGCCACAGCCGGCCCGGAAGTGGCGGGCAATGTGGAGCTGCCCCGGCTCGCCCAGGCTGTCGAAACCCTTGGTGCGGCGCCCGATGTCGGGCCGGCCTGCGAGGCGGCGCTTGATGCGGCCACCGGGCTGATCGGGGCGGATGCCGCCATGGTGCTGATGCGGGATCATCCGCGCGAGGCGCTGGTCGCGGTGCTGAGCCGTGGTTACGATCAGGGCGGCGCCGGCGCCGATGTGCCCTTTGGCGAGGGTGTCATCGGGCTGGCGGCCTCGATGAACCATGTGATCCGGGTTGGCGATCTTGGCAGGGTCCGGCGGCTGAATGCGGCGATCGAGGCCAGTTCCGGGCAGGAGGACCGCAGCCGCCGCATCCAGTTGCCCGGCCTCGCGGGGGCATTGAGCCAGATGGCGGTGCCGCTGCGCGCCGGTGACAGCCTTGTCGGCGTGCTGTTCGTCGAGGCGCGCCGCCGCCTTGCCTTCGGACCGCAGGAGGAAGCCGCCGCGGTCATCCTGGCCCGAATGCTGGCCACCTCGATGGGGATTGCCGAGGGCCGCCCGGCCGCGCCGGCGGCGGAGGCGGGGCAGACGAAGGTGCGACCGAACGGCGGCCGCCCCATTCGCGTCAGATGCTATGGCTATGACGACAGCGTCTTCATCGACGACGCCTATATCATCAAGGGCGTGGCCGGCCGCATCCTCGCCTTTCTGATCGGACGCTACCTGGCCGAAAACCGGGACGAATTCACCAATCGCGAAATCCGGCTGGCGCCTGTCCTGCGCCTGCCGGGCTATCGCGACAATCTTGAAACGCGGTTGATCCTGTTGCGCCGGCGGCTTGAGGAAAAGGCTGCCCCGATCCGCCTGACCCCGGCCGGGCGCGGGCGCGTCCGGCTGGTCATCGACGGGCGGCCCGAGCTGATCGAGGATCAGCCGGGCTTGGGCCAGTCATGAGGGAAAGCCGCTGAGGGCGGCGCCCGCAGGCCCGCCGCAGCGCCAGGGCCTCAGTTGGCGGGCAGGGTGACGCGATAGAAGGGGGCAGGGGCCGGCGCACCCGGGGCAACCGGCGTGGGGACCACGTTCTCGACCGGCGGCATCGACCGCAGCCAGGCGACCAGCGCGGCGAGATCGGGTTCCTCCAGCGCGGCATAGCCGGGCCAGGGCATGACCGGGGCCAGCACGCGCCCGTCCGGACGCAGCCCGGTGGTGATCGCGGTCCGGATCTCCGCATCGCTCCAGTCGCCGAGACCGGTGGTATGCGGCGTCAGGTTACTGGGCCAGAAGGTGCCGAGCCCGGGGAGCTCGAAGCCGACGGTGCCGCCCGACAGCCCGGCCTCGAACTCCGGAAGTCCGTCGGCGTCGCGCGGCATATGGCAGCCGGCGCAATCCATGATCCGGCCGAGATAGCTGCCCCGTGCGACAAGATCGGCATCCGGGGTTTCCGCGCGGGCGGTGGTGGCCAGGAAAAGGGCTGCAATGACAAGGCTGCGGATGGTCATGTTCTCTCCATGTGTTGGCCGCATCTGGGCCGTCTCGGTGGCGGCGGCACTGCGGATGACATTGGAAAGCCCGTCCCGGGACGCCTGATGGCGTGTGGTCTAGGGGCGGTTGCATCGGCGCGCATGCTAAGAGATCGCGAAGGCCATGCCTGCCTTTGCTAAAAGAATGCTAAGCGTCGTCGGCTGCGGGCGATGACGGCGGAGCGATGGTTCACCCCTCCGCCCCCGATCTCGCGCCTCAGTCTGAGACGTCCGACAGCGCGACATATTGCTGGGCGATCACCCCCGCGGGCACCGAGGCGCGGGCGATGCCGTGGAAGCCGTCGCAGCCGGCGACCAGCGCGCAGTCCAGCACCTTGTCTCACCCTCGTGGCGATAGTGAATCCGGGGCGCGTCGCTGTCGAGGTTTTCCAGCCGCACCACCTCGGCGTCGAAGATCAGCGGATCGCCCGCCTTCAGGCGCGCGTCGATCAGATCCTTGACCACCTCCTGCTGGCCATAGATCTTCACCGCCCGGCCGGTCAGCCCCGGCAGGTCCAGGTGGATGTTGCGGTGCTTGAACCGCATGTCGAGCCCGTTGTCGACCAGCCCCTCGCGCTCCATCCGCTCGCCGAGGCCGAGGTTGTGCAGGGTGTCGATGGTGCCCGCCTCGAGCACGCCGGCGCGCACGCGGCCCAGAACATAGTCGTGGCTGCGCGCCTCGAGGATGACACTTTCGACCCCCTGCTGTTTCAGAAGATGCGCAAGGAAGAGCCCGTCCGGGCCCGCGCCGATAATACCGACTTGGGTTGTCATGGTGTCGTCTTTCAGTATCTGCGCCGAGCCTATCGGCTGGTGAATGTCGCGCGTCGGACCGGGGCCCGATGGAAATCCGTGGCGGGGTCGCCGAAATAGCCCAGCGGCGTGACGCGCCTGGCGTCCTCGTGACCGTTGCGCCAGATCGCCAGAGCCTCGGGCCCGAGACGGGTCGAAACCAGGGAGGGCAGCACGCTGTCCTTCATCGTCTTGGGGTTCATCGCCAGCATGATCGAGGTTTCCCATTCGCCGGCGTGGATATCGAGAAACTCGGGCGGTGTTTCCGGCGGCACGGGGTGGAAGGGCAGCACGTTGGGATGATCGGGCGGAACCCCAAGGCGGTCGATCATCGCCGCCTCGGACAGGAAGGCCGCCTGCAACGCGCTTGCCGCCGTGCCCTGCTGCACCGTCTCGAAGATCGCGGCATTATGCGCCCGGTCGTTGTGCCCCGACGTGCAGTAGAGCACCCTGAGCCCGTCGTCGGCGAGGCCTTGCATCACGTTCGACCATCAGGGCGATCATCACCTCGGGGCGCACCTTGATCGAGGCCGGAAAACTGGCCGAGACATGGTTCCCCCCCCAGTAGAACGGCGGGATGATCAGCGCCTCGATCCCGTGATCTGCCAGCATCCGGCGCACCAGGTGCAGCCGGGCCGAGGGGATGTAGATATCGGTGCCGGTGGGCAGGTGCGGCCCGTGCTGTTCGGCCACACCGCAGCCCCAGAGCGCGATGGCACCGCGCCCCAGCGCCTCGGCCACCTCTGCATAGGTCATCTCGGCAATCGTATCCTTCAGGATCGACGCCCCCCGATCGGCGTTCAGACCGCGATCCATTTCTGCATCTCTTCCAGATTGTCCATAAGGTCTGTGGCCGCGCCCGCCATCACGATCCGCCCGCGGTCAAGCACGATGGCCTGATCCGAAAGCCGCAACGCGTCCTCAGCCTGCTGTTCGACGATGATGGTGGCAAAGCCTTCCTCGCGACGCAGCCGGTCGATGGTTTCTTCCAGCTCGTCCAGGATCACCGAGGGCGAGCCCTTCGAAGGGCTCGTCCAGCAGCAGGAGTTTCGGATTGGTCATCAGCGTGCGCCCGATCGCCAGCATCTGCTGTTCGCCGCCCGAAAGCCTGTCGCCCATGTTGCGCCGCGGCTCCTTGAGCCGCGGGAAGATGTCATAGACCCGCTCAAGCCCATAGGGGCCGGGCTGGCCCGCGATCAGCACGGTGAGCCCGGTTGATCTGGACGGTCCGGGCCAGCCCCTTGTGCACGCGGGCGGCCTGGCTCTTGCGGGTGACATCCTCGCCCGCGATCAGCACCGCGCCCGAGGTCGCGGGGATCGAGCCGGTCAGGGCGTGCACGAAAGAGGTCTTGCCGGCCCCGTTCGGCCCGATGATCGGCATGGCGCCCCCCCCGGCTGCAGGCTGAGCGACACCCGATCCACCGCGGCGAAGGAGCCGAAGCGCGAAGTCGGGATCATTCAACGAATTGGCGCGGCCCCGACGACCGCGGCGCAACTGCTGATGGCCGAGATCGCCGCGGGCGCCTGACACCGCGCCGGCGGGGTGGTTTGAGCTGGTCGGTCACGTTGCCCCGCCCTGCGAGCGGCTGGTCGCGGTTCGCAGGGCGGGGCAGAGGGGTGCTCAGCCGGTCACGCCGGCTGAAACCGCTCCATCAGCCAATGCGCCACCGACAGGACCGCGCGGTCGTCGCCCTGGCGGCCGACGATCTGCACCCCCATCGGGGCGCCTGCGGCGTCGCGCAGGATCGGCACCGTGCAGCAGGGGAAACCCAGCAGGGACCAGAGCCGGTTGAAGATCGGATCACCGGTGCCGCTGTCGAAGGCCGGGGCGACGCCGGTGGTGGCGGGGGTCAGCCAGATGTCCCCGGGGCGGGTCTCATTCATCGCGCGGCCGCGCAGGTCAATCATCCGCTGCCGGTCGGCATGGCGCATCTCGGCCGTTTGCGCGGCGCCTTGCAGGATCTGATCCCGCAGCCCCTGCGACAGCAGATCGGGCGCGATCGCCATCTCGTGACTCAGCGCCTCTGACGCCTCGATCGCCATCACCCGGGCGTGCAGATCGGGGATCTCCGCCATTGCAGCGACTAGGGCGTCCGAGAAGGGCACGCCCGCCAGGGGCGCCTGCCGCGCGAGGTCGTCTTCGAAGGCGGCCCAGGCCGTCTGCATCGCGGGGGTGGCGTGATCCCAGACCGGGCTGAGGAACAGCGACAGGGTGGATAGCGCGGGGGTGACGGGCTGCAATTCGAGCCCGGTCAGCGCTTCGACCCCAAGGGCTGCATCGGGGACCGAACGGGCGAAGACGCCGACGGTATCGAAGCTGCGGGCGAAGACGGTGACGCCGCCGGTCTCGATCAGATCGAACGATGGCTTGAAGCCGACCACGCCGCAGAAGGCCGCCGGCCGGATGATCGAGCCCGACGTCTGTGTTCCCAGCGCCAGCGGCACCATCCCCGCGGCCACCGCCGCCGCCGACCCGGAGGAGGAGCCGCCTGGCGTCGCCCCGGGCACCACCGGGTTGCGGGTGCGCGAGGGCTTGTAGCCGGCGAATTCGGTGGTCTCGGTCTTGCCGAGGATCACCGCGCCGGCTTGCCGCGCCAGCGCCACCGCGCCGGCATCGAAACCGGCCACCCGGTCACGCCAGATCGGCGAGCCGCTGCGCCAGGGCAGATCGCTGACCGCGAAGATATCCTTCACCCCCAGCGCCACCCCGTGCAGCGGGCCGCGCATCGGCCCGGCATCGAGCGCCCGGGCGGTTGCCAGGGCGCCCGCGGCATCCAGATGCACCCAGGCGCCGATCTCGTCTTCCCGTTCGGCGCAGCGCTCCAGCCGCACCCGGGTCGCGGCCTCGGCGGTCAACCGCCCCTCGGCGATCGCCCGAACGGTGTCCAGCGCGTCGGGCAGCGCGCAATTGTGGTCTTTCATCGTTTCAGCCTCTCCAGCGCTCCAGTGCCCCGCGATAGATCGCGACAGCCTCTCGCAGGCGGGCGACAGCGACATATTCGTCGGTCTTATGGGCCATTCCGGGTTCGCCGGGGCCGAGGATCACCGTCGGCACATCCGCCAGCGCCGGGGTGAAGACCGAGGCGTCGGTGAAATAGCTCATCGCCATCGGCGCGGTCTCGGCCCCCGAGATGACGGCGCTTTCACGGGTGATCTCGTCCAGCCAGGGCGTGGCCGGATCGGTCCAGACCGCCGGCAGGTCGATCAGCGCCTCGATCTCGGCATCCGGCGGCAGGCAGGCGCGGATCGCGGCGATCAGCCCGGCATGGTCGATGCCGGGAACCGAGCGCAGATCCAGCGTCACCTCGCAGAGGTCGGGCACCGAATTGGTGTTCAGCCCGCCGTGGATGGTGCCGATGTTCAGCGTCGGCGGTCCCATCACCGGATGCGCCAGGCCGAGGTGGAGCGCCTCGATCTGCAGCAGTGCCCGCGCCGCCAGGCTGACCGCGTTCACCCCGCGTTCGGGCATCGAGCCATGGGCGGTCACGCCATGGAACCGCAGCCGCAGCCAGAGCGCGCCCTTGTGCCCGGGCACCGCCCGGTTGGCGGTGGGCTCGGCCACCACCAGCGCGCCGATCTGCGGCAGCCCGCCAAGCTCGGCCAGACGCCGGGCGCCGTCGCTGCCGGTTTCCTCTCCGGCGGTGATCAGCATCGCGATACCGCCCGGCGGCGTCTCTTTCAGCTCCAGCGCGGCGGCGATGAAGGCGGCGACACCGCCTTTCATGTCGGTGCTGCCGCGGCCATAGAGCCGCCCGTCCTCGATCACGCCGGCATGGGCTGGGTGGCGCCAGGGGGCGCCGCCCAGCGGCACGGTGTCGAGATGGCCGGTGAAGCCCAGGGCCCGGCCCTGGCCCAAGCCGCGCGTGGCGACAAGGTTGCAGCGCCCCGGCCCCTGTGGGACCAGTCGGCAGTCGAAGCCGCCGGCGGTCAGCAGATCGGCGCAGAACTCCATCACCGCTTGTTCGTTTCCGGGCGGGTTGATCGTGTCGAAGGCGATCAGCCGTTGCGTCAGGTCGATGACATTCATGGCTTCACCCAAAATAAGCTTCGTGAACGGCGGAATCCTGTGCCAGATCGGCCGCCGCGCCCTGCGCCACCAGCTTGCCCCCAGACAGCACATAGCCGTAGTCCGAGATCGCCAGCGTCTGGCGCACGTTCTGTTCGACCAGGAAGACAGTGATGCCCTGATCGCGGATATCCTTGATGATGCGGAAGTTCTCTTTGACATAGAGCGGCGACAGCCCGAGCGAGGGTTCGTCGATCAGCAGGATCTTCGGCCCGCCCATCAGCCCGCGCCCGATCGAGACCATCGCCTGTTCACCGCCCGACATGGTGCCGGCGAGCTGATCGCGCCGCTCGGCCAGCCGGGGGAAGGTGGCAAAGACATGCTCCAGCCGCTGCCGGATCAACGCCTCGTCAGTGACCTGGAAGGCGCCCAGGCGCAGGTTCTCGGTCACCGTCATCTTGCCGAACATCCGCCGCCCCTCGGGGATCGCCGCGATGCCGCGGGCGATGACCTTATGGGTGGCGAGGCCCGTGATATCCTCGCCCTCCAGCAGGATCTGCCCGGTGTGCGGCGGCGTCAGCCCAAGGATCGCCCGGATCAGGGTCGATTTGCCGGCACCGTTCGAGCCGAGCAGGCAGGTGATCTTGCCCGGCGCCACGTTCAGCGACACGTCATGCAGCACGTCGGCCTTGTCATAGGCGGCGCGCAGCCCGCGAATTTCGATTCCAGCCATCAATCCGCTCCCAGATAGGCGTTCTGCACTTCGGGGTCCGCCGCCACCGCGGCATAGGGGCCCTCGGCGATCTTGCGGCCATAGCTCAGCACGCAGCAGCGGTCGGTGATCCGCTCGATCACCCCCATCTCGTGTTCGACGATGATGATCGACAGCCCTTCGCCGCGCGCCCGCACCGCGAGGATGTCGTCCATCAGCTGATGCGTCTCGTCATGGGTCATGCCGGCGGAAGGCTCATCAAGCAGGATCAGCCGCGGCCCCGAGATCAGCGCGCGGCAGATCTCGATCCGGCGCCGTTCGATCATCGGCAGGGCGCCCACCGGCTGATCCATCCGGTCGGCCAGATCACCCGAGAAGGTGCCGACCAATTCGCGCGCCAGCCGATAGGAGGCATCGAGCCGGTCGTTCAGCGCCCGGCGGTTGATCAGGTTCGACCACAGCCCCAGGTCGAGCCGCGCGGTATCGCCGATCATGATGTTGTCATAGATCGACAGCGGCAGGCACAGGCGCGACCGTTGGAAGGTGCGCACGATCCCCGCCTCGTAGACGGTGCGCGCGGGGGCGTTGGTGATCTCGCGCCCCTCGAAGAACACCTGGCCCGAGGTCGCCTTGTAGATGCCGGTCAGCACGTTGAAGCTGGTGGTCTTGCCCGATCCGTTCGGCCCGATCAGCCCGAGGATTTCGCCCGACGACAGCGTCATCGAGAAATCGTCGAGCGCGGTGACGCCGCCGAAGCGTTTCACCAGATTGCGGAATTCCAGTAGCGGCTGGCTCATTTGACGGCCCTCCGGGTCGCGAAGAAGTTGCGCAGCTGACGCGGCAGCAGCCCGTCGGGACGGAACAGCAGCACCAGCATCACCAGGATCGAGAACAGCAGGAACCGGTATTCCTGCAGCAGTTGCAGCTTTTCGGGCAACAGCACCACGATGGTTGCCGCCACCGCCGCGCCCCAGGGGCTGCCCATCCCGCCCAGAAGGACGATCGAGACCAACAGCAGGCTGTCGGAAAAGGTGAAGGAGGCCGGCGCGATGAAGGAGATCATCATGCCGTAAAGCGCGCCGCTCACCCCCAGGATCAGGTTGCCCATCAGGAAGGCGGTGATCTTGGTGCGCTTGACCGAGATGCCGAAGCAGGCCGCCGCGGTCTCGTCCAGCCGCACCGCATCCATGTGCAGCCCGATCCAGCTGCGTTCCAGCCGGCGCATCAGCACGAAGACCAGCGCGGCGAGGACGGCGGCGAACAGCGCGTAATTGGCGTAGAACGACATCTCGAACCCGCCGAGGGTGGGCGAATTGTTGAAGTCCCAGCCAAACAGCCGCATCGGCGCCACCATCAGCCCCTGCGGGCCGCCGAGGATCTCGTTCACCTCAAGAAAGGTGCGGAACAGCACGCCGAAGGCGATGGTCACCACGGCGGCATAGTGTCCGGTCGTGCGTACGATCGGCACCAGCAGCGGAATGCCGAGCAGCAGCGCCACCAACCCGCCGGCGATCAGCGTCAAAAGCGGCGGGAAGGCCTCGACCGTGCCCAGAACCGCCGCGGTATAGGCGCCGGCCCCGAAGAAGGCGGCGCCGGCGAAGTTCACCATGCCGGCGAAACCGAACTGGATGTTCAGCCCCATCGCCGCGACGAAATAGAGCAGCACCGTCGTCACCATCAGCAGCGCGAAATGCGCCTGCGACAGGGCCAGGATCAGCACGATCAGCGTGGCGAAGGCCAGCCGGTTCAGCCGCGGCTCGGACTGCGCCCAGTCCTGCTGCACGCGCCGGCTCAGCCCGGTCTTGAGGCCGACGACCACGGCCACCAGCGCCAGCAGCAGCAGGCCCAGCACCTGCCAGGTCTCCTCCGCCACGATCAGCGCCCAGACATAGAGGCCCGAGGCCAGGATCACGCTCGCTCCGGCCAGCCAGGGGCGCGGGCGGTCGAGGGGATTGAGGGAAATATCGGTCATGGTATCACACCCGGTCACTGGAGCGTTCGGGGATCAACCCGGTGGGTTTCCACGCCATCAGCGCGATGACGACGGCAAAGGCGAAGACGTCCTTATAGGCCGAGGCGAAGGGCAGGAGCGCCGCGCCGACCGTTTGCAGCCCGGCGAAGAGAAAACCGCCAAGGATCGCGCCATAGAGGTTGCCGAGCCCGCCGACGATCGCCGCCGAAAAGCCGATCAGCCCCAGGATCAGCCCCATGCCGAAATTGATCTCGTTATAGTAAAGCCCGTTCATGATGCCGGCGAAGGCCGCCACGCCGGAGCCGAGCGCGAAGGTGGCCAGAACCACCAGTGTATAGTTGATCCCCATGATGCGGGCGGTTTCCTCGTCCTGCGCCACGGCGCGGATGGCCAGCCCCAGCCGGGTCCGGTTGATCACCAGATTGAGCAGCCCGATCAGCCCCAGCCCGGCAAGCACCAGGATCACGCTGTCGGCGCGCAGAGAGAAATTGCCGATCTCGATTGCGCTGTTCGGCAGCAGCGCCGGGAATGCCTTGGGGTTGGAACCGTTCGGATAGAACAGCCGCACCACCTCGCGGATCGCGGTGCCCAGCATCAGCGTGATCAGCAAGGTGTTGAGCTGCGGCGCCTTCTTCAGCGGCAGCACCAGCCATTTCGCGATCGCCGCGCCGATCAGGGCGGTGGCGCCAAGGCTGCACAGCAGGATGCCCAGAAGCTGTATCCAGGGGTTGGTGACGCCGATGGCCTCAAGCCCCAGCCAGGCGGTGAAGCCGATGAAGGTGCCCAGCATCAGCACGTCGCCATGGCTGAACTTGACGACATCGAGCACGCCGAAGAACAGCGTGAAACCGACGGCGACGAGCGCGTACATCGTGCCGAGCAGGATGCCGTTCGCCAGGTATTGGGCGATCAATCCGAAATCCATCATTCCCTCTTTTCTCGAACAGGTGGCGCGGCAGGACAGGCCCGCCGCGCCACTGGTCTGTGGTGTTATTTCGCGGCCGGAAGCTGGCGGATGCCCTTGGCGTAATCGCTGTCTTCCCAGACCACCCATTTGCCGTCCTGGGCGACATAGCCGGTGATCAGGGCGACGGTGTTCTGGCCGTGATCGTCAAAGCTGATCGGCCCGGTGATCGACTGGTGATCCTGCACCTTGCCCATGTAGCCGACGATCGCCTTGCGATCGGGGCCGACGGTCTCGACCGCGTCGATCAGCAGGTTCATCGCGGCGAAGGCGAAGGGGCCATAGGCCTCCGGCGGGGTCGAGTAGCCGGCTTTTTCATATTCGCTCAGGAAGAAGGCGCCGCCCGGCAGTTTCTCGGCCGGTGCGCCTTCGAGGAAGGTCATCGTGCCTTCGGCCAGATCGGTGCCGAGCCCTTCGAAGAAGGCGTCCGACTTGATCCCCGACACACCTTCGAACACGGCATTGATGCCAAGCTTGTCCATCTGCTGGCGCACCCGCACGCCGCCCGGGGTCAGGCCGGCAAAGACCACGACATCGGGGTTCAGCGCCTTGACCTGGGTGAGTTCAGCGGTGAAATCCTGCTGATCCGAGGTGACGCCGAAGGAGCCGACAACCTCGGCCCCGTCTTCGCCAAGATACTTAGACAGATAGGTGAAGTGGCCTTTGCCGTAATCGGTGGTGTCGTGGATGATCGCGAAGGTCTTGTAGCCGAGGCCGGTCATCATCTTGGCGGCGGTTTCGTTCTGGTTGATCATCGTGCCATTCACACGGGTGATCTCGGGATAATCATTGCCATAGGTGATATCCGGCAGCACCGCGCCCCAGATCGTCGCCGGCAGGCCGAAGCGGTGATAGACATCGACCGTCCCCATCGCCACCGCCGAGCAATAATGCGTCACCGCGCCCGCGACCTTGCGGTTCGTCGCCAGTTTGGTCGCGACCTGCACGCCGACGTTGGGCTTGCATTCGTCATCCAGCGCATCGAGTTCATAGGTGTATTTCGAGTTCGGATCGGCATTGCGCAGCTTGATCGCCAATTCGGCCGAGTTGCGCCCGCCCAGACCGACCGAAGAGTTGCCCCCCGTCAGCGGCCCGAGGAAGCCGAGCTGGACCGTGTCCTTGGCCTGGGCGCCGGTGGCAAGAGCAAGGCCCGCGCAGGCGGTCGCCGCCAGCACGATCCCGTGAAATTTGTTTCGCATATTGAATTCCATTCCACTTTCCCTGAGATTGCTTGGGCGACTTGACCCAGAGGAAGCTCTGCCTCAAAAAATTGAATATGGTTCAACTTTTGAGCTCGATTGAGCTAAAATTTGAATTTGAGTCGTGCTGTGATGAATTTGAAGGCGGAGTTCGGGCGCGTGAGCATGGATATTGAGCACTCTGAAGATATCGGCACTCTCGCCCCCGCCGAGTCGGCTCCGCGCACGATGTCTGATCTGGGCACCCGGTTGCGCGAGGCCCGCAAGGCTCACAAGAAAACGCTGCGCATACTTGCTGAGGAAGTAGGCTGTTCGCCGTCGATGCTGTCGAAGATCGAGAATGACCAGGCCACCCCGTCGTTGCGCACCCTCCACCGCATCCTGGCGGCGCTCGATACCTCGATCGTGCATCTCTTCGCCGGAGACAGCGCCCATGAAGAGATCAGCGTGATGCGGGGCGAAAGCCGTCCCGCGGTCAAGGTCAGCCATACTGAAAACGGCGCGGCGATCTTGCTGGAACGGCTGACGCCAACCTTCCCCGAGCTTCTGCTCGACGCGAATATCCACACGCTCGAACCCGGGGCCGACAGTGGCGGCGACATCCAGCATGCGGGCCAGGAGGTCGGCTATATCCTGCAGGGGCGGGTCGAGTTGATCGTCGACGGCCGCAGCCATTTCCTGGCGCCGGGCGACAGCTTTTTCTTCGCCTCGAACCTGCCGCACCGCTACCGTAACATCGACCCGGGTGTCAGCCGGATCCTCTGGGTGGCGACGCCGGCGACCTTCTGAGGCGCCGGTTCTCTGGCCAGGTTCTCCTGCCCGGTTCTCTGGCCCCGGTCTCTGACGGCGCGCCGCCGCCAGTCCTGTGGGCGCGGGCCTTTTCCGATTGACATGATCGCCGCGCGGTCAAATAGTGCCCCCACGTCAGGGGAGTCCCGCCTAGGGGACTGAGAGGCTGATAGGGGGAAACCCCGGTGAAGCGACCCTTTGAACCTGACCCAGTTGATGCTGGCGTAGGAAGACCGAAGGGCATTTCCGCATTCCTCTGATCCTGAGGGCGGTCCTTTCGGGCCGCTGATGGCCCTTTGCGCATGGCGCGATCCGGGGCTTGAGCGGTCCCTTTCTGCCAAAAGTCTCACTTGGGTCTCATCGTGAAGAGGAGACCGAAATGAAAGACACCATTCCCACCATCACCACCGGGGCGCTGCCCGCGTCGCGCAAGGTCTATGTCGGTGGCCAAGGCCATGACATCCGGGTGCCGATGCGTGAAATCGCCGTCACCGGCGAGGCGCCGCTGACCGTCTATGACAGCTCGGGCCCATATACCGACCCGGAGGCGCGGATCGACATCGCGACCGGCCTGCCCGAAGTCCGCGGCGGCTGGCTGCAATCGCGCGGCGAGGTCGAGGAATACGAGGGCCGCATGGTGACCGATGCCGACAACGGCTTTGTCTCCGGCGCCCGGCTGACCCCGCCCTTCCCGGTGCGGCGCCCGCCGCTGCGCGGGGTGGGCGACCGGGCGGTCACCCAGCTCGCCTATGCCCGTGCCGGCATCGTCACGCCGGAGATGGAATTCGTCGCGATCCGCGAGAACGAGGGCCGGCTTGAGGCCTACTCCCGTGATGGCGAGAGCTTCGGCGCCGAGCTGCCCGATCTGGTGACGCCCGAGTTCGTCCGTCGTGAGGTCGCCGAGGGCCGCGCCATCATCCCCGCGAACATCAACCACCGCGAGTTGGAACCGATGATCATCGGCCGCAATTTCAAGGTGAAGATCAACGCCAATATCGGCAACTCCGCCGTCACCTCCTCGATGGAGGAAGAGGTCGAGAAGATGGTCTGGGCGATTCGCTGGGGCGCCGACACGGTGATGGACCTGTCCACGGGGCGCAACATCCACAACATCCGTGACTGGATCCTGCGCAACTCCCCGGTGCCGATCGGCACCGTGCCGCTCTATCAGGCGCTCGAAAAGGTCGGTGGCATTGCCGAGGATCTGACCTGGGAGATCTTCCGCGACACGCTGATCGAACAGGCCGAGCAGGGGGTGGATTACTTCACCATCCATGCCGGCGTGCGGCTGCACATGATCCCGATGACGGCGAAACGGGTGACGGGGATCGTCAGCCGCGGCGGCTCCATCATGGCGAAATGGTGCCTGCATCACCACCGCGAGAGCTTCCTCTACGAGCATTTCGACGAGATCTGCGACATCTGCCGCCGCTATGATGTGTCGTTCAGCCTTGGCGACGGGCTGCGCCCCGGCTCGATCGCCGACGCCAACGACGAGGCGCAATTCGCCGAGCTGCGCACGCTGGGCGAGCTGACCAAGATCGCCTGGGCCAAGGACTGTCAGGTGATGATCGAGGGCCCCGGCCATGTGCCGATGCACAAGATCAAGGCCAATATGGAGGAGCAGCTCAAGCACTGCCACGAGGCGCCGTTCTATACCCTCGGGCCGCTCACCACCGATATCGCGCCGGGCTATGACCATATCACCAGCGCCATCGGCGCGGCGATGATCGGCTGGTTCGGCACCGCGATGCTCTGCTACGTGACGCCCAAGGAGCATCTGGGCCTGCCCGACCGCGACGATGTGAAGACTGGCGTCATCACCTACAAGCTCGCCGCCCATGCCGCCGATCTGGCCAAGGGGCACCCCGGCGCCCAGCGGCGCGACGATGCGCTGTCACGGGCGCGGTTCGAGTTCCGCTGGGAGGATCAATTCAACCTCGGCCTCGACCCCGACACCGCCCGCGAGATGCATGACGAGACCATGCCGAAAGAGGCGCATAAGGTGGCGCATTTCTGTTCCATGTGCGGGCCGAAGTTCTGCTCCATGCGGATCAGCCACGACATTCGTGCCGAGGCCGAGAAACAGCAGGGCATGGAGGCGATGGCCGCCAAGTTCCGCGAAGGCGGCGCGCTTTATGTTCCGGCGGAGGCACCGGCGGAATGATCTCGGTCCTGGGATCGGGCGTGGCGGGGCTTTGCGCCGCCACCGCCCTGGCCGAGGCGGGGTTCGAGGTTGAGGTGATCGTTCCGGAAGAGGCTCCGGCGCCGGCCTCTCGCCTCGCTGGCGGCATGCTTGCCCCCTTCTGCGAAGGCGAAAGCGCGCCCGAGGTGATCGTGGCGCGCGGTCAGGCGGCGGTGGACTGGTGGGCGGAGCATGTGCCGGGCGTCACCCATCGCGGCACGCTGGTCCTGGCCCCGGCGCGGGACGGCGCGGAGCTGGACCGCTTTGCCCGGGCAACCCGGGCGCATCGTTGGGTCGCGCCGGACGATCTGGAACCCGACCTCTCGGGCCGCTTCGCCCGCGGGCTGTTTTTCGAGACCGAGGCGCATCTTGATCCGCGGCGGGCGCTGCTTCATCTGCGCGAGGTGCTGATCGCGCGTGGGGTGGCCTTTCACGCGGGGCCGCCGCGGGGCCGCATCGTGGATTGCCGGGCCCTGGCGGCCGCGAAGGCGCTGGGCGATCTGCGCGCGGTGCGCGGCGAGATGCTCTATCTCCACGCGCCGGAGGTGGCGCTGTCGCGGCCGATCCGCCTGCTGCACCCGCGCTTTCCCTGCTATGTCGTGCCGCGCGGCGCGGGGCGCTATATGGTCGGGGCGACGATGGTCGAAAGCGACCGCGCCGGTCCCGTCACCGCCCGCGCGGTGATGGAACTGCTGTCGGCGGCCTATACCATCCATCCCGGCTTCGCCGAGGCCGAGGTGATCGAGACCGGCGCCGGGCTGCGTCCCTCTTTCCCCGACAACCTGCCCGCGATCCGGCGCCAGGGCGATGTGATCCACCTGAACGGCATGTATCGCCACGGTTTTCTGATGGCTCCGGTGTTGGCGATGGAGCTTGCCCGGATGATGACGAAGGAGATTTGCCATGCGGATTGATCTGAACGGAACCCCGGTCGAGACCGACGCGGGGAGCTTGGCGGCGCTGATCGAGGAACGGGGCTTCGATGCCGCCTCGGTCGCGACCGCGATGGACGGCCAGTTCGTGCCGCGCCCGGCGCGGGCGGCCACCGCGCTGCGCGACGGCGCGAAGATCGAAGTCTTGTCACCGATGCAGGGGGGCTGAGCGATGTTCTATGGAATCGATCTGAAAAACCGGCTGATGCTGGGCACCGCGCAATACCCCTCGCCGCAGATCCTGCGCGAGGCGATCGCCGCCTCGGGGGCCGAGGTGATCACCGTGTCGCTGCGCCGCGAAGGGCAGGGGGGCGCGGCCTTTCGCGATATCCTCAAGGACAGCGGTTGCCGCGTCCTGCCCAATACCGCCGGTTGTCACACGGTGCGCGAGGCGGTGACCACGGCACAGATGGCGCGCGAGCTATTCGGCACGACCTGGATCAAGCTCGAGGTGATCGGCCATGCCGACACGCTGCAGCCCGACCCCTTCGCGCTGGTCGAGGCCGCCCGCATCCTCTGTTCCGAGGGGTTCGAGGTGTTCCCCTATACCACCGAGGATCTGATCGTCGGGGAAAAGCTGCTGGAGGCCGGATGCAGGCTGCTGATGCCCTGGGGCGCGCCGATCGGATCGGGGCAGGGGCTGCGCAATATCGAGGGGCTGCGCACGATGCGGGCGCATTTCGACGGGGTGCCCTTGGTGATCGACGCCGGTATCGGCGCGCCGTCCCAGGCGGCGCTGGCGATGGAGATGGGCTTTGACGCGGTGCTGCTGAACACCGCCGTCGCCAAGGCGCTGGACCCGGTCGCCATGGCGCGGGCCTTCGGTCAGGCGGTGACGGCGGGGCGGCAGGCCTATGCGGCCGGGCTGATGCCCCGGCGCGACATGGCGCAGGCCTCGACCCCGGTCTTTGGCATGGCGGTGCTGACATGACACAGCTCGATCCCTTTTATCTGATCGTCGGCCATGTCGGTCGGCTGGAACTGCTGGTGCCGCAGGGGGTCAAGCTGGTGCAGCTGCGGATCAAGGACCAGCCCGAGGCCGAGCTGCGCCGCCAGATCGCCCGCGCCCGCGATTTCTGCGCTGTCCACAAGGCGCAACTGGTGGTCAACGATTACTGGCAGATCGCGCTGGAGCTGAACTGTGGCTTCGTCCATCTCGGGCAGGAGGATATGGACAGTGCCGATTTCGCCGCCTTGCGCCGCGCCGGTGTCCGCTTTGGTCTTTCCACCCATGACGAGGCGGAGCTTGAACGCGCCCTGGCGCTGGAGCCCGCCTATGTCGCGCTGGGGCCGGTGTTCCCGACCCTGCTGAAACAGATGAAATGGGGGCCGCAGGGCTTTGACCGGGTGCGGCAGTGGAAGACGCGGGTGGGTGACACCCCGCTGGTCGGCATCGGCGGGCTCACCCCCGAGCGGTTGCCGGGCCTTTTCGCCGCCGGGGCCGATTGCGCCGCGGTGGTGACCGACATCCAGCAGGCCCCAGACCCCGAGGCGCGCTGTCGCGACTGGATCGCCGCCACCCGGGAGTACGCGCAATGAGCCGCTATGCGCGCCAGATCTGCCTGCCGGGCTTCGGCGAGGCCGGGCAGGCGCGGCTGGCTGCGGCCCGCGTGCTGGTGGTGGGCGCCGGCGGCCTGGGCGCGGGTGTGTTGCCGCCGCTGGTGGCGGCGGGCGTCGGCCATCTGCGGCTGGTCGATCCCGATGTGGTGGAGGAGAGCAACCTGCATCGCCAGACCCTGTTTCGCATGTCCGATCTGGGCCGCCCCAAGGTCGAGGCGGCGGCGACGGCCCTGGCCGGGCTCAACCCCGATTGCACGATCTCGGCATTGGTCGCGCGGCTCGATCCGGCCACGGCGGGGGTGGAACTGGAGGGGGCCGATCTGGTTCTCGACGCGGCGGACAGTTTCGCCACCAGCTATGCGCTGTCGGATCTTTGCCGCGCGACCGGCACGCCGTTGATTTCGGCTTCGGTGCTGGAGCGGCAGGGCTATGTCGGCGGCTTCTGCGGCGGCGCGCCCAGCCTGCGGGCGGTGTTTCCGGATCTGCCGGGCAGGATGGGCGATTGCGCGACGAACGGGGTAATGGGGCCGGTCGTGGCCACGCTGGGCGCGCTGCAGGCGCAGATGGCGTTGGCGGTGCTGCTGGGTCAGCAGCCGTCGCCCCTGGGGCAGATGCTGACGCTCGATCTGGCAAACTGGCGGCTGGGCGGATTCCGCTTCGACGGGGCGGAGGAGCCCGAGATTGCCACGCCCGAGATTGTCTCGCCGGGTCAGATCAGACCCGAGGATCTGGTCGTCGACCTGCGCGCGGGCGATGTGGCCGAGGTCTTGCCCGCCGCCGGGCAGCGGGTCGTTTTCCTCTGCGTCAGCGGGCTGCGCGCCTGGCGGGCGGCAAGGGCGCTTGCCGCGCGGGGGCATCCGCAGGTCGCCATCGTCGGGGTCGGCGGCTGAGCCCGCCGCCCCGCGCCTCAGCCCAGGCGCTGGGCTCAGTCCAAGCGCGCAGGTCCTGAGGTGTGGCCGCAGCGTGCCCGATGCGTCGTACCGGTTCCGCCGGCGCAGGGGGCACGGTCGCCATTAGATATTGCCATTAGATTTTGGGCGTACCCTCGTTGCATGGCGAGAGGGATGGGGTGGTGTTCATCTAGTAACTAGATGTTTTTGCGTGATATTTTATGATTATTCTCTGTCAATGATGGATTAAGAAGAAATCATAATTCGACGCAAACAGCGCCGGCTGTTTCTATTCCTCCTGTTCCCGATCCCCAAATCCTGGCTGTGGCGCCGGTCTGAGGGGGCGGGCCCTCTCCCCGCGGAGAGGTCGAAGATAGGGAAAAGGTCGAGCCATGACTGAACAGAACTCTCTGAACGCGATCGACATTCAGATCCAGTGGAACCGTCTGATCTCGATGATGGACGAGGCGGATATCGCACTGCTGCATTCCGCCTTCTCGACTGTGGTGAGCGACTCGCGCGATTACGCGGTGATCCTGCTCGACAGCCAGGCGCGCTCCATTGCCCAGGCCCAGATCTGCGTGCCGGCCTTCACCTGCTCGTTGCCGGCCGCCGCCCGCAAGATGCTGGAGGAATTCCCGCTGGACGAGCTTCAGCCGGGGGACGTGCTGTTCACCAACGATCCCTGGATCTGCCACGGCCATCTGCCGGACTTCTACGTCATCGTGCCGATTTTCAACGAAGGCCGGGTGATCGCCTTTTACGCCGGTGCCGCGCATGTGTCGGATGTCGGCGGGCGGATCGACGAGCTGACCGCGCGCGATGTCTATGAAGAGGGGGTCAGGATCCCCCCGGTCAAGCTCTATGAGGCCGGCGTGCCGGTTCCGGTGATGTTCAAGATTCTGCGCGCCAATACCCGCTATCCGCGGTTGGTGCTGGGGGATCTGGGGGCGCTGGTCGGTGCCGGCGATATCGTGGCACGCCGCTGCCGCGAGTTCGAGGCCGACTATGGCGCCGGTGCCATCGACCGGATCGGCGAAGAGATCCTGAACCGTTCGGAAAACGCGATGCGCGATGCCATCGCGGCGCTGCCCGATGGCGATTACCCGGCGGCGATCGACGTCGACGGCTATCAGACCGCGACCCATATCGCGCTGACCGTCCGGGTCCGGGGCGAGGAGATGGAACTGGACTATGCCGGTTCCAGCCCGCAGCGTGCCGACGCCTCGATCAACTGCGTGTCGAATGTCACCCATGCGCATTCGATGTTTGCGGTGAAATGCCTGCTGGCGCGCGACATCCCCAACAACGAAGGGCTGTTCCGCCCGGTGCGGACCACCGCCCCCGAGGGGTCGATCCTGAACGCGCAATTTCCGGCGCCGGTGCGGGGCCGGTCGATGACCAGCTATCACCTGCACAGCGCGATCTTCGAGGCGATGGCGCTGCTGATGCCCACCGCGGTTCAGGCGGGCAGCGGATCGTTCTGGTGGATTTCCTGCGCCGGCCGGGACAGCGACGGCGAACCCTTCGGCCTGCATGTGCTGCCCAATGGCGGCGTCGGGGCGACCGACGACATGGACGGGCATCCGGTGATGGCCTTTCCAGGCAACGGAACCTTCACCCCGGCCGAGATCATCGAACACCGCTCGCCCCTGATGATCCTCGAACGGTCGCTGCGCGACGATTCCGGCGGTGCCGGGCGCCGACGGGGCGGGCTGGGGCAGGTCATCCGCATTCGGACCCATGGGGTGCAGAACGCCCGGATGACGCTACGGCCCGACAAGCTGACCCATCCGGCGCGCGGCATCCAGGGCGGAGAGCCCGGCGCGCGGGGCGAGGTCTGGCTGGATGATCGGGCGCTGCCGCTGGAGCCCTTCGTGCTGAATGCGGGAGAGATCCTTACCCTCAAGCTGCCCGGAGGCGGCGGGTTCGGGAACCCCGACGATCGCGACCCGCAGGACATCGCCCGCGACATCGCCAATGGCTATGTCTCGGCGCTTTGCGCGGTCGAAACCTATGGCGTTGCGCGAAAGGCCCACTGATGACCCAAGATCTTCTCACACGGGCCCCGGGGGCCTTCAAGCTGGGGTTCGATGTCGGCGGCACCTTCACCGACTTTGCGCTGGTCAGCGAGACCGACGGCGCCGTACGGCTGGGCAAATGCCTGACCACGCCTGACGATCCCACCCGCGGCATCGCTGACGGGCTGCTGAGCCTGCTGGCCGATACCCGCATCTCGGCCGGCAATCTGAACGTGGCGATCCATGCCACCACGCTGATCACCAACGCCCTGATCGAACGCAAGGGGGCGGTGACGGCCCTGCTGGCGACCGAAGGGTTCCGCGATACGCTCGAGATGGGCACCGAGGTGCGTTACGACAATTACGAATTGTCGCTGGAAATGCCGAGCCCGCTTGTTCCACGTCAGCGCCGCTATGACGTGCCCGAGCGGATTTCGGCGAAGGGCGATGTTCTGGTGCCGCTCGACACCGACCGGCTGCGCGAAATCGCCCGCGAGATGCTGGCGCAGAAGGTCGAGGCGGTGGCGATCGTCTTTCTGCATTCCTTCATGAACCCGGCGCATGAGATCGAGGCGGAGCGCATCCTGCGCGAGGAGATGCCGGAGGTGCAGATCAGCCGCTCCAGCGTGATCGCCCCCGAGATCCGGGAATTCGAACGGTCCAGCACCACCGCCGCGAATGCCTATGTGCAACCCATCGTGCGCCGCTATATCGACCGGACCGAAGGCATGCTGCACGACAGCGGCTTTGCCCAGCGTATGCAGATGATGGTCTCGTCCGGCGGCATCGCGGGGGCCGAGCTGGTCAAGGCGCAACCGATCCGGATGCTCGAATCCGGTCCGGCCGCCGGCGTGCTGGCGGCGATCCATTTCTCCAAGCTTCTGGGTCTGCCCGATCTGGTCACCTTCGACATGGGCGGCACCACCGCCAAGGTCGGGCTGGTCAAGGGGCACCAGGCGCGCAAGGCCAACCAGTTCGAATTCGGCCGCGTCGCCCGGCTGATGCGCGGCAGCGGCCTGCCGGTGAAAGTGCCGATCGTCGAGCTGATCGAGATCGGCGCCGGCGGCGGCAGCATCGCCTCGACCGACAAGATGGGGCTGGTGCAGGTGGGGCCGGAAAGCGCCGGCAGCGCGCCGGGGCCGGCCTGTTACGGTCTGGGCGGCACCCAGCCGACGGTGACCGACGCGAATCTGATGCTGGGCTATCTGAACCCCGACTATTTCCTCGGCGGGCAAATCCCGCTCAGCCGGACGGCCTCGATGCGGGCGCTGGCGCGGTTGGGCGAGATCACGGCGATGTCCGCGACCGAACTGGCCTGCGGCATCTTCCGGATCGTCAACCAGAACATGACGGCGGCCTGCAAGGTGCATATCGCCGAACAGGGTGAGGACCCGCAAAAATTCTTCCTGTTCGCCTTCGGCGGTGCGGGGCCGATCCACGCCTGGGAACTGGCGCGACAGCTTGGCATGAAGGGGGTGATCGTCCCGCCCGCCGCCGGTGCCGGATCGGCGCTTGGGCTGGTGGTGAGCCCGGTCAGCTTCGATTGTTCGCGGTCGCTTCCCCGGCGTCTGGACAAGCTGACCTGGGACGACATCGACCGCGTGCTGTCGCAGATGCTGGAGGAGGCGCGCGCGGCGCTGAGCGAGGCCGGGCTGCCGTCGTCGCGCATTGCCTCGGCCGAGGTCACCTATGAAATGGATCTGCGCCATTTCGGCCAGGGGCGCGAATTGACCGTCGAAATCCCGCTTGAGATCGTCGAAAGCCGGTCGATCGACGGCGTCGCGGCGGCCTTCTATGCCGCCCATCAGGCGCGTTATGGCCACGTCCACCGCGATCTGGTGCCCGAGCTGATCACCTGCCGGCTGTCGGTCAGTACCCATGCGGCGACGCTTCCCGAGCCGCCCGCCGTGGCGATCGCAGAGACCGGCATCTGCGGGCAGCCCAGGGCCAAGGCGACGCGAGAGGTCTATTTCCCCGAGGCGGGGGGCACCCTGCCGACCCGGGTCTATGAACGGTCATCGCTGGTGCCGGGCATGCGCTTTCCCGGCCCCGCGATCATCGAAGAGCGCGAATGCACCATCGTCGCCGGTCCCGCGGCAGAGATCGAGGTGCATCCGACGCTCGCCCTTTTCATCACCCCGACGGGGGCCTCGGCAGACCAATAAACAAGCAACTAAACGACCCAACAGGAGAGAACTAAGTCCATGAAGAGACGCAGCTTTCACGCACTTGCCCTGGCGGCTGGCCTGCTGGCCTCGACCGCGGCGCTTCCCGCCTTCGCCCAAAACACCCCGAGCGATCTGGTGATCGCCCAGGCGTTCGACCCCACTTCGCTCTGGCCGAACTTCAACACCGCCTCGGACGAGATCAACGCCGGCGCGCTGATCACCGAGCCGCTGTTCTGGACCGATCCGAAGAGCAATTCGCTGATGCCGGTGCTGGCATTGGGCTATGAGATGGAGGACGACACCACGCTGGTGGTCGCGCTGCGCCAGGGCGTCAGCTTTACCAATGGCGAACCGTTCAACGCTGATGCCGTGGTGGCGAGTTTCACCAATTTCATGAACCCCGAAATCGCCCCGGCCTATGGTCGCTATGCGGGGGTCTTCGACAGCATCGAGAAGGTCGACGACCATACCGTCCGCATCAAGACCAAGTTCCCCTATCCGGCCTTGGAACTGGCACTGGGCAAGGTCTATATCGTGCCGCCCGCCTATTGGGCCGAGGTCGGCGCCGACGGGTTCGGCGCCGCGCCGATCGGGACCGGCCCGTTCAAGCTGGAAGACTGGCGGCGGGACGATCGGATCGTCATGACCCGCAACGAAGGCTATTGGGGCACCCCGCTGAAGGGGATCGAACGGGTGATCCTGCGCCCGGTGCCCGACGACATGGCCCGCGCCGCCGGGATCGAGGCCGGGGAATTCGACATCGCCACCAATATCCCGATCGCCAACGCGGCCGCGATCGAGGCGGCCGGCAAGAAGATCGTCGAGGTTCCGAGCTATCGCATCTTCTCGCTCGAGCTGTCGAACCTCGAGATGCACCCCTCGCCGATGCACGACAAGCTGGTGCGCCAGGCGGTGAATTATGCCATCGACAAGGAAGGCATCATCGACGGGCTGTTCGAGGGGCGCGCCAAGCGGCTGAACGGTCAGCTTCTGCGCAGCAATCAGCTTGGCTATAACCCCGATCTGACGGACTATCCCTATGATCCCGAAAAGGCCAAGGCGCTGCTGGCCGAGGCGGGCTATCCCAACGGGTTCGACATCGACTTCCGCTTCCCCTCCGGCCGCTATGTGCAGGATCAGGAGGTCGCCACCGCGATCGCCGGCATGCTGGAGGCGGTGGGCATTCGTCCCAACATGATCCAGCTCGAAGCGGGGGAGTTCCTGCGCCAGCTCGTGAACCGGGAACTGGCGCCGGTCGGCTATGTCGGCCTCGGGCCGGCGGACGACCCCGACCTGCAGATGGCGCAATACCGGTCGAACTGGCGGTATTCCTATGTCTCCGACCCCGAGATCGATCGTCTGATCGACGCCGGCGCCGCCGAGATGAACGGCGAGAAGCGGGCAGCGATCTATCAGGAGCTGTCGGCCTATATGCGCGAGCAGGCCTCGGTCGGCTATCTGTTCCAGAATGTCGACCTCTATGCCACCGGCGCCGATGTCGAGGGATTCCTGCCGCGGGGCGACCAGCTCTGGATGCTCTACGGCGTCTCCGTCGGCAAGGAATGACACCGCGCCGGCGCGGTGGCGGTCCGACCGTCGCCGCGCCGGCCCGACAGGGAAAGCGAGCGCTATATGGGTAAATATCTTCTGACCCGGTTGCTGTACGTCCTGCCTTCGTTGCTGGGCGTTCTGATCATCTGTTTCTTTCTGACCCGGCTGAGCGGCGATCCGACGCATCTGTTCATGCCCGTGGACGCCACCGACGAGGCGCTGGCCGCGTTCCGGGCAAAACACGGGCTGGATCGCAGTCTGCCCGAACAGTTCTGGCTGTTCGTCTACAACGCTCTGCACGGCGATTTCGGAACCTCGCTGCGCTTTTCCACTCCGGCGATCGATCTGGTGGCCGAACGGCTCCCCGCCACGCTGGAACTGGCGCTGGCCACGCTGCTGATCGCGGTCTGCACCGGCATTCCGCTGGGGGTGGCGGCGGCCTATTGGCGTGGCCGCCCCATCGACACCGCGATCCGCTATCTCGCGGCGCTCGGCCAGTCGGTGCCGACCTTCTATTGGGGGATCGTGTCGATCATCGTGCTGGCGCTGTGGATGCGCCTGCTGCCGACCGGCGGGCGGGAGGGGCTGACAAGCCTGGTGCTGCCGGCGACGACGCTGGCGACGACGATGATGGCGCTGATCATCCGGGTGACGCGTTCGTCCATGCTGAACGTGATCGAGCAGGATTATATCCGGACCGCCCGCGCCAAGGGACAGACCGAGTTCATGGTGGTGGTCCGGCACGCCCTGGGCAATTCGATCATCCCGGTGATCACCGTGATCGCGCTTCAGTTCGGCGTGCTTCTGGGCGGTGTGGTGGTGACCGAGACGGTGTTTTCCTGGCCCGGGGTCGGCCGTCTGGCGATCCAGGCGATCTATGCCCGCGACTATCCGGTGGTGCAGGCGGTGGTGCTGTTCTTCGCCGTGGTCTTCGTCTTCGTCAATCTGCTGGCGGATCTTCTCTATTCCATCGTCGATCCGAGGGTGCGGCTGAAATGACCCAAGCAAAGCCTTCCCAGCCGTCATCGCATCGCCGCAGGGTCTGGCGCGGGATGTTGAAACAGCTTCGCCGGCCAGGTGTCGCCATCGCCATGGTGGTGGTGGTCCTGCTGGTGGCGATGTCGCTTTTCCCGGGGCTGTTCACCGCGCACGACCCCAATGCGCAAAGCATTCTTCTGCGCCTCAAGGGGCCGATGTTCGAGGATCGCAGCGGCGCGCTGCACATCCTGGGCACCGATCAGCTGGGCCGCGATATCTGGGCCCGGATCGTCTATGGTGCGCGGACGACGTTGATCGTCAGCATCGGCGCCGTGCTGGTCAGCGCCGGCCTGGGCATCTGCCTGGGGCTGATCGGCGGCTATGTCGGCGGCATCACCGATGCGATCATCTTGCGGTTGGTCGACATGCAGCTTGCCTTTCCGGTGATCCTCCTGGTGATCGGGGTGGTGTCGATCACCGGCCAGTCGCTGGTCGCGCTGATCGTCCTGATGGGATTGGCAAGCTGGCCGACCTTCGCCCGGATCATCCGATCCGAGGTGCTGACCCTGCGCGATCGCGAATTCATCGAGGCGGCGCGGTCGATCGGGGCGACGCAGTCGCGGATTCTCCTTCGCCATGTAGCGCCGAACGTGCTGTCGGCGGTGATGGTCGTGGCCACCTTCGAGCTGTCGACGATGATCCTGATCGAGGCGACGCTCAGCTTTCTGGGGGTGGGGGTGCAGCCGCCGACCCCGACCTGGGGCGGGATGATCAGCGAGGGGCAGCGTTACCTGTCGCAGGCCTGGACCGTCTCGCTTTTCCCGGGGCTGGCGATCTCGATCACCATCCTTGCCATCAATACCCTCGGGGACGAGCTGCGCGATCTGCTCGATCCGCGGCTGGCGCGAACGGAGCAGTGAGTGTGATGTCCGAACCCCTTCTCGATGTCCGCAACCTGTCGACCTCTTTCGTCAACGGCAGCACAGAGACCACCGTGGTCGACGATGTCAGCTTCTCGATCGCGCTGGGGCACACGCTGGCGATCGTCGGCGAAAGCGGCTGCGGCAAGTCGATCCTGTCGCTGTCGCTGATCCGGCTGATCCCGGACAGCGCCCGCACCCGGGGCGAAATCCTGATCGGCGGCGAGGATCTGGCGCGCGTTTCTTCGGAACGGATGCGGCAGATCCGCGGCGGCAAGATCGGCATGATCTTCCAGGAGCCGATGACCAGCCTCAATCCGATCATGACGGTAGGCGCCCAGCTTTCCGAGGCGCTGAAGCTGCATTTCCCCGATCTCACCACGGCCGAGCGGCAGCAGCGGGTGATCGAGGGGCTGCGGCGGGTGCGGCTGCCGGCGCCCGAGACGCAATTCCACCGCTATCCGCACGAGCTGTCGGGCGGGATGCGCCAGCGGGTGATGATCGCCATGGCGCTGGCCTGCGAACCCGACCTGCTGATCGCCGACGAACCGACGACGGCGCTGGACGTGACCGTGCAGGCGGAAATCCTGTCGCTGTTGCGCGATCTGCAGCAGGACACCGGCATGGCGGTGATCCTGATCACCCACGACCTGGGCGTGGTCGCCGAATTCGCCGACGAGGCGATGGTGATGTACGCCGGCCGGATCGTCGAGCGGGGCGAGGTCGGGGCGATCTTTTCGGACCCGCAGCATCCCTACACGATCGGCCTGATGGGCAGCATTCCGCAACTTGGGAACCAGGACCGGTTGCTCGAGATCGAAGGCACCGTGCCGGCGTTGTCGGCGATGCCGCCCGGCTGCCGTTTCGCGCCGCGCTGCGTCTTCGCCGGGCCACGCTGCAGCGACCAGTCCCCCGCCCCGCGCGAGGTGACCGCCGGCCATGCCGTCGCCTGCCACTTCGCGCCGTTGGAGGATCACGCATGACCCGCTCGCTTCTGGAACTGCGCAATGTCGACAAGATTTATGGCCGGGGGGCCGGCCTGTTCGGCAGCGGTCGCGGCGGCACCTATGCGGTCGAGGGTGTCAGCCTGTCGGTCCGGCCGGGCGAGACGCTGGCGTTGGTGGGGGAATCCGGTTGTGGCAAGTCGACCACCGCGCGGCTGGCGTTGCGGCTGATCGAAACCAGCGGCGGCGAGGTGCTGTTCGACAGCAAGGATGTGACGCGGGCGCGGGGGGCGACGCTGCGATCCCTGCGCGAGCGGATGCAGATGGTGTTTCAGGATCCCTTCGCTTCGCTCGATCCCCGCATGTCGGTGCGCCAGATCATCGCCGAGCCGCTGCAGGTTCACCGGGTCAAGGGCGATCATCGCGCCCGTGTCGACGAACTGATGGCGCTGGTCGGGCTGCGTCCCGATCACGCCGGCCGTTTCGCGCATGAGTTTTCGGGCGGGCAGCGTCAGCGGATCGGCATCGCCCGGGCGCTGGCGCTGAACCCGGAGCTGCTGATCTGCGACGAGCCGGTCTCGGCGCTGGACGTGTCGATCCAGGCGCAGGTGATCAATCTGATGCTGGATTTGCGTGCGCGGCTCGGGCTGTCCTATCTGTTCATCTCTCACGATCTGTCGGTGGTGCGCCATATCGCGGATCGCGTCGCGGTGATGCATCTGGGGCGGATGATCGAAAGCGGCACCAAGGCGCGGATCTTTTCCGCCCCCATGCACCCCTATACCCGGACGATGCTGTCGGCGGTGCCGCAGCCCGACCCGGGCCGGCGCAAGCCCGCGGTGCGCATCCCGGCGACCTCGGGCGCCATACCGGGGCGCGAGGGCTGTCTTTATCGCGATCGCTGTCCGCTGGCCTCGGCACGCTGCGCCAGCGAAAGGCCGCAACCGCGATCCGTCGCCGAAGGCCATCTGGTCGCCTGCCATCATGCCGAGGAG
This sequence comes from Pseudodonghicola sp., assembly GCF_048268305.1. Taxonomy (NCBI): domain Bacteria; kingdom Pseudomonadati; phylum Pseudomonadota; class Alphaproteobacteria; order Rhodobacterales; family Paracoccaceae; genus Pseudodonghicola; species Pseudodonghicola sp. The sequence goes on from NZ_JBLWVT010000003.1 coordinate 270,350, forward strand.
CAGGCGCCCTTCGTGCTCGGGCAGGGGGGGGCGGTGCTGACCCCCGGCGCGCAACGTCGTTTCGAACTCTATGTCCGCAAACGGGCCGAACGGTCCCCGGCGTGACCCAACCCTTCCAAAGGAGATCAAGACCATGACAACTTCCCCCCTTGTGATCGACGGGCTGAACTGCGCGCCGTTGACGCCCGAACAGATCCGCCGCACCATCGAAGGCGGCATTTCGGCGATGAACCTGACCGCGATCCGGCCGCAGGCCGGGGTGCAGGACGGGCTGCTCCAAGTCCAGGAGGCACTGGACAAGATCGCCGCCATGCCCGAGCTGGCGATCGTCGGGCGTACCACCGCCGATATCCTTGACGCGCAGGCGACCGGCCGTTGCGCCATCATCATCGGCGCCCAGAACTCGGTGATGGTCGAGCCCGAGGTGCGACTGCTCGAAGTGTTCAAGACGCTGGGTCTGCGGATCGTCCAGCCGACCTATAACGAACGCAACGCCTTCGGCTATGGCGCCCCTTTCCTGGGCGATGGCGACCGCGGCATCACCGCGGCGGGGCGCGACTGGGTGGCCGAGATGAACCGTAACGGGATGATCATCGACCTGTCGCATTGCGGCCTGAAGACCAGCGCCGATTTCATCGCGGAATCGAAGCAGCCGGTGGTTTTCAGCCACGCCAACGCCATGGCGATCTGCCCGAGCCCGCGCAACAAGACCGACGAGCTGCTGCGTGCGGTGTCCGAGACCGGCGGGCTGACCGGCATGGTGACCTGGCCGCCGGTGACCTGGCTGCCCGAGAAGCCGACGCTGGAGCATATCCTCGATCACTTCGACTATCTGGTGAAGGTCTGCGGCATCGAGCATGTGGCATGGGCCAGCGACATGCCCGAGGTCGAGACCCGCGAGCATTGGGAGGAATACTGGGGTGTCGAGGGGCTTTATCCCAATATCACCGGCATTCTGGGCGAGTGGTACACCTATGATAACCGCCTGAACGCCGACGTGGGAACTATCACCAAGGTGCCGCTGATCTGGGACGGCCTGGCCAAGCGCGGCTATAGCGAGGACCAGATCGAGAAGATCTCCTCGGGCAACTGGCTGCGGGTCATGAAGGACGTCTGGGGCGCCTGATCCGACCGTTCGATCCGATCCCGGGGCCGGGAAACCCTCCGGTCCCGGGAAGGCGTGGGGATGGGTTCAGTGGGGGCAGAGATGCGCAGACAGCAAAATTGCCAGGTGGTTCGCGCAAATTTTTGGCATTTGTGTGGGCGGGCCGTCACATCTCTGTTTTTTCCGAGTGACGCCGGTTCCCGGCCTTTGAGGATATGTAAACATGGAGTTTCTGGAAGGGCTGGAGCCGATCTAAATTCCGAAGGGGAGGCGAGGAACCATGTGCTATTTGCGTGAATTCAGAACTTTCGTGGCCGTCTACGAGGAGCGGTCCTTCACCGGCGCGGCACTCCGGATGAATGCCACGCAGTCGGGGATCTCCCAGCAGATCAAGAAGATCGAACAGGTCGTCGGCATCCGGCTGTTCGACAGGGGAACCCGGGCGGTCAAGCCGACGGTGCAGGGTGAACAGTACTATATGCATTGCCTGCGGTTCCTGCGGGAATACGACGAGACGGTTTCCGACCTGCAGGGCCAGCCCGGGATGGCGTCGGCCAGCAGCATCTCGATCGGGGTGGTGCCCTGGCTCAGCCGCTGCATCCTGCCGCCGATCCTGGCACGTTTCGCCGCCTATCCTGACATCACGCTGAACATCGAGGAAGCCGGCGCCGAGGTACTGGAGACGCGGTTGCGCGAGGGGCATCTGAGCCTGATCGTGACGGAAAACGACGTCTACAGCAGCGATACCATCAGTGAAGGCGAGGTCAGCCAATGCGTTCTGGTGACCGGCCGGCACGAGCGGAGCACCTCGCGCGATATCCTGCCGGCCGAACTGACGACGCGGAACCTGATCCTGCCGCCGAAGGGCAACCCGCTGCGGGCGGTGGCCGATCGCATGTTCGCGGAATATGGGGTGAGCCCGGCGAAATCGATCGAGATCAACTCGATCTCGGCGGCGGTCAATCTGGCGGCGCAATCGAGTTGGAGCGCCTTTGTGCCCGTCGTCGCGTTGGTGGCGGAAACCGCAACGATCGATTGCGTGGTCGACCGGATCATCGGCGGTCCGAGCGTCGGCGTGGTCGTCAGAACCCGGCGCATCTCGCTCACCCCGACCGAACAGATCGTGCGCGAACACCTGATGGCCGAACTGACCCGCTTTGCGCTGAATACGCATCTGATTTCGCAGTCTCATTCCTGCGCGTCCGACGCCGGGGCCGTGACCCGGCGCCAGCCACAGGGCCGCAGCCGCGCGGGCGATGCGATGATCGAGCGGTATCTGGAACTGCCCTGATCCCGCGCGGAGCGCGCGGGGGGCCGCTTTCCCTATCTCGCGCTGCGAAAATCGAGCGTGACCTTGGCGCCGCCACCTGGCGCGTCGGTGATTTCGATCCTGCCGCGATGGGTTCGCATGATCGTCTCGGCGATGGCGAGACCAAGACCGGCACCGTTGCCTTCGCCCGGATCAAGCCGGCGATGCCGTTCCAGCACCTCGGCACGCCGTTCGGGCGGGATCCCGGGCCCTGAATCGCAGACTGCGATCTGCGGGCCAGGGCCACAGATCACCGTGACCTCGCTGCCCTGAGGCGTATGCTGCAGCGCGTTTTCCACCACGTTGCGCAGGGCGCGCCCAAGCGCGTCGGCATGGCCGCGAACGATCTGCCTGTCGGCACTGGGCACGAAGGTGATGCTGCGATGGCGCGAAATCGCCAGCGGGGCGAGATCGGAGACGACCTCGGCGGCGATCGCTGTCAGGTTCGCCTCGGCTCCGGCCGGGATCTCCAGCGCTGTGGCATTGGACATGTCGAGCATCTGTTCGATCAATCGCCGCATCGCATGCATGTCCTGCAGCAGCCCCTCGCGCCCGGGGCCGGGCGGCAGGGCCTCGGCGTTCAGCGTCGCGATGGCCAGAGGGGTGCGAAGCTCGTGGGCGGCATCGGCGGCAAAGTCTTGCAGGGCGCGCACCGATTGTTCGATCCGCGCCAGCATCCGGTTGACCGAGGCGACCAGCGCCTCGACCTCGCGCACCGGCTTGCCGGGCGGTGCGATGCGCTGGCCGATCTGTGCCGGGTCGATCCGGTCGACCGTCGCGATGACCGCCTCGAGCGGCTTCAGCGCGCTGCGCACGGCGCTGAAATTGAACAGCAGATAAAGACCCGAGAGCAGCAGCAGCGGAAAGATCACATGCACTCGGATCTCGTCCACCAGGATCGGGACATAGGGGCGGAAGCCCTGTCCCGAAATCGCCAGGCTGATCCAGAGCGGCTGGCCTGCCAGCGTGATGCGGCGGGACCCGGAGAGCAGGAACCTGTCACCGTGCTGCTCCCTTTGCGTGCGGATCACCACGAAGACTGCCGGAGGCTCATCCGCCACGCGCAGCGTGCCGTCGTCTCGGCGCGCGACGATATTCCCCGAGGCGTCATGGACCAGGAACGCCCGCGCCGTCGCGGCCGAGATCGGCGGGCCGAGCGTGTCGGGGTTGCCAAGGCGTGGCCCGGTCGCGGTCTCGACCATTTCGGCGGCGATGCGGTTGGCCTCAGCCGTGACCAGAAGTTCGTCCAGTGCGTTGGGATTGCGCACATAGATCCAGAGCACGCTCGCCAGTTGGATGGCGAAGAACAAAAGCGCCACCAGCCCGAGCCGGATGGTCATGCGTGCCCAGAGCGGTCGGACCCTTCGCGTCGCCAGGCTCATGACTGCCCCGTCGCGCAGAGCATATAGCCGATGCCGCGCACGGTGTGCAGCTCGGCCTCGGCTCCGGCCGTGGCCAGATGACGGCGCAACCGCGACACCACCGCTTCCATCGCGTTCGGCGTCACCTCCGACGCCAGGGCATAGAGCGCCTGCTCGATCGCGGGTTTGCCCACCACCTGACCGGAGCGGCGCAGCAGGAGTTCGAGCAGATCGGTTTCGCGCGGGGGCAGATGCGCCGATCGCCCAGCGATGGAGGCGGTGCGGCTGGCGCAGTCCAGCTCGATATTCGCCAGGCTCAGCACCGGGTCGAGACAGGTTGCGGGGCGACGCAGCAGCGCCCGGCAGCGGGCCAGAAGCTCGCGGATTTCAAAGGGCTTGACCAGATAATCGTCGGCCCCGGCGTCCAGCCCCTTGACCTTGTCGTCAAGTCCGCTGCGGGCGGTGATCATCAAGACCGGCACGCGGCAGCCGGAGCGCCGCAAGTGCCGCATGAATGCCGCCCCGTCGCCGTCCGGCATGCCGAGATCCAGCAGGATCAGATCGTAGGACAGGGTTTCGACCGCCTCTTCGGCGCCCGCCAGGGTACCGAAGGGGTCGGTCGCGAAGCCGGCGCCGGACAGGCCCGAGACGATCAGCGCCGAAAGCCGGGTGCTGTCCTCAATCAGCAGAACCCGCATCTCCGGCCTCCGCGCTGCCGTCTGTGCGTTTGCGCCCGTTGATCATCGACCAGATCAGGTTCTCGCGGTGACGGAAGCTTTCGAGGATCGCTGCCGCCACATGCAGCGCCACCAGCCAGACCAGCAGATCGGCCAGGGACGCATGGAGGTTTTCAACCCAGATCACGCCCCAGAACATGTCGAGTTTTTGCATCCACCCGGTCAGGCAGAGCCCAGCCAGCATGACCATCATCAGCAGCATCATCGCGCCACCGGCGGGGTTGTGGCCGATATAGCGTGGGTCGCGCCCGCGCAGGGTGGCGACGAGATGCCGGATCACCCGGGCTGGCGATGCCACGAAATCGCGGAACCTGGCGTGCCTCGTCCCGATGAAGCCCCAGATCACCCGCAGGAGCAGGAGGCCGGCGATGCCATAGCCGATATAGCGATGCGCCAGCTTGCCGGGCTCCACTACCGCCTCGTTCAGCAGCACGCCGGTCACGATGCTCCAATGAAACACCCGGACGAAGGGATCCCAGACGCGGATCCGACCGTCCGGGCCGGATGCCGCCCCAGGGCGGACGGCTCCTGTGTCAGACAGGGCCATGGCTCAGTTCAGGTTCTCTTCGACGATCTCGCCGGTGACCGGATTGAAATAGACCTCGGCCCGCACCCCGTCCTTGTTATAGCCGTAGATTTCATAGCAGCCGGTGGTCGAGGTACGGAAAACCTTGATTTCGCGATAGCCCATCTCGGCGATCTTCTCTTTCATCTGCGCCTCGGTCAGCCAGGCGGATTTGGGCTCGGTGGTGCAGGTGGGGCTGGCAAATGCCGCTCCGGCGACGAGGCCGAGGCCAGAGACGAGAGCGGCAAGACTGATCTTAAAGCGCATCATTCAGGAGATCCTTTCTGCGACTGAGCGACTGCCCCGATCCGGGACTGTGCACAGAGTGCCGGGCGGAGCTGACAGAGACCTGACGGGACGGCAGAAAAAATCGCGACCACCGTCAGGATGTTGTCAGCGCGCGGAGCGAGGCTTGTGGCGTTGCCCCCGAAGGCAGCCTTCGAAACATGGAGCCAAACCAATGAAAACTCTCCGCATCCTCCTGCTCAGCGGCCTTGTCGCAGCCCCGCTCGCCGGCAGCCCCGCCCTTGCCGAGAACACGCTCAACCCGCAGACGGTCGAAAATCTGAAAACCGCCATGCATGGCGAGGCCTTCGCCAACCTCAAATATCTCGCCTATGCTGAATTCGCCCGTCGCAACGGCAATCCCGAGCTGGCGGCGCTGTTCAGCGAGAATGCCAACGTCGAGGCGAACGAACACTTCGATCGCGAGGCCTCGGCGCTGGGTCTGGTCGAGGGCAATGAGGCCGACCTGCTCGACGCGATGGCGGGCGAGCATTACGAGAACACCGTGATGTACGTGAAATTCGCCGAGCAAGCCCAGGCGGCCGGCGACACCAAGGTGGCCGAGATGTTCCGCCAGATCGCCGCTGATGAGGGCGACCACTACGCCTCTTACAAGGCCGCGCTGGAAACCCTCAAGGCCGGCAATTGATCCCTGGCCGCCCCGACCCCCGGTCCGGGGTCCGGGGCGGCTCAAAAATCGAATGCGATGATCGCGCTTCACGACCGTTCCGGCCTGCTTGTCTCCCGGCTGCCGATGGCAGTCCCTCTGCCCGGACAGGCCTTGCGACGGTGGCGCGGCGCCGGAGCTTAAGCGAACCGATCCGAGGGGCGGCAGAGGAAGGCCAGTTCGGTTCCCGCTGTCGCGGTCTCGCTGGCGAAGATGATGGCGCCATCCTCGGGGGCCAGGATTGGCGTGCCATCGGCGCGATGCCCGAGGATTTCGTCTCGCACGACGGGTTCCCCGGCGGCGAATTGGCGGATCATTCGGTCATCGTCATCGAGCGCCAGCAGCGCCTTGCCGATCTCGAGCCCGCGCGGCGGGGCGAGGTCGGGCAGGGGCCGGGCGATCATCCCGAGATGCGACAGCCCGTTCAGGATGACCTGCCAGCCGACCTCGGGCGCCTGCGGGTCGAGGTGTTGGCCGCATTCCACCGTCACCGCATAACCGCCGGCGAAGCGCATGAATTCCGTGGTACCGACGCCATGCGCGGCCACCCCGGCCGGGCCGCCCACGGCGCGACGCTGGGCCAGTGCCCCGGCATGGGCCGGCAGCCAGCCATGAACCACCAGCGGCAGGCCAAGGGCGCGGGCCAGCGCGGTTTCCTCGCGGGCGTGGTGGAAGGGTTCGAGGCTGCCATCGTTGTCATGGGGGCCGCAAAGCGCGAAGGCCTCACCCGGTGCCGAAAAGGAATGCAGGTCGATCAGCACGTCATGGGCGCGCAGGATCGGGCAGATCACATTGCCCAGCCGGTCCTCGTTGTCCTCGGGCATCGGGCGCTCGGCCAGGGCACGGTTGAGATTGCGCTCTCCCTCGCGGCTGTTCCGCGCCCAGGCGAGCGGATTCATCACCGGCACGAAGGTGACCGTGCCACGGGTCAGCCGCAGCGCGCCCGAACGGAAAGCGTCGATCGCGCGCGAGATGGCGAGGGGGCCGGCGGGTTCGTTGCCATGCACCGCCCCGGTGATCAGCAGTCGCGGCCCGGGCCGGGTGGCATGGAAGGTCACGCTTTCCAGCCCGGAATCGAGCGGGCTGGCCGCTTCCGCCGCACCCTCGGCGCGCCGGATGTCGATCAGCATCCCCGGGCGCAGCCGCCGCGCCAGCTCCATCAGATGTTCATGCGCCACCGCGACGCAGCCGGCAGTGCCCGAGAAATCGGGTCGCGCCGCGTGCATCAGGATGCCGCTGCCCTTGCCGCGCTCGGGCGTCGCGTCGTTCCAGCCGACCGGCACGAACAGGTCGAACAGCGCCTCGTTGTCGCGCGGTGCATCGGTGGGATATTGCGCCAGCCGGTTATAGAGCGGATCGGCCGCATCCTCGATCCAGTGCCAGTCCGCAGGCTTGGGAACGAAGGGGAACTCAAGCCCGCGCGGCGCGTCGCCGAAGATGGCGGAATCGTAGAAGCCATAGCGCAGCGGGAAGGTGCCGATCGGCGTGCAGCCGTCGCCCTCGCGTTTCAGCGCAGGCTCGGCCAGCCCGTTCCTGCCGGTGGCGCAGGGCACCTCCCAGTCGCCGATCCGCAGCGTGCCGCGATGCGGCGCCTTGCTGTCGGCGCCGCTGCGCACCTCGATTACACTTGCCCGATCGGTCATGCGGGGTCTCCTTGGGTCAACAGGTGGCAGCGGGCGCGGTGCCCCTCGGTCAGGGGGGTGAAGCCGGGCACGGTGCCGCTGGTGCAGGGGCCGAAGGCCCGGCTGCACCGGGGATGAAAGGCGCAGCCGGCGGGTGGGGTCAGCGCCGAAGGGGTTTCGCCCTGCAACCGTTCCCAGCTGTCCGCGGGGCGCGTCGGGTCGGGTATCGAGGCGATCAGGGTGCGGGTATAGGGATGGGCCGGGGCGGTGAAGATGTCGCGCCAGCCACCTTCCTCGACGATCCGGCCGAGATACATCACCGCGATACGGTCGCTCATGTGTTCGACCACGCCCAGATCGTGCGAGATCATCAGGAGCGCCACGCCCAACTCGTCCTTGAGCTGCAGCAGCAGGTTGATGATCTGCGCCCGGATCGACACGTCCAGCGCCGAGACGGGTTCATCGCAGACGACCAGCTTGGGGTCCACGATCAGGGCCCGGGCGATGCAGATCCGCTGTCGCTGGCCGCCGGAGAATTCATGCGGATGGCGCTTGGCGGCATCCGGATTCAGCCCGACCTTGCGCAGCATCTCGGCGACCCGGTCTTCGCGCTCCGAGCGGTTGGAAAACCCGTGGAGCTTCAGCGGGCCGGCAAGGCTCTGGCCGATGGTCTGGCGCGGATTGAGCGACGAGAACGGGTCCTGGAACACCATCTGCACGGTGCGGGCGCGGGCGAGCATGTCGTCGCCCCAATCCTCGCGTCCGGTCAGTTCGATCCGGCCCGAGGTGATCGGCACCAGCCCCATCACCGCCTGCGCCAGAGAGGATTTGCCACAGCCGGATTCCCCAACGAGGCCAAGGCATTCGCCGCGCCCGATGGTCAGATCGACGCCATCGACCGCCTTCAGCGCGCCCTGGGTGAAGCCATGGCCAAGGCGGACCGGGTAATGAACCTTGAGCCCTTCGAGGCGGAGCACGTCGTCTTTGTCAGTCATGGAGGAAGCACCGTATCCGACCGTCCTGCGGCAGTCGCCTTGTCTCGGGGAGGGCGGCGGCGCAGCGCGCCATCGCCTGCGGGCAGCGCGGCGCGAACCGGCAGCCCTGACCATAGTCGAGGATCGCGGGCACCGTGCCGGCGATCTCGGTCAGCGGCGTCTGGCCTTCTGTCAGGCGGCGGCCGAGGCGTGGCAGCGCCCCCACCAACCCGCGGGTATAGGGGTGTTGCGGCGCGAGAAAGATCTGTTCGGCCGGCTGCTCCTCGATCAGGTGGCCTGCATACATCACCGCCACCCGGTCGCAGATCCGCGCCACCAGCCCGAGATCGTGCGAGATCATCAGGACGGCGGTGCCGCGTTCGCGGCAGAGCCCGAGGATCAGGTCGATGATCTCGGCCTGGATGGTGACGTCCAGCGCCGTCGTCGGTTCGTCCGCGATCAGAAGGGCCGGGTCGCAGGCCAGCGCGATGGCGATCATCACCCGCTGCCGCATGCCGCCCGACAGCTGATGCGGATAATCGTCGACCCGCCGCGCGGCGCCCGGCACCTGCACCTGTTCCAAAGCCCGGATCGCTGCCTTGCGGGCGGCGCGGCGGCTCAGGCCCCGGTGCAGCACGAACATCTCGCCGATCTGGTCGCCGATGGTCATCAGCGGGTTCAGCGCCGTCATCGGCTCCTGGAAGATCATGGCGATGCGGTCGCCGCGCAGCGCCTGCATCGCGCGGGCGGGCAGGGCGACGACATCGCGTCCCTCGACCAGGATACGGCCGCCGGCGACATGCATCGGCGCGCTCAGCAGCCCGGCGATCGCCAGCGCCGTCAGGCTCTTGCCGCAGCCGGATTCGCCCACCAGGCCCACGACCTCGCCGCGCCCGATCGTCAGGGTCAGCCCGTCGACGGCGGGATGGTCCTGCCCCTCGACACGCAGGGCGATGCGCAGATCCTCGATCTTCAGGGTCGCCTCGCTCATCGTCTCGACCTCCCTTGCGGATCCAGCAGGTCGCGCAGCCCGTCGCCCATCAGGTTGAAGCCCAGCACGGTCAGAAAGATGGCGAGGCCCGGAAAGATGGCGATCCAGGGGGCGATGATCAGCTGTTCGCGCGCGCCCGACAGCATCGCGCCCCAGCTTGGCGCCGGTGGCATGACGCCCAGCCCGAGGAAGGACAGCGAGGCCTCGGCCATGATCGCCGAGCCCACGCCCATGGTCGCCACCACGATCAGCGGGCCGGCGATATTCGGCAGCAATTCGCGCGTCATGATGTGCATCGGACCATAGCCCATGGTCCGGGCCGCCTGCACGAAGGGGCGCGACTTCATCGACAGCACCTGGGCGCGCGAGATCCGGCAGCTATAGGCCCAGTCGGTCATGCCAAGCGCGATCAGCAGGCTGGGGATGCCGGGGCCCAGCACCGCCATCAGCGCCAGGGCGAAGACGATGGTGGGCACCGCCAGCATAACGTTGGTCAGCCCCTGCACGCATTCGTCCCACCAGCCGCCGAAATACCCGGCCGAAACGCCAAGCGCGATGCCGATCATCGCGTTCATTCCCTGCACCAGCAGGCCGATGATCAATGCGATCCGCGCGCCATAGAGCAGGCGCGAGAGGATGTCGCGCCCCTGATCGTCGGTGCCGAGCAGGAAGTCGGGGCTGGGCGGCTCGCCCGCGTACATCAGATTGGCATCCAGGATCGGGTCGTGCGGCGCCAGCAGCGGTGCCAAGAGGGCGACCAGCACCAGCAAAAGGACAATGCTGCCGCCGATGGCGAGGTTGGGGCGGAGGAGGCGCCTGAGCATCGGTCGTGACCTCACTTGTAACGGATGCGGGGGTCGATGATCAGATAGGCGATATCGACCAGCGTGTTGACGATGAGGAAGAACAGCACGATCACCAGGATGCAGCCCTGCACCACCGGGATGTCGCGCTGATCGACCGATTGGATCAGCAGCGAGCCGACGCCGGGCCAGGCGAACAGGCTTTCGATCACCACTGATCCGCCCATCATCGAGCCGAACTGCAGCCCGATCATGGTGAGGATCAGCACGAAGGCGTTGCGGGCCAGGTGCTTGCGCACCAGCCGCGCCTCGCCCATGCCTTTCGAGCGGGCGGTGCGGATGAAGTCGGCGGTCTGGGTTTCCAGAACGGCGGCACGGGTGGTGCGCGCCAGCAGCGCCATCGGGGCGATCCCCAGGGTCACCGCCGGCATGATCAGATGCGCCAGATCGCCACGACCATAGCCGAAGGTCGGCAGCCAGCCGAGCTGGAGCGACAGCAGGTACATCAGCAGAAGACCCAGCCAGAACCCCGGCACCGACAGGCCGGAGACGGCAAAGACCATTGCCAGCCCGTCGACCCAGCGGCCCTGCCGCGAGGCGGCGAGATAGCCGAGCGGCAGGCCCACGACGATGGCAAAGCACATCGCCGCCACCGCCAGCCGGAACGAGGCCTGGATGCGGCCGCCCAACATTTCGGCCACCGGTTGCTGGGTGGCGAAGGAGAACCCGAGATCGCCGCGCAGCAGTCCCGTCAGGTAACGGCCGAGCCGCACCAGCACCGGATCGTTCAGATGCAGCTGTGCCGCGATCCGCTCCGCCACGGCGGGGTCGATGGCGCGCTTGTCGGCCATCATCGAGCTTACGTAATCGCCGGGGATCACACTGAACAGCAGGAAAACCAGAGTCAGAACCACCGCGACAGTGATCAGCGCCTGCGCGAGGCGCCTCAGGATCACCAGGGCCATAGGGTCTCCTTATCGAAGGCCGACGCCGGACACGGGGGCCGGCGTCGGAAGGTCATGTCACTTGCGGCCCGGGGCGTCTTCGCCCAGCCAGAGCGTGTCGACCTCAAGGATCGCGGCCTCGGTCACATTGCCGCCGACACCGTTGATCCAGGGCTGCGAGGCAACCACGGCCTTGTTGGTGTTGAAGAACCATACCGGCGCCTGATCGAAGATATAACCGTCGGCGGCCATCGTCTTGACCTTGCGGGCCTCGGGGTCGGTCTCGGCGGCGGCATCGTCCAGCATCTTGTCGAAGACAGGATCGGCGAAGCCGGTGGCATTCCCGCCCGAACGGGTGGTCCGGCTGTCGAAGTTGCGCAGCGCCGCGATCGGGTCGGGCCCGGTGCCCGCGGAATAGAGCCAGGCCTGCGCCGTGCCAGCGCTCTTGGCGTCGCTCAGCACGCCCGATTCGACCACCTTCAGCGTCACCTTCAGGCCGATCTTGGCCAGGTAGGGGGTGATCGCCTGGGCCACGCCCGACCCATCGACGCCGTCGCGCGCCCAAATCTCGATCTCGGCCCCGTCGGGATAGGACGATTCCGCCATCAGTGCCTTCGCCTTGGCCTCGTCATAGGGATAGGGCGTGCGGCTGTCGTCGAAGGCGATCGAGGAGGCGGGCAGCCAGCTCACCGCCTCATAGGCCTTGCCCTTCAGCAGCTTCGCGATGATCAGCTTGCGGTCGATCGCATAGTTGATCGCCTGGCGGACCTTCACGTCGTCGAAGGGCGGCATCGCCAGGTTCATGCCGAGGTGACGGGTGAACAGCTCCTGCACCTCGACCAGCCCCTTCGACAGCTCGGGATCCCGCTTGTAAAGCTCATAGGCCGCACCGGACAGCACGGTGGCGTCGATCTCGCCCGAGCGGAAGGCCATGTCGAGCGCGCTGTAATCGCCGGAGATCACGAAGGTCACCGCGTCGGCATAGGGCAGGCCGGGCTTGTAGTACTTGTCGAACTTCTTGCCCGAGATGCTGGAGCCCGAGACATGCTCGGTGAAAACGAAGGGGCCGCAGCCGACCGGATGGGTCAGGAAGCTTTCCTTCTCGACCTCTTCCTTCGGCAGGATCGAGGTGATGCCATCGAAGAACAGCAGGCCCGGGTCGGTAAAGCTCTTCATCTTCATCAAGAAGGTCAGATCGTCGATCCGGCTCAGGCCCGAGATCGTCTCGGCCTCGCCCTTGCTGTATTCCTCGGCGCCCTCGACGTTCCAGACCACGGCCGAGCCGGGAAAGCCCTTCTCGGGGTTCATGATGCGGGTCAGCGACCAGATCACGTCCTCGGCGGTCAGTTGGCGGCCGTTATGGAAATAGATGTTGTCATGCAGCGTGAAGGTATAGGTCTTGCCATCCTCGCCCATCGCGACCGCGGCGGCCAGATCGAGTGCCGGCGCGTTGGTGGCGCTGTCCCAGGAATAGAGCGACCGGTGGAAGGCCTTGGAGACCACCATGTCCTGCGACCGCCAGGTCGCATGCGGGTCGAGCGATTTCAGCGCCGAGCCATAGGGGGCGGAGAGGTGCAGCGTGCCGCCCGGCAGTGGCGTCGCCTGTGCCTGTGCCGGGCGGGCGCCCAGCAGGGTCAGGGCGGTGCCATTGGCCAGCAGCGCCGCGGCACCCAGTCCACCGAGGCCGGTGAGAATACCCCGGCGGTTCGGCCGGAATGTGGAGGTCATGGTCTTGTCCGTCATGCTTGCAGTCCCTGATGTTCGGCCCGTTCCGCGCGGGCCTTTGTTAAGGTTGGAAGGGCGGCATGGCACAGCCGCGCCACCGCGGGGAGGAACGTGGTGTCGACCGAGCTCCAGTGGCTGTCGGTCATCACCGAGAGGATGAAGCCGGTATCGCCATCTTCGCCATAGAGCAGGTCGTGCCGGGTCCAGCTGGTATGACCGCCCTTCGACCAGGTGCGAACCCGATCGGGAAAGCCCTGGCCCAGAAAGCCGTGACGCTGGCCGTCCTCGCTGGGCTGGCCGCTGGCGGCCTCGGCAAGGCGGTATTCCTCGCGGTCGAGCAGCTCCATCATCCACTGGGCCCCGGGCACCGCGCCGCGCACGATGTCATGCAGCAGTGCCGCCCCGGCGCGTGCGGTCAGCCGGTTGCCGCTGGTCAGGTCGCGGATCTGCCGGGCGGCGCCATAGGGGCTGTCCGCATAGGTCGCATGCAGCACGCTGATCCCGGCGAGATCGGGGTTTTCCAGCGCATCGAACCAGTCCTGCAGCTGACGCCGGGCCCGGACGAACTCCTCCAGCGGCGCGGGCTCCAGCCAGGGCGCGTCGAAAGCGCCGCTCATGCGGCCGACCAGATAGGCGGTCGCCTCGTTCGAGGAGATGCCGATCATCGCCTTGGCGGCACGCCGGTCTTCCTCGGTCAGCACGATGCGGCCCTCGGCCTCGAGCCCGCAGAGTTCATAGAGGTGGAACAGCTTGACCACGCTGGCCGGATAGATCGGCGCATCGGCGCGATGGGTGACGCAATCCGTCAGTGTGAAACGCCCGGGATCGCTCAGACGTGGTGCGCGCTCATAGGCCTTCAGCACGAAGCTGAGACGATCCGGGCTGAGTTCGCCCGCACTGCTTTCTGCGGCGCAGCGCAGGATTTCGGCAGCAAGATCATTCGGGAAGGAAAAGGTCAATTTGTCACCCCGGCGCGGCGATAGGCCTGTGTGATCAGGCGTTTCTCTTGATTACTCGCAATAAAGTCGCCCTTGGCCTCGGCGAATACAAAAAATACTATGGGACTTTATTCAACTTGGATATGAGTGGACGCTTCATCATGGCCCATCAGCACCTTACCGAGCTCAATCTCAGACAGGTCGAGATTTTTCGCGCGGTGATGAAGTTCGGAACGGTCACCACCGCGGCGGCGGCGCTCGGATCCTCGCAGCCGACGATCACCCGCGAGATCCTGCGGCTCGAGGATACCGTGGGGTTCACGCTGTTCGAACGCCGTCGCCAGCGGCTGCATCCCACCGCCCGGGCGATGAAACTTTATCACGAGGTTCAGGCGGCTTTCGTCGGGCTCGAGCGGATCAACGAATACGTCAACCAGTTGCGCGGCGCCTATGACGAGGTGCTGCATATCTCGACCCTGCCGGCTTTCGCCCAGACCATCCTGCCGGCGGCGCTGGCGCGTCTGGCGGTGGCGCATCCCAATGTGACGATGCGGATCGACAGCACCGACCCGCGCGACCAGTCGCCGATCTCGGGGTTCAACTTCGACATCGGGCTGACCGAGTCGATCAATATCGTGCCCGATGCCGAGGTGATCGCGCTGGGGCAGTTCGAACAGGTCTGCGTCCTGCCCGAGGGGCACCGCCTGTGCGCCTTGCCGGTGCTCGGCCCGGAGGACTTCGTGGGGGAGGCCTTCGTTTCGCTCGGGGAATACGATCCCTACCGGCAATTGATCGACCGCGCGTTTGACGCCGCCGGTGTCAGCCGGCGGATGCCGATCAGCGTGCAATCCTCTCATGCCGCCTGCGAGATGGTCTGTCGTGGCCTGGGGGTGACGGTGCTGAACCCGCTCACCGCGCTCAGCTATGTCGGGCGCGGAGTCGAGCTGCGCCGCTTCCGCCCGGCGCTGCGCTTTCTGGTCTCGGCGATCTGCCCGGCGAACCGGCCCGAGGTCGGCACCGGCAAGAGCCTGGTGCGCCACCTGCGCGCCGTCTGCGTCGAAACCCGCCAGAGGCTGGACGAGCTTCTGGGGTGAGAGCGTTGTTTCAGCGCCGTCTTGAACGGACGCTGCAGCTCAGGTGGCGGCGGGGTGGCGCATGCGCCATCTCCGATTGCTGCACTATATCGTCGAAACCGCGCGCTCCCGATCAATCCGGCAGGTGGCGGAAAAGCTGAACATCACCGCCTCCGCCCTGAAACGCAGGATCCAGGACCTTGAGGACGAGCTTGGCGCACAGCTTTTCGAAAGGATGGTGCGTGGGGTCCGGCTGAGGGCGGTGGGTGAGATGTTCGTGCAGCATGCCCAGGCCCAGCTTGCGGAAGCCGATCAGGTCCGGTCGCAGATCGAGGACTTGGAGGGGCTGCGCTGCGGCCCCCTCCGCATCGCTTGCAGTCAGGCGGTCGCGACGGATTTTCTGCTGTTCCAGATCGCCCTCTTCGAAAAGGACCGGCGCCGCCTGACCTTCGAAACCCGCGTGATGGATCATGACCGCGCGGCGGAGGCGCTGATGGCCTATGAGGTGGAACTTGCCGTGATCTTCCGGTGGCCGTGTCGGCCTTTGCCGAGCGTCTGGCAAAGGAAATGGCGATCCGATCGGAGCGACTTTGAAAGCCGCCCTTCGTTCCCTTTACGGCGAAGGGCGGTTTTGTCCGTTAGCGATTGGCCCGAGGCTGTGGACAGCCACACCGAAGACCTAAAGCTCGAGCGTGACCTTGCCGCGTGGGTTGGAGCAGCAGGCGAGGATATAACCTTCCTCGATCTCCTCCTCGGTGATGCCGCCGTTGTGCACCATATGCACCTCGCCCGACAGTTTCTTGGTCTTGCAGGTGCCGCAGACGCCGAAGGTGCAGCCCGAGGGGATCGCGACACCGGCATTGCGCGCCACCGCCAGCACGGTTTCGGTCTCCGGGCAGGATTGCGTGATGCCCGAGATGTCGAAGACGATCTCGGCCATGACGTTCTCTTCCGGCAGGTGATCGTCCGGCAGCTCCACCTCGATCAGCTCGGGCCCCGGCGTGCCCGGCGCCTGGAAGCTTTCCTGGTGGTAGTGGTCCATGTCGAAGCCCAGACCCGCCAGGGCCTCGCGCACCGCCTGCATGAACCCGTCGGGGCCGCAGCAGAACACCTCGCGTTCCAGATAGTCCGGCGCCATGAGGCCCAGCATCAGCTGGTTGAAGGTGCCCTGATAGCCGGTCCAGGGCTGGTAGGGATCAGGCTCCTGCACGACCCATTTCAGGTGCAGCCCCTCGATCCGGGTCGCCATATGCTCGAGCCGGCGCTTGAAGATGATCTCAGAAGGCCGCCGGGCGCAGTTCACGAAGACGATGTCGCAATGGCGGCCAAGGTCATAGATCTCGGTGGTCATCGACATCATCGGCGTGATGCCCGAGCCGGCGGAGATGAACAGGTATTTCTCGGCCGGATATTCCGCCGAGGTGAACCGGCCGGCGGGGCCGGTCGCCTTCAGCGTCATGCCGGGCCGCATGTTGTCGATGATCCAGCGCACACCGATCGACGAGGGCTGGGCCTTCATCGTGATCGTCAGCGATTTCGGCCGCGACGGGGAGGATGAAATCGTGAAGGTCCGGTAGAGCGGCCCGCCGGGCACCGGCAGTTCAAGCGTCAGGAACTGCCCGGCCCGAAAGTCAAAGGACCGGCCCGAGGGCGCCTGAAAGCAGACCGTGACCACATTCGGCGATTCCGGTAGAATCGAGACGCATTCCAACACCTCGTCGTCGGTCCAGATTCCGGCGGCGGTTGCTTGGGTCTTGGCCATGCCGACTTACTCCGCTGCGAGGGTCTGGGGGGCGTGCGCGCTGCGCATCCGGTCGAGATACCAGTTGACGAACTGCAGCACACCATCCTCATGGGTGGTCGAATAGGGGCCAGGTTCATAGGCAGGCGAATTGATGCCCTGCTGGTTGTCTTCAACGACGCGGCGATCCTCGTCGTTGGTGTGTTCCCAGACCCGGGTCAGGTTCTCCAGATCGTAATCCACGCCTTCGACCGCATCCTTGTTCACCAGCCAGGTGGTTTGCACCTCGGTTTCCTGCGGACCGATCGGAGTCACGCGGAAGGTGATCGAGTGGTCAGTGAGGAAGTGGTTCCAGGTGGTCGGGTAGTGGAACAGCAGCAGCGTGCCGGCGTCGAGGAATGGGACCTGACCCAGACGTTTCTGCACGGCGATCTTGCCGTTGATGGTATAGCTTTCCGCGCCCTCGAGCAGCGGCATCCGCGCCACCCGGTACTGGCCGTCTTTGCCAAGCTGGAAGCGCGACGGCGCGCCCGCGGCTTCGAGACGGCGGAAGTGGTTTTCGACCTTCTCGGGGAAGGTGCCGTCAGGGCTCACCCCGGTGATCGTGGGATCCTCGGGGTAGGTGCGGCAAAGATCGGGGTGGTTGCCGGCGCAGTGATAGCACTCGCGGTTATTCTCCCAGACCAGCTTCCAGTTGCCCTTCTCGATGATGGTCGACTGATGCGCCACCTTGGCGTTGGACAGGTCATGCACGCCCAGATAGGGGCGCACGGTCTCGGCGAAGGCGTCGAAATCGGGCGCGTCTTCGGCCAAGCAGATATAGACCAACCCGGCGACTTCGCGGCAGTTCACCGGCTTTAGCCCATGTTTGGAGGCGTCGAAATCGGCGGCCATGTCGCGGGCCCAGATCAGGCGGCCGTCAAGGTCATAGGTCCACTGATGATAGGGGCAGGTCAGCTTGGCGACGCGACCCTTGGTGGCGGCGCAGATGATCGAGCCGCGGTGACGACAGGTATTGTGAAAGGCGCGGATGTCCCCCTTGCCGTCGCGCAGCACGATCACATCATAGACGCCGACCTTCAGCCGCTGGTAGCTGCCGGATTTGTCGAGCATGCAGGCCGGAAAGGCATAGAGCCATTCCCGATAGAAAATGGTCTCGAGATCCGCCTCAAAGATGTCGGGGGCGTTATAGAAGGGCTGCGGAAGGCCATATCCGGGGCGGTGCTGCATGAGCAGATCGGAGAGCGAGGCGGTCTGGCGTGCCATCTTGGTGTTCCTGTCGCGGCAGAGGGATATTCGCGCACGAAGCCATCACGCCGATCGGATGACAATTGTCAAAAATCTCATCTGAGTTTAGCCTATCTAAACTCAAAGTCCCCATGTCACGCGAACGACTTCTCTTGTCTGAAAGCGACCAGACCATATGCGAAAGCCCTATGATCTTCCGTCTCTCGGCGACTTGGCCTGCTTCGAATCGGCTGCACGAAATTTGAGCTTCAAGATGGCCTCAAGCGAAATGAACGTCACGCCGGCGGCCGTGAGTCATCGGATCAAGGCGTTGGAACAGGAATTGGGGCAGCCCCTGTTCAACCGTCAGTATCGGGGGGTGGAGCTGACCGAAGCGGGCGCCTTGCTGTTCGTGTCGCTGCAGCGGGGGTTCGAGGGGATTTCCGACAGCGTTGCGCGCATTCGCAACCGCCATGACCGGACAGCGGTTTCGATCGCGGCGACGACGGCGATGAGCGGGCTTTGGTTGACGCCGCGGCTGGCGGCCTTCTGGAAGGCGCACCCCGGCGTCGCGATCTCGCAGATCATCGAGGACAGTGGCAGGGCGCAGGGTGTCGATCTGAGCATTCACTATGGCGATCCGGCGCTGGAAGATGATGAAACCCGGGTTCTGTTTCGCGACCGGATTCTGGCCCTGGGCAGCGCGCATTTCGCCGAGGCTCATGGGATTGAACAGATTTCGGATTTGGCCGAAGTTCCGCTGATCCGCATCCAGTCCGGGGCCAACGCCTGGACCGACTGGCCGGAATGGTTCTCATCCCTGAACCGGTCGGCGCCGAAGGGGCCGGAGTTTTCGTTGAACAATTACCTGATCGGCTTGAAGGCCGCCGAAGACGACATCGGCGCGGCGCTCGGCTGGGAAGGGCTGCTGGGGGGATATCTCGACAGCGGGCGGCTCGTGCAGCTCGTTCCCGAGGCGATGGAGTCTCCCTATCCATTCTATTTGCGCATTCATGGCCGCGCCTCGGCCAACGCCCGGCTATTTGCCGACTGGTTGGCGGAACAGGAGCCTGAGGTCTAGGCCGCGCTGCCCCTGAAACGCCTGACGCCGGCGGGATTGCCCCGCCGGCGCCGTGATCTTCCGTCCTTCCCGGCAGCTTAGCTGCGCGGCTTGAGGTTTTCTGGATCGTAGAGCGGTTCGTAACCGACCCCCGCGACCTCGACCGGATAGACCTCATCGAAATAGGAGACGGTCAGCTTGCGACCCTTCTGGCAATAGTCCCACGGCAGATAGGCCAGGGCGATGTTCTTGCCGATGCTGGGCCCGAAGGCCACCGAGCTGGTGTAGGACCGGCGGCCAAGGTCGTCGATCAGCGTCTCGCCGGTTTCCGGGTCCATCACCGGCATGGTGGTGTTCGGATACCGCTTCACGCCATTCCGGTCGGTGTTTTCGGTCATCACCAGGGTGCAGAGCATGGCCGGCTGGTGATCACGGGCGCGATATTCGACATGCTTCGCCTTGCCGCGGAAATCGGCTTCCTTGACCTTGGGGCGGGCCAGATCGGCCTCGTAAAGGTTATACTGGGTGTGCAGGTCGGCGTTCTGCAGGCGCAGGGATTTTTCCAGGCGCCGCGAGTTGGCATAGGTTTCGACGCCCACCGCCATCACACCGGTCGACCGCAGCGCATCCCAGACCGCCAGGCCGTCCTCATAGGCCATGTGCAGCTCCCAGCCCTGTTCGCCCACATAGGAAATGCGGAAGGCGGAGACCTTTTTGCCGGCGATCTCGATGGTCTTGATCGCGGCGAAGGGGAAGTTCTCCTTCTCCAGCATGTCGGGATCGGCGACCACCTTCTTCAGGTTCTCGCGGGCGTTCGGCCCCCAGATGCCGATGGTGGTGAAAGCCTCGGTCACATCGGTGATGGTGACGTCGAGACCACGGTCTGCCGCCATGCGCCTCATGTACATCTGATCGCGCGGGCCGGCGTCGGCACCGTTCACCAGCCGGCAGCGATCCGCCATGCGGAAGACGGTGAAGTCGGCGCGCACATTGCCCTCATCATCCAGCATATGGGTATAGATGCCCTTGCCGATATTGGCGTCGCCGCCGATCTTCGCGGCGCAGAGGTATTCCATCAGCTCGACATGATCGGGACCGGAGATGTCGGTCATATGGAAGTGCGACAGGTTGATGAGGCCGCAATCCGCGCTCATCTCAAGCTGCTCGGCGTTCGAGACGCGCCAGAAATGGCGGTTGTCCCATTCGGCCTCGCGCAGCGGCACCTGATCGGCGTATTTCTCCAGCAGATGCTCGTTGGCGGCATAGCCATGAGCGCGTTCCCAGCCGCCCAGCTCCATGAAGTAGCCACCGAGTTCCACCTCACGCTCATAGAACGGCGAGCGGCGCAGGTTGCGACCCTTCGAGAAAGGCTCGCGCACGTGAACCGGCGGATTGTAGATCTTCTTCGCGGTTTCCCAGCACCGGTCGTGAATGAACTCTTCGGTCAACTGGAAGTCGCTGAAGCGGGAATAGTCGATGCCATGGTGGTCGATATGGGTGCGACCGTCGCTCATCCAGTCGGCGATCAGCTTGCCCATGCCGGGGCCGTCCTTGACCCAGATCGCCACGGCGTACCACAGACCACGCAGTTTGCGGCTTTCGCCCATCGACGGGCCGCCATCGGTGGTGGTCTGCAGCAGGCCGTTGAACGAATGGCTTTCGTTGAAGCCCAGTTCGGCCAGGATCGGGGTCAGTTCCATCGCTTTTTCAAGCGGTTCGATCACGTCTTCCAGCACGAGGTCGCGCATCGATGGCCCGAGGCGCGCCTGACCCTTTTCGAGAATGTCGCGCGGATGCACCAGACGCGGCTCTTCTTCATAGTAGTACCCCCATTCGATCTGGCCGCCTTCGGTGGTCGCGGGATCGCCGGTGTCACGCAGATAGGCCGAGTTGCCCTGGTCGCGCAGCAGTGGGCGGCCGATTTCCTTGCCGGTGCCGGCGAATTCGTCATAGGGCCCGAAGAAGGTCAGCGGGTGGTCGACCGGCATCACCGGCAGGTCTTCGCCCGCCATCGCGGCGATCAGCCGGCCCCAGATGCCGGCACAGACCACCACGTGATCGGCATAGATCGTGCCGCGCGTCGTCTTCACGCCCTTGACGCGGCCATCCTCGGTGATCAGCTCCAGCGCCGGGGTATTGGCAAAGGCCTTGAGCTTGCCGCTCTTCTCCGCCTGATCCACCAGTTTACCCGCCACGGTCTGCGACCGCGGGATCACCAGACCGGCGTCCGGATCCCACATGGCCCCCTGAATCTGGTCTTCTTCCAGCAGCGGGAACTTCTCTTTCGCCTCGGCGGCGGTGATGATCCTGACCCGGGTGCCGAAGGCGCGGCCGGAATCGACGCGGCGCTTCAGTTCCTCCATCCGCTCGTCATCGCCGACGCGGGCGACTTCGAGCCCGCCGATCCGGGCGTAGTGGCCCATCTTCTCGTAGAAATCGACGGAATACTGCGTCGACCAGGTGCTGAGCAGGTCGTGGCTGGTGGTGTAGCAGAAGTCCGAGGCATGCGCGGTCGACCCGATGTCGGTGGGGATACCGGACTTGTCGATGCCGACGATATCATCCCAGCCGCGCTCGATCAGGTGGTGCGCGACAGAGGCGCCGACGATGCCGCCGAGGCCGACGATGACGACTTTTGCGCGTTCAGGAAATGAAGACATGAGTCATTCCATTCGTTCGAGGAGTTTGCATTGCAGATTGGCTTTGAAACGGGGCGACGCTGCGGCCCAACCGGCATTCGTCGTGCGAAAAACGACTGTTTCCCGCAGGCCGCGGCCAGGACCGCCGGATATGTCCGCCCGCCGGCTCATCCGAGCTGCGGCGCCGGGCGTCCGGCGCGCCGGTAGGCGGCCAGAACCGTGTTGTGCATCAGGCACATGATCGTCATCGGGCCGACTCCACCGGGAACCGGCGTGATCGCCCGCGCGGCGATGGAGGCGGTGGCGAACTCGACGTCGCCGACCAATTCCTTCTTGCCGTCACGGATGACGCGGCTGGTGCCGACATCAATCACCGTCGCCCCCGGGTTGATCCAGCTTCCCTTGATCATTTCTGCCGAGCCGACGGCGGCCACCACGATATCCGCGGCCCCGACCTTTTGCGGCAGATCGCGGGTGCGGGAATGCGCCAACGTCACGGTGCAGTTTTCGGCCAGAAGAAGCTGCGCCATCGGCTTGCCGACCAGGATCGAACGCCCGACAACGATCGCATCGAGGCCGGAGAGATCGCCGAGCGTCTCCTTCAGAAGCATCAGACAGCCGAGCGGCGTGCAGGAAACCAGTCCGGGGAGACCCGAGGCGAGATAGCCCGCGTTCAACGGATGCAACCCGTCCACATCCTTGGCGGGAGAGATGGCCTCGACCACCGAAAGGCTGTCCAGATGACCCGGCAGGGGGAGCTGCACGAGGATACCGTCAACGGTGTCGTCTGCATTGAGCTGCGCGATGAGATCGAGCAGCGCCTCCTGCGTGGTGTCGGCGCTCAGGACATGTTCGAAGCTTTCCATGCCAAGCTGGCGCGCCATGCGGCCTTTGCTGCGGACGTAGATTTCGCTGGCCGGATCGGTTCCGACCAGCACCACCGCAAGCCCGGGGGCGCGACCGGCATCGCGCCGGAAGTCGGCAGCGCTTTCCGCGATCCGGTCACCGAGGCCAGCGGCGCAGGACTTTCCATCTATGATCTGTGCGGTCATTGGGGGGCTCCCTGAGATCGGTTGACGAACGGATCAGAGCTGACGTTCGATTTCCGGCAGAATCTCGAACAGATCTCCGACGATACCATAGTCGGCCACCTGGAAGATCGGCGCCTCTTCATCGGTGTTGATCGCAACGATCACCTTCGAGTCCTTCATCCCTGCGAGATGCTGGATCGCACCGGAGATACCGCAGGCGACATAGAGGTCGGGGGCGACAACCTTGCCGGTCTGACCGACCTGAAGATCGTTCGGGGCGAAACCCGCGTCCACCGCCGCGCGCGAGGCACCCACCGCCGCGCCAAGCTTGTCGGCCACAGGGTTCAGTACTTCGCGGAACTTTTCGTCCGAGCCGAGTGCCCGCCCGCCCGAGACGATGATCCGGGCCGCGCTCAGTTCGGGACGATCGTTCTTGGACAGGATGTTTTCGACAAAGCGCGACAGATCGGAGTTTCCGACTCCGGCCTCGACCGCCTTGATCGGCGCCGCGGTGCCGGCTTCGGCGGCGGCCGGGAAGCCCGCAGTGCGCAGGGTCAGAACTTTCTTGGCCTCGAGGCTTTGCACCACCTCAATGGCGTTTCCGGCATAGATCGGGCGCTTGAAGATGTCGGAGCTGACAACCTCGATCACCTCTGAGATCTGCATCACGTCGAGCAAAGCAGCAAGGCGCGGCATCACATTCTTGCCGGTGGTCGTGGCCGGAGCCAGGACGGTGTCGTAATCGCCCGACAGCGCCAGGAGCAGCGCGGCGGTCGGCTCGGCAAGGCGATGTTCCAGCGCCTCGGCCTCGGCCAGGAGGACGCTGCGCACACCGGCGAGTTTCGAAGCCTGTTCGGCGACGGCAGCGGCGTCCTTGCCGGCGATCAGGATATCGACCTCGGTGCCGATCTGCGTGGCGGCGGTCAGGGTTTTCGCGGTCTGTTCGGACAGCGCCGCATTGTCATGGTCTGCGAAAAGAAGAATGGCCATGGTCTGTGTTCCCGCTGTTGCTCAGATGACACTGGCTTCGTTTTTCAGTCTGTCGAGAAGTTCGGCGACGCTGCCGACCTTGATGCCGGCGCTGCGCGCTGCCGGCTCCTCGACCCGCAGCACGGTCAGCCGGGGCGCGACCTGAAGGCCGAAGTCCTCAGGAGTCTTGATCTCGAGCGGCTTCTTCTTGGCCTTCATGATGTTCGGAAGCGAGGCGTAGCGCGGTTCATTCAGGCGCAGATCGACGGTAACGACCGTGGGCAGGGCAACCTCGATCGCCTGCAGACCCCCGTCCACTTCGCGGGTGACCTTGGCCTTGCCGTCGCCGAGTGCGATTTCCGATGCGAAGGTTGCCTGACTCCAGCCCAGCAGCGCCGCCAACATCTGGCCGGTCTGGTTGCAATCGTCGTCGATCGCCTGTTTGCCGAGAAGCACCAGCTCGGGTTCTTCCGTCGCGATCACGCCCTTCAGGAGTTTCGCGACAGCCAGGGGCTCAACCGCATGGTCCACGGTGATCAGGATCGCCCGGTCGGCGCCCATCGCCAGGGCGGTGCGCAGCACCTCCTGCGCCTGCGCCGGGCCGACCGAAACGACGATCACCTCATCCGCGGTGCCGGCTTCCTTCAGGCGAACAGCGGCCTCGATCGCGATCTCGTCGAAGGGGTTCATCGACATTTTCACGTTGGCCAGATCGACGCCGCTGCCATCCGCCTTGACGCGGATCTTCACATTGTGATCAACGACCCGCTTTATCGGGACCAATACCTTCATGTCATCCTCTCTGCCGGTCTCCCAGGGTGCTCCGAATGCGCGCATGTCGCCGATTGCGGCGGTATATTCGGCGGCTCGGGACAGAACGAAGGCGACGCAACGACCGCGATCTCTGTCGTCCTGCCAAACGCAACAGTCGGGCCTGAGACCATAGTTTTTTCCCTTTCAGAGTAGTCAGAAAGGGGTGTTGTGGTTCTTGTGGACGCCAGTATTGCGATCGTGGCTCACAAAAAAACAGAACGATTGCGTCAATGCGGGATTAAGGCTACGACAGCAGATTAGAAATTTCTGCGATCCACCGTGTGCGGGCCAATGGACCCTAAAACCGAACTGCAAAAGCTGCCCCATCGCGGCACAACGGCGCATGCCCTGCGGCCTCGACCCAGCGGGGTGCGCCTGTCTGTGGGGTTCATTCTCGCCAAGCGCTTCACGCTCTGCGCTTTCGCGAATTTCGTGGATGTGCTGAGGCTTGCCGCCGACGAAGGCGACCGCAGCCGACCGATCCTGTGCAACTGGACCGTGCTGTCGGATACGATGGACGCGGTCTCATCGAGCTGCGGAATTACCGTACAGCCGAAGGAGCGGTTGGGGGATCCGTCGCGATTCGACTATATCGTCGTCGTCGGCGGGCTGATGGACGAGATGTCGAATCTCAGCCCCGCCTATATCCGGTTTCTGCATCAGGCCGCCGACTCGGGCGTGCCGTTGGTGGGGCTCTGCACCGGCGCCTTCATGTTGCACCAGGCTGGGCTGCTCGACGGCTATCGGTGTTGCGTCAGCTGGTTTCACCACGCCGATTTCCTCGAGCAGTTCGAGGGGCTCAATCCGGTCACCGATCAGATCTTCGTGGTGGACGGTGATCGGCTGACCTGCTCGGGTGGGGCGAGTTCGGCGCATCTTGCCGCCTATCTGGTCGACAAGCATGTCGGCCGCGCGCAGGCGAGCAAGAGCCTGCATATCATGATCATCGACGATGCGCTGCAGCCGGAAAAGCCGCAGCCGGGGATCACGCTGGATTTCAAGACGCGGGATCCGATCGTGTTGCGCGCGCTGCTGCTGATGCAGCAGAACATTGATACGCCACTGTCGGTCGAGGATATCGCCCGCCGGATCGGACACAGCAAGCGCCAGCTTGAACGTCATTTCCGGACTGCGCTCGATATCTCGCCGCAGGCGGCCTTTCTGACCATTCGGCTGTCGTTGGCACATCATCTGATTTCGACCAGCGAGAAGTCGATTGCCCAGATCGCCGTCGATTGCGGCTTTTGCGATTCCTCGCATCTGAGCCGGATGTTCCGGCGCCGGTTCGAGACGACGCCGCATGCCTTGCGGCGAGGGGCCGACGCCGAGGGGTGACGGGGTCCCGGTTCGGACTGCCGCCCCCCTCGGGCGTGACGCCCGGCCCTTTCGGACCGGGCGTTGTCATCGTCAGCGCGGTTCGCTGGCGAGACCTCGCCAGATTGCCACGCACATCACCAGAAGCACGACGGTGAAGGGCAGGCCGGTTGAGATCACCATGGATTGCAGGGATTTCAGCCCACCCGCCGACAGCAGCAGGACGATGGCGATGACGCCTTCGAACAGGCACCAGAACACCCGCTGCGCGACGGGGGCATCGACCTTGCCGCCAGAGGTGATGGTGTCGATCACCAGGCTGCCGGAGTCGGAGGAGGTGACGAAGAACACGATCACCAGGACGATACCGACAAGCGAGGTGATCTGGCTCATCGGCAGCGCGTTGAGCATCGCGAAGAGCTGCAGCGGCAGAGCGGCTTCCGTGGCGGCGGTATAGCCGTCGCGCACCACCTGGCTGATCGCAGCGCCACCGAAGATCGACATCCAGATCACGCAGACCAGCGAGGGGATCAGCAGCACGCTGACCAGGAATTCCCGGACGGTCCGGCCACGGCTGACGCGGGCGATGAACATGCCGACGAAGGGCGACCAGGAGATCCACCAGGCCCAGTAGAACGAGGTCCAGCCCTGCATGAAGTTCACGTCGTCGCGCCCGACCGGGTTCGACAGCGCCGGCAGATATTCCAGATAGGCCAGCAGGAAATCCCCGGCGTCGGTCACCAGCAGCAGCGTCGGTCCGGCGGCCAGCACGAAGACCAGCAGCAGGAAGGCGAGGCCCATGTTGATCTCGGACAGGAGTTTCACCCCGGCTTCCAACCCGCGGATGACCGAGAAGAGCGCGATGGAGGTGATTATGACGATCAGGACGATTTGCGAGGTGGTGTCGATCGGGATACCGAAGATCTTGTTGAGACCGGCATTCGCCTGCGCCGCCCCAAGCCCGAGCGAGGTGGCCAGGCCGAAGAGCGTGGCGAAAACGGCGAGAATGTCGATGATATGGCCTGGCCAGCCCCAGATCCGTTCTCCGAAGATCGGATAGAAAGCCGAGCGGATCGTCAGCGGCAGCCCCTTGTTGTAGCTGAAAAGCGCAAGGCTGAGCGCAAGGATCGCATAGATCGCCCAGGGGTGCAGGGCCCAGTGGAAGATCGAGGCCGCCATACCGAGCCGGACCGCCTCCGCCTGGTTCGGCGCCGCGCCCAGGGGAGCCCAGTCGGTGCGCAGGCCATCGGCCCCAGCCGCCGTGCCGCCCAGTGAGGAGGAGAAATGGCTCAGGGGTTCGGAGACGCCGTAGAACATCAACCCGATCCCCATGCCGGCAGCAAAGAGCATCGAGAACCAGCTCACATAGCTGAAGTCAGGTGTCGCATCCTGCCCGCCCAGGCGGATTTTTCCGTAGGGGCTGACGATCAGCACAAGGCAGAGAAGAACGAAAACATCAGCGGCGCCGATGAAGAACCAGTCAAAGCCTTTCGTCACCTCCGAGAAGAGCAAGCTGAACAGGCTGCTGGCCTGTTCGGGAAGGGCCAGAGTGAAAACCACGAAAGCGATTACTGCCAGGGCGGAAATCAGGAAGACCGGATTGTGAACATCGAAACCGAAGGGGCCGATCGCGCCTTCGATATTGTCGCGACCAATGGTGTAGTCTGTCTTGATTTGACCCGAAGGCGCGGTTTCGGACGGGAGTTCCGCAGTCAAGGCATCAGTATTCTCTAAATTCGTCAAAGGCGTTTCTCCGTGTTGGTTCAGGGATGAGATCCCCAATTGACGCCCGGTTTTCCGGGTCTTCTTGTGTGCGGGCACAGGGGAGTCGGGCCGTCGCCAAAGCGCCGGCCATCTATCTTTTCCGCCCCAGTCTGCCGGGTCCGGATTGCCCCCGATCAGTCCGGCAGTCAGGCCATCACAAAGGACCGACACCGGGCGAAGCGCCCCATGTCGAAAGTTATTGATGGAGGGGCAAAAGAAGGCAGAAATTTTGCGACGATGCTGCGGTAGAAATACGACGCCCCCACGCACTGCAGTCGGTTCCCTCACCCTGATACGGGGCTGATGCAGGTCTCAGGGGGCTGGTCGCATCATTGCCCTTTCAGCGCCGTCGCCCAGCCCTGGAGGCCTATCGATTCGCTCGGAACCGTTGCGGAACCGGTGCGGTTTGAGTGCGACGCGGGTCCTTGGCATTTCTCTGAAAGCACGGCCCAGCATCTTTTCCGGTCGCGAAGGGCGGCTTTTCTGCTTCCAAGAGACCGCGTTGATCCGATGTGATGGGCGCTGGCGCTTATCTCCGGTCCAGATGTCGCAAATATTCAATTCCGTCGCGTCGCAGAGGTCTACCAACCCTGTCAGACTTTTTCTCAGCCGGGGGCTCGCCCATGACGCGTTTCAACGCTTTCAACCTGCTCAAGAACGCTCTGAGCGGTCATAAAAACTGGACCGAGCAATGGCCGGACAGCCAGCCCAAGCCCGAATACGACGTGGTCATCGTCGGGGCAGGGGGCCACGGCCTTGGTGCCGCCTATTATCTTGCGTCGCAGCACGGCATCACCAATATCGCGGTGATCGACAAGGGCTGGCTGGGCGGCGGCAATACCGGCCGCAACACCACCATCATCCGCTCGAACTATCTCTATGACGAAAGCCAGCGGCTGTTCGATCACTCGGTGGATCTGTGGCAGGGGCTCAGCCAGGAGCTGAACTATAACGTCATGTATTCGAACCGGGGCTGCCTGATGCTGGCGCATACGGTGCATGACGTTCAAAGCTTCAAGCGTCACGTCCATGCCAACCGGCTGAACGGCATCGACAACCGCTGGCTGACGCCCGAGGAATGCAAGGAATACTGTCCGCCGGTGAACATCGCCAAGGATGCCCGCTATCCGGTGATGGGCGGCGCGCTGCAGGAGCGTGCGGGGACCGCCCGGCACGATGCGGTGGCCTGGGGCTATGCCCGGGGCGCGGCGGCGCGCGGCGTCGACATCATCCAGAATTGCGCCGTCATCGCGATCCGCCGCAATGCCGACGGCTCGGTCGCCGGGGTGGACACCGAAAAGGGCTTCATCAAGGCGAAGAAGGTCGCGGTCAGCGCCTCGGGCCACAACTCCATGGTCATGGCGACCGCAGGGGTGCGCCTGCCGCTGGAATCGATGCCGCTGCAAGCGCTGGTGTCTGAGCCCGTGAAGCCGATCTTCCCCTGCGTGGTCATGTCCAACGCGGTGCACGCCTATTGCAGCCAGTCCGACAAGGGCGAGCTGGTGATCGGATCGGGGACCGATCAATACGTCTCCTATTCGCAGCGCGGCGGCCTGCCGCTGATCGAACACACCATCGCCGCGATCTCGGAAGTGTTCCCGATCTTCAACCGTATGCGGATGCTGCGCAAATGGGGCGGGATCACCGACAACACCCCCGACCGGTCGCCGATCATCGGCAAGACTCCGGTGCCGAACCTCTATGTCAACTGCGGCTGGGGCACTGGCGGCTTCAAGGCCACGCCGGGGTCGGCCCACGTCTTTGCCCATACCATTGCCAAGGACGAACCGCACCCGATCAACGCCCCCTTCACGCTCGAGCGTTTCCGCACCGGCCGTCTGATCGACGAAGCCGCTGCCGCCGCCGTCGCGCACTGACCAAGCACGCTCACCGAGGTCAAACAGATGCTTCTGATCCATTGCCCCTATTGCAACGAGACCCTGCCCGAGGTCGAATTCGCCTATGCCAGCGAGGCGCATATCGCCCGCCCGGCGAACCCCTCCGAGACCACCGATGCGGAATGGGCCGAATTCCTCTTCATGCGTTCCAACGTGAAGGGGCCGCTTTACGAACGCTGGCGGCATGTCCACGGCTGCGGCCGGTTCTTCAACGCGGTGCGCGACACCGTCACCGACAAGTTCCTGACCACCTACAAGGCGGGCGAACCGCGCCCCGCCCTCTCCACCCTGACGGGGGACCAGAAATGAGCAGCTATCGCGTTTCCGGCCGGGGCCGGGTGGATATCTCCCGCCCCGTGACCTTCACCTTTGACGGCAAGAGCTATCGCGGCGTCCAGGGCGACACCGTCGCCTCGGCCCTGCTGGCGAACGGCGTGCATCTGATGGGACGGTCGTTCAAGTATCACCGTCCGCGCGGCGCCATCGCGGCCGGCTCGGAAGAGCCCAACGCGCTGATCGGCACCCGTCGCGGCTCGGGCCGGTTCGAACCCAACACCCGCGCCACCGTGCAGGAGATCTGGGACGGGCTCGAAACCAATTCCCAGAACAAATTCCCCAGCCTCAAGTTCGACGTGGGCGCGGTGAACGACGCAGCCTATATGCTGTTCTCGGCCGGCTTCTACTACAAGACCTTCATGTGGCCGCGATCCTTCTGGGACAAGGTCTATGAGCCGTTCATTCGCGCCGCCGCCGGTCTGGGCGTGAGCCCGACCGAGGAGGATCCGGATACCTACGCCTCTCGCAACCTGCATTGCGACGTGCTGATCGTCGGCGCCGGGCCCACCGGGCTCGCCGCCGCCCGTGCCGCCGCGGTCGAGGGGCTGCGCGTGGTGCTGGTGGATGAAAACGCCGAAGCCGGCGGCACGCTCCTGTCCGAGCCGCAGGCACGGATCGACGGCAAGCCGGCCTGGGACTGGCTGGCCGCCGAGCTGGAGGCGCTGAAGGCCCTGGGCGTGAAGATCATGACCCGCACCACCGCCATCGCCTATTACCATCAGAACATGATCGGGCTGGTCGAAAAGCTGACCGACCATCTGCCCAAGCTGCCCGCCGATACCCCGCGCGAACGGCTGTGGCGGGTGCGGTCAAAGCAGGTCGTGCTGGCGCAAGGGGCGCTGGAAAAGCCGCTGGTGTTCCATGGCAACGACCGCCCCGGCGTGATGCTGGCGGGCTCGGCCCAGACCTTCCTGAACCGCTACGGCGTTCTGGTCGGCAAGCGACCGGTGATCCTGACCTCGCATGATTCCGCCTGGTACGCGGCCTTCGATCTGCAGGATGCCGGTGCCCAGGTGCAGGCCATCGTGGACACCCGTGCCGATGTCGACGCATTGTTGCAAAACGAGGCGCGCGCACGCGGCATTGCCGTCAAGCTGTCGCATACCGCGACCGCAACCTCGGGCCGGCTGCGGGTCACCTCGCTGCGGATCAACCCGGTGGTGGGCGGCACCGTCGGCGCCGGTCAGGACATTCGCTGTGACGCGGTGCTGATGTCGGGTGGCTGGACGCCCTCGCTGCATCTGTTCTCTCATACCAAAGGGTCGCTGACCTGGGACGACGACCGCACCACCTTCCTGCCGGAAAAGACGCCGGAAGACTGCGTGATCGCCGGCGCCAGCCGTGGGCTCTGGGGCATCGGGGCCGCCTTGGCGGATGGTGCTGAGAAAGGCCGTGCTGTGGCCGAGGCACTGGGCAAGGCTGGCGTGCAGGTGACCTATGGGGTCGAGGCCGACCGCCCCGGCACCGGCGTGTCGCACAAGGAACTGCCGACCGACCTCAGCGCCGGCAAGGCCAAGGCCTTCGTCGACTTCCAGAACGATGTGACCGCCAAGGATCTGCGCCTGGCCGTGCGCGAGGGCATGCGGTCGATCGAACACGTCAAGCGCTATACCACCAACGGGATGGCGACCGATCAGGGCAAGATGTCCAATATCAACGGTCTCAACATCGCCGCCGATGCGCTTGGCAAGAAGCAGCCGCAGGTGGGCCTGACCACCTTCCGGCCGCCCTATACGCCGACCAGCTTCGGCGCCTTCGCCGGCTATCACCGTGGCGAGCATTTCGAGGTGACCCGCAAGACCCATATCGACAGCTGGGCCGAGGCGAAGGGCGCGGTCTTTGAACCCGTCGGCCAATGGCGCCGGGCCTGGTACTTCCCGAAACCAGGCGAAGATATGGATACCGCCGTGCGCCGCGAATGCGCCGCCACCCGCGCCTCTGTCGGCATCTTCGATGCCTCGACCCTGGGCAAGATCGAGGTGGTGGGCCCCGATGCGGTGGAATTCATGAACCGCATGTACACCAACCCCTGGACCAAGCTGGCGCCGGGCCGCTGTCGCTATGGCCTGCTGCTGGGCGATGACGGCTATATCCGCGACGACGGTGTCATTGGCCGCATGACCGAGGATCGTTTCCACGTCACCACCACCACCGGCGGCGCGGCGCGGGTTCTCAACATGATGGAGGATTACCTCCAGACCGAATGGCCCGATCTGAACGTCTGGCTGACCTCGACGACTGAACACTGGTCGACCGTGGCGCTGAACGGCCCCAATGCCGCCAAGCTGCTGGCGCCCTTCGTCGAAGGCGTCGAGCTGACCGAAGAGGCCTTCCCGCATATGTCCTGCGTGGAATGCACCGTGGCCGGCATGCCGGCGCGGCTGTTCCGGGTCAGCTTCACCGGCGAGATCGGCTTCGAGGTCAACGTGCCGGCGCATCTGGGCCAGAAGCTGTGGGAAACCCTGTGGGAGGCGGGGCAGCAATACGGCATCACCGCCTATGGCACCGAGACGATGCACGTCCTGCGCGCCGAGAAGGGTTATATCATCGTCGGCCAGGATACCGATGGCACGGTCACGCCCTATGACGCGGGTATGGGCTGGGCCGTGGGCAAGTCGAAGCCCGATTTCGTCGGCATGCGCGGGCTGGCGCGCCCGGATCTTCAGGCGAAGAACCGCAAGCAGCTGGTCGGCCTGCTGACCGAGGATGGATCGAAGCTGGAAGAGGGCGCGCAGATCGTCTTCGACCCGAAACAGGCGATCCCGATGACCATGGTGGGGCATGTGACCTCTTCCTACGACGTCGGCACCACCGATCAGCCGATCGCGCTGGCGTTGGTCGAGGGCGGCCACGGCAAGATGGGCGAGACCGTCTATATCCCGATGCCGGACCGCACCATCGCGGCGAAGATCACCGCGACGGTTTTCGTCGATCCCGAAAACACCCGTCTGAAAATCTGACCCGGAGGCGAAGATGACCGCACCGATTTCTTCCTTCATTCCCGGCGTTCTCACGGCAAGTGCAGCCGCCCGGGTTGGCTTCGCCCCTCGCTGCGCCCGGTTCTCGCTGCGCGCCCGGGGCGATCTGGCGCCGATCGAGGCGGCCCTGGGTCTGAGCCTGCCGACCCGGATCGGCCTTCGCGCCAGTGTCGGCGAACTTGAGGCGCTTTGCCTCGGGCCCGACGAATGGATGCTGCATGCGCCCGAGAGCGCGGCCGCCGGCATCGTCACCGCCTGCGCCGGTGTCTATGCCACCCATCCCCACAGCCTGGTCGATATCTCTGAGCGCGAGGTCAGCTTCGTCATCGACGGGCCGCGCGCCGCGGAATTGTTAACGCTCGGCTGCGCCCGCGACCTTGATACCATCGCGGTGGGCGAAGGGCGCCGCACCCTGTTCGACGGCGCCACCGTGATCCTCTGGCGCGACGCCGACGACAGCTTCCGGCTGGATTGCTGGACCAGCTTCGCGACGCATCTCTTCCACCTGCTCGACACCGGTGTGCGTGAACTCGCCGCCGAAAGCCGCTGACCCTGAAAGGACGTCCCCGATGATCCATACCCTTCCCAAGGCCGGTATCTCCGACACCGTGATCGCTTCGGCCATCGCCGAAGAACTCGACCGTCAGCAGACCCAGATCGAGCTGATCGCGTCGGAAAACATCGTCTCTGCCGATGTCATGGCAGCGCAGGGATCCGTGCTGACCAACAAATATGCCGAAGGCTATCCCGGCAAACGCTATTACGGCGGCTGCGAATTCGTCGACAAGGTCGAGGCCGTCGCCATCGACCGGCTCAAGCAACTGTTCGGGGCGGGCTTCGTCAACGTGCAGCCGCATTCCGGGGCGCAGGCCAACCAGGCGGTGTTCCTGGCGCTGCTGCAGCCGGGCGATCGCATCATGGGCCTGTCGCTGGCGCATGGCGGCCATCTGACCCACGGCTCGCCGGTGACGATGTCGGGCAAATGGTTCGACGTGGTGTCCTATGAGGTCGACGCGCAGACCCATCTGATCGACATGGAGAAGGTGCGCGAAAAGGCGCTGGAAACCAAACCCAAGTTGATCGTCGCCGGCGCCTCGGCCTATCCGCGCAAGATCGACTTCGAAGGGTTCCGCAAGATCGCGGACGAGGTCGGCGCCTATCTGATGGTCGACATGGCGCATTACGCCGGGCTGATCGCCGGCGGGAAATATCCCAACCCGGTGCCGCATGCCCATGTCACCACCTCGACCACCCACAAGACGCTGCGCGGTCCGCGCGGCGGGGTGATCCTGACCAATGACGAGGCGCTGGCGAAAAAGCTGAACTCGGCCGTCTTCCCGGGCAACCAGGGCGGGCCGCTGATGCATGTGATCGCCGCCAAGGCGGTGGCCTTCGGCGAGGCGCTCGATCCCTCCTTCGCCACCTATGCCGAGCAGGTGATCGACAACGCCCGCGCGCTGGCCGATGTGCTGATGGTTGGCGGCGTCGGCATCGTCTCTGGCGGCACGGACAGCCACATGGTGCTGGTCGATCTGCAACCCAAGGGGGTGACCGGCAAGGCCGCCGAGATCGCGCTGGAGCGGGCCGGTCTCACCTGCAACAAGAACGCGATCCCGAATGACCCGGAGAAACCCTTCGTGACTTCGGGCATCCGTCTGGGCACCTCGGCCGGCACCACCCGCGGTTTCCGCGAGGCCGAGTTCGAACAGATCGGCAGCCTGATCCTGCGGGTTCTGAACGCGCTGGCGGAAAACCCGGAAGGGAATGCCGAGGTCGAGGCCGAGGTGCGGGCCGAGGTGCGTGCGCTTTGCGCGGCCTTCCCGATCTACGCGTCGGCGGGCTGAGATGTTCCTGTCGGTCTTCGACGTCTTCAAGATCGGCGTCGGCCCGTCGTCTTCGCATACGATGGGGCCGATGATCGCCGCCGCGCGGTTCCTCGACGATCTGCGCGGCGGGGTCGAGAAAATCCCCGGGGCGGGACAGCTGCACCGCCTGGGGGCGAGCCTGCACGGCTCGCTCGCCTTCACCGGCAAGGGGCATGCGACTGACCGCGCGGTGATCCTGGGCTTTTGCGGCCTGTTGCCGGAAACGCTGGAGCCGGATCGTGCCGAGGATCTCGAGGCGCAGGTGCGGCGCGAGGGGGTGGTCCGGCCCGATGGATTGGGAGAGCTGCGCTTCGCGCCCGACGGCGATCTCGTGTTCGACTGGGGGGCACCGCTGCCGGGCCATGCCAATGGGCTGATCCTGCGCGCCTATGACACCGCCGGAAACACCTGGCATCAGCAAACCTATTACTCGATCGGTGGCGGTTTTGTTCTGACGGCGGCCGAGCTTGAGGCGCAGAAGGCCGCCGGAGCCGATCTGCATGACGAGAAGGCCGCGCAGGCGTTTCCGTTTCCGTTTCCGTTCGGCACGGCCGCCGAGATGCTGGAGATGGGCACAGGCTCCGGTCTTTCCATCGCGCAGATGAAACGCGCCAACGAGACCGTGCTGCACGGCGCCGCGCTCGACGACAAGATCGACCGCATCCTCAAGACCATGGACGATTGCATCGACCGGGGTCTGGCGCAGGAGGGGATCCTGCCGGGCGGGCTGAAGGTGAAACGCCGCGCCAAGGCGATTCATGATCAGCTCCAGGCCGAGAAGGGGCTGAACCTGGCGCAGCCGCATCAGGCCAACGACTGGATGAGCGTCTATGCCATGGCGGTGAACGAGGAAAACGCCGCCGGTGGTCGGATCGTGACCGCCCCCACAAACGGGGCGGCGGGGGTAGTGCCGGCGGTGCTGCGCTATTATCGCGACCATTGCGTCGGGGCCACCCATGCGGGATGCCGCGATCTCTTGCTGGTGGCCGCGGCCATCGGCGGGCTGATCAAGCACAACGCCTCGATCTCGGGCGCCGAGGTGGGTTGTCAGGGCGAAGTCGGCTCGGCTGCGGCGATGGCGGCGGCGGGGCTTTGCGCCGCGCTCGGCGGCAGCAACGCGCAGGTGGAAAACGCCGCCGAGATCGCGCTTGAACATCACCTGGGCATGACCTGCGATCCGGCGGCGGGCCTGGTGCAGGTGCCCTGCATCGAACGGAATGCGCTTGGCGCGATCAAGGCGGTCTCTGCCGCGTCGCTGGCGCTGAAGGGCGACGGGCAGCATTTCATGCCGCTCGACAATTGCGTGCGCGTCATGCTCGAAACCGGGCAGGACATGAACCTCAAATACAAAGAAACCTCAACCGGTGGGATTGCCGTCAACCTGCCGGAATGCTGATCCTCAGAAAGGTCCAACAGACATGTCCCAGATCACCCTGACAGTTTCCTGCCCGGTTCGCCCGGGCATCGTCGCGGCGATTGCGACCTACCTGTCGGAGCAGGGCTGCAATATTCACGACAGCTCGCAGTTCTCCGATCTTGAAAACGACCGCTTTTTCATGCGCTTGCGCTTCGATTCCGAAGAGGGCCGCAGCCGCGAGGAGCTGAGCGAGAGCTTTGTTGCGACGGCGGATCGATTTGGCATGGAGTTCGCCTTTCACAATCCGTCGGAGAAGATGAAGGTGGTCATCATGGTGTCGCGCTTCGGCCATTGCCTGAACGACCTGCTCTATCGCTGGCGGATCGGTGCGCTGCCGATCGACATCGTGGCGGTGATCTCGAACCACATGGACTATCAGAAGGTCGTCGTGAACCACGACATCCCGTTCCACTGCATCAAGGTGACGAAGGAGAACAAGCCGCTGGCCGAGGCTGCCATCATGCAGGTGGTCGAGGACTCGGGCGCCGAACTGATCGTGCTGGCCCGCTACATGCAGATCCTCTCGGATGAGATGTGCCAGAAGATGTCCGGCCGGATCATCAACATCCACCATTCCTTCCTGCCCAGCTTCAAGGGGGCCAACCCCTACAAGCAGGCCTATGAGAGGGGCGTGAAGCTGATCGGGGCGACCTCGCACTATGTGACGGCCGATCTGGACGAGGGCCCGATCATCGAACAGGACGTGGTCCGGGTGACCCATGCGCAATCGGCCGAGGATTACGTCTCGCTTGGCCGCGATGTGGAAAGCCAGGTGCTGGCCCGCGCGATCCATGCCCATGCCCATCGCCGGGCCTTCGTGAACGGCAACAGGACGGTGGTCTTCCCCGCCTCGCCCGGCTCCTATTCCAGCGAACGCATGGGCTGACCCCCGCGCGACAAAGCCTTGATCGGGCGGGGCTTGCCCCGCCCTCTTCAGATCAGCCGCAGCGGCACCGGGGCCGGCTCGGCCATGCGTCTGAGGGCGTGATAGACGGTCGCCTCGAAATCCTGCGAGCCGATATAGGAAACCGGATCGCCGAAGGGCAGGATCTGGGTTGCCCAATAGCCGCCGATCCCGGTCTTGCGGTCGATCCAGTAGAAACTGTTGGCGACCCCGGCCCAGCCCAGTGATCCCGTCGCCCGACCGGTGGGGGCGCGGTTCAGGTTGATCATGAAGGGATAGGCCCAGCCCTTCTTGAGCCCGGGGAACAGATCCACGTCGCAGGAGATCGACGGCTCCGCGCTGTAGAGGCGGTGGACATCAAGCTCGCGCTGCAGGCCGTTGCGCACCGCCCAGCCCACCGTCTGGGGCCGCAGTACCGGACCATTCGGGCCGCGCCCGTCGTTCAGCCACATGCGGATGAACTTCATGTAATCGGGCACCGTTCCGAACAGCCCGTGGCCACCCATATCGGTTTCAGGCACATCGGGAAGAATCCACTCCCCCGTCGCGATCAACGCGCCCGTCGCGTCACGACGATGAAAGGCGGCGCTGCGGGCCGCCATCTCGGGGCTGCGGGTGAAACCGATGTCACGCATCTCCAGCGGATCGAAGATGTGATCGCGCAGCACCCTGCCCAGACGCTTGCCGCGGACCGCCTCGACAATCAGCCCGACCCAGTCGAGACTGATCCCATAGGTCCAGCGCGCGCCCGGGTCGGACAGCAGCGGCGCGTTCAGCGCGGCGCGACATCCGCTGGCGATGCTGGGCACATGACCCGACTGGACCAGCCGGTGATAGTCTTCACTGAAGAACTCATAACCGAAGCCGGCGGTATGCAGCAGAAGCTGGCGCGTGGTCAGATCGCCTGTCGGGGCGCGCAGCCGGGGTGTTCCGTCGGCCTCGATCCCCTCGAGCACCTGCAGCGCGCCGATCTCAGGCACATAGTCGCGCGCCGGCGCATCGAGCAGCAAGAGCCCCTCTTCGACACATTGCAGAGCTGCCGTGGCAGTGATGGCCTGAGTGGCGGAGAACAGGTTGAAAACCGTGTCCTCGGTCATCGCCTCACCCCCCAGCCGACGCTCGCCAAACGCACCGGAATAGATCGAACCGTCGCGGGTGGTAACCATGGCAACGACCCCCGGCACCCGCAGGGAATCCTCGGTCACGCTGCGCAAGACCTCGTCACAGGCGGCTTTGAAGTCGCTCATTCACTGCTCCCAGCCTGATTTATATCTCTACCGCAAAGCTGGCGCGACAGCGCGCAGGTCGCCACCCCCGACCGGCAGGCGTTGTTCGAAATCGGAGATTTATGAATGTCGCTGCAGCGTTTGCGACGGGTTTTCGCCGAACCTCAGGCGATAGATCCGCGCCAATGCGCCGAAATTGCTATACCCCCAATCCGCGGCAACCGATGTAACCGATTGTCCCGGAAGCGCATTTTCCAGCGCCGCATGAATACCATCGAGCCTGCGATCGCGCAGGAACTCACGCGGGGCGATGCCACGAAACCGGCGGAAACCTTCGGACAAGGTCCGCGCCGAAACCCCGACCCGGGCCGCGACCTCTCCAATGGTCGGGGCCTCGCGCGCCTCGGCCTCCATGATCTGCTCCGCCTCGCGAACGTAATGCGGCGCCGCCGTGCGCGCGCCCTCGCGCAGCGACAGGCCGCTTCCCTGCGCCCAGGACTGAAGCAGCTCGATACAGAGCAATTCCTCGAGATGGCGCGCCATCGGGTTGGCCCCCTGCACCGCGCCTTCCGGCCCGATGCAGCTCACGGCATAGTTCAATAGCGATATCCAGCGCGAGCCGCGCCCGCCGAAGGCCAGCCGCCGGGTCCAGAGCCGGTCATCGGGCACGAAGCCGAACCAGCGCTGCGCGATCTCGGCCAATACATCGTGCGGGATCGTCAGGTTCAGCTGCAAATGCGCCGCGTCGGCCTCGAGCCAGTGATCGACCCGGGTGCAATCGACCACAAAGCTCTCCGCGCGGCGGGTGACCGCCTCGCTCCGCTCGTTGACCTTGTGGTTCAGCGCCCCGGCCAAGGTGTTCATCACGACCACCTGCCCCTTGGAGAGGTCCAGATCATCCAGATAGATCGGCACCCCATAGGAAAACCGCGTCATCAGGATCCGCCCCACCCGCGCCTGCCGCATGGTGGCATCCGGCCATAGAAACCGGCCGACAGGCCGAACCTGAAACGGCAGATAGACCTCGCGACAGAAGGCGGCGACCTCGTCCCAGTCGCGCGACACGGTCACGCCCTGCTGGCGGATCGGACGCCCTGAGGTGTCCAGGATCAAGGCCTGATCAAATATCGGCACAGATTCGCTAAATCCTTGTATCCGGTCGGTAATCCCGGAAGCGAAGAACATAATTTCGAAGATGTATCAACGACCTGTCAGGTTCAGTCCCCGGCTAATTCGAAATCCCGCGCCATAAAATGAAACGCCCCGCCCGGGGGAGATCGGACAGGGCGCAGGGCAGAGGGCCGGTGGAGCAGATGGGTCAGATGTCGAGCGTGTTGTCGCGTTCCCAATGGGAGAAATGGGAAACGAAGGAATTCCACTCCTGCATCTTCATCTTCATGTAGGAGGCAGAGAAGTCATCGCCCAGCATCGCCTTCAGCTCGGCATCGGCGTCGAAGGCGCGGATCGCGTCGAGCATGTTCAGCGGGAGCTTCGGCGCGCCCTCGATCTTGTGGCCCTCGGCATACATGTCGATGTCATAGCGCGGGCCGGGATCGGCCTTTGAGCGGATGCCGGAGAGCCCGGCGGCGATGATCACCGCCTGCAGCAGATAGGGGTTCACCGCCCCGTCGGGCAGCCGCAGTTCGAACCGGCCGGGCCCCGGCACGCGGACCATATGGGTGCGGTTGTTGCCGGTCCAGGTGACGGTGTTGGGAGCCCAGGTCGCCCCCGAAATGGTGCGCGGCGCATTGATCCGCTTGTAGCTGTTGACCGTCGGATTGGTGATCGCCGCCAGCGCCTCGGCGTGTTTCATGATGCCGCCGAGGAAATGCGCCCCCTGCTCCGACAGGCCGACCTCGCCGGTCTGGCCGCTGCCGTCCTTCGAGGCGAAAGCATTGGTCTTGCCGTCCAGATCCCAGACCGAGACATGGGCGTGGCAGCCGTTGCCGGTCAGCCCCTCGATCGGTTTCGGCATGAAGGTGGCACGCAGCCCATGCTTTTCAGCCACCGATTTCACCATGAACTTGAAAAAGCTGTGGCGATCGGCGGTGACCAGCGCATCGTCGAATTCCCAGTTCATCTCGAACTGGCCGTTGGCGTCCTCGTGATCGTTCTGATAGGGGCCCCAGCCCAGCTCCAGCATGTAATCGCAGATCTCGCTGATCACGTCATAGCGGCGCATCACCGCCTGCTGGTCATAGCAGGGCTTGGCGGCGGTATCGGCGGGGTCCGAAATCTCGGTCCCCTCGGGCGTCAGCAGGAAGAACTCCGCCTCGATCCCGGTCTTGACCCGCAACCCTTCCTTGGCCGCCTCGCCGATCAGCCTGCGCAGCACATTGCGCGGCGCCTGTTCGACCTCGACGCCTTCCATCACGCAATTGGCGGCGACCCAGGCGACCTCGGGCTTCCAGGGAAGCTGGATCACCATCTCGGGATCCGGCACCGCCAGCATGTCGGGATGCGCCGGCGTCAGGTCGAGCCAGGTGGCGAAGCCGGCGAAGCCCGCGCCATCCTCCTGCATCCCCGCGATCGCCTGCGCCGGCACCAGCTTGGCCCGCTGGCCACCGAACAGGTCGGTATAGGAGATCATGAAATACTTGACGCCCTTCTCCTTGGCGAAGGCGGCGAGATCGGTCATCGGCTTATCCTCGGTAGTCCCTGTTGAATGGAAAAGGGCGGGGTTGATCCCCGCCCTGTCTTTATGGGTTCAGAACCCGTTCTGCCCCGGGATCCAGTTGGTGCCGGCCAGCGGCACACCGGCCATGGCGGCGGCCTCGATGGTCAGCGCGCAGAGGTCCTCGGGCTCCAGGTTGTGGACATGGCTCTTGCCGCAGGCGCGCGCGATGGTCTGGCATTCCAGCGTCAGCACGCTCAGGTAATTGCGCAGCCGCCGCCCCGCCTCGACCGGGTCGAGCCGTTTCATCAGCTCGGGGTCCTGGGTGGTGATCCCGGCCGGATCCTTGCCCTCGTGCCAATCGTCATAGGCGCCGGTGGTGGTGCCGAGCTTTTGATACTCCGCCTCCCACTTCGGATCATTGTCGCCGATGGCGATCAGCGCCGCAGTGCCGATCGACACCGCGTCAGCCCCCAGCGCCAGCGCCTTGGCCACATCGGCGCCGGTGCGGATACCGCCCGAGACCACCAGCTGCACCTTGCGATGCATGCCCAGATCCTGCAGCGCCTTCACCGCCGGACGGATGCAGGCCAGCGTCGGCTGGCCGACGTTCTCGATGAACACATCCTGCGTCGCCGCGGTGCCGCCCTGCATGCCGTCCAGAACCACCACATCGGCGCCCGCCTTCACCGCCAGCGCGGTGTCGTAATAGGGCCGCGCGCCACCGACCTTGATATAGATCGGCTTTTCCCAATTGGTGATCTCGCGCAGCTCGAGGATCTTGATCTCCAGATCGTCCGGCCCGGTCCAGTCCGGATGCCGGCAGGCCGACCGCTGGTCGATCCCCACCGGCAGATCGCGCATGCCGGCGACCCGTTCGGTGATCTTCTGGCCGAGCAGCATGCCGCCGCCGCCCGGCTTGGCGCCCTGCCCCACCACCACCTCGATGGCGTCGGCGCGGCGCAGATCGTCGGGGTTCATGCCATAGCGCGAGGGCAGATATTGATAGACCAGCTTTTCGCTGTGCCCGCGTTCCTCGGGCGTCATGCCGCCGTCGCCGGTGGTGGTCGAGGTGCCGGCCATGGTGGCGCCACGCCCCAGCGCCTCCTTGGCATGGGCCGAAAGCGCGCCGAAGGACATGCCGGCGATGGTGACGGGGATCTTCAGCTCGATCGGTTTCTTGGCGAACCGGGTACCCAGCACCACATCGGTGCCGCATTTCTCGCGGTAGCCTTCCAGCGGATAGCGCGACATCGAGGCCCCCAGAAACAGCAGGTCGTCGAAATGCGGCACCCGCCGCTTGGCACCGCCACCGCGAATGTCATAGATGCCGGTCGCCGCCGCCCGGCGGATTTCCGAATTGATCTCGTTCGAGAAGGTCCAGCTCTGCCGCGGCAGGGTTTGGGGAGTCTTTTCCATAACGCTGTCCTCAATAATCGCCGGCGTGATCGACGTGGAAATTGTAGAGCTTGCGGGCCGAGCCATAGCGTTTGAACTCTTCCGGTTTGGCCTCGGCGCCGGCGCGTGCCAAAAGATCGGTCAGAATCGCCAGATGTTCGGGCCGCATCTCCTTTTCGACGCAATCGGCGCCCAGCGATTTGACCGCGCCGCGCACGAACAGCCGCGCCTCGTAAAGCGAATCCCCCAGCGCGTCGCCGGCATCGCCCAGCACCACCAGATTGCCCGATTGCGCCATGAAGGCGGACATATGGCCGATGGAACCATGCACCACGATGTCGATGCCCTTCATCGAAATCCCGCAGCGCGACGAGGCATTGCCCTTGATCACCAACAGCCCGCCATGGCCGGTGGCGCCGGCATATTGGCTGGCATCGCCGTCGATGATGACGGTGCCCGACATCATGTTCTCGGCAACCCCCGGCCCGGCGGAACCTTCGACATGGACGGTGGCCTCTTGGTTCATCCCGGCGCAGTAATAGCCGGTCGAGCCCTTCACCGTGACCTCGAGCGGCCCGTCGAGCCCCACCGCCACGGCGTGCGAGCCGCGCGGGTTCTCTATCACATAGGCCTC
The DNA here is from genome assembly GCF_048268305.1 of Pseudodonghicola sp. Lineage (NCBI taxonomy): Bacteria > Pseudomonadati > Pseudomonadota > Alphaproteobacteria > Rhodobacterales > Paracoccaceae > Pseudodonghicola > Pseudodonghicola sp. The sequence goes on from NZ_JBLWVT010000003.1 coordinate 313,277, forward strand.
GTTCGCCAGTGCCTTGGCGGCGGCCTGCAGGGTGGAATTGACCTCGCGCAGCGGGGTCAGGGACATGTCCAATACGGGCATTCTCAACGCTCCCAGAAATAGACGGTTGCGGGTTCGGGTTCCCAGACGCGGGCGGTCTCGATCCCCGGCAGATTGGCGAGCGCCCGGTATTCCGAGCCGAAGGCCACGTAATCCTCGGTCTCGGCCATCACCGCGGGCTTGCAGGCGATCGGATCGCGGACCACGCCAAAGCCGTTCTTGGTGCCGACGACAAAGGTGAAGAACCCGTCCAGATCCTTCAGCGTGCCCTCCAGCGCCTCGCCCAGATTGGCCCCCTCGGCCAGACGCGAGGAGATGTAGCAGGCGGCGACCTCGGTATCGTTCTCGGTCTGCGGCGCGAACCCCTTCTCGGTCAGCACCCGGCGCATCTGGTTGTGGTTCGACAGCGAGCCATTGTGCACCAGGCACTGGTCGTCGCCGGTCGAGAACGGGTGCGCGCCCAGCGTGGTGACCGCGCTTTCGGTCGCCATGCGGGTATGGCCGATGCCGTGGCTGCCACCCATGGCGCGGATGCCGAAGCGATCCGCCACCTCCCTGGGCAGGCCGACCTCCTTGAAGATCTCCATCGCCCGACCGGCGCCCATCACCCGGATTCCTCGCGCCGCCAGATAGGCGCGCGCCTCGGCCTCGGCCGCTTCGGGCAGGGTCAGCACCGCATGGGTGTCGATCACCTCGATGCCGACGCGCTGGCCGAGCGCCGCCTCGAGCCCGCCGTCGAGCCCGGGGAAATCCGCCTCGGGGGTATCCGACTGGATGGTCATCTTCAGACCTTCCGTCTCATCGCCATAGATCGCGATGCCCGCGCTGTCGGGGCCGCGATCCGTCATGGTGATGAGCATATCGGTCAGCATGTCACCCAGACGCGGGCGCAAGTCTTCCTTCTTCAGGAACAGGCCAACGATGCCGCACATGTTTGTCTCCGTCATGGCGCGACTCGAGTGTCGCTGGCCTCTTGCTACCGACGACGAGAGTTGCCTTGAAGGATATATATTTTCTTTTCAGGAAATTTCTTGACGCAAAAACAGAACGCCCAATATCCGGGCGCACCACCGCCCGGATTGCGCAGTTTCAAGGCGGTGCGAAAACCTCAGGTCTTCTGCGGATAGGTGATGATCGACAGGTAGCGCGCCGGCAGCTCCACCAGCCCCTCGGGTCCGTGCGGCGCATCGGAATCGAACAGCAGGCTGTCCCCCGGCTCCAGCCGATAGCTGCCATCGCCATGGCGGTAGTCCACCGTCCCCTCCAGCATGTAGAGGAATTCCATCCCCTCGTGCTGAAAGGCCGGGAAGCGGTCGCTCTCGGTCGAAAGGGTGATCATGTAAGGTTCCACCACCACCCCAGACGGGTTGGACCCGATATGGCCCAGCAGCGTGTACTGATGCCCGGCCCGCGTGCCGGCGCGCTCGACCTCGACCCCGGTGCCGGCCTTGACGTGCACGCAGCCGTGCTCCTCCTCATAGTCGGAGAAGAGCTGCACCAGCGGCACCCGCAGCGCATGGGCCAGCGTCTGCAGCGTGTTGAGCGAGGGCGAGATCACCCCGTTCTCGATCTTCGACAGCATGCCGACCGAGAGACCGGCCTCCTGCGCCAGATCAGACCCGGTCATCCGGGCGCGCTTGCGCAATTCGCGGACCTGGCGGCCGATGGCGAGTTCCAGGTTCTTCTCCCGCGGTTCCCTGGTGGCATGCGGGTTCTGCGTCAGGCGCGGATGGGCGGGATCGCTGTCGCTGGACATCGGGGGACTACTCCGTTCGGGGGCGCGGACGCCGTGCCCTCCAGCTAGCACCCCGCCGCGTCCCGGGGCAAGCCGGGCACCGGCCCGCTCCTTCCCCCGAACAGGCAAAGGGGGCTGTCTGCCCCCTCTTGGCCCTTCGGGCCAATTCACCCCCGAGGATATTTGAACCAGATCGAAGGCCGCAAAGGATTTCTTTACCCTGTCATCGCAGACTGATCCCACGGTACAGGCGGGGACGCCGATGACCGTCCAGGTCGAAGGCACCCGGTCCCGCGCCAGCCGGATCGGGTGTCTTTGCGACATGAGAGGCTGTCAACCGGCTACCCGCTGCCGGCGCCTTCGATCTGGCCCAAATATCCCGGGGGAATCGCCGCAGGCGATGGGGGCAGAGCCCCCTGCCCGCCGGGTGCGCAGCACAAGGCCCAATCGAAAGTGATCGGGCGCCGCAGCGCCCGGCCATTGGGTTATTCCGCCGCGATCGCCTTGCCGGGGGTGTAGTTCAGGATCGGGCCCAGCCAGCGTTCGACCTCGACCACATCCATCCCCTTGCGGCTGGCGTAATCCTCGACCTGGTCACGCTCGACCTTGGCGACGCCGAAATAATAGCTGTCGGGATGACCGATATAGAGCCCCGAGACCGAGGAGCCCGGCCACATCGCATAGCTTTCGGTCAGTTCGACCCCGGTCGCCTTGGTGGCATCGAGCAGATCGAAGAGCGTCACCTTCTCGGTATGATCGGGCTGAGCCGGATAGCCCGGCGCCGGACGGATGCCGGCATAGGGCTCGCCAATCAGCTCCTGCGGCGCATAGCTTTCCTCAGGCGCATAGGCCCAGAGCTCCTTGCGGACCATCTCGTGCATGCGTTCGGCGAAGGCTTCGGCGAAGCGGTCGGCCAGCGCCTTGACCAGGATCGAGGAGTAGTCGTCGTTCTTGCGCTCGAAAGCCTCGGCGATGGCGATCTCCTCCGCCCCGGCGGTGACCACGAAGCCGCCGACATAGTCGGGCACCGACCCCCTGGGCGCCACGAAATCAGAAAGCGCCACATTCGGGCGCCCCTCGCGCTTGGCGGTCTGCTGGCGCAGGGTGAAGAGGGTGGCGAGATCTTCGGAGCGGGTGTCATCGGTGAAGAGGTGGATATCATCGCCCACCGCATTGGCCGGCCAGAAACCGACGACGGCGCGGGGATGGAACCATTTTTCCTTGATGATCCGCTTCAGCATCGCCTGCGCGTCGGCAAAGAGCGCGCGCGCCGCCTCGCCCTGTTTCTCATCCTCGAGGATCTTCGGATAGACCCCCTTCATCTCCCAGGTCTGGAAGAAGGGCGTCCAGTCGATATAGCGCGCCAGGTCTTCGAGATCCCAGCCGTCGAACACCTTGGTGCCAAGGAAGCTCGGCGCCGGCACGTGATAGTCGGAGAAGTCGATCTTCAGCGCGTTGGCGCGGGCCTGCTCCAGCGTGATCCGCTTCTTGGCAAGCTCGGCGCGGGCGTGTTTTTCCGAGACATCGGCATATTCGGCCCGGATATTGGCGATGTAGTCGGGCTTCTGGTTTTCCGACAGCAGGGCGGAGACCACCCCCACCGCGCGGGAGGCATCGGTGACATAGACCGCCTGCCCCTGGTGATAGCGCGGGTGGATCTTCACCGCCGTATGCACGCGCGAGGTGGTGGCGCCGCCGATCAGCAGCGGGATGTCGAAGCCCTCGCGCTCCATCTCGGCCGCGACATGCACCATCTCGTCGAGCGAGGGGGTGATCAGCCCGGACAGGCCGATGACATCGACGCCCTCGGCCTTGGCGGTGGCGAGGATCTTTTCCGCCGGCACCATGACGCCCAGGTCGATGATCTCGTAATTGTTGCAGGCCAGCACGACGCCCACGATGTTCTTGCCGATGTCGTGCACATCGCCCTTCACCGTCGCCATCAGCACCTTGCCGGCGGCCTCGCGGCCATCACCGCCGGTCAGGCGCTTTTCCTCTTCCATATAGGGCAGCAGCACGGCGACCGCCTGTTTCATCACGCGGGCCGATTTCACCACCTGGGGCAGGAACATCTTGCCCGAGCCGAAGAGATCGCCCACCACGTTCATCCCGGCCATCAGCGGGCCTTCGATCACATGCAGCGGACGCTCGGCGGCCAGCCGCGCCTCTTCGGTGTCCGCGTCGATGAATTCGGTGATGCCGTTGACCAGCGCGTGTTCCAGCCGTTTCTCCACCGGCCATTCGCGCCAGGACATGTCCTTTTCCTTGCCCTTGGCGCCACCCTGGCCGCGGTATTTCTCGGCGATCTCAAGCAGGTTCTCGGTGGCCGAGCCGCCCTTGGCCGGCACCCGGTTCAGCACCACGTCCTCGCAGGCCTCGCGCAATTCCGGGTCGATCTGGTCATAGACCGCCAGTTGCCCGGCGTTGACGATGCCCATGTCCATGCCGTTCTGGATCGCGTGATAGAGGAAGACGGCGTGCATCGCCTCGCGCACCGGCTCGTTGCCGCGGAAGGAGAAGCTCAGGTTCGACACCCCGCCCGAGATATGGACATGCGGGCAATCCTGCACGATCCGGCGGGTCGCCTGGATGAAATCGACGCCGTAATTGTCGTGTTCCTCGATCCCGGTGGCGACGGCAAAGACGTTGGGGTCGAAGATGATGTCTTCCGGCGGGAAACCCACCTCTTCGGTCAGCAGCTTGTAGGCGCGGGCGCAGATCTCGACCTTGCGGTCCTCGGTATCGGCCTGGCCGGCCTCGTCAAAGGCCATGACCACCACGGCGGCGCCATAGGCGCGGCAGAGCCGGGCGTGATGCAGAAACGCCTCCTCCCCCTCCTTCATCGAGATGGAGTTGACGATGGACTTGCCCTGCACGCATTTCAGCCCGGCCTCGATCACCTCCCATTTCGAGCTGTCGATCATGATCGGCACGCGGGCGATATCGGGTTCGGCAGCGATCAGGTTGAGGAATTCGACCATCGCCTGTTTGCTGTCGATCAGCCCCTCGTCCATGTTGATGTCGATCACCTGGGCGCCGTTTTCGACCTGATCGCGCGCCACGTCGAGCGCTGCGGCATAATCGGCATTGGTGATCAGCTTGCGGAACCGGGCGGAGCCGGTGACATTGGTGCGCTCGCCGACGTTGACGAAGGGGATGTCCTTGGTCAGCGTGAAGGGCTCCAGCCCCGACAGGCGCATCAGCTTCGGCGGCTCGGGGATCTGGCGGGGGGCGAAATCCTTCACCGCCTGGGCGATGGCGCGGATATGGTCATAGGTCGAGCCGCAGCAGCCGCCGACGATATTGACCAGCCCGTCGCGGGCGAATCCCGCGACCTGGGCCGCCATATGGTCGGGCGTCTCGTCGTATTGGCCCATCTCGTTCGGCAGGCCGGCATTGGGATAGGCGCAGATCATCGTGTCGGCGACACCGGAAAGCTCGGCGATATGGGCACGCATCGCCTCGGCGCCAAGCGCACAGTTCAGCCCCACGGTCAGCGGCTGGGCATGGCGCACCGAATACCAGAAGGCGGTCGGCGTCTGGCCCGACAGGGTGCGGCCCGACAGATCGGTGATGGTGCCAGAGATCATCACCGGCAGGCGCAGCCCGCGGTCGGCAAAGACCTCTTCGCAGGCGAAGATCGCGGCCTTGGCGTTCAGCGTGTCGAAGATGGTCTCGATCAGCAGGATATCGGCGCCGCCGTCGATCAGGGCACGGGCCTGTTCGCCGTAAGCCGCGCGAAGCTGGTCGAAGGTGACCGCGCGATAGCCGGGGTTGTTCACATCCGGGCTGATCGAGGCGGTGCGGTTGGTCGGCCCCAGGGCGCCGGCGACAAAGCGTTTGCGCCCGTCGGTTGCCTCGGCCCGGTCCATCGCCTGGCGGGCCAGCTTGGCGCCCTGATAGTTCAGGTCATAGACCGCCCCTTCCATCGCATAATCGGCCTGGGCGATGGTGGTCGAGGAAAAGGTGTTGGTCTCGACGATATCGGCGCCGGCCATGGCGTATTGATAGTGGATCTCTTCGATCACATCGGGCCGGGTCAGGTTCAGCAGGTCGTTGTTGCCCTGCTGCGGCTTGTCGCTGGGGTGCGGCAGATGGCAACCGCAGGCGCCGCCGCCACAGCCCTGAAAATCATCCTCGGTCAAGCCGAGCTTCTGGATCTGCGTCCCCATCGCCCCGTCGAGGATCAGGATCCGGTCGCGCGCGGCGGCGCTGAGCTGATCGAAGACGGCGGACTTCACGGGGAGCTTGGAAGCGGTTGAGGAGGACATGAGTTTCCGATCTCGGTTTTCTCTCTGGGCCTGAAGTGCCCTATCTAATGCGCAGAAATTCGCAAATCCAGCTCACATTGATCAACCACATCATGAGGCGCGCTCATGTTCACATCAGGCTTGCAGGGGCGCCGCCGCAAAATCCCGAGTGAAAATATCGGATAAAAACACCTGATAAAATAACTCAACTATTTGATTTTCAAAAGTTTTCCTTGACCCTTGGGGCACCTCGACCTAAGTTGGGTATCAAGAAAGCTCGCCAGCCAGACGCCAGCCAGCCATTCGCATCCCCAGCCAGCCAGACATCTCCGATCCCCGCCGCCGCGGCGATGGTCGCATGATGTGATCGCCAGCTCAGCCAGCCTTTCGCCAGCCCTCCGGATGCCAGCTCATGCCCCGCAGGGGGTCAAGCGCGGGTCGCGCGCCAACAAGCCAGATCGCCAGTCGCCTCCAGCCCGAACGCCAGAGACCAGGCCGCAAGCCATCGCCCGCAAGCCGTCCAGCAGATCGCCAGACACACGGCCCGCCAGCCACAGCCAGCCGCCAGCGACACGCGCTCTCCCCGCCCGAGGGGAAACTGGAAAAGCCCCGAAGCTTGCGCTTCGGGGCTTTTCCGCGATCAGAGGGTCCGGAGGCCTCAGGCCTGGAACTGATAAAGCCAGGTCTCGGTCAGCGGCTCCCCGTCCAGCGCCAGATACATGCGCAGATCGGCCAGTTCGCCCGGCATCAGCTTCAGGTCGAAATTGCCGCGCCAGACGTTGCCGTTCGGCACCGGTTCGGCAAAGAGGCGGCTGACCTCGCCCCGCGAGGCCGAAACCACCACCTCGGGGAAGACGCCATAGGGCAGCTTGGTCAACACCGAGGGGCGATCAAATTCCACCGCGAAGTGATAGACGTCCGCCGGCCGCGGATGCCCCGGCTGGCCGCCCCGGCCAATCCGGGTGGCAACGGTCTGGGCGATATTGGTGGCCGGGAAAGGCTCGTTGCTCTGCCAATAGAGCCGATAGTGCATATCATAGCTGTTGCCCTTCTCCGCCGGCCCCTCCGGCACCCAGAAGGCGCCGATATTGTCGTGGATTTCGTCGTCGGTCGGGATCTCCAGCAGTTGCACCGCCCCCCTGCCCAAGGGCTTGATCGGCTCGACCCAGAGGCTGGGGCGGCGGTCATAGAACACCCCATCCAGGTAATGATCGAAGTTGCGGTCGCGCTGCAACAGGCCGAAGCCGCGCGGGCTTTCGTCACCGAAGGCCGAGACGCTGGTGTAATCGGGGTTATTCAGCGGCCGCCAGATCCGCTCGCCCGAGCCGGCCCACATCGCCAAGCCGTCGGAATCATGCACCTCGGGCCGCCAGTCCTGCATCCGGCCCTTGCCGTATTCGCCATACCAGAACATCGAGGTCAGCGGGATCAGCCCCAGACGCGACACCGATTTGCGCAGGAAGACCCGGGCCTCGATCTCCATGATCACGCCCTTGCTGCGGTCTAGCCCGCGGGTGATGCGGAACCGGTAAGCCCCCGTCACGCTGGGCCCGTCGAGCAGCGCACAGATGGTGACGGGGGTGTCGGGTGTCGAACCGGGCTGCTGTTCGATATAGAATTCGCGGAAATCCGGGAATTCCTCGGGCAGGCCGGCGACGGCGGCGTCGATCAGGATGCCGCGGGCCGACAGCCCATATTGCCCGTCCGCCCCGATCGCGCGGAAATAGGAGGCGCCCTGAAAGGCGACCCAGTCCTGCCGGGTCCAATCGGGTTCGGTGTACCACTCCTGCAGCCGGAAACCCGCGAAGCCGGCGTTCGACGGCAATTCCCGCGCCGGGTTGTCGGCGGGCATGTTGAAGAAATCGGGGGTATAGAGGATCTCGGTCGCCCGACCGCTCTCCACCGCGAACATCTGCACCCGCTTGGTGGCGTATTTGCCCAAGGGGAAGAACTCCAGCGGATAGCCCTTTTCGGCGCCGGTATCCGGCTGGCCCGAGAACATCGCCCTCTGGGTCCGGAAGACCAGCTCGCCATGGCGGGCATAGTCGATCCGGTCCACCACCTCGGGCGCGGGTCTGAGCGGCGGCTCATAGGCCTGGCCTGCCATCTCCTGCGCTCGGGCGATCAGCGCCTCATAGCTGAAAGGCTGAGCCTCGGGCGCGGCCCATAGCCCTCCTGCGGGGAGAATCATCGCGCCAGAGAGTGCGGTCGCGCCGCGCAGAAAGGTTCGTCGTTTCATCATTGCGATCTGCTCTGAATTGGGTCTCGCCCCCTGCGGGGCACAGACATAGGATAATCGAGGTCGAAGACCATGGCCACGGCATCAAGAAGCGGCTTTTTGCCGGAGGCAAGAGGCAATCGGAGAAGCGCTGCCCGCCGCTGCGGTCCTGCCTCGTTCCCTCGGCCACCGGGGGGCGAAAGTCTCGAATGAGCCGCTCGATGTCGATGACCACCTGGATGTTCGACCTGGGCCGACCGATGTGGTCTTCGTCACCTGCGCCAGGCATCCCTCCGAGATCATCTTTCGCGAACGGCTGGAACATATGGCCAGCCGGGTGCTTGGGATCGACCTGAAGTTCGTGGTGGGAGGCACCGATCTCTATCCCCCCTGGACCGGCTATCAGGGCACGCTCAACCAGCTCCTGATGGTTCCGGATTATCTGGAACGCGAGGTGGTCTGCTGCGGCCCCGAGCCCTTCATGCAGGCGATGCGCGAGGCCGTGGCGGCGGAGGTGGCCTTCACCCTTTCCGGCGTCCAGCAGACCTGCGCCGAGACCGGCACCATCCTGGCGACAACGCGGGCGGCAGGGCGGAACATCCCCTCGGGCTGCACCTTCGGCGTCTGCGGCACCTGCAAGATCAAGAATCTCCCGGGCCAGGTGCACATTGTGCACAACGGCGGCATCACCAAGGAGGATATCGCGGCGGGCTATGTGCAGGCCTGCTGCTCGCATCCGATCGGCCGGGTGGAGCTGGAGGTCTCGGAGGCCACTTCCCTCCATCAGCCACACGTCCCGCCCGGCGGCAACGCCGGGCAGCGCCCGAACGGGGGGACGAAAGCTGCCCGGTGAAACCACCGATGAACTGATTGGCGGCCCCTCTATTTCTCCCCCGCCAGCACGGCGGCCAGATCGGGGCGGAAGAAGGCCGGGCCCTTCAGCACCTTGCCGTCCTCGCGCAGCACCGGGCGGCCGTCGGCGCCCAGTTTCGACATGTTGGACGCGTGCACCTCGGCCATGCCGGGGGCCTTCAACCCGTGCATGCCGAACTCCAGGAAGGTGCCATCCAGCACATATTGGATGTCACAGAGCGCATCGAGCACCTCGACCAGATCGCCGGCCTCGACCGCCTCGCGCAGCTCGGCCACCTCTTCCTCGAGGATGGCCAGCCGCATCTGCGCCCGGTCCGCCGGAATGCCGGGGGCATCCACCACCGGCACCGCGAATTTCTCATGCCATTCACGGACCAGCGACAGCGTATCCCGAGAGTTTTCGACCGCCATCAGAAATCCCAATCCTCATCCTCGGTCGCAACCGCCTTGCCGATCACATAGGACGAGCCCGAGCCCGAGAAGAAGTCGTGGTTCTCATCCGCGTTGGGGCTGAGCGCTGCCATGATCGCCGGGTTCACCTTGCAAAGCTCATCCGGGAAAAGGCTTTCGAATCCAAGGTTTTGCAGCGCCTTGTTGGCGTTGTAGTGCAGGAAGTTCTTCACATCCTCGGTCAACCCCAGCGGGTCATAGAGGCTTTCGGTATAGCGCGTCTCGATCTCGTAGAGATCGAAGATCAGCGCAAAGGCGAAATCCTTCAGCTCGGCCCGCTCGGCCTCGGACAACCGCTCCAGCCCGCGCTGGAACTTGTAGCCGATGTAATAGCCATGCACCGCCTCGTCGCGGATGATCAGGCGGATCAGGTCGGCGGTATTGGTCAGCCGCGCGCGGCTCGACCAATGCATCGGCAGGTAGAAGCCGGAATAGAACAGGAAGCTTTCCAGAAAGACACTGGCGATCTTCTTCTTCAAGGGATGCGAGGCGGCATCATATTCCTGCAGGATCAGCCGGGATTTCTGCTGCAGATGCGGGTTCTCCTCCGACCAGCGGAAGGCCTCGTCGACCTCGACCGTCGAACAGAGCGTCGAGAAGATCGAGGAATAGGAGCGCGCGTGCACCGCCTCCATGAAGGCGACATTGGTCAGCACCGCCTCTTCGTGCGGGGTGATCGCATCGGGCATCAGCGAAGGCGCGCCGACGGTGTTCTGGATGGTGTCGAGCAGCGTCAGCCCGGTGAAGACGCGGATGGTCAGCCGCTGCTCCTCTTCGGTCAGCTGCGACCAGGACTGGATGTCGTTCGACAGCGGCACCTTTTCCGGCAGCCAGAAGTTGACGGTCAGGCGGTTCCAGATTTCCAGATCCTTGTCGTCCTGCAGCCGGTTCCAGTTGATGGCGCGGGGGACAGGACGGGCGGTGGTGAGGTCTTTCATGACAGCATTCCTCTGGCAGAGGTCATTCGGAACAAGGGGTGGCGCCCGGAACGCACTTCGCGCCCCGGACCATATGGATCACAACGAACAGGACACGCAGCCCTGCACCTCGGTCCCTTCCAGGGCCATCTGGCGCAGGCGGATGTAGTAGATCGTCTTGATCCCCTTCTTCCAGGCGTAGATCTGGGCGCGGTTGATATCCCGCGTCGTCGCCGTGTCCTTGAAGAACAGCGTCAGCGACAGCCCCTGATCGACATGCTGGGTCGCCGCCGCATAGGTGTCGATGATCTTCTCGGCGCCAATCTCATAGGCGTCCTTGTAGTACTCGAGATTGTCGTTGGTCATATAGGCCGCCGGGTAATAGACGCGGCCGATCTTGCCTTCCTTGCGGATCTCGATCTTGGAGGTGATCGGGTGGATCGAGGAGGTCGAGTTGTTGATATAGCTGATCGAGCCGGTCGGCGGCACCGCCTGCAGGTTGCGATTGTAAAGCCCGTCCGCGATCACCGCGTCGCGCAGCGCCGCCCAATCCTCGCGGCTAGGCACATGCACGTCGAATTTCTCGAACAGCGCCTTGACCGTCTCGGTCTCGGGCAGCCAGTCGCGGTCAACGTATTTGTCGAAGAAGGAGCCATCGGCATAGGTCGAGCGTTCGAACCCGGCAAAGCTGCGCCCGCGCTCGCGCGCCAGCGCGTTCGAGGCGCGCAGGCAGTGATAGAGCACGGTGCAGAAGTAGATATTGGTGAAATCGACGCCCTCGGCACTGCCGTAGTGGACCCGCTCGCGCGCCAGGAAGCCGTGCAGGTTCATCTGGCCCAGGCCGATGGCATGGCTTTCGTCATTGCCGCGCCGGATCGAGGGCACCGCGTCGATCGCCGACATCTCGGAGACCGCGTTCAGCGCCCGGATCGCGGCCTCGACCGTCGCGCCCAGATCGCCGCCATCCATCGCCTTGGCGATATTGAGCGAGCCGAGGTTGCAGGAGATATCGGTGCCGAGGTGCTTGTAGCTCAGATCCTCGTTGAACTCCGAGGCCTCGTTGACCTGCAGGATCTCGGAACAGAGGTTCGACATGTTGATGCGACCGGCGACCGGATTGGCGCGGTTCACCGTGTCCTCGAACATGATATAGGGATAGCCGCTTTCGAACTGGATCTCGGCGATGGTCTGGAAGAAGGCGCGCGCGTTGATCTTCTTCTTGCGGATGCGCGGGTTGTCGACCATCTCGTGATACTTCTCGGTCACCGAGATTTCCGAGAAGGCGCGACCATAGACCTTTTCCACGTCGTGCGGCGAAAAGAGGTACATGTCCTCGTTCTTCTTCGCCAGTTCGAAGGTGATGTCGGGCACCACCACACCAAGGCTCAGCGTCTTGATGCGGATCTTCTCATCCGCGTTCTCGCGTTTGGTATCGAGGAAGCGCAGGATATCCGGATGGTGGGCGTTCAGATAGACCGCCCCCGCCCCCTGACGGGCACCGAGCTGATTGGCATAGCTGAAGGAATCCTCAAGCAGCTTCATCACCGGGATGACACCGGAGGATTGGTTTTCGATGCCTTTGATCGGCGCGCCATATTCGCGGATGTTGGTCAGCAGCAGCGCCACCCCACCGCCGCGTTTCGACAGTTGCAGCGCCGAGTTGATGCCGCGACCGATGCTTTCCATGTTGTCTTCCAGCCGCAGCAGGAAGCAGGAAATCAGCTCGCCCCGCTGCGCCTTGCCGGCATTCAGGAAGGTCGGCGTGGCGGGTTGGAAGCGGCCGGCGATGATTTCCTGCATCAGGGACATGGCCTGCGCCTCATCCCCTTGAGCAAGCGTCAGGGCGACCATGACGACCCGATCCTCGAACCGTTCGAGGTATCGTTTGCCGTCGAAGGTCTTCAGCGTATAGCTGGTGTAATATTTGAAGGCGCCCAGGAAGGTCGGAAAGCGGAACTTGGCGGCATAGACCGCATCCCAGATCTGGCGGCGGAACTCGGTCGAGTATTGCTCCAGCACATGGGCCTCGTAATAGCCCTCCTCGACCAGATAGCGCAGCTTCTCTTCCAGCGAATGGAAGAAGACGGTATTCTGGTTCACATGCTGCAGGAAATACTGCCGCGCCGCCATGCGATCGGCATCGAAGCGGATGTTCCCCTGATCGTCATAGAGGTTCAGCATCGCGTTCAGCGCGTGGTAATCCAGACCCTGCCATTCGGCCGGGACCGCCTTGGCGGGGGCGGCGTCGCTCACATCGCGGTCAAGCACTGCGTTTTCCAAAACCTGTCCAATCCCTCAATGACGCGGGCGACATCCGTGTCTGTCCCCGCGAGTTCGAAACGATAAAGCACCGGCACACCACATTTCCGCGCCACCACATCGCCGGCGGAGGCGAAGAGTGTTCCGAAATTGCGATTGCCCGAGGCGATGACACCACGCAGGTGGCGGCGGGTGTCCGGATCATTCAGGAACCGGATCACCTGTTTATGGACCGCGCCCCGCCCTTGGCCATCGGCATAGGTGGGCGTGATCAGCACGAAGGGGGAACGGGGGGCGGGCATCGGCGCCTCGGTCTCGATCGGGATCCGCGTCGCCGTCAGACCCAGCCGGTCGACGAAGCGCCGCGTGTTCCCCGATCGTGAGGAGTAATAGACCAGGCCCCCCATCGGCCGGCTCAGGCCAGAGCGGCGATCTTGTCGGGGCGGAAGCCGGCCCAATGGTCGTCACCCGCCATCACCACCGGCGCCTGGCGATAGCCCAGCTCGGTCACCCGGGCCATTGCCTCGGCGTCCTCGGTCAGATCGACCAGATCGAATTCGATCCCCTTGGCGGCCAGCGCCCGGGTGGTGGCGGTGCATTGCACACAGGCGGGTTTGGAATAGACGGTGATGGTCATGGCAGTGTCCCCTTGCCGATCCTTTGGTTCCGGTCGTTCAGCGCCGGCCAGCAGGGGAAGAGACGCCAAGGGATGCCCCCGAAGGACATCCCATAACACGTCCCGGACCCACCGCCCGGCTTGGTCTCGTCTCGTCCTGGCAGGTCTCCTGACTCATGGCTTATACGTCCGGCCCTCCTTCCCAGCGCGCAAGACGCCAGTGGATATGCGACCAAACCTCACCATTCACAGTTGCGGGGGCAGTGCCGGATTTGCGCCGGCTTCCCTCTTCACCCGCTTTGAATCGCGGGCACCAAGACAACATCATATAGACGCGTATTGGCAGAGGCTGTCAATATCTTGTTTGCGCAAGAGAGGTACCCACTAGAGCCGGTAGGCGAAGGTAAGCCTCATCCCTGAGCGGCACCGACACTCAGGCCGGCAGAATACCACCCTGCCCCGGCACCGCAACCGGCAAGCGGACCGCGACCTGCCCCCGCGGCGCGGCGCGCAGGTCGGTCAACGTCACCTCGGTCAGGCTGCCGTCTGACAGCAGCAGAGGCGCCGTTTCCCCCAGGTGCATGCCGATCAGCGTCGCCCCCAGAAGCGACCGCAGCGGCACCACCCCGGGCTCCTCCCGCAGGCGCACGCGGTAACTCAACCGGGCCAGGATAGGGGGCTGATCGCCGCCCAGCCGATAGCCAAGCACGACCCCGCCGGTGGCGATCCGATCCGTCAGCGTCTCTGGCCCCAGCCGGCGGGCATAGGCGAGCTTTTGTCGCAACAGCTCACCGATCAGCGCGACAACCCCGCTTGGCTGCGCCTGACAGTGTTGCAGCTCACGCTGCATCATCTCGATATCCTGCGGCGATAGCCAAGCCCGCTGCGCCGCCCCGTGCAGCCGCCCCATGACCTCGACACTCAAATCCTCAGGGCCGATCGGCCCCCGATGCTCGAACATATCCTTCATGAGACCCCACAATGCCTTCTGGCGTTGAAATCCTGACTCTAACTATATCTTTGCGCGCCGAAGGAGACCGGCGCCATGATGCGCCCCTGTCTCGGTGCCGGCGGCATATCGAAACCCTATCTCAAAGATACTTAAGAAGTATTCATGCAGTCCTGAATAGGCCCTTCCTTAAAATGGCGTCAATCCGATGACGCCAATGGCATGATACCGTGTCTTTGGGGCCACCAAAATTCCTGTGCGCCGCCCCAGATTGACTTTCGTGATCAGCGTTCCTAGCTTCCAGGCCATGTCGAGACACCCGCATAAGGGCAGGTTCATCCTGTTTTCCGGTTCGCTCCTGAACCGCAGGCTTCCCCGGGCGGTCTGAGCGCACGCGCTATTCCCTCCGTTCGGGGCCCTCTTCCTTCGTCTGGTCCGGCATCAAAGCGGGTCGTCACACCGCAGGGGCAACTCCCCCCTGAGGTTCGACACCTCCCTGTTCATGCGACCTCGCATTAGACCTGCAGCGGCCTGAGTCCGCCCATGATCCGCTCACCCTGACGCTTCGGCTGGCCCGGCCAGCCGCCTGCCCGGCGCGGCCCCACCGTGCCGACATCTCCTTCATCTTCCTCTTCCATCGAAAGGAAACCATCATGCCGGTTTTCACCCCGGAGCCCCTGAAACACGCCACCACGACGCCACCGGCCGTCCGCCCCGCGCGACTGGTCATCGCCGAGGACCAGCTCGAAACGCTCGAGGCGCTGACGACCGGCTTTGCCCGGCGCAACCCGGCGCTGGCCGATCTGCTACTGTCCAGCCTCAGCCGCGCCCGCATCGTAACGCCCGAGCGGCTGCCCGCCGACGTGATCGGGCTGGGCCGCCCGCTGCGCTATCGCGACAGCCTGGACGACAGCGAAAAGACCGTCACGCTTGTCCTGCCCGAACAGGCCGACATCTCGCTCGGGCGCGTCTCGGTGATGACCCCGATCGGGGTGGCGCTGCTTGGCATGCCGGTGGGGGCACGCGCGAAATGGACCACCCGCACCGGCGAGAAGCGCCAGCTCGAGGTGCTGGAGGTGTTCGACGCCGATCCGGCGACCGAACCGTGAGCGGCACCGTGCCGGCCACCGCGCCCCGCTCGCGCTGTCCGACCTGCCACACGCCGGTGCCGCGGGCGGCCGGGTTCCGCTGTCCGGCCTGCCGCAGCGCCCTGCGTCCCGCCGGCCGCCGGCTGCGCCCCTGCCACGGTTGCGGAGCGCCGCTGCCGCTGGCCGCGGTGCGCAACTGCCCGGCCTGCGGTCAGGCGATCACCGTCCCGGGCTGAGCCCGGCGATACCATCCCCCCGGTGGCGGCCGCCAAACCGCCACCGCCAGCGGAGATCCACCCGGGGCTTGATTGTGATCCTCCCCTCGGATAATCGTTACGTTATAACATTTCAAATGGAGAGCCCCATGCCCGCCCCCGCCTCCGATCCTCGCCTGCCGGTCACCGTGTTGTCCGGCTTCCTCGGCGCCGGCAAGACCACGCTGCTGAACGATGTGCTGAACAACCGCCAGGGCCGCCGAGTCGCCGTCATCGTCAACGATATGTCCGAGGTGAATATCGACGCCGATCTGATCCGCGAGGGCGGCGCCGACCTGAACCATGCCGAGGAAAAGCTGGTCGAGATGACCAACGGCTGCATCTGCTGCACCCTGCGCGACGACCTGCTGACCGAAGTGCGCCGCCTCGCCGAAGAGAAACGCTTCGACTATCTGCTGATCGAATCCACCGGCATCGCCGAACCGCTGCCGGTCGCCGCCACCTTCGAGTTCCGCGATGAACACGGGCATAGCCTGTCGGATGTCGCCCGGCTCGACACCATGGTGACGGTGGTGGATACGGTGAACCTGCTGAAGGATTACGCCAGCCACGATTTCATCCGCGACCGCGGCGAATCCCTTGGCGAGGAAGATGAACGCACGCTGGTCGATCTGCTGGTCGATCAGATCGAATTCTCGGATATCGTGGTGCTGAACAAGGTCTCGGCCGCAGGCCCTGAACGACTCGAGGCCGCGCGCAAGATCGTCACCGCGCTGAACCCCGATGCCGCGATGATCGAAACCGATTTCGGCAAGGTGGAGCCCACCGACATCTTCGACACCGGTCTGTTCGATTTCGAGACCGCCCACGACCATCCGCTTTGGGCGAAAGAACTTTACGGCTTCACCGACCACATTCCCGAGACCGAGGAATATGGGGTCTCCTCTTTCGTCTATCGCGCCCGCCGGCCGTTCGATCCGCAGAAGATCCACGATGTGCTGAACGGCGACCTGCCCGGCGTGATCCGCGCCAAGGGGCATTTCTGGATCGCCACCCGACCCGATTGGCTGGCCGAATTCTCGCTCGCCGGGGCGCTGAGTTCGGTGCGCCCGATGGGGATGTGGTGGGCCACCGTGCCGGAGGAGCGTCGCCCGACCCATGCGCAGGCCCGCGCCTATCTGGATCGCCATTGGCAGGACCCCTTCGGCGATCGCCGGCAGGAACTGGTGTTCATCGGCTCCGGCATGGACCGGGCGGCAATCACCGCCGCGCTCGATGCGGCGCTGGTGCCGGGCGAGCGGTTCACGCCCGAGGCCTGGCGCGCCCTGCCCGATCCCTTCCCCGCCTGGCGCCGGGCGCCGCAGGCGGCCTGATGCTGACGGCGAAGCCGGCAACGGCCATCGCCGAGGGCGCCGCGCCCGAGATCCTCGGAGAGCTGCGCAATCCCGGTTGCGCCGCCGCGATCTGGCAGCGTCGACCCGACCCACTGCTCTCTGCCTGGCTGGAGCGCCTGCCGCCCGAGCGGTTGCCGGCGCTGCGCCAGGATCTGGCGGTGGAGGAGGTCGCGGCAGCGGTCGATCGCGCCTGCGCCCGGGCCGGAATGACGGCCGGCACCGGGCGGGATCGTCTTCGCGTCGATGTCACCGATCAGGCCCGGCGCTTTGCCGGGCTGATGCGCCAAGGCCGGCTGCATCTGCGGCTGGACGTGGTGCGGGGCAACGCCTGCAGCCGGTTCCACGTCGATTACGTACCGGCGCGGATGCTCTGCACCTATCGCGGGCGGGGCACGGAATACGGCGTCGCGGGGGCCGACGGCCAGCCGACAGAGGTGCACCAGATGGCTGCCGGCTGGGTCGGCCTGTTCCGCGGCCGGCTCTGGCCCGGGGCCAGCCCCACCGGGCTGGTGCACCGCTCTCCCCCGATCGAGGGCAGCGGCGAGACCCGGCTTCTGCTGGTGCTCGATGTGGCGGAGACAGAGGGATGACCCGTGCAACCCCGACCCCCAATGCGCAAAGCTGCCTGAAACGCCGCCGCCAAGCGGGCGATCCAATGACCGCCTATGACCGGCTGCCGGCAGAGTTGCGCCAATGGCTCGCCTCGGCCGCCCTGCCCTGGTCGCCGCGCTCGGCACTCAGGGCCTGGCGGGCGGCGCTGGCCCGGGCGGGGGGCGATCCCGACGTCGCCCGCGCCCGGCTGAGCGCCACCGAGGCCCGTCAACTCCGCCGCGACACCGCGCGCATCTGGGGCACGGCGCATCCGCAGGCCTGAGCGGCCTAGCCGCCGTAATACTTGCGCCGCGCCTCTTCCTGAATGGCCAGGGCCTGCGTCAGCTCGGCGAACTTGCGCATCTCCTCCTTGCGCTTCTCGGGGTCGGTGGTGTTTTTCAGCACCTCGGCCTGGGCCTGCACCGCCTTGCGCAGCTCGATCTCCTTCGGCAGGGCACCTGCCTCGGCCATGATGCGAAAACCCGCCTCTTCGGCGTAATCCCCGCCACCTCGGGGCGGCAGCGGCTTGCCCGCGCCCTTGAGGTTGTCGAACTGCCCCTCGGCCTGCGCCTTGAGGATCTGCCGTTCCGAAAGCTTCGAGAATTTCATTGCCCCCTCCTATCCGATCTGGGGTTGCGCGGCCCCACCCCGGAGCCAACGATAGATGAAAAGCGCCAGGAACCCGGCGAAGCACAGGATCGCCCCCAGGGTGCCGGCGGCAAAGGCCGTGGTCCAGCCCAGCCCGACGTCGAGCCTGGAAAAGAACAGACTGCCCATCACCGCCACGCCAAGGGCGCTGCCGATCTGCTGGAAGGTCTGCAACAGGGCGGAGGCGATGCCGGCCTCGGCCTCGGTCACCCGCTCCAGCGCCAGATGGAACAGCGGCCCGACCGCCAGACCAAAGCCGATCCCGGCCACCAGCAGCCCGCCCATCAGCCAGGGCTGATCGGCCCCCCCGTCGAAGCCACGGATCAGGCTGCGCACCAGCCCCAGCCCCACGAGCAGCAACGCCCCGCCCAGTGCCACCCGAAGCTGCGGCGACACCCGCGTCAGCGCCGGAGTGAGGATCGAGGCCAGCATGATCCCCAGCGACAGCGGAAAGGCCGTCACCCCCGATTGCAGCGGCGAAAAGCCGAAACCGGCCTGCAGAAACAGCGCCAGGATCATGAAGAACCCCGGCAGCCCGGCAAAGAACAGCCCCACCGCCGGCACATACCAGCGAAACGCCCCCTGCCCGAGCAGCGCCAACGGCAGAAGCTGGGTCCGCCCGGCCCGGCCGCGACGACGCTCCCACCAGATCAGCGCGCCGAAAACCGGCAGCGCCGCCAGCAGCATCGCCCAGGCCCAGACCGGCCAGCCGAAGCGCCGTCCCTCGATCAGCGGGATCAGCACGCAGAGCAGACCCAGCGCCGAAAGCGCCACGGCGGCAGGATCGAAATGCACCCGCGCGTCGCCGCGGATCGCGGCGATCCGATGGCGCAGGGCGAAGACCAGCAGCACCGCCAGCGGCGGGTTGATCAGAAAGATCGGCCGCCAGCCCAGGCCGAACAGATCGGCGCTGACCAGCCAGCCGCCGACCAGCGGCCCCAGCACCGAGGCCAGCCCGGCCACCAGCCCGAAGATGGCGAAGGCGCCGGCGCGATCAGGCCCCTTGAACATCCGATGCGCAATGGCCATCGCCTGCGGCGAGACCATCGCCGCCCCGATCCCCTGCGCCACCCGGCCGATCTGCAGCCAGACCATCGACGGCGCCATCCCGCACAGGAGCGAGCCAAGCGCGAACCCCCCGAGCCCGGCCAGCAGGATGGTACGCGGGCCAAAGCGGTCACCCAGCCGACCGGCCGGCAACAACCCCAGCGCATAGGTCAGCGTATAGCCCGAGACCAGCCATTGCAGCGCGGCGCCCCCGCCGGTGAATTCCCGACCGATCGCAGGCAGCGCCACGTTGATGATGGTCACATCCAGCAGGACCAGAAAATTCACCGCCGCCAGCAGCAGCAAAAGGCCACGATTGCCGGTGGCTCCGGTCTCTGCGATCTCAATTTGCATCGTCCGTCCCCTCGACTTGCCGCGCCAGCAGCCCGCGTTCGATTTCCCGATAGACCGGCCAGAAGTAGGCCAGCCCCTCGGGCCCGCGCGGCGCGAAGGCGGTCAGCGCGCCGGTTGCCATCAGCGCCGCCGGATAGGGATCGACATCGGCACGAAACACCCCCTGATCGCGCCCGAGGCCGATGATCGCGGCATAGCGGCCGGCCCAGCCCCGGGTGAAGCCTTCAAGCGTCGCGGCGATCGCCGCGTCGGTCTCGGCCAGTTGCGCCAGTTGCCCGAAGCAGCGGAACAGCTCAGGACGGTCGCGCAGACTGTCGTGAAAGGCCTGCACCTCGGCCCTGAGCTGGGTCAGCGCATCGCGGTCGGGCGCGGGATCGGGCGGCAGCAGCGACAAAAAGGCGTCGCGGCTGGTTTCGGCCACCAGCGTCAGCAGCGCCGCCTTGGAGCGCACATGGAAATGCAGGGTCGAGATATTGATTCCCACCCGCTCCGCCACATCACGGGTGCGCAGGGCGGCGAGCCCCTTTTCGGCGATCAACTGGCGGGCGGCGTCGGCGATCATCTCGCGGCGTTCGTCCTTGCGCACATAGGCTTGGGGTTTGTTGTTCTCGGTCATGACTCAATCATTTGATTGATTATTACCAAAAGTCAATCTCCCACCGGTTCCGCCTCCTTCCCTCTGAGCGATCGGGGTGCAATTAATGCGTGACAGGGCGGCGCGGATCGGCTACCGATTCCGCCATGACCCAAACTTACGCCTTCGCAACCTATTTTTATTGGTTCCGCTCATCCCAGCGGACGATGGTTGCCGTGTAAGCGAGGAAACGCGAGACACCGAACCTTCAAGCCGCTGGTCTGACCGGCGGCTTTTCAGTTTGGAACCCCCGGTCAGGCCCTCAGAAAAACCCAGAGGACCCGAAAGACCGATGCTCACCGAAACCCAGGACCTTCGCATTGTCGATCTCACACCCCTGCCCACCCCGGCCGAGGTGATCCGCACCCTGCCCCGCGACGCCGCCATCACCCGCACGGTGCTGGAGGGGCGCGATGCGATCCGCGCGATCTTCGAAAACCACGATGATCGGCTGCTGGTCATGGTCGGCCCCTGTTCGATCCATGACCCCGAGGCCGCCCGCGACTATGCCGCGCGCCTCGCCGAACAGCGCGCCCGGCTGTCGGATCGGCTGGAGATCGTGATGCGGGTCTATTTCGAAAAGCCCCGCACCACGGTGGGCTGGAAGGGGCTGATCAACGACCCCTACCTCGACGACTCCTGCAAGATCGACGAAGGGCTGCGCATCGGCCGGCATCTGCTGTTGGACATCAACCGCATGGGTCTGCCGGCCGGGACCGAATTCCTCGACCCGATCACGCCGCAGTATTTTTCAGATCTGATCACCTGGGGCGCGATCGGCGCGCGCACCACAGAAAGCCAGATTCACCGGCAGCTCGCCTCGGGCCTGTCCTGTCCGGTGGGGTTCAAGAACGGCACCGACGGCGGGGTGAAGGTGGCGCTCGACGCGATCCAGTCGGCCAGCCAGCCGCATCACTTCCCCGCCGTCACCAGCGACGGGCGGGCGGCGGTGGCGCATACCACCGGCAATGCCGATTGCCATGTGATCCTGCGCGGCGGCAATGGCACCAATTATGACGCCGCCTCGGTCGAGGCGGTGGTCGAGGCGGCAGCCAAGGCCGGGGTCGATCCGCGCATCGTGATCGACGCCAGCCATGCCAACAGCGGCAAGGATCCGGCGCGCCAACCCGCCGTGGCCCATGACGTGGCCGAGCAGATCCGCGCGGGCAACAGCCGGGTGCGCGGCATGATGATCGAAAGCAACCTGGTCGCCGGCGCCCAGACGCTGGTGCCGGGCGAGCCGCTGACCTATGGGCAGAGCATCACCGACGGCTGCCTCGGCTGGGAGGAGACCGTCGCGGTGCTGGAAGATCTGGCAGATGCCGCCGCCTCCCGTCGCCGGGTGGCGGCCTGAGCCGTCAGCTCAACGTGCAGCGGTAGAGCCGCACCTTCAATCCGCCGTGGGCCACGAATGCCCCCGGCGGATCGAACGGCAGGTTGCAGGCCTTGGCGAGCCCCGCCTCGCTGGTGACCACGCCGACGCGCCAGCCCGCGAACCGTTCGCGCAGCACACCGCCCAGCGCGCCGTAAAGCCCATAGAGCAATTTCTTGTTGCCGATCCGGGCGCCATAGGGCGGGTTGACCATCACCAGCCCCGGCGCGCCCTCGGGCGGGGTCAGATCGCTGAACGGCATCTGGGTGAAGCTGCACCATTCCGCCACGCCGGCGCGTTCGGCGTTCTCGCTCGCCATCCGCACAGCACCGGCATCGCGGTCGGAGCCATAGAAGCGTTGTGCCGGGATGCGTTGCGGCTCTGCCGCGCTTGCCCGCATCCGTGCCCAGGCCTCGGCATCGAACCCCGCCAGATCCTCGAAGGCGAAGCGGCGCGACCTTCCGGGGGCGAGGCCAGCGGCGATCTCTGCCGCCTCGATCACGAAGGTGCCCGAGCCGCACATCGGATCCACCACCGTTTCCCGCCCGGTATAGCCGCATTGGCGCAGGAACAGCGCCGCCATGGATTCGCGCAAGGGCGCCTTGCCCATCGCCTGCTTGTGGCCGCGCTTGTGCAGGGGCTCGCCGGTCGCGTCGATGCTGAAGGTGCAGAGGTTATCCTCGATCCTGAGCATCACCCTCAGCGAGGCCTCGGCCGAGATCGGCGCGCCCAGCTCTTCGGCGATCGCCTTTTCCACCCGCTGGGTGGCGGCGCCGGCGTGATAGATTTTCGAGGCCTTGCAGGTCGCCTCGACCCGCAGCGGCACATCGGCGCGCAGGAAATCGCCCCAGGGAAACTTGCGCGCCCGCTTGTCGAGCTGGGCCAGGTGAAAGGCGCGGAATTCGCCGATCCGCACCACCACCCGGGTGGCCCCCCGCAGCCAGAGGTTGGCGCGCCAGACCTCGGCCCAATCGCCACGGCAGGTCACCCCGCCCGGGGTCAGCGCGGCGCCGGCGAAGCCCAGGCCCCGCACCTCGTCCAGAAGCGCAGGTTCCAGCCCCGGCAGGGCCACCAGAAAGATCTCGAATTCAGCAGATTTATCCATCGCGCCTGATTACAGCGAAGCGGGCGCCACGGCGAGGGGGATTTTCGCCCCTCGCCCCTGCTCCTATCCGCGTGGGCGCGTCGCGCCGTCGAGCGTCATCAGCGCGCCATAACGATCCGGGCGACGATCGCGGAACAGGCCCCAAGTTTCGCGCAAGCCCGCGGTGGCATCAAGATCGACGGTGGCGATCAGATGTGTCTGGCTCTGCCGGTCGGCATCGACCAGAATTTCCCCCGTCGGGCCAGCGATGAAAGAGGTGCCATAGAAGGTGATTTCGCGCTCCCCCTCCCGCTCCGTCCCGATGCGGTTCGAGGCGATCAGCGGCATGATATTGGCCGCCGCGTGCCCCTGCATGGTGCGCCGCCAATGCGCCGCGCTGTCATAACTGGGGTCCGCCGGCTCCGATCCGATGGCGGTGGGGAAGAGCAGCACCTCCGCCCCCAGCAGCGCCAGGGACCGCGCGGTTTCCGGAAACCACTGATCCCAACAAATGCCGCAGCCGATCCGGCCGAACCGCGTCTCGACCACCCCGAACCCGGTATCGCCCGGAGAGAAATAGAACTTCTCCTCGTACCCCGGGTTCTGCGGGATATGGGTCTTGCGATAGTTTTGCACGAGGGCCCCATCGGCATCGGCCACCACCAGCGAATTGTAGAACGCCTGCCCCGCCTTTTCGAAGAAGGAGATTGGCAGAACCACGCCCAGCTCCTTCGCCAGCGCGCGGAAGTGGGAGACGACCCGGCTTTCCCCGGTCGCGCGGGCCAGGGCGAAATGGCGCGGCTGCTGGTCGATGCAGAAATAGGGCGTCTCGAACAGCTCCTGCAGCAGGATGATCTGGGCACCCTCCCCGGCGGCGGCGCGCACCAGCGCCTCGGCCCGGGCGATATTGTCGTCGATATCCCAACTGCAGGCGAACTGCGTCGCCGCCAGCGTTACATTGCGCATAGCTCGTCTCCCCAGCTTCGGTTCCGGCAGGCCTCAGGCCTGCCAGATCACCGCGCCATCGCAAATCGTCACAGCGGCATGGGCCGCGCCGACCTCCTCCGGCGCCAAGGCCTCGACATCGCGATCCATCACCACGATATCGGCCAGCATTCCCGGCTTCAGACTGCCCAGCCGCCCCTCGTCAAAGCCCGCGTAGGCGCCGCCATAGGTATAGTAATTCAGCGCATCCTGCAGACCAACGCTATTGTCCGGATCGCCTTCGCGCCAGGGCTTGCGGGTGATCGCCGCCTGCACGCTGCGCATCGGGTCGATATCGGCCACCGGCCAGTCCGAAGCGAAACAGATCGGCACCCCCAGATCGCGCAACGCCCCCAGCGGGAAGGCATAGGGCCAGCGCGCCTCGCCCACCTTGGCGGCCCAGGGCAGCAGCGGGAAATCCATCGCCCCTGGCGGATGCGACGGCTGCATGGAGTAGATCACCCCCAGCTCCTTCACCCGGGGAATGTCATCGGGGTGGATCACCTCGATATGTTCGATCCGGTGGCGGGAATCGCGGGGGCCATTGACCTTCTGCGCCGCCTCATAACCGTCGAGCACCCGGCGCACCGCGCCATCGCCGATGGCATGGACCGAGATTTGCAGACCGCGCTTGTCCGCCTCGGTGCAGATGGCGTTGAACACATCCGGCTGATGCAGCGGCTCCCCCTTCCAGCCGGGTTGATCGGCGTAATCCTCGATCATCACGGCGGTGCCGCTGTCGATCACCCCATCCATGAACATCTTTACCCGCCCCGAGCGCAGCCGGTCGGAATTGAACTCCGCCGTCATCTGGCTGGCGGTTTCCAGCGCCTCGGCGGTCATGCCGGGGGTCAGATGAAACGGCACCTCGATCCGGCAGATCAGTTCCCCCCGGTTTTCCAGTTCGCGCAGCAGTTTGAGCTGATAGACGTTGCCATCCATATTGTGCAGCGAGGTGAAGCCGAAGGAGGCGCAATAGGCCAGCCCCCGGCGCATGGTCTCAAGGTCTTCCTCCCATTGCTCGGGCGCGACCTCGACATCCGGCTCACTGCCGGTCATGCCCAGATTCTCACGCCCGCCGCCGTTGCGATGACGCATGACCAGCATATAGGCGTCGAATTCGCGCAGCTCGCCGGTGGCGGTGCCATCTTCGCCCATCACCACCTCGGTCCCCACCGCAGTCTCGGCCCCCTGCAGGATGCCCGCCATCTCGAGCGCCGCGGTATTGGCCCAGGCGGTGTGGTGATCGCCGGAGATCAGGATCACCGGCCGATCCGCCATCGCCTGATCCAGCATCTGCCGGGTGGTCGAGACGCCCGGCCCGAAGAGATTATAGTCCGCCGCCTTGCAGATCAGCAGCGTGGCGTCAGGATTGTTCGCCGCATATCCGGCCAGCGCCTCGCGCAGCGCCTCCAGCCCGTGAACCTGCGCCAGTTGAAGCTGGCTGAGGCCGGCGGCGCCGGAAAAGACATGCAGATGCGCCTCGGTCATCCCGGGCAGGACGGTGGCGCCTTCGGCATCGATTCGGCGGGTATCCGGCCCGGCGAGCGCGGCGATCTCCGCCGCCGACCCGACGGCGAGGATTCGGTTCCCCGCAATCGCCACGGCCTCGGCCCTGGGATGATCCGGGTCCATGGTCAGCACCCTGGCGTTGTCGATTATTAGGCTGGCAGTTGCCATCTATGATCCCTTCCCTGTTGCGCGGTCCCGTTCCGGTTTCTCCGGTACGACTGTTTATTTTTCTGGCCTCTACAGGCGCAAATTGATCAAATGTTGAGGCTGAACAGTTGTCAAGCAATGCGGCAGCGACCTGCCTGAAAACAGGGTGTTTCCCCCAAATGGCCATCCCCGCACGTATACCTGCAGTCATTTGATCAAAGTTTCACCGTTCCCCCCGAAATCGCCCCCCAGCCTTAAAACGCGAAAACAAGGGGCTTGCCAAACGTCCCTCACCCTGTAGCGTTTGATCAAAATACGCGGCGCATTGAGCGACCGCATACAAAAAGCTGACAGGGAAAACACATCATGCAGCACCAAACCCAGTCGATGCCCGGCCCTGACAGCGACGAGAATGTCGCTGTCAGGGTGGATCGCATCTCGAAGATTTTCCAAGGCGGTGACGACGAGGTACGCGCGCTCGACGACGTGTCAGTGTCGATCGGCCGCAACGAGTTCTTCACCCTGCTCGGCCCCTCGGGCTGCGGCAAGACCACGCTTTTGCGGGTGATCGCCGGGTTCGAGCCGCCCACCATGGGGGCGCTTTACCTCGGCGGGCGCGACATCTCCCGGCTGCCGCCGAACCAGCGGCCGGTGAACACGGTGTTCCAGAACTATGCGCTCTTCCCGCACATGAGCGTGGCCAACAACATCGCCTTCGGGCTCGAGATGCTGGGCAAGTCCAAGGGCGAAATCCAGACCACCGTCTATGACATGCTGAAACTGGTGCAGATGGAGCATCTGAAGGCGCGGCGGACCTCGGAAATCTCCGGTGGTCAGCAGCAGCGCGTCGCCCTCGCCCGCGCCCTGGCGCCGCAACCCGAGGTTCTGCTGCTGGACGAGCCGCTCAGCGCGCTCGACCTCAAGCTGCGCCGCGACATGCAGATCGAGCTGAAGCGCCTGCAGCACGAGACCGGGATCACCTTCATCTTCGTCACCCACGACCAGGAAGAGGCGCTGACCATGTCCGACCGCATCGCGGTGATGAGCGCCGGCAAAATCCTGCAGGTCGGCACCCCGCGCGAGATCTACGAACGCCCCGCCGAACGCTTCGTCGCCAACTTCATCGGCGAATCGAACTTCCTCGATGCCGAGCTGTCGGGCGGCGCGGTCCGGCTCAAGGCCGGCGGCCCCG
Organism: Pseudodonghicola sp.; assembly: GCF_048268305.1. Lineage (NCBI taxonomy): Bacteria > Pseudomonadati > Pseudomonadota > Alphaproteobacteria > Rhodobacterales > Paracoccaceae > Pseudodonghicola > Pseudodonghicola sp. The sequence continues at coordinate 339,845 of NZ_JBLWVT010000003.1, forward strand.
CTTTCGCCGCCACCCCGCCCCAGGGTGTCACCGATGGCGAGGTCAGCATTCTGGTGCGACCGGAACACGGGCTGGTCCGCATGGGCACCGCCGCCGAGGGCGAACTGCCGGCCACCATCTCGAACGTGGTCTATTCCGGCGAGGCGACCACCGTGCATCTGCGGCTGGCGACGGGCGAACTGTTCAAGGCCAAGATGGCCAACACGCCGGCCGATGACGGCGCCGGCATGCTGCAGGGGGCCGAGGCTGCGCTCAGCATCGCCCCGGGTGCCGTCACCGTGCTGAGGGATTGACCCATGGCACAGGCGCCCGACACCCCGCTCGCCCCCGGCGCTCTGGAGCACGAGCTTGAGCAGGCCGATACCCGCACCCGCTGGCTGCTGTCGCTGCCGGCGATCCTGATCATCACCTTCTTCGCGGCGGCGCCGCTGCTGGTGATGGTCGTCTATTCCTTCCTGACGCCTGGCGATTACGGCAACGTCAAATGGCAGTTCTCGACCGAGGGCTGGACCGGCGTGCTGATGCAGCGCGACATCTTCGACGACAACATGACCTGGGCCGATGCCCATCTGTCGATCTTCTGGCGGTCGCTGAAACTGTCGATGGTGACCACGGTACTGACGCTGATCTTCGGCGTGCCCACTGCCTGGTTCGTTGCCACCCGCCCGCGCGGCAAGCGCGAACTCTGGCTATTTCTGATCACCGTGCCGTTCTGGACCAACCTGCTGGTCCGCACCATCGCCATTCAGGAGCTGATCCGCGCCGAGGGGGTGATCAACAACGTACTGATGTTCCTGCACATCATCGACGCGCCGATCCAGATGATGTTCACCGATTTCGCCATCGGCTTCGGCATGACCTATGTCTACCTGCCGCTGATGGTGCTGCCGGTCTACGCCGCGGTCGAAAAGCTCGACTTCCGGCTGGTCGAGGCGGCGCATGACCTCTACGCCGGGCGCTGGACCGCCTTCCGCCGGGTCATCCTGCCGATGATCAAGCCCGGCATCATCGCCGGTTCGATCCTGGTCTTCATCCCCTGCCTCGGCGCCTATGTGACGCCGCGGGTGCTGGGCGGCGGCAAGAACCTGATGTTCGGCAACCTGATCGAGCTGCAATTCGGTGCCGGTCGCAACTGGCCGCTGGGCGCGGCCCTGTCCTTCACCCTGATGGCGATCGTCATGGTGGCGCTGATCTACTACGTGCGCATCACCTCGCGTGAGGAGAAAACCGATGTCTGACACCGCCGTCCCCCGCCGCGGCCCGCGCGGCTATTCGGTGCGCAGCCTGCCCGGCTTCGCCATCGTGGCGCTCTTCACCATGGTCACGCTCTACGCGCCGATCCTGATCCTGGTGGTCTATTCCTTCAACGCCGGCACCTCGCTGGCGAACTGGGAGGGGTTCTCGCTGCGCTGGTACATGCAGGCCGCCCAGAACGGCGAGGTGATCGACGCCGCGATCCGCTCGCTCTATCTGGCGCTGACCGCCGCCGGGATCGCCACCGTCGCCGCCACCATGGCGGCGCTGGCCACCACCCGGACCCGCCGCTTTCCCGGCAAGACGATGATCTATGCGCTGATCAACCAGCCGCTGATGGTGCCCGAGATCGTCACCGCGGTGGCGCTGCTGATCGTCTTCGCCTGGATCAAGGTCGCCACCGGCTATACCAGCATGATCTATCTGATCGCCGCCCATACCGCCTTTTGCGTGCCCTTCGCCTATCTGCCGATCCGGGCCCGGCTGGAAACCATGGACAACACGCTGGAGATCGCCGCCCGCGATCTCTATGCACCGCCGATGAAAGTGTTCCTGCGGATCACCCTGCCGCAGATCTGGCCCGGCATCATCGCCGGCATGATGCTGGCCTTCGTGATCTCGATGGATGACGTGGTGATCACCGAATTCGTCAAATCCGCCGGTCAGGATACCATCCCGACCTATATGCTAGGCCAGCTCCGCCGGGTGGTGACGCCCGAGGTCAACGCGATCTCGACCGTGATCCTCGTTGCAGGCGCGCTCCTGGTCTCGCTGTTTTTCTGGGTCAGCCGGGAACGGCGCTGATACTCTGCTTTCACCGACTCCAACCGGGCAATCAAGAATCCGGGACCAACAACAGACACCCAACAAGGAGACATGAACCCATGAAACGTCTGTTTGCCGCAGCCTCTGTCCTGGCGATGGCCGCTGCCGCCGCCTCGGCGGAAGAGCTGAACCTCTATAACTGGGGCAACTACACCAGCCCCGAACTGCTGGAGAAATTCGAGAAGGAGACCGGCATCAAGGTCGTCGTCACCGATTTCGACAGCAACGACACCGCGCTCGCCAAGATCAAGGCCGGCGGCCATGGCTTCGACCTGGTGGTGCCCTCGGCCGGCTATGTGCCGCTCTGGATCCAGGAGGGCCTGCTGGCCGAGGCCCGCCCCGACCAGATGGAGAACTTCAAGAACATGGACCCGATGTGGGTCAACGTCGCTTGGGATCCGGGCCGCCACTATACCGTGCCGTGGCAATGGGGCACCACCGGCATCGTGGTGAACACCAAATACTACAGCGGCGATATCGACACCTCGGCCATCTTCCTCGACCCGCCGGAAGAGCTGAAGGGCAAGATCAACGTGGTGCCCGAAATGGGCGACGTGATGGGCCTGGCGATCATGTATTACGGCGGCCAGCCCTGCACCGACGACAAGGAGATCCTCAAGAAGGTGCACACCGGCCTGATGGAAGCCAAGAAGAGCTGGCTTGGCATGGATTACGGCAATATCGAGAAATTCGTCAAAGAGGATCTCTGGGCCGGGGTGAACTGGAACGGCTCGACCTTCCGCATGCGGCTTGAGAACCCGGCGGTCCACTATGGCTATCCGAAGGAGGGCTATGTGGTCTGGATGGACTCGGTCGCGCTGCTGAAGGACGCCAAGAACCCCGAAGCCGGCAAGAAGTTCATGAATTTCATCATGGAGCCGGAAAACGCCGCGCTGATCTCGAAATTCGCCCGCTATGCCAACGGCATCAAGGGATCGGAAGCATTCATGCCGGAGGACATGAAGACCGCGCGTGAGATCGTCATCCCGGAAGAGCTGAAATCGGCCGGCCACTTCCTGCCGACCTGCCCGCCCGAGGTGCAGAAGCTCTATACCCGGATCTGGACCGATCTGCAGAAGTGACCGCGCGGGGGTGACACCCCTGAGCTGACAGGGCTTGGCCCCTCCTGTCCCTCCCCCGGTCCGGGGGAGGGACCTTTGACCGATTGACCAGGCACCCATCCGGTCCATCCCCTGCGCCCCGTCCCTGAAAGGCCTCGGCGATGAGCGACGATCTGATCTATATGACCGCCACCGAGGCCTTGCGGCGCTTCGCCGACAGGAGCCTGTCGCCGCTGGAATTGCTCGATGCGCAGATCGCCCGGGCCGAGGCGGTGCGCGATCCGGTCAACGCCTTTACCGATTGCTATTTCGACGAGGCGCGCGAGGCTGCCCGCGCCGCGGCCGACCGCTGGGCCAGAGGCACCCCAAAGGGCGCGCTCGACGGGTTGACGGTGGCGGCCAAGGACGAAAGCCATATCGCCGGCAAGCGCACCACCTATGGCTCTCTCATCACCCGGGACTTCGTGCCCGAGGAGACCTCGGTCAACAACGAACGCATCCTGGCCGAGGGCGGCATCGTCCACGCCCGGACCACGACGCCGGAATTCTCCTGCGGCGCGGTGACCTGGAGCCGGCTTTGGGGCGTCACCCGAAACCCCTGGAACCCGGACTATACCCCCGGCGGCTCCTCCGGCGGATCTGCGGCGGCGCTGGCGGCGGGGATGACCACGCTCGCCACCGGCTCCGACATCGGCGGGTCGATCCGCATCCCCTCGTCCTGCTGCGGGCTGGTGGGCTACAAGCCGCCCTATGGGCGCAACCCCGATGACGCCCCCTTCAATCTGGACTTCTACTGCCACACCGGCCCCTTGGCGCGCAGCGTGTCGGATGCGATCCTGCTGCAGAACGTGATGTGCGGCCCCTCGCCCCGCGATATCGCCACGCTCTATCCCAAGCTGGTGCTGCCGGCGGACTATCCCGATCTCAAGGGCTGGCGCATCGCGCTGTCGATGGATCTGGGCAGCTATACCGTCACCGAGGAGGTACAGGCCAACACCCGCGCCGCCGCGCAAATTTTCCGCGATCTGGGCGCCACGGTCGATGAGATCGACATCGGCTGGGGCGATGAGGTTCAGCGCGCCTGCTGGGCGCACCTGTCGCATGTGCTGGGTGGATCGCTCGCCGGGCTGTTGGCCGAGCATGGCGACCAGATGACCGCCTATTGCCGCGACTTCGCGACCCGATCGCGCGACAGCACCGTGGCGCAATTCGTCGAGGCGCTGGAGATCGCCAATGCCGCCTATGCCCGGCTCGGCCCCCTGCTGGAAACCTATAACGTGCTGATCTGCCCCACCACCGCCCTGCCGGCGGTGCCGGCCGACTACGACCAGAGCACGCTTGAGATCGACGGCACCCCGGTGCGTCCGGAACTCGGCTGGACGCTGACCACGCCCTTCAACATGCTGAGCCGCTGCCCGGTGCTGCAGGTGCCGACAGGCTTTGGCAAAAGCGGTGTGCCGACGGGGATGCAGATCGTCGGCCCCACCTATCGCGACGCGACCGTGTTCCAGGCCGCCATGGCCTTTGAGCGCGCGGTGGGCGGCTGGTACGGCAGCGGCGCGGCCCGCCCGGCGCTGTGACGCGCGGGCCGCGAGCGGCGGCCTGTCAGCCGCGCGCCCTCTTCAACTCAAGCCGGCGGCGGTGCAGCACCGGCTCGGTATAGCCCGAAGGTTGCACCCGCCCCCTGAAGACCAGATCGCAGGCGGCCTGGAAGGCGATGTCATCGCAGCCCGGCGCCATCGGGCTATAGGCCGGATCGCCCTGGTTCTGCCGGTCGACCACGGCGGCCATCTTGCGCATCGCCGCCATCACCTGATCCTCGCCGATCACCCCGTGATAGAGCCAATTGGCAAGCGCCTGGCTGGAGATCCGACAGGTGGCGCGATCCTCCATCAGCCCGACATCATGGATATCGGGCACCTTGGAACAGCCCACCCCCTGATCGACCCAGCGCACCACATAGCCAAGGATGCCCTGCGCGTTGTTCTCGATCTCCCGCGTGATCTCCTCATCACTCAGGTTGCGGCCTTCCATCACCGGGATGGTCAGCAGATCGGCGAGCGTCCCGCGCGGGCCGCCCTTGGCGATCTCGTCCTGACGGGCGAAGACATCGACCAGGTGATAATGCGTCGCGTGCAGCGTGGCGGCGGTGGGCGACGGCACCCAGGCGCAATTGGCGCCGGCCTGCGGGTGACCGATCTTGGCCACCAGCATATCGGCCATCCTGTCGGGCATCGCCCACATCCCCTTGCCGATCTGCGCCTTGCCCTGCAACCCGCAGGCCAGGCCGATATCGACATTGCGATCCTCGTAAGAGGCGATCCAGGGGGTCGACTTCATCTCGCCCTTCGGCAGCATCGGCCCCGCCTCCATCGAGGTGTGGATTTCATCCCCCGTCCGATCCAGGAAACCGGTATTGATAAAGGCCACCCGCGATTTCGCCGCCCGGATGCAGGCCTTGAGGTTGACGCTGGTGCGCCGTTCCTCGTCCATGATGCCGATCTTGACGGTATTGCGCGGCAGGCCGAGGATATCCTCGACCATATCGAAGATCTCGACGGCGAAGGCGACCTCGGCCGGGCCGTGCATCTTGGGTTTCACCACATAGACCGACCCATGCACCGAATTGCCCGAGGGCTTGTGCAGATCGTGCATGGCGATCATCACGGTGCAGAGCGCATCCAGCAGCCCTTCGGGGATCTCGCCGCCCTCGGCGTCCAGGATGGCCGGGTTGGTCATCAGGTGGCCAACGTTGCGCACCAGCATCAGCGACCGGCCCTTGAGCACGATCGGCATGCCATTGGGCGCCACGAATTCCACATCCTGCGCCAGCACCCGGTCGAAAGTCTTGCCGCCCTTGGTGACGCTTTCCTTCAGATCGCCCCTCATCAGGCCCAGCCAGTTGGAATAGGCCAGCACCTTGTCCTCGGCATCGACCGCGGCAACGCTGTCCTCGCAATCCATGATGGTGGAGACGGCGGATTCAAGGATCACATCACAGATCCCCGCCGGATCATCGCGGCCCACGGGCGTCTCGGGGTCGATCACGACCCGGATATGCAAGCCATTGCAGGAGAACAGATATTCAGACCGGTCCGCCGTCCGCCCGGAATATTGCGCGGGCTTGGCAAGGCGCAGCTCGCCGGTCTCGGTGGTCAGGATCACACCGGCCTTGTCCTGGTCGATGCCGGTCACCTCCGCCCAGCTTCCGCCCTTCAGCGGCAAGGCCCTGTCCAGATGCGCCTTGGCCCAGGCGATCACCCGCGCGCCCCGCGCGCTGTCATAGCCGCCCGCCGCCGGCAGATCACCCAGCGCATCAGTGCCATAGAGCGCATCATAGAGCGACCCCCAGCGCGCATTCGCCGCGTTCAGGGCGAAACGCGCGTTGGTGATCGGCACCACCAGTTGCGGCCCGGGGATCGTGGCGATCTCGGGATCGACGCCCTTGATGTCGATGGCGAAATCCTCCCCCTCGGGCAGCAGATAACCGATCTCGCGCAAGAAGGCCTCATAGGCCGCCGCGTCATGCGGCTGGCCGCGCCGGGCCATGTGCCAGGCGTCGATCTTGCCTTGGATATCGTCGCGGATCGCCAGAAACTCCCGGTTCTTCGGACCCAGCTCCGCCACCATCCGCGCCAGCCCGTCCCAGAAGATGGCGGGCTCCACCCCGGTCTCGGGTAGCGCCTGCCCCTCGATGAAGCTCGCCAGTTCCGCGGCCACTTGCAGCCCGCTGCGTTCCACTCTCTCCACCATTCGTCGTGTCTCCTGCTGAAACGGGGGTTGTCCACTGTCTAGGGCAGAAGTTTCCTATCGGCAACAAATCCGGTCAGGCGATTTTACCGATTTTGCGGAAAGCAGTTTCAAACCGAACCGGGAAAACCCGAGCCGTCTCACTTGTCTCAATCCGGTGACTTGCGGCAGGCCGGGGCACGGCCTAACGTCGGGCCCGATCAAGCAAGAGGGAATGCCATGCGCGACGCCGCCCCGGAAACCGTTTATCTCAAGGATTACAAACCCTTCGGCTATGTGGTCGACTCGGTGCACCTGACCTTCGATCTGGCGCCGCATGCCACCCGGGTGACCTCTCGCATCGCGTTCAGCCCGAACCCCGAGACCACGGACCGGACCTTTTTCCTGCATGGCGAAAAGCTGAAGCTGATCCGCGCCACCATTGACGGCGCCGAGATCGCGCCGCAGGTGACGCCCGAGGGGCTGACCGCCACCGCCCCCGATGCGCCCTTTGTCTGGGAGGCTGAGGTCGAGATCGACCCGGCGGGCAACACGGCGCTGGAAGGGCTTTATATGTCGAACGGCATGTATTGCACCCAATGCGAGGCCGAGGGCTTTCGCAAGATCACCTATTACCCCGACCGCCCCGACGTGATGTCCACCTTCACCGTGCGGATCAACGGCGATCTGCCGGTGCTGCTGTCGAACGGCAACCCCAAGGGGCAAGGTGCCGGCTGGGCCGAATGGCACGATCCCTGGCCCAAGCCCGCCTATCTTTTCGCGCTGGTCGCGGGCGATCTGGTGGCGACCGAGGACACATTCACCACCGTTTCCGGTCAGCCGGTGGCGCTGAAGCTCTGGGTGCGTCCGGGCGACGAACACAAGACCGCCTTCGGCATGGAAGCGCTGAAGAAGTCGATGAAATGGGACGAGGACAGCTATGGCCGCGAATATGACCTCAAGGTCTTCAACATCGTGGCGGTCGATGATTTCAACATGGGCGCGATGGAGAACAAGGGGCTGAACATCTTCAACTCCTCCTGCGTTCTGGCCTCTCCCGACACTTCGACCGACATGAATTTCGAGCGGATCGAGGCGATCATCGCGCATGAATATTTCCACAACTGGACCGGCGACCGGATCACCTGCCGCGACTGGTTCCAGCTCTGTCTGAAAGAGGGGCTGACGGTCTTCCGCGACAGCCAGTTCACCGCCGACATGCGCTCTGCCCCGGTCAAGCGCATCCATGACGTGATCGACCTGCGCACCCGCCAGTTCCCCGAGGACAACGGCCCGCTGTCGCACCCGGTGCGCCCCGAAAGCTTCCAGGAGATCAACAACTTCTACACCGCCACCGTCTATGAGAAGGGCGCCGAGGTGATCGGCATGCTCAAGCGCCTCGTGGGGGACGCCGCCTATGCAGAGGCGCTGGATCTCTATTTCGCGCGCCATGACGGCCAGGCCTGCACCATCGAGGATTGGCTAAAGGTCTTCGAAGACGTCACCGGGCGCGACCTGACCCAGTTCAAGCGCTGGTATTCGCAATCGGGCACCCCACGGGTCAAGGTGACCGAGGATTGGGCCGAGGGCACCTATACACTCAATTTCGAACAGACCACCCTGCCCACCCCCGGCCAACCCGAAAAGCTGCCGCAGGTGCTCCCGATCGCCGTCGGGCTGATCGGCCCCAATGGCGACGAGCTGCAGGAAACCACCGTGCTGGAGATGACGGAAGCCAAGCAGAGCTTCAGCTTCGACGGGCTGCCGGCGCGTCCCGTCCCCTCGATCCTGCGCGGCTTCTCCGCCCCGGTGATCCTCGAACGGGAAAGCACCAATACCGAACGCGCCTTCCTGCTGGCGCATGACACCGATCCCTTCAACCGCTGGGAGGCCGGCCGCGCCCTGGCGCAGGATACGCTGCTGCAGATGGCGACCGGCGCGGGAGAACCCGATGCCGATTACCTCGACGGTCTGCGCTCGCTGATGCGCGACGACACGCTCGACCCGGCCTATCGCGCCCTGATGCTGGGCCTGCCCGGTCAGGCGGAACTGGCGGGGCTGCTGGCCGATCGCGGCATCACGCCCGATCCGATGGCGATCTGGCAGGCGGTGGAACATCTGCGCGACGCCCAGGCCCAGGCGCTGGGGCCGCTGCTGGAGGAGCTTTACGAGGCCAATCAGGTCACCGATCCCTATCGGCCTGATGCCGAGCAATCCGGCAAGCGGGCGCTGGCCGGCGCCCTGCTGCGGCTGATCACCCGGCGTGACGGCGGCGCGCGCGCCTCGGCGCTCTACACGGCGGCGGACAACATGACCCTGGCGCTCACCGCGCTCTCCTGCCTGCTGCAGGCCGGTCAGGGAGAGGCCGAGCTTGCGGCCTTCTATGACCGCTGGAAGGATGACCGGCTGGTGATCGACAAATGGTTCATGCTGCAGATCGCCGAAGCCACGCCGGAGCGCGCGGTATCGGTGGCGCAGGCGCTGACCGAACATCCGGATTTCAACTGGAAGAACCCCAACCGCTTCCGCGCCCTCTTCGGCGCGCTCACGGCCAATCACGCGGGTTTCCACGATGCGACCGGCGCCGGCTATCAGCTGCTGGCCGACTGGCTGATCCGGCTCGACCCGCTGAACCCGCAAACCACGGCACGGATGTGCACCGCCTTCCAGACCTGGAAGCGCTATGACCCCGCGCGCCAGGCCAAGATCGCGGTCGAGCTGGACCGTATCGCCGCCACTCCTGATCTCTCCCGCGACACCTCGGAGATGATCAGCCGCATCCGGGGGGCCTGAGCCATGTCGCGTCCCACCCTGCTGATCACCGGCGCCAGTGCCGGCATCGGCGCCGCCACCGCCCGGCTGGCGGCCGAGCGCGGCTATGATCTGGCGCTGAACTATCGTTCCGACCGCGAGGGGGTCGAGGCGGTGGCGGCCGACGTCCGCGCCACCGGCGCCCGGGCGCTGATCCTGCAAGCCGACCTGGCCGAGCCCGAGGCGATCGACGAGATGTTCGCGCGGCTAGACCGCGACTTCGGCCAGCTCGACGCGCTGGTGAACAATGCCGGCATCAACGAACCCATCGCCCAGGTCGTGGAGATGGATCACGCCCGGCTGCGCCGCACCTTCGACATCAACGTGATCGCCCCCTTCCTGGTGGCGAAACAGGCGGTGCTGCGGATGCAGGCGCAGGGCGACGGCGGGGTGATCGTCAATGTCTCCTCCGCCGCCGCGCGGCTGGGATCGGCCAATACCTTCGTTGATTACGCCGCCTCCAAGGCCGCCATCGACATTTTCACCAAGGGGTTGGCCGAAGAGGTGGCGCGCGACGATATCCGCGTCAACGCGGTGCGCCCGGGGCTGATCGACACCGGCATTCACGCCAAGGCCGGCGATCCCGGCAGGCCCGAGCGGCTGAGCGGCGGGGTGCCGATGGGCCGCACCGGATCGGCCGAGGAAGTGGCCGAGGCGATCCTCTATCTGCTGTCTGATCGCGCGTCCTACGTTACCGGAACGACGCTCGATGTCTCCGGTGGGCGCTGAGGCCGCCTTCCGCTTTCATCAACGGGCGCGCTCGGCCCGGCTGATTGTCAGTCTGGCGGTGGTCTATCTGGTGCTGATCGCCGCCTATCTGTTTCTCGACGCGCTCTGGTGGCTGATGGTGCTGCTGGCACTGCCCACCCTGCCGGCGCTCTGGGAGCTGATCCGGAACCCCGACGCCGGGCTGGAGATCGACGCCACCACCTTCCATTGGTGGCGCGGCAGGCACCGGGGCGAAGTGGCGCTGTCCGAGATCGACCATATCCGCATGGACACCCGCTGGGATTTCTCGGTCCGGGTGCGGCTGATGCTGAAATCGGGGCGTCGGCTCCAGCTCCCGCATGAGTCGCTGCCGCCCCACGGCGCCTTGGAAACCGCGCTCTCCGCCCATGGCCTCAAGGTCGAGCGGCACCACTTTACCGTTTTTTAACCGGCAGTTATCCGCCGCCCCCGGGGCCGCCGCGTCAACAATCGCGGCGCGCCCCGCCGTTTCCAACCCAGAGGGCGCGGGACGGTAAACAATGCCGCCCAAAAACCGCAAAGCCTGGCCGGAAAGACCGCAGAGCCGCCCCATTTGCGCCCCAATGGCGCATCAGGTTCGCATCTATTCCGAAGACTTTCTGCCCGGACCAAAAATGCTCAATACCCCCCGCCGCGCCCTCGGCGCGCTGCCATCCAAACTCTTTGGCCAGACCATGGCCCGCCTCCGGCAGGGCCTCGCGCCCCAGGCCGCCGCGGTGCCCGAGGATCTGCTCGACATCCCGGTGCGCGATCTCAGCCCCGAGGATGAGGCCGCCCGCGACAGTCGCGACCAAGGCCTGTTCCTCGCCCGTCAGGACCGGTGGGAGGAACTGGCCCAGGCGCTGCGCGCGGTGGACCAGGCCCGCGCCCTGACCCCCGGCGGCACGCCCTTGGCCGATCACCTGTCCTATGGCGCGCGGTCCGACGTGGTGCTGGCGGTCGAAGAGGCGCTGGCCGACGGCAAGGGTCGCAAGACGAACGATCGCGCCCTGCTCGACGGCATCATGGCGCTCGAGGCGATGCGGCAGGACCATCGTCACGATCCCTATGTCAACCTGGTGCTGGCGCAGGCCCATATCGACATCGGCTGGGCCTGGCGCGGCACCGGCGAGCCGCAGGCGCTGCCCAAGTTGAACCGCCACCGCTGCGCCGCCCATTTCGATCGCGCCGCCCATCTGCTGGCCCCCTTCACCGCCGAGACCGAGACCAGCCCGGCGCTGGCCGCTGCGCGCTGCGCGCTGCTGGCCGCCCGCCATGGCCGCACCGGCGAGATCGCCGATGCCTATGCGGCGCTGATCAACCTCGACCCGCGCAACGCCCAGCCGTTCCGCGCCCTGGGGTTGCATCTGCTGCCCAGCCGCGCCGGCTCCTATGGCGAACTTGAATTGGAGGCCCGCCGCACCGCCGCGCGCAGCCAGCCGACCTGGGGCGCTGGCGGCTATGCCTGGGTCATGTTCGATGCCATCGCCCGGGATCCGCAGGCGCTGACGCAGGTCGATACGGATTTCTTCATCGACGGGTTGCAGGATATCGTCACCCGCCGCCCCGATCAGGCGATGATCAACCTGCTGGCCGCCTATTGCGCCGTCACCCTGCGCCGCGATGACGGCGGCGCGCCGCGCAGGCGCATCGCCGCCTGCGCCTCTTGGCTGATCCGCGACCACCTGAGCGAATTGCACCCGCTGGTCTGGGCCCATGCGGCGCAGGGCTTTGACAACAACGCCCGCGTCGGCTCTCCCCGCCGGTTCGCCGCCCGTGGCCAGGCCGATGCGCTGCGCGCCATCGCCGAGCAATTCCGCGACGATCTCGATCACGGGCTGCGCATCACCTTCACCCCCGAAGGGCCGATCATCGCCCCCGGCGCCTGAAGCCCTTGCTCCGCCCGGCGCTCTGCCCTAGAACGCAAGCCGGTATTCTGCGGAGACGAGGCACATGCTGGATCTGACATTCGAGACCCCCAAGCCCAAGGTGATCGCCGGGGCGAAATACGATTGGGAGCTGGTGATCGGGATGGAAATCCACGCCCAGGTCAGCTCCAAGTCGAAACTCTTCTCCGGCGCCTCCACCCAATTCGGGGCGGAGCCGAACTCGAACGTCTCCTTCGTCGATGCGGCGATGCCCGGCATGCTGCCGGTGATCAACGAATTCTGTGTCGAACAGGCGGTGCGCACCGGGCTGGGCCTGAAGGCCGAGATCAACCTGATGAGCGCGTTTGACCGCAAGAACTATTTCTATCCCGACTTGCCGCAGGGCTATCAGATCAGCCAGCTCTATCACCCGATCGTGGGCGAAGGCGAAGTCATCGTCGACATGGGCCCGGGCATCGCCCGCAAGGTCCGGATCGAACGCATCCACCTGGAACAGGACGCCGGCAAGTCGATCCACGACATGGATCCGAACATGTCCTTCGTCGACCTCAACCGCACCGGCGTCGCGCTGATGGAAATCGTCTCGCGCCCGGATATCCGTGGCCCCGAGGAAGCGGCGGCCTATGTCGGCAAGCTGCGCCAGATCCTGCGCTATCTCGGCACCTGCGACGGCAACATGCAGAACGGCAACCTGCGCGCCGACGTCAACGTCTCGGTCTGCCGGCCGGGCGATTACGAGCGCTATCAGGAGACCCAGGATTTCAGCCACCTCGGCACCCGCTGCGAGATCAAGAACATGAACTCCATGCGGTTCATCCAGGCGGCGATCGAATATGAGGCGCGGCGCCAGATCAAGATCCTCGAAGAGGGTGGCAAGGTCGATCAGGAAACCCGGCTCTACGATCCGGACAAGAACGAGACCCGCTCGATGCGGTCGAAGGAAGAGGCGCATGATTACCGCTACTTCCCCGATCCCGACCTGCTGCCGCTGGAAATCGAACAGGCCTGGGTCGACGACATCAAGGCCTCGCTTCCCGAACTGCCGGATGCGCGCAAGGCCCGTTACATGGCTGACTTCGGCCTGACCGATTACGACGCCTCGGTGCTCACCGCCGAGGTCGAGACCGCCGCCTATTTCGAAGCGGTCGCCGAGGGCCGCGATGGCAAGATGGCGGCGAACTGGGTGATCAACGAACTGTTCGGCCGGCTGAAGAAAGACGACCACGACATCACCACCAGCCCGGTCACCCCGGCGCAGCTGGGCGGCATCGTCGATCTGATCGCCAAGGGCGACATCTCGGGCAAGATCGCCAAGGATCTGTTCGAGATCGTCTATACCGAAGGCGGCGATCCGGCGGCGATCGTCGAGGCGCGCGGCATGAAGCAGGTGACCGACACCGGCGCCATCGAGGCGGCGGTGGACGAGGTGATCGCGGCCAACCCGGCGCAGGTCGAAAAGGCGCAGGCCAACCCGAAACTCGCCGGCTGGTTCGTCGGCCAGGTGATGAAGGTCACCGGCGGCAAGGCCAACCCGAAGGCGGTCAACGACATCGTTCTGGCAAAACTGGGGCTGTAAACGGCCCCCTTTCACTTTGGACAGTGAAACCCCGAAGCCCCGGCCGCCGCGCCGGGGCTTTTTCATGTGCCGGGGGCGCCTCTGCCCCCTGCCCGCCTCCAGCGCCGCTCAGGCGCGCCAGAAGCGCAGCGTCAGCACCGTATAGACCACCATCAGCTCCAGCCGGCCGACGAACATGGCAGCCGCCAGAATCCATTTCGCCGGATCGTTCAGCCCCGCGAAATTCCCCGCCGGCCCGATCTTGTCGCCCAGCCCCGGGCCGATATTGGCCAGCGCCGTCGCCGCCCCCGTGATCGAAGTGGTCATGTCGAGCCCGGTCAGCGACAGCGCCCAGGCGAACATCCCCAGCGAGACCACGAAGAACATGAAGAAGGAGATCACCGAGCTGAGCACATCCGCCCCGACGGCACGGCCCTGGAACCGCGGCGTGAAAATGCCATGCGGCTGGCGGATCCGGCGGATCTGCACCGCGATCGAGGAAAACAGGATCTGATAGCGGAAGATCTTGACCGAACAGGCGGTCGAGCCGGCGCAGCCGCCGATCAGCCCGATGAAGAAGAACAGCATGATCAGGAAGCTGCCCCAGGTCATGTAATCGACGCTGGCGTATCCGGTGCCCGAGATGATCGAGGTGATGTTAAAGAGCGCCTCGCGAAAGGCCTGCTCCCAATGGTGCGGGAAGATCGAGGTCAGCACCAGCGTGGTGACCAGCACGAGAACGCCGATGATCGCCAGAAAGGTCCAGATCTGGCTGTCGCGGAACAGCGGCTTGGCGTCCCCGTGCAGAAGCTGGACATAGCGCACGAAGGGCAGCGCCGCGAGGATCATGAAGACCGAGGCGACATATTCCGCCGGGCCGGAAAAATTGGCGAAGGAATTGTCGTAATTGGCAAACCCGCCGGTGGAACAGGTGGTCAGCGCATGCGACAGCGCATCGAAGAACGACATGCCAAGCCCCAGATAGGCCAGCATGCAGGCCACCGTCAGCCCGATGTAGATGGTTGATATCTGACCCGCGATCGCCGTGGCGCGCGGCAGGATTTTCCCCATCGTGTCAAAGGCTTCGGACTGGAAGATCTGCATCCCCCCGACCCTGAGCTCAGGCAGGAAGACCATCGCCACCACGATGATACCTATGCCGCCCAGCCATTGCAGGATCGCCCGCCACAAGAGGATCCCCTTGGGCAGGTTCTCAAGCCCGGTGATCACGGTGGAGCCGGTGGTGGTCATCCCCGACATCGCCTCGAAGAAGGCATCGACAAAGCGCAGCTCGGTCTCGCCCAGGATGAAGGGGATCGCGCCGAACAGTGGCAGCGCCACCCAGACGCCCGAGGCCAGCAGGAAGGTCTGCTGAATCGTCAGCCCCTGGCCCACGCCGTTCATGCAGCTCAGCGCGATACCGCCGCCGATCAGCACGGTCAAAAGCCCGCTTTGGAAAAACACGTGCCATTCGCCACGCCCCTCGGCGAGATCGGCGATCATGGGCAGCATCATGGTGGCGCCCAGAATGGTCACCAGCAGGCCGATCACATATCCAACAGGGCGCAGATCAAACATGAGGCGCACCGTTGGCGGCAGCGGCCGGAAGTGTCAAGCGCGGCCCGACCCGCCAAAGGGCCGGGACCGCATCGCGGGCAGATTACTCCTCCGCCTCCGGCATCACCGGCGGTTTCGCCGGAGCGCGCGGGCTGCGGCGCGGCGCGGCAGCAGCGGGCTTGCCAGCCGTCTCGGGCGCGGCGGCGGGCTTGGCCACCGCAGGCTTGGACGCGGCGGCTTTCGCCACCGTCGAACCGGCCGGGGCGGTCCGGGCCGCAGCGGGCTTGCGCGCCGGGGCCTTCTTGACCGGTGCCGCCGGTTGGGCGGCAGCGGCAGGCTTGGGCGCCGGGTCTGCCGCGGGTTCGACGACTTCGGTGACGGCGGCGACCTCGGCAACCACAGGGGCCTCAGCAACCGGGGCCTCGGCGGCGGGGGTCTCGGCAACCGGGGTCACGGTGGCGGGCGTCTCGGTGACGGGAGTTTCGGCGGGCGCCGGGACGACGGCCACCTCAACCGCCACGGCCTCGATCACCTCGCCTTTCGGAGCCGGCGTCTCGGCGGCGGCCGCCTTCGTGGCCTTGGCCGGCTGGCTCTGCGCCGCCTTGACGCCGGGGGTGGCGAAGGAGAAGCCGGCGACAAAGCCAAAGGGGCTTACCGGAAGTTCGGGCAAATCCGGCGACAGCGCGGCAACGGATTGCAGCATCCGGGCCTGAATCTCTGGGATTTGCAGGGCCGATCGGGTCATGCTCTGGATCAGCTTCATCTGGGTGCTGATCGCGTAGCCCGCCATCCGGCAGGCGGCCGCGTGAACCTGAAGCGGAATGGGTTTCGGGGTCATGGTGCTGTCGCTCCGTTCTGGGATTGCAGATCATCCTTCCGGCCGAAGACCGCGATGCCCAGCATCACCGGCCCCCGCCGCACCAGCCTTTCGCGGTTCTCCCGCGCGCGGGCTGAGATCGGTCCGACCACTGCCAGCATGACCTGATCGGGGCCCTGCCCCTCCCAGGCCGTCAGAACGCCGGCCACGAAACCTTCGGTGAACGCAGGCACCTTTTCCCGGATCATGTCTTGGGATTCCCCTGGCGGCACCGACCAGATGCCGGACAACCCCAACAGACGCATGGCAACAACGCATTGCGCATCTTCGGCAAGCACCGCGACTCGCCACCACAGGCGGGTCATTTCATTGGCACAATCAAGGACGGGCAACATCACAGTGACCTCCGGGTCGGCGCCCGCACCGGCGGCGCAGGCGTGGTCAAAGAGACCATAGCGGATTCTCCAGTCGGGCGCAGCAAAAAATGCTGCACCGCGGCGAAATTGCGGCAGGCGTCACGCGAAAGCCTCATCCAGCCTCATCAACCGGCATGCACCAACGTGGAAAACAGTTTCGGATCAATGCTTTCCGCGGCAAAGGTCTCCCCTTCCACCAACAGGCTAACGGCATCGTGGCTGTGCAGGCTTTCTTGATGGCTGGCGACGACGCGGAAATCTCCGATCCGTTGGTCGGCCTGCAATTCGGCACAGAACAGCCGAACCGCATCCTCGACGAAGATCGGATTGGCGGCATTGAGTTCGGCAAAGGCCTGCTCGTCCTCGCGCTTGACCATCACCTGCGTCTCGGTCGGCACCGCCCGGCGGCAGGCCTCGATCAAATCCTCGAACCACAGGCAATCGCCGGTGCAATCCAGCTCGACCGAAATCCGCGCTACCGAGCGCTGCGAATGCGGCGTCGCCAGCTGGCCCCGCTGCGACCGGGCATGTTCGCTCAGCTCCAGCGAACAGGGGCAGGTCGAGGAATAGACGTAATCGAGGTGCATGATCTTCTTGCGCACCCCGGCGCGTTCGACCAGCTCCAGCGCGATGTCGTAATACTGATATCCCGACAGGCCCGACCGCAGGCTTTCCACCCGCATCGGGAAGGAAAACCGCATCTGGATGCGAGCGTCGAAGCTGTCCAGATCCGATTTGTAATCGTCGAGCGCCGCCTCGATCACCTCGAAGCTGAAGGTGCGTTCCGCATGGGTGTAGAAGGAGCGCATGATGCGGGACATGTTGATGCCCTTTTTCTCCGCATCAAGGCTCACGGTGCCGGTCACGCTGGTTTCCAGCGTCAGATCGCCGTTGTCGCGGGTATGAAAGCGGATCGGCAGGCGGAAATTGGAAATCCCCACATGCTGGATCTGCTGCTTTGCCCCCTTGATCAGGCTGGACGGTCCGTTCTGCAGATCGGGCAGCGTCGCCTTATAGCTGTCGTCGACGATGAAGCCTTCGGGGTAAACCCGGGACAGATCAGGATAATTCGTCAGCGCATGATCCGGCAGCAGACGGGCGATGGCAGGATCAAGCTCGGCCACTTCGGTCGGCGTCGCGGTCTTCGCCCAGGCGCGCAAAAGCTCCAGCGCGGCGGTGGCCTCGTCGCGGTCGGGGGCATGGTCGAGCTTGGACATATGTAGATTCATCGCCGTTTCCTTCGCAGCGGATCATCACGACCCGCCCGCTTAAACCTAGGGGCGCGGGCGCGGAAATCAAATCCTAAAGCTCCGCGCCCCGAAGGTACAGCCGCTGGCCTCCACCCCCGAAGGGGATCAGAGCGCCGCGTCGAGCGCCTGCAGGATATCGGCGGTCAGATCCGCGCCATCCTCGATCCCAAGCGAGATGCGGATCAGCCCGGGGGTGATCCCCAGCGTCGCCTTCTGTTCATCGCTCAGCCGCTGGTGGGTGGTGGTCGCCGGATGGGTGACGATGGTCTTGGCGTCACCGAGGTTGTTCGAGATCAGCGCCACCTGCAGCGCGTTCAGAAAGCGGAAAGCCGCCTCTTTCCCGCCCTTGACGTCAATCGCCACCATGGTGCCGCCGGATCCGCCCATCTGCGCCATCGCCAGATCGTGCTGCGGATGGCTTTCCAACCCCGGGTAAAGCACCCGACCCAGCGCCGGATGCCCCTCGATCGCGGCGGCGACGGCGGCGGCATTAGCGGCCTGCGCCCGCACCCGCAGATCCAGCGTCTCCAGCCCCTTCAGCAAGACCCAGGCCGTGAACGGGCTCATCGCCGCGCCGGTATGCTTCATGTAAGTTTCGATCTTGCCTCGGATCAGCTCTTTGGAGCCGAGGATCACGCCGCCCAGGGTACGCCCCTGCCCGTCGATATGCTTGGTCGCCGAATAGACCACCAGATCGGCGCCCTGTGCCACGGCCTCGGAGAAGACCGGCGTCGCGAACACGTTGTCGACCACCACCAGCGCGCCGGCCGCATGGGCCAGATCGGCCACCGCCTTGAGGTCGGTCACCTCCAGCGTCGGGTTCGACACGGTCTCAAAGAACACCAGCTTGGTATCGGGGCGGATGGCGGCCCGCCACTGATCCAGATCGGTGCCATCGACAAAGGTGACCTCGACGCCGTAGCGGCCCAGAACCTCCTCAAGCACGTAGATGCAGGAACCGAACAGCGCCCGGGCAGAGACCACATGATCCCCCGCCTTCAGCAGCGCCGTCAGCGCGCCCGACACCGCCGCCATGCCCGAGGCACAGGCGAAAGCGTCTTCCGCCCCCTCGATCTGGGCGATGCGATCCTCGAACATGCGCACCGTGGGGTTGCCGTAACGGGCATAGATGAACTCATCCTCTCCCGCCTCGATGAACCGCGCTTCCGCCGCCTCGGCCGTCTCATAGACGAAGCCCTGGGTCAGAAAGATCGCCTCGCTCATTTCACCATACTGGCTGCGGCGGGTGCCGCCGTGTACGGCCTTGGTGCGTGATTTCCAGTTGTCGCTCATGTCCCTATCTCCCGGCCCTCGTGTTCCAGAAGGCACAAAAAAACCCCGATCGCGGCCAAGCGAAAGGGGTCTTTCATCCTGACCTTTTAGCGGAGTGTTTAACGTGGCCCGCAATCCGGTAACAAATCGCCACGATTCAATGATGTGCTTCGGCACATACGCCCATGCCCCGCAGAGGTCAAGCGCGGCGCCTTCACGAAGCTGTAACCGATCCGTCACCACCATGTCACGGCCCGGAGTCATAGGCCGAACAGCGAAACGGGCATGGGGCTCAGGGCCATGGCGATTGTCAGGATCAACGCGATCGGGGAAACTCCGCTGCTGCACGGCGGCGCCAGCCCGGCAGAGCCGGCGCTCAGACGGGCCGATACCGGCGATGGCCCGGCCATCGTGATGATCCACGGGTTCAAATACCTGCCCGGCCATCGGATGCACTGCCCGCACCGACATATCCTGTCGCTGCACCCTGAGGAGCTGCCCTGGCGCTCGCCCTCCTGGCCGCGGCAGTTGGGGTTCGGCACCGGGTTGCAGGACGAAGGCCTGGCGGTGGCCTTCGGCTGGCAGGCGCGTGGTGGGCTGCGCGCCGCGCAACGCCGCGCCGGTCAGGCCGGCCGCGCCCTGGCTGAGGTGGTCACCACCCTGCGGGCGACCCGCCCCGAGCGGCCGGTCCACGTCGTCGCCCATTCGCTCGGCACCGAGGTGGCGCTCGAGGCGCTCGCCCATCTGCCGGCCGGCGCCATCGGCCGGGTGATCTCGCTCACCGGGGCCTGCTATCGCTCGCGGACCGAGGCGGCGCTGCGCACCGAGGCCGGCCGCGCGGCGGAATTTCTCAACATCAGCAGCCGCGAAAATGACCCCTTCGACTTTCTCTTCGAACGGCTGATCACGCCGCCCTGCCCCGGCGATCGCGCGCTCGGCCACGGGATCGAGGCGCCCAATGCGGTGACCCTGCAGCTTGATTGCCCCGGCACGCTGGCCCATCTCGACCGGCTCGGCGCCGCCATCGGCGCCCCCGAGCACCGTATCTGCCACTGGTCGAGCTACATGCGCCCGGGCGTGCTGCAATTCTACAAGGAGCTGCTGCGCCGCCCCGACAGCCTGCCGCTCAGCCTGCTGCGCCTCGGCCTGCCCGCGCGGCCGGCGCGACGCTGGTCGCGGCTGATCGCCCCGCCCAGCCTGTCGCTGCCCTTGCCCTTTGCGCAGAAAGCCTCATGATCCTGCCCAAACGGGAGGAAGAGATGACAAATCCGATCGCACTGTATTTCTGGCCCACGCCCAACGGCTGGAAGATCTCCATCGCGCTGGAGGAGATGGGGCTGCCCTATGAGCTGCATCTGGTCGATATCACCGCCGGCGATCAGTTCGCCCCCGAGTTCCTGAAGATATCGCCCAACAACCGGATGCCGGCGATCACCGATCCCGACGGGCCGGATCATGCGCCGGTGTCGATCTTCGAATCCGGCGCCATCCTGCAGTATCTCGCCCGCAAGACCGGGCGCTTCTGCGGCGCCACCGAACGCGAACGGCTCGCCGTCGAGCAATGGCTGATGTGGCAGATGGGAGGCCTTGGCCCGATGGCAGGCCAGGCGCATCACTTCCTGCATTACGCCCCGGCGATGCAGCCGCCGCAGGACATCCCCTATGCCAAGAACCGCTATCGCGCCGAGGTTGCGCGGCTTTATGGCGTGCTCGACCGGCAACTGGCCCGACATGCCTATGTGGCGGGAGATTTCTTCTCGATCGCCGACATGGCGATCTGGCCCTGGGCGCATCTGTGGGAACGCCAGGAGCAAACGCTTGAGGACAAGCCGCATCTGGCGCGCTGGCTGGAGACCGTCGGCAGCCGCCCCGGTGTCCAGCGCGGCCGCGCCCTGGCGGCGGAAAAGCGCGGTGAGATCGCCGGCAACGCCCAGGCGCAATCGGTGCTCTTCACCCGCTGACGATGCGCCCGGCCCCGCCTGCGCGAGCCTCCGGCGGACCTGTCAGCGCGAAGAAGAGGCCCGAAAGCGCGCGCGCCCAGCCGCCTCTTCTCTGCAAGGATGCTCGAAGGGCTGCGCTAGCCACCCACGCCGGCGTCAGCCCTTTTTCAATGCGATCGCCACCAGCCCCAGCTTGCGCGCGGTCTCGAGCGTGAGGATGCCGGTGTCTAGGCCCAGAGGCTTCTGATAGCGCCGCACCGCCGCCTCGGTCCGGCTGTCCATCCGCCCGGTCACCGGCCCGTGATAGAGATTGCGAACGGCGAGCGCGCGTTGCAGGCTGGCGACGAACTCCTCGGTCAAGACCTCGTCGCAGGGGCGTTCGAACCAGGTCTCCACCCGTTCGCGCACGATCCGCTGCACCGTCTCGGTCTTGTAGACCGCCGGGCGTAGGACGCTGCCGTCCTCGTTCAGCTTGGCGGGCCGCGCCACCACCTGCTCGGTCACCGTCTCGATCACCGCGGGGCTGACGTATTTGCCCCAGCAGGTGCCGGGGGCGGCCCCCGGAGGCGCCTCCTCGCTGCGGCGGCTGACCTCGGGCGCACCGCCCGGCGCGCAGGCCGCAACGGCGATGAGCGCCAGGGCGCTCAGAACCAGGGATATCGTTCTCATACTCGTGCCTCAGATGGGGCGGTGACCGCCTTTGGCCGCATCCTAGCCCACATCCCGGCGCCGGCAAAGCCATCTGCCGCCTCAGGCGCGTGCAGCCGGGGCAACAGCCCGCGACGAAGCGGTCTTTGCACAGCAATGGGACTGGAAACCAAGCCCGGCCTTGTCTAAGGACGAAACCAGCAAGCCAGAAGGAACCTCCCTCCATGCCCAAGATCACCTATATCGAGCATAACGGAACCGAACATGTGGTCGACGTGCCCCTTGGCCTGACCGTGATGGAAGGCGCCCGCGACAACAACATTCCCGGCATCGAAGCCGATTGCGGCGGCGCCTGCGCCTGTTCCACCTGCCACGTCTATATCGACCCCGCCTGGGTCGACAAGCTGCCGCCGAAGGAAGACATGGAAGAGGACATGCTGGACTTTGCCTTCGCCCCCGATCCGGCACGCTCGCGCCTGACCTGCCAGATCAAGGTGACGCCCGAGCTGGAAGGGTTGATCGTGCAGATGCCCGAAAAGCAGATCTGATGATCCGGGCCGCGCGGATCGTCGCGGCCTGTCTTGCCCTCTGCCCCGCCATGGCGCTGGCAGAGGGATGCGGCTCCGGCCCGATCGGTGCCGCCTATGCCTCCCCCACCGACCGCTATCCGCATGGCGCCCTCGGCGATCCGCTGGAATGGGGGCGGCTCACCGTCACCCTGCCCGCCTGCGTCGACCGCCCCGCGATGATCTCGGTCGATCTGCCGCGCGAGCTTGTCTTCGAGGATGAGGCGCCGCGATTGCACGATGTCGACGGCGATGGGCTGGCCGAGGTGATCGTGGTTGAATCGCACCGCGATCTGGGATCGCGGCTGGTCGTCTGGCATCTGCAGGGCGCCCGGCTCACGCGGCTGGCGGCGACCCCCTTCATCGGCCAGGCCAACCGCTGGCTGGCGCCCCTGGGCGCCGCCGATCTGGATGGCGACGGCCGCGTCGAACTGGCCTATATCGACCGCCCGCATCTGGCCAAGACATTGCGCCTGTGGCGGCTCGAGAATGGCGCGCTGGTCCCCGTCGCCTCCGCCCCCGGGCTGACCAACCATCATTTCGGCGAGGCGCGGATTTCCGGCGGCATCCGGGATTGCGGCCAAGGCGCCGAGATCGTGACCGCCAATGCCGATTGGTCGCGGCTGATGGCGGGCCGGCTGGTCGACGGCAGGATCGAAAGCCGCGAGATCGGGCACGATACCGGCCCCGAAGGCTTTGCCGCCG
Organism: Pseudodonghicola sp.; assembly: GCF_048268305.1. NCBI lineage: Bacteria > Pseudomonadati > Pseudomonadota > Alphaproteobacteria > Rhodobacterales > Paracoccaceae > Pseudodonghicola > Pseudodonghicola sp. Next base: position 362,866 of record NZ_JBLWVT010000003.1, read on the forward strand.
CGCTGGCCTGCACGCTGCGCTAGGCCGGGCGCCGCATGGTGATCGAGGTCGGCCGGTCATAGCCCTCATGCGCGCTGCGACCGGTTTCGGCAAAACCGAGGCGCGCGAAGGCGGCCTGGTTTTCGACCAGCTCCACCCGCACCTGCAACTCCACCTGCGGCAGGCCCAACGCGCGGGCGCGGCTCACCGCCAGATCGACCAGCCGCCGCGCAAGACCCGCCCGGCGCAGCCGCCCGTTCACCGCCAGCTTGCCGAGATAGAGGCAATCGGGTTTCGGCGTCAGCACCACGCAGGCCGCGACCGGGTCGCCCAGCGCCCAGACCTCGGCCTGGCCCGCCTGCCGCTCCATCTCCTCCAGCGTCAGCCGATGCATCGAGCTGGGCGGGTCGATCCGCCCGTCCATGAAGGCAAAGCTGTCGCGGATCAGCCGCAGCACCTCGGCCAGCCGGGGGTCACCCGGCAGCAGACGATAGGCGTCCATCTCAGGCCCCCACCACGTGATCGCCGCCGATATCGCCCAGCGACTGGAACAGCCCGGCGGTATTGCTGGCGCCGAATTTCTTCAAAAGCCGGGCGCGGTGCACCTCGACCGTGCGATAGCTCAGCTCCAGCGTGCGGGCGATCTCCTTGCTGGTCTTGCCCTCGCCCAGCAGCGCGAAGACCTCGCGCTCGCGCCGGGTCAACGGCTGATAGGGGCGGGTGTCGGAAAGATCGGCGAAACTCCAGACCGCGCGGCCGAGTGGTGCATCCGGGGTGAAGGTATAGCCGCGCACCCGGCACCAGAAGAGTTCACCGCCCTTGCGCATCATCACCCGCTCGTCCCAATAGCGGCCCCGCTCCTGCAGATCGCGCACACCGCGATTGCGGATGTTCACGAATTCCTCCTCGCTGGGATAGAGGATGGCGAAGGTGCTGTCGCGCAAATCGTCGCGGCCATAGTCGAACATCGCCGCGAAGGCGAGGTTGCAGTCGCGGATCACCCGATTCTCGGTCACCACCAGACCCACCGGCGCATGGGTAAAGGCCAGCTCGGTCAGCTCCCGGCGGGCAAACAGATTGTCCAGCACCTCTTCGGTCAACGCGGTCATCTGCTCTCCCTCTTGCCCCCTCACGCTAGCCGGGCGGCCCCGCGCTTGCAATCGTCACGCCACCGGGCGCGCCGCAGGCTCAGAGCCGGCCGCCCCCTTCGACCTGGATCCAAATATCCCGGGGGACGGCCGCAGGCCGGGGGGCAGCGCCCCCTGCGCGCTCAACTCTCTCCCAGCGCGCGCCAGCCGATGTCGCGGCGATAGAAGCCTTCGGGCCAGTCGATCGCCTCGGCCATGGCATAGGCGCGGTCGCGCGCCTCGGCCAGCGTCTTGCCCCGCGCGGTGGCATTCAGCACCCGGCCGCCATTGGCCAGGATCTTGCCGTCCTTCTCCACCGTGCCGGCGTGGAAGCAGATTTCCTCGCTGGTCTCCGGCAGGGTGTCGAGGCCGCAAATCTCGGTCCCCTTCTGATAGGCGCCGGGATAGCCCCTGGCGGCCAGAACCACGGTGATCGCGTGATCATCGGCCCAGTTCACCTTGGCGCCGGCAAGCCGGCCTTCGGCCGCGGCATGCATCAGATCCATCGCCTGGGCACCCAGCCGCATCATCAGCACCTGGCATTCCGGGTCGCCGAAGCGGGCATTGTATTCCACCAGCCGCGGCTGGCCGTCCTTGATCATCAACCCGACATAGAGAACGCCCTGATAGGGCGTGCCGCGCCGGGCCATCTCGGCCATGGTCGGGCGGACGATCTGATCCAGCGCCTTCTGCGTCACCGCATCGGTCATCACCGGGGCGGGCGAATAGGCGCCCATGCCGCCGGTATTGGGGCCGGTGTCGCCCTCGCCCACGCGCTTGTGGTCCTGCGCGGTGCCGATCGGCAGCACGGTTTCGCCGTCGCAGAGCACGAAGAACGACGCCTCCTCGCCCTCCATGAATTCCTCGATCACCACCTCGGCGCCGGCGGCGCCGAATTCACCGCCGAACATGTCGTCGATGGCGGCCAGCGCGGTGTCGACATCCATCGCCACGATCACCCCCTTGCCGGCGGCCAGCCCATCGGCCTTGACCACGATGGGGGCGCCTTGGGCCCGGATATACTCCTTGGCCGGCGCGGCTTCGGTGAAGCGGGCATAGCCGGCCGTGGGCGCGCCCGCGGCATCGCAGATTTCCTTGGTGAAGCCCTTCGAGGCCTCGAGCCGCGCCGCCGCCTTACTGGGTCCGAAGACCAGAACACCGGCATCGCGCAGCCGATCGGCCACCCCGGCGGCCAGCGGCGCCTCGGGACCCACGATCACGAAGTCGATGGCATTGCCCTCGACGAATTCGACCACATCGGCGCCATTCTCGATATCCAGGCTGGCGCAATCGGCGATCTTGGCGATCCCCGCATTGCCCGGCGCCACGATCAGCCGGTCGCACTTGGGGTTCTGCAACACCGCCCAGGCCAGCGCATGTTCACGCCCGCCGCCGCCGAGGATAAGGATGTTCATGGGGCTTTCATCTCCGATCTGCTTGGCCTTGCCTGCGGCGCGTTCTATTCTGGGCGGCGCGCCAGAACAAGGAACAAGGTGATCCCAATGTCCGACCTTATCGACGATCCGCTTCCCGGTCAGAACCTGCCGGAGTTCAGCGTTTCCGAGATCTCGGGCGAGATCAAACGCACGCTGGAGGGCGCCTTTGGTCGTATCCGGGTCAAGGGCGAGGTCGGCCGCGTGTTCAAGGCGCGCTCGGGACATCTCTATTTCGACATCAAGGACGATCGCAACGTGCTGTCCTGCACCACCTGGAAGGGCCAGGTCGCAGGCCTCAGCGTTGTCCCCGAGGAGGGGATGGAGGTCGTCATCACCGGCCGGCTCACCGCCTTCGGGGCACAGTCGAAATACAACCTCAATGTCGATGACGTCGCCGTCGCCGGGCAAGGCGCGCTGATGGCGCTCCTGGAGAAACGCAAGAAACAACTCGCCGCCGAGGGGCTCTTCGCGCCCGAGCGCAAGCAACCCCTGCCCTATCTGCCGCGCATCATCGGCGTCGTCACCTCGCCCTCGGGCGCGGTGATCCGCGACATCCTGCACCGGCTGCGCGACCGCTTCCCGCGCAAGGTGCTGATCTGGCCGGTCGCCGTCCAGGGCGCCACTTGCGCCGCGGAGGTCGCCCGCGCCATCGAGGGCTTCAACCGCCTCACCCCGGGCGGCGCCCTGCCGCGTCCCGATCTGATCATCGTCGCCCGCGGCGGCGGTTCGGTCGAGGATCTCTGGGGCTTCAACGAGGAGATCGTCGCCCGCGCCGCCGCCGCCTCCGACATCCCGCTGATCTCCGCCGTGGGCCACGAGACCGACACCACGCTGATCGACTATGTCGCCGACATGCGGGCACCGACGCCGACGGCGGCCGCCGAACTCGCCGTGCCGGTGCGGCTGGATCTGATGGCCTGGACCGATGGCATGGGCGCGCGGCTTTCCCGCGCCGCGACGCTCGGGATCACGCAACGGCGCCAGCGGCTCAATGATCTCTCCCGCGCGCTGCCGCGGGGCGAGGCGCTGCTCGAGGCGCCGCGCCAAAGGCTCGACTGGATCTCCGACCGGCTGCCGCAGGCGCTGACCCACGGGGTGCAGCGCCGCCGCATCGCCCTGTCCGAGGTGGCCGGCGGGCTGCGCCCCTCGGCCCTGCGCGCGCTGGTGGCGCGCCGGCGCGACCGGCTGGCGGCGGCCCGGCTCAGCCTGACACCGCTGCGCCGCGAGATCGCCCAGGGGGCCGAACGGCTCACCCGGCTGTCACAACGGCTCGACGCGGCGCAGCTCCAGCGCCTCGACCGGCTGCGCCGACAGTTGGAGGCGACCGATCGGCTGCGCGAGACGCTCTCCTACAAGGCGACGCTCGAGCGCGGCTATGCGGTGGTGCGCGCCGGCGATCAGGTGGTGACCACGGCCCAGGCCGCTGCCAAGGCCACCACGCTCGAGATCGAATTCCGCGACGGCCGCATCCTGGCGGCCCCCACCGAAACGCCGCCAAGCCCGCCGCGCAAGGCCGCCAAGCCCAAGCGACCACCGGAACAGGGCTCGCTGTTCTGAACGGGCGCTCCCCGGCCCGCCGCGCGCGTATTCGGATACAGAAGACGCCGCAGCGGCGCCCGGGTCTCGAACCCCGCGCCCGGCGTGGGCTCGCGCCTTTTTCTAGCTGAAAATATCCCGGGGGCAGGCCGCAGGCCGTAGGGGGCAGCGCCCCCTCCCCTCAGACCCCGACCTTGGGGCCGAGACAGACCATCGCCTGGCCGCTATCCTCGGCCTCGTAAAGCTCGGTCGCCTGCGGGTCGTTCTCGAAGCGCGCGATCAACCCGTTCGAGCCCTTGGAGAAGCTCCAGCACTGCGGATCCTGGCGATCCTCATAGACAAAACAGATCTGCCCCGCCTGCTCGTACCACTGGCCATAGCGGCAATTGCCGTCAAGGAATGACCAGATCACCTTGCGCCCCTCGAGATAGCGTTCGACGCCATAGGCCTGCCCGCCCTGGCCATAGAACAACGTCTTGCCCCGGGTGTAGGCATCGAAAGCCTCGGCCGAGAGGCTTTCCTGCGCCACGACCGGCGCGGCGGCGAGACAGAGGGGAATCAGGAATGACAACCGCATGGGGCGACTGTGGCAGATCCCCGGGGCGGTTGCCAACGGGGGATCAGCGCCGCCGGCTCCCGCCCGGCGGAGGGGCGCCGGCGGCCCAGGCGCGGGCGCGGGCGTCCATCACCCGCCGCCAGAGCGGCGGCACCAGCGCGATCGCCGCCATCGCCGGCATTGGATGCGGCAGCACCGGCATGGTCGCGCGATCAAGCCGCAGCGCCGGATAGGCCCGGCCGGGGTTCTGATGGTGGTCGGAATGGCGCGGCGCATTCAGCATCAGCGCCGAGGAATACCACTCGGCCCCATTCCAGGAATGCTGCGGTCCTGCCGGTTCCGCCTTGCCCTCCGGACCATCTCGCCGCCTCAGCCCATAGTGTTGCACGTAGTCGGCCAGCAGAAGCTGCATCTGCGCATAGGCGCAAAGCGCCACATAGATCCCGAGCCCCCGCGCCCCCGCCAGCGCCCAGGCCAGGAGCAGCCCCAGCAGCGCGCCGCCGACATAAACCACATAGGGATGCAGACCGCCGCGCCCGGCGCGCCGGCGGGCTGCCGTCTCGGCCTGAAACCCGGCCATGAAGGAGCCGACCCAGGCGCGCGGCCAGAACCGATAGAATCCCTCACCGGGACGTGCTGAATTGGGATCGCGCGGGGTGGCCACATGGACATGATGCACCTTCGGATGCGCCGAGGCATGATGGCCGAAGAGGATCGAGATATAGACCGCCACCCCCAGCCGGCGCAGCCAGCGGTTGCCGCGGTGGATCAGCTCATGCGCATTGGGATGCGACACCTGCCCCAGGAACATCCCCAGCGCCAGCCCGGTCATGCCGCGCGCCCAGCCGCCCAGCCAGGGGGCAGCCGCGATCGCCCAGACCCCCAGGGGCAGCAGCAGGAAATTCAGCCCTCCCAGCAGCACCGACAGGCCATTCGCCGCGCGCTCCGCCCCTTGGATATCCGGCAGCGCCTCGGGGCCGAGCCGATCCGCCAGCGCCACGAAGACCGTCATGTAGAGCAGCGCCAGCGCCGGCCAGACCCCGCCAAGAAGACAGGCGAGGGTGATCAGCCCGACAGGGGTCAGCGTGGCGACATAGAAACGCAGCATGCAAGGGCTCTCCGATCCACCCGCCCGCCGGACGGTCTGGTGCCAGTCTCCGACGCTGGCGCGAGACTGTCAAATGGGCGATGCTGGCGGTGATCCGATCCCGCAGGCCAACCCGCGATGCCCGTTCTCCTCCTTGCCGCGCTGCTCTGCGCGCTGGCCTATCTGGGGCTTACCACCCGGCCAGCGGGCTGGCTGCGCTCCACCCTCAAGACCGCCGCCGTGGCGCTGCTGGCACTCTTCGCCCTGCAGGCGGGGGCGCCGGTGCTGCTGGTGCTGGCGCTTGGCCTCTGCGCGGCTGGGGATTACGCGCTCTCGCGCCCGGGAGAGCGCGCCTTTCTCGCCGGTGCCCTGGCCTTCGGTGCCGGCCATCTGAGCTATATCGCGCTTTTCCTCTCCGCCCCCGCCGCCGATCCCGCCCGGCTGAGCGATCCCATCCGGCTGGGCGCGCTGATCGGGCTGATCGGTCTCGGCGCCCTCATGCTCCGCCTGGTGGTGCCGCGCGCCGGACGGCTGAAGGGCGCGGCCCTGGCCTATACGCCGGTGATCCTGACGATGGCCGCCGCCGCGCTCACCCTGCCCGGTGCGGTTCCTCTCGCCGCCCTGGCTTTCCTGATCTCCGATATCATCCTGGCCGCCGATGTCTTCCTGATGCGCCCCGGGCAGAGCCGCCGCCGCTGGGCCCCCTATGCGATCTGGCCGCTCTACTGGGGCGCTCAGGCGGGGTTTCTGGACGCTTTCCTTTCCGGCTGAGCCCCGTCCCCTTTGCAACCCCGGCCAATCCGCATTAGGTGAAGGGAACACTGCGCGGAGATCACGATGGCGTTTTTCTCGAAACTCAAGGACCGGCTGTTCAAATCCTCGTCCAAGCTCGAACAGGGGCTTGAGGCCATCGTCGAGGACGGCGGCGAGGAGGAGCTGGTTGCCGACCAGCCCGAGGAGCAGCCAGCACCCGCCCCGGAGCCTGTGCCTGAACCCGCCCCGGCGGAAGAGGAGCCCGCCCCGGCGGAGCAGCCCGAGCCGATGCCGTTCGAGGAGCCGGCCCCGGCCGATGTCCCGGCGGAAATCCCCGCCGAGCTTCCCTCGGAAATTCCCATGGCCCCCCCCAGTGACACCGCCGCCACGCCCGGCTTTCTCGGCCGGTTGCTGGGCCGCGGCGCCCCCAGACACGGCGTCACCCGTCGGGTGCTCGACGACGAGATGCTCGAACAGCTCGAAGAGCTGCTGATCGCCTCGGACATGGGAGTGGACACCGCGCTCAGGATCACCGCCAACCTGGCCGAGGGCCGCTATGGCAAGAAGGTCTCGACCGAGGAGATCAAGGAACTCTTGGCGGCGGAAATCGCCCGCATCATGGAGCCGGTCGCCCGGCCGCTGCCGATCTATGCCAAACGGCCGCAGGTGGTGCTGGTGGTGGGCGTCAACGGGTCCGGCAAGACCACGACCATCGGCAAGCTCGCCAGCCAGTTCAAGGCCGCCGGCAAATCCGTCGTTATCGCCGCCGGCGACACCTTTCGCGCCGCGGCCGTCGAACAGCTCCAGGTCTGGGGCGATCGCGCCGGGGTGCCGGTGCTGACGGCGCCCGAAGGCTCCGACCCCGCCTCGCTCGCCTTCGACGCGATGACCAAGGCGCAGGAAGATGGCGCCGATCTTTTGCTGATCGACACCGCCGGCCGGCTGCAGAACCGTACCGACCTAATGGAGGAGCTGGCCAAGATCGTCCGCGTCATCCGCAAGAAGGACGAGACCGCGCCGCACAACACCCTTCTGGTGCTTGACGCCACCACCGGCCAGAACGCACTGAGCCAGGTGGAGATCTTCAAGAAGATCTCCGACGTCTCGGGCCTGGTGATGACGAAACTCGACGGCACCGCCAAGGGTGGCGTGCTGGTGGCGCTGGCCGACAAGTTCGGCCTGCCGATCCATGCCATCGGGGTGGGCGAACAGATCGACGATCTCGCCCCCTTCGACCCCGAGGATTTCGCCGCCGCCCTTACCGGGCTCGACCGTGGCTGAGCCGCCACTGTTTCATCTGCACCGAAATACCCGCATGTCCCGCCCTCGCCACCGTCCCGCCCACCGCCGTCCTGATCGGGCCCTCGGCGCATGAGCGATTATCTCCTCTCTCTTGAAGGCACCGAGGCCGGTCATACCGCCGCGCTCTTCCTCGCCATTCTCGCCGCCGTCCTGCATGCGGTCTTCGGCGCCTTGCAGAAGGGGCGGCACGATCCCTGGCTCAGCCGGGGCGCGATCGACGGGGCCTACTTCATCATGGCGCTGCCCTTCGCGCTCTTCGTGGTGCCCTGGCCCGAACCGCATATGTGGCCGATCTTCGCCGGCGCCTGGGCGATCCATGTGGGCTATAAGCTGTTGCAGGCGCTGGCCTATACCAAGGGCGCCTATACCGTGGTCTATCCGGTGGTGCGCGGCACCGGGCCGCTCTTTGCGGTGATCGGCGCCGGGGTGATCTTCGGCGAACATTTCACCGTGGTGCAATGGCTGGGGGTTGCGGTGCTGCTGGCCGGCATCTTCGGGCTGGCGGTCTATAACCTGATGTTCCTGACCACCGCGCGGGACACTCTGGTGCCGGCGCTGCTGCTGGCGGTGGCGACCGGGCTTTTCGTCGCGCTCTATACCACCTACGACGCCTACGGCATCCGTTCCACCACCGATCCCTTCACCTTCCTGGCCTGGTTCTTCACCTTTGACGGCATCGTGATGCCGGTGATCGCCGCGCTGCGCTACAAGTCGATGACCGACCGGCCGGCGCTGGGGCCGCTGGCGATCCGGGGTTTTTCCGGCGGCGTGGTGGCCTTCTTCAGCTTCGGCGCCATCATGCTGGCCACCCGACTCGACAAGGTGGGCCAGGCGGCGGTCCTGCGCGAAACCTCCACCGTCTTCGCGGCGCTGATCGGCTGGTTGGTGCTGAAGGAGACCGTCGGCCCCCGCCGCATCGCGCTGATGGCTTTGATCGCGCTCGGCGCGGTGATAGTGGAATTGGGCGGCTGAGACGCGAAAGGCAGCAAGACAGATGAGCGACCAGAAAAAAGACGTGAACCCGATCCTGCGCCAGGTGCTGGAGCTGGGGCCGACCCTGATCTTCTTCCTGCTCTACATGAAGCTCAAGGAACAGAGTTTCACCATCGGCGGCACCGAATATTCCGGCTTCATCATCGCCACCGTGCTGTTCGTGCCGGTGCTGCTGATCTCGATCGGCCTGCTGTGGAAGCTGACCGGCCAGCTCAGCCGGCTGCAGATCTTCACCGCCTTCGTGGTGATCTTCTTCGGCGCGCTCACCGCCTGGTTCAACGACGAACGCTTCTTCAAGATGAAGACCACCATCGTCTATGGCCTGTTCGCCGCCATCCTCGGCGCCGGGCTGTTGCAGGGGCGATCCTATCTCGCCTATGTGCTGCACGAGATGATGCCGATGCAGGAAACCGGCTGGATGATCCTGACCCGCCGGCTGTGCTTCGGCTTCGCGGCGCTGGCGGTCGCCAACGAGGTGGTCTGGCGCACGCTGTCGACCGATCTCTGGGTCAAGATCGAGACCTTCGGTTTTCCGATCCTGCTGTTTCTCTATCTCTGGTGGCAGGTGATGGCGCTGCAGAAGTACCTGATCGACCCCGCCGACCGCGATCTTTGATGTCGCACGGGCCGGTCCGGGCTTGCCCCCGTGGCGCGGTTTGCTAGCTTGCCGGGGACACCGCCGCCGCTCGCGACTGACCCGGCCCGCGCAGGAGCCTTGACCATGTCCCCGCTTTCGCTGCCCGACAGCAGCTTTCTGTCCGCTGCCTCGGACGAACTGAAACGAATGCTTTCCGCCCAAGCGGTCGAGGTCACCCTCGCCGAGGGCGAGGTGCTGTTCGAACAGGGCACCCGGGGGGAATCGCTCTACGCCATTCTCGAAGGCCAGCTCGAATTCTCGATCCTCGCCGCCGACGGGCGCAAGCTGTCGCTCGACATGATGGGGCCGGGCGCGATCTTTGGCGAGATCACCCTGTTCGATCCCGGCCCGCGCACCGCCACGGTGACCGCGCTGGCGCGGTGCCGACTGCTGCGGGTGCGCCATGACGACATGCTGGGCAATATCCGCCGCAACCCCGACCTGGCCGAGGATCTGATCCGGCTCGCCGGCCAGCGGATGCGCTGGATGGGGCGCCTGCTGAACGAACAGGTATTCCTGCCCCTGCCCACCCGGCTGGCGCGCAAGCTGCTGCATCTGACCGAGGTCGCCGGCGGCGATGGCGCCGCATTGGCGCTGTCGCAGGCGGAGCTGGCGGAATTCGTCGGTGCCACCCGCGAGGCGGTGTCGAAGACCCTGTCGGCCTGGCGCAAGGACGGGGTGATCGCCGCCGGACGCGGCGGGCTGACGATCCGGGATCGCCGGGCGCTTCTGGCCCTGGCCGACCCCGACGCGATCTGATCCCCCTCGTCCGAAACAATCAGAACGGCTTCGAGAAGAAAATCGCATTTTATTGCGAATTTCCGGCTGGCTGTGAACTGGGTCACAGAAGCCCTGCGCCACAGGGGCTATGACAGACCCAGGAGCGCAACACTGCCCCCACGGTGGCAAGCTCCAGGAGGGTGACCTCCGATGGGCCGGCCCACCTTCCCGTACCGTACCCGGGTTGGTCCAGGTTCGAGCCATGTGTCTCCAGGCACATGGCTCGTTTTGTTAAACCGCGATTGTACCGCGGACGGACGGCGGCGGGCGCAAGCCCCCGCCGATCCCGCGCCTGGATCACCATCACGATAACCGGGCCAGACCCTGCTCCCCCTCTCCCCTTAAGATGGCCCCCCTGCGCAACAGGGCCAGTTTCCCACCTCAGGCGACGGCGGCGGAGCGCGTCGCCGGAAACGCCGTCTCCTCAAACGAAAAAAGGCCGGGCGCTCTGCCCGGCCTTTCCTTTTCGGCGGCAGAACCGCCCTTGTGCTTATTCGGTGCTGTCGACGGTCAGCGCCACGAAGCGCGGGTCACCGCCGCGACGGATCAGCAGCAGGATCGACTTGCGGCCCGCGTCTTTCGCCTCGGTGATACGGGCGGTCAGATCGGCGACCGAGGTCACCTTCTGCTGCCCCGCCTCGGTGATCAGATCACCGGCGCGCAGGCCCTTTTCGAAGGCTTCCGCCGCCTCATCGACATCGGTGACCACCAGCCCCTTGGCATCGTCCGGCAGCCCCAGTTCCTGACGCATCTCATCGGTGGGGGCGGTCAGGGTCATACCCAGAACCTTTTCCTCGCCCGGAGCGGCCTGATCGCCGGTCGTCTCCGTGGGGGTGGTCTTTTCAGCGTCTTCCCGACGGCCCAGCGTCACCAGCAGGGTCTTGGTGCCGCTGTCACGATAGACCACCACGCGGACGGTCTTGCCGACCTCGGTATTGCCGACCTGACGCACCAGAGCGCGGGTGTCCTTCACTTCCACACCGTCGAAGGTGACGATCACGTCGCCCGACTGCATGCCGGCATCCTTGGCGGGACCATCCGGCACATCGGTGACCAGCGCGCCTTCGGGCTTGGTCAGGGCGATCGCCTCGGCCACGTCCTTGGTCACGTCCTGGATCCGAACACCGAGCCAGCCGCGGCGGGTTTCACCGAACTGCTTGAGCTGATCGACCACCTTGCTGACCACATTCGACGCCATCGAGAAGCCGATGCCGATCGACCCGCCGTTGGGGGACAGGATCGCGGTGTTCACGCCGATCACCTCGCCGTCCATGTTGAACAGCGGCCCACCCGAGTTGCCGCGGTTGATGGCGGCATCGGTCTGGATGTAATCGTCATAGGTGCCCGAGAGCGCCCGGTTGCGGGCCGAGACGATACCGGCCGAGACCGAGAACCCCTGGCCGAGCGGGTTGCCCATGGCCATCACCCAATCACCGACGCGGGCGGTGTCGCTGTCGCCGAACTTGACGAAGGGCAGCGGCTCTTTTTCCTCGACCTTCAGCAGCGCGATATCGGTGTTGGGGTCGGTGCCGACGACTTTCGCCTTCAGCTCCTTGCCGTCGAAGAATTCGATCTGAATTTCGTCAGCGCCCTCGATCACGTGGTTGTTGGTGACGACATAGCCATCCTCGGAGACCACGAAGCCCGATCCCAGCGCGGTCGACCGCCGCGGCCGCTCCTGATCACGGTTCCGATCCTGGAAGTCCTTGAAGAAATCCTCGAAGGGCGACCCCTTGGGAACGATGCCCTGCGGTGCGGCCCGCCCTTCGACCATGGTGGTGGTGGTGATATTGACCACCGCCGGGCTGACCTTGTCGACCAGCGGGGCAAGGCTTTCCGGCTTGGCCTGCGCCAGCGCCACCTGTGCCAGCACCAGAACGGTCGTCAGAAGAGTCAGCCAAAGCGTCCGGAACCGGACGATCGGGCTGGCCAGCCCGTTAGATGAAATGATTGCCTGTGGCTGCACGGATAGCCTCCTTGTCAAAGCCTTGCTGAATCGGAAACCCCCGCCCGGCACGCCGACCCGAGGCTTTTATTCCCGGGGTGGAATGTAGTGGCTCCCCCCCGACCTGCAACGAGTGTTGCATGATCTCAACGGCTTGTGAATCATGCGTGACGCGGCTTGACAACCCGGCAGAAAAAACCGGCGATCCACCGCCACCCCATTGCCGCGCGGTCCAAGAAAGCAGAGGCATTCGGCCCGTCCCCAAGGGCGTGAGCAGAACCGATATTCCGCCAAGCCACCATCTCTGCACCATAAAACCGCGCCGGAACTCGGCCCCGGACGGCACCTCGACCTGCGCCGCCTCACCGGCCGCCATGCGGGTGTCGCGGCAGCGCGCCCCTACACGAAGTGTTACAGTTCCGTGCCAAGGACCGCCTTACAGCCCCGGTGCGCCGAGGCGCGCCGCGATCCACAGCAGGATCAGCCCGCTGACCAGCGTCAAGGCCCCGATCTGGCGCCGTGCCGGCAGCGGCAGATCGCGCAGCATTTCGAGCAGACGCTCTACAAGCGAAGGGGCCAGCACCCAGGCCAGCCCCTCCACGATCAACACCAGCCCGAAAGCCAGAAGGATAAACCCCATCACTTGCCCCCGGCAGCGTTGCCTTGGGGGGATTTGAGGTAATTGAAGAACTCCGAATCCGGGCTCACCACCATGGAGGAGTTATCGCCCTTCAGCGCCCGGTCATAAGCCATCAGAGACCGATAGAAGGCGAAGAACTCGGGATCCTTGCCATAGGCCTCGGCATAGACCTTGTTACGCTCGGCGTCGGCCTCACCGCGGATGATCTCGGCCTCGCGCTGCGCGTCAGACACCAGCTCGACCTTGGTCCGGTCGGCCTGGGCACGCACCCGCTGCGCCGCCTCGTTGCCGCGGGCCCGTTCATCGGTCGCCTCGCGTTCACGTTCCGCCCGCATCCGGTCGAAGGTGGCGGCAAGGTTCTGCGACGGCAGATCGGTGGCCTTCAGCCGGACGTCGATGATCTCGACCCCCAGCGCGCGGGCCTCGGTCTCGGCTCCGTCACGGATGCGCGACATCAGCGCGGCGCGATCCGAACTCAGGATATCGCCCGAGCTGACCGAGCCCAGAATCTCCCGCGTTTTCGAGCGCAGGATGGAATCGAGCCGCGCCTCGGCGGCGGTCATGCCGCCGGTGCCGATGGCCTGACGGAACTTGGTCACATCGGTGATGCGATAGCGCGCGAAGGCGTCAATCACCAACCGGCGATCATCAAGCGGCGTCACCTCGAGCGGTTGCACGTCGCGGCTGAGGATCCGGTCGTCATAGCGCACGACCTGCTGGATCAGCGGGATCTTGAAGGCGAGCCCGGGCTGTTCCTTGACCGACACGACGCGGCCGAACTGCAGCACCAGCGCCTTTTCGCGCTCGTCGACGATGAAGATCGAAGACAGGCCGACAGCGGCCACGATCGCGATGGCGGGCAGGATGAAGGTGGTCTTGCGCATCACTTGCTCTCCTGCTTGCTGGTGGAGGCTGCGGACCCGTCACGGCGCAGCTCGTTCAGAGGCAGATAGGGCACCACGCCCTGGCCCCCGGCGCCCTCGTCCAGGATGATCTTGTCCATCCCGCCGAGCACCTTTTCCATCGTCTCCAGATACATCCGCTTGCGGGTGACATCCGGCGCCTTCTCGTATTCGGCGCGCACCGCGGAGAAGCGGCTGGCCTCACCCTGGGCCTCGTTGACGACCTGGGCGCGATAACCTTCGGCCTCTTCCAGAAGCTGGGCGGCCTGACCGCGCGCCTCGGCCAACACGCGGTTGGCATAGGCATCGGCGACATTCTGCAGCCGATCGCGTTCCTGTTCCGCCGCCTGAACCTCGCGGAAGGCGTCGATCACCTGCTGCGGCGGATCGGCCTTGTCGAAGTTGACCCGCACGACGTGCACACCGCTGTCATAGCTGTCGAGCGTGCTCTGGATCAGCTCATAGAGCCGGTCGGCGATCTGACCGCGGTCGCGGTTCAGGATCGGTGCCAGCTTCGACTGAGCGATGATTTCGCGCATCGCCGATTCCGACACCGCGCGAATGGTCTGGCGCGGATCGCGCAGGTTGAACAGATATTTGGCCGGATCGCTGATGTTCCAGATCACCTGGAAATCGATATCGACCACATTCTCGTCCCCGGTCAGCATCAGCCCGGCATCCTGGCCGCGGCCGGTGCCGATATCCTCGCGCTGTTCGGTGGTGACCGGGATCACCTCTGCCGTGACCAGCGGCCAGGGCGCAAAGTTCAGGCCCGGCTCACCAATCCCGTAGAACTTGCCAAGAAACAGCTCGACCGACTTCTCTTCCGGTTTGACGGTATAAAAGCTCGCCACCCCCCAGAGGATGACGGCGGCGATCACGCCAAGCCCGACGGTGCCCTTGGTGAACATCGGACCGCCGCCGCCCTGGCCCGAAGGCCCGCCAGCGCCGCCCTTGCCACCACGACCGCCCATCAGAACGCGCAGTTGCTCCTGCCCCTTCTTCACCAGTTGGTCGATTTCCGGGATCTGCGGTCCCTCGTCCTCAGGCCGCCGGCCACCGCCCCCACCTTGGTTGCCGTTCCGGTTGCCCTCGCCCCCAGACGACCCACCGCCGCCCCAGGGGCCACCGCTGTTGCCCGCCATAGATAATCCTCTCTCGTTCCGCCAGAAGCGGCTTATTTCTCTTTCAGCTCTGCTGATCACTAAACTGTGTACGCAGCGCGAAAATTCAAGCGCTACGTACCGGAGACTTCATGGTGACGATCTCCTCTGCCATGGTCGGGTGCACCGCCACGGTGCGATCGAAATCCTCTTTCGTGGCCCCCATCTTCACCGCGATGCCGGCAAGCTGGATCATTTCCCCTGCTCCCGGCGCGACGATATGACAGCCCAGAACCTTGCGGGTCGCCTTGCTGACCACCAGCTTCATCAGCACCCGGTCGGTGCGTCCGGCAAAGCCCATCTGCATCGGCTTGAAGCTGGTGGAATAAACCTCGATCGGTTCCTGCCTGGCCGCATCTTCCTCGGAAAGGCCCACGGTGCCCATCTCGGGCTGGGTGAAGATCGCGGTCGGGATCAGCTCGTGATCGACCGGCGTGGGGTTGCCCTTGAAGACGGTCTGCACGAAGGCCATGCCTTCGCGGATCGCGACGGGCGTCAGGTTCACCCGGTCGGTCACATCGCCAATGGCATAGACCGACGGCACCGAGGTCTGGCTGTATTGATCGACCACGATCTCGCCCTTGCGGCCACGTTCGACGCCGATCGACTCGAGCCCGAGATCGTCGGCATTCGGAGTGCGCCCGGTGGCGAACATGACTTGATCGAACACCCGTTCGTCGCCGTTCGAGGCCTTGACGAGGATCGCCTCGCCGTCACGCGCCATCTCAAGCACATTGATGCCGAAATGCAGGTCAATTCCGTTCTTGCGCATTTCGTCGCTGACCAGGCCGCGCGCCTCGTCGTCGAAGCCGCGCAGGATCTGGGCGCCCCGATAGAATTGCGTCACCTCGACGCCGAGCCCGTTCATGATCCCGGCGAATTCGCAGGCGATATAGCCGCCGCCGACGATCAGGATCGACTTCGGCAGTTTCGGCAGGTGGAAGATCTCGTTCGAGGTGATGGCAAGCTCCGCCCCCGGAACATCGGGGGTCACCGGACGCCCGCCGGTGGCGATCAGGATATGCTTGGCCGTCTTGCGGCTGCCGTCGGCCAGTTCGACCGTATGGGCATCGACCAGCTTCGCCCGCTGGTCGAAGGTTTCGACGCCGGAATTCTTCAGCAGGTTGCGATAGATGCCTTCCAGCCGGTCAAGCTCGGCGGCGAGCTTGCCATGGAACATGTCCCAGTCGAAGGCGCCCGGGGCGATCGACCAGCCATAGGCCTGGGCGTCTCCCACCATGCCGGAATATTCGCTGGCGAAGACCATCAGCTTCTTCGGTACGCAGCCACGGATCACGCAGGTGCCGCCATAGCGGTCCTCTTCGGCCAGCGCCACCTTGGCTCCGGCCTCTCCCGCCGCGACACGCGCCGCCCGAACCCCGCCAGAGCCGCCGCCGATGACGAATAGGTCGTAGTCAAATGTCATGAAAGTCAGTCCTTACTCCGACAGATCGGTAAACAGGTTCTCGCTTTCGACGAAGTCCAGCCTGTCATGCTCGATCGTGCCCTCGTTGATGTCGTGCAGTTCGACCCGGCCGTCGCCGTAACCGATCACAACCGTGTCACAGATATCAATGAACAGCCCGTTTTCAACCACGCCCGGCATCTGGTTCAGGACCAGCGCCAGCTGACGCGGATTGCCGATGCGGTGCAGGTGCAGATCAAGGATGAAATTGCCCTCGTCGGTGACAAAGGGCGCCGCGCCATTCATCCTGAGCGTCGCGTCGCGCCCCAGCACGTCCATCGAAATCAGCGTCTCTTCGATCAAGGCCTGGGTGGTGCGCCAGCCGAAGGGGACCACCTCGACCGGCAGCGGAAAGGCGCCCAGCGTCTCGACCTGCTTGCCGGCATCGGCGATCACCACCATCCGGTCCGAGGCGGTCGCGACGATCTTTTCCTGCAGCAGGGCGCCGCCGCCGCCCTTGATCAGGTTCAGATCACCGTCGAATTCATCGGCCCCGTCGATCGTCAGGTCGAGCCAGCGCGCCTGATCCAGGCTGACCACCTCGATGCCCACCTCGCGGGCCAGCGCCGCGGTGCGGGTCGAGGTCGGCACGCCGCGGAACTTCAGCCCGTCCTCGCGCACCATCTCACCGAGACAGCGAACCAGCCAGGCGGCGGTCGACCCGGTGCCCAACCCGACCCGCATGCCGTCTTCGACATAATCGGCGGCGCGGCGGGCGGCGACGAACTTGGCCTTGTCGATGGGGGAGAGTTCTCCGGTCATGGCTGCCTCTTTGTCACAGGGTCAGCCAACTTATAGGCAATGCCTCCCGCTTCTGCGAGGGCTATTCGTCCTTCGCCCGCCCCTCCGATCCCGGCACGGGGGCATGGCGGGTCTTCTGCATCGTGGCGATCACTTTTTTCATCAGCATCAAAAACTGCGCCATCTCCTCGGGTGCCAGACCGGTGAGCGCCTGCGCATTCTGTGCCTGGGCGGCGGCGATCGCCGGCCCCCGCAGCGCGTCGGCCTTGGCAGTCAGACAGATCAGCCGGGCCCGCCGATCGGTGGGGCTGGGGCGGCGTTCGATCAACCCGTCCCGCTCCATCCGCGCCAGCGTATTGGCCATGGTCGCCTGTTCGACATCCAGCCGGGCGACCAGATCGGCCTGCGACAGCCCGTCCTCCTCCCAGAGTTCGAGCAGCACCATGAACTGCGCCGGCGCCAGCCCCAGCGGACGGATACGCCGGGACAGCCCGGCAAAGAACAGCCGGGCCATATGGTTGGCCAGATATCCAGCCGAGGCGTCTTTCGAAAAGCTCATTCCACACATTAGCTATTGAATAGCATGCTATTCAACCCCGACATACATAGCACGCTATTCTTATCGAGTCGGGAGCCCCTCATGATACAGAAACTTCACGCCGCCGCCGGCGCCCTCGCCCTTTTGATGATTGCCGGTTTCTGGGGCGCCACCGCATTGACCGAGCTTGTCGGCGACGCGCATCGGATCACCACCGTCAAAACCGGCATCCTCTACGGTATGGTGGTGATGATCCCCGCCATGGCCACCGCCGGGATCACCGGCGCAGGGCTGGGCCGGGGTATGCGGCTGCCCGCGGTCGCCGTCAAACTCAATCGCATGAAGGTGATCGCCGGCAACGGCATCCTCATCCTGCTGCCCAGCGCGGTGTTCCTCGCCCTGCGCGCCCAGGCCGGCCAGTTCGACAGCGGCTTCGTCATCGTCCAGACGTTGGAGCTGCTGGCCGGCGCGGTGAACATCACCCTCCTCGGCCTCAACATGCGCGACGGGCTAAGGCTTGCGGCCCGTCGGCGCAGGGTTCGCGGCTGAATGCGCCCCTGTCGCTGCCCGCCCGCGCCGCGACAGGGAGGCATCACTCCGGCCGATAGACGTCCGAGGTCTTCTCGCGCCCGGCCAGCCACCAGCCCGACTGCGCCGGCCAGGTGCTGTAATCGGTATCCTGGCCCAGCGCCC
Organism: Pseudodonghicola sp.; assembly: GCF_048268305.1. NCBI lineage: Bacteria > Pseudomonadati > Pseudomonadota > Alphaproteobacteria > Rhodobacterales > Paracoccaceae > Pseudodonghicola > Pseudodonghicola sp. The sequence continues at coordinate 381,139 of NZ_JBLWVT010000003.1, forward strand.
GGGCCGCATGCAGCGCCCACATCGGATCGACCAGCGCCTCGCGCCCGATGGCGATCAGATCGGCCTTGCCCGCGGCCAGGATATCCTCGGCCTGCTGCGGATGGGTGATCAGCCCCACCGCCATGGTGGACAGGCCCGCCTCGTGCCGCACCGCATCGGCATAGGGCACCTGGAACCCCGGCTGGCGCTTGCCACCGCCCGCCGCAGTCGCCGACCCGGCGATGCCGGAGGAGGAGCAATCCATCACATCGACGCCCAACGCCTTCAGCCGCTTGGCCAGCTCCACCGTGTCGGGCAGGGTCCAGCCCGCAGGGTCGCCATCGACGGCAGAGGTCCGGAAGAACATCGGCAAATCCTCAGGCCAGACCGCCCGCACCGCCACCGCCACCTCCAGCGCCAGCCGCATCCGCCCTGCAAGATCGCCGCCATAACCATCGGTGCGCTTGTTCGATAGCGGCGACAGGAAGGAATGGATCAGATAGCCATGCGCGCCGTGCACCTCGACGATCTTATAGCCGGCGGCCAGTGCCCGGCGGGCGGCGGCGGCGAAATCCTCGATCAGCGCGGCGATCTCCGCCTCGCTCAGCGCATGGGGCACAGGCCAGCCCTCGCCCACCGGCATGGCCGAAGGACCGACCGGCGTCCAGGGCATGTCGCCACGGGCGAAATCGGCCTCGGTCAACGGACCATTGCCGAACCAGGGCCGCTGCATCCCCGACTTTCGCCCGGCATGGCCAAGCTGCACCGCCGGGATGGCGCCATGGGCCAGCGCGAATTGCGCCACCCTTGCGTGGCCGATGATCTGGCTGTCGGTCCAGAGCCCCGGGCAGCCATGGGTGATCCGCCCGCCCTTCTGCACCGCCGTCGCCTCGGTAAAGACAATCCCCGCCCCGCCGATGGCGAAGCGGCCCAGATTGACCAGATGCCAATCCTCCAGATGCCCGTCGTGCGCGGAATATTGGCACATGGGAGAGATCACCACGCGGTTGCGACTGGTGATCCCGCGCAGGGTGAACGGGCGGAACAGATGCGGCGTCTCGGTCAAGGCGAAGCTCCGGAAATTGGCGAATGAATTGGATCTCGCGCAAGCTAGCGCGCCGATGCGGGCCCGGCAATCGACCCGGGCGCCCGGAGAGATGACTTGTTTCCCATCGGAAACGTCGCTTTGGTGCGACGGACCGCCCGCCCCTTCGGATAGGAGAGTCGCATGACCTCGCGCTACCTTCTCCATTATGCCCCCGACAACGTCACCCCCGCCGAAAGCCTGGGGCCCACGCCCTTCACCGCCCCGCACCCCGCCATGCCCCCAGAAGGATCGCCGACCTAGATGTTCCTCTCCGTCTTCGACATGTTCAAAGTGGGCATCGGCCCCTCCTCCTCCCACACCATGGGGCCGATGGTCGCCGGCGCGCGGTTCCTTGACAAGGTGCGTGCCGCCCCCTTCGGGGTGGTCGGGCTGCGCGCCTCGCTGCACGGGTCGCTGGCCTTCACCGGGGTCGGCCACGCCACCGACCGCGCCACCATCCTCGGCCTCGCCGGGTTTCGCCCCGACACCTATGACAGGGATCAGGCCGGGACCGTCCTGGATGCGATCCACCGGACCAAGATCATCCTGCACGATGATCTGGGCGCCTTGCGCTTCGACCCCGACCGCGACCTGATCTTCGACTATGACACCCCCCTGCCCGGCCATGCCAATGCGATGATCCTGATGGCAACCGACGCCCAGGGCGACGTCATCCTGCAGGAGATCTATTATTCCATCGGCGGCGGCTTTGTCCTGACCGCGGCGGAGCTGGCCGAGGGCCGCGACAGCGATCAAGGTCCGGCCGTCCCCTACCCCTTCCACTCCGCTGCGCAGATGCTGGAGATGGCCCGCGACAGCGGCATGAGCATCGCCGCGATGAAGCGCGCCAATGAGATATCGCGCGGCAGCCGGGAAAAACTCGCGACGGGCACCGCCCGGATCTGGGCGGTGATGACCGCCTGCATCGACCGCGGGTTGACCACCGATGGCATCCTGCCCGGTGGACTGAACGTCAAACGCCGCGCCAAGGGCATCCATGATGCCTTGCAGGCCGAACGCGGGCTGAACCTTGCCGCTCCGCATGTGGTGAACGACTGGATCAGCACCTATGCGCTCGCCGTCAATGAAGAGAACGCCGCCGGCGGTCAGGTGGTCACCGCGCCGACCAATGGCGCGGCCGGCGTGGTGCCGGCGGTGATCCGCTATTGGTTGGACCATGTGCCCGGCGCCAGCGCCACCCGGGTCGAGGAGTTCCTGCTCACCGCCGCCGCGATTGGCGGGCTGGTGAAATACAACGCCTCGATCTCGGGCGCCGAGGCCGGCTGTCAGGCCGAGGTGGGCAGTGCCGCCGCCATGGCCGCCGCCGGTCTCTGCGCCGTGCTGGGAGGCACGCCCGAGCAGATCGAGAACGCCGCCGAGATCGCGCTTGAACATCACCTGGGCATGACCTGCGACCCGGTGAAGGGGTTGGTGCAAGTGCCCTGCATCGAAAGAAACGGGCTCGGCGCGATCAAGGCGGTCGCGGCGGCGAGCCTGGCGCTGAGGGGCGACGGGCAGCATGTGGTGCCGCTCGACGCCTGCATCGAGACGATGCGCCAGACCGGCGCCGACATGAGCGAGAAGTACAAGGAGACCTCGCTTGGCGGGCTGGCGGTGAATGTGCCGAATTGTTGAGCGGCAGGCGCCAGTCTCTGGTTTGAGAGACCCGAGCAGGCACCGGCCGGATGCCCGGCAAAACCGCCCGATTCTCGGCAAAACCGAGCCGCGTCGCGCCTGCGTGCGGGGCGCCGACAGATCCTTGCCAAAATCGCGCGCACTTTCCCCTCAACCTAAGCTTGCACCCTGCGATCTTGCCCCCTAGCGTTCCGGACATGACCGATGATCGGCCCGTTCTGGGCATCCTTCTGATGCTGCTCTTCTGCCTGCTCGCCCCGATGGGGGATGCGGTGGCCAAGCTTCTGGGCGGCCATATCCCGCTGGGCCAGCTCCTGCTGGTGCGCTTCGCCTTGCAAGCGGCGCTGCTCTATCCGCTGCTGGCGCGAAGCGGACGGCTCTGGCGGATCACCCCGCGCCTGTTCTGGCTGATGCTGATCCGGACGCTGCTGCACATGACAGGCATCGGCTTCATGTTCTCGGCGCTGCGATACCTGCCGCTGGCCGATGCCACCGCCATCGCCTTTGTCATGCCCTTCCTGATGCTGCTGCTGGGTAAATTCGTGCTGGACGAAGAGGTCGGCTGGCGCCGGCTCGCCGCCTGCGCGGTGGGCTTTGCCGGTACATTGCTGGTGATCCAGCCGAGCTTTACCGATGTCGGCTGGCCGGCGCTGCTGCCGCTGGGGGTGGCGGTGGTTTTCTCGCTCTTCATGCTGGTGACCCGGCAGCTTGCCAAGGACACCGATCCCATTGGCCTGCAGGCGATCAGCGGCATGATGGCGACGGTGATCATGCTGCCGCTGCTGCTGCTCGGGCACGGCGCCGGGATCGAACCGCTGAGCCTGCTGATGCCGACCACTGCGGAATGGTTGCTGCTGGCGGCGATCGGCCTGCTTGGCACCGCGGCGCATCTGGTGATGACCTGGTCGCTGCGCTATGCCCCCGCCGCCACCCTGGCCCCGATGCAATATCTGGAAATCCCCATCGCCACCTTCGTCGGCTGGCTGATCTTCCACGACCTGCCCAATGCCGAAGCCGCCCTCGGCATCCTGATCACCATCGCCGCCGGGCTTTATATCGTGATGCGCGAAAGGGCCATGGCACGGACAATGGCCCGCGCGGCTAGAGAGCCGGCATGAGCGCCGCCACCACCGCCTCAAGGGCGCGGCGCGGCAGAATGGTCAGCATCCCCGGCCCATCGGTTTCGATCGTCACCCGCCCCAGCGCCCGGTTCGAGGTGCCAACCCGCCCGTCCGGCGCGAAATGAAGCCCGTCGATCGGCCATTCCAGCCCCTGCGACCGGCCGGTGACCGGCCCCAGCGGGAAGAGGGAGACCACCTCCCCCGGCACGAGGTCGAGACTGAGCCGCGGCGGGGCGTGAAACACCACCTCATGCGCCCCGAGCAGGATGCAGGGGCGATGCGCCTGCCGCACCAGCACATTGAAAGACGCCAGCTGATGATCGACCCGCTCGCCCAGAAAGCCCACCGCGATCACCAAAGGCGCCGCGACCGAGCGCAGCGCCTTGTCGAAATCGGTGCTGTCCTGTTCACGAATGGGAAACAGCCGCTCTGCCGGAATGCGGGCGCGCATTGCATCGGTCAGGGAATCAAAGTCGCCGATCACCGCCCGCGGCATATGACCCGCCGCCAGCGCCGCCCCGGCGCCACCATCCGCCGCCACCAGTTCAGGCGCCAGCGCCAGCGCCGTTTCCAGATCGTCGACACCGACAGATCCGCCTCCGATCAGGGTTACAGGGGTTTCAGATTGGACAATGGCTGAGAGCATGCGCGTTTTATGGGCTTTTTGGAAACAGATCACAATCTGGTCACAAAATGATACGGTGATGGGCACAGATTCGGACCGAATTTGTCTTGTCTGCGGTGTTAGGTCAGTCCAACGTTTTTGAAAAGGACGAGCAGCCTATGGTACAAAGTAACAAGGTGTTGACCGTTTCCTACGGCACATTCTCGTGTACGCTCGAAGGGTTTGAAGATTCTTTCGACACCATGAAGGCGATTGCGGAATACTTCCGCGATCTTGCCGCCGACGACCGCTATTTCGGCGCCGAACCACCGCAGCCGGACGCCGAGATGCTGGCCCGGATCGCCCAGCGCGAGATCGCCCGTCAGGTCGAGGCACGCCGAGAGGGCTCGGGCTTCGTCCTGCGCGCGGCCGAGATGGCGCCGGTCCCGATGGCCGCCCCTCCCGCCGCCGCGCCTGCGGTTGCGCCCGTCGCCCCGGCGGCCCCGGCCACCGAGGAGATCGTCGCCGAAGCGGCCGAAGAGATCGCCGAAACCGCTGTCGCCACCCTGGCCGAGGCCGAGGCGCCGATGCTCGCCGCCGAAGAGGTCGCGACCGATGCGGTGCTGCCGGAGGCCCAAGAGGACATCCTGGCCGGCGCGTCCCCCTCCGAGGATGCGGTTGCGGCCTTCATGGCCACCGCAGAACCCGTCGAGGACATCGAAGAGGACGAGGCCCCCGAACTGGTGGCCGAGCCGGTGGCCGAAGCCCCCGCCCCCTCGCCCGACAGCATCGCCGCCAAGCTGCAGCGCATCCGCGCCGTGGTCTCGCGCAACGAAAAGGCCGGCTCCGCCCCTGCCACGCCCGAAGCCTATGACGAGGAACCGCAGTCGGGTGCCGATTTCATCGCCCAGGCCGCCCGCGACATCGCCGCCGCGCTCGACGAGGACCATGGGGATCACGCAGAAGAGCTTCTCGAGATCGAGGATCATGCAGAGGAAGCGCCGCTGGTCCTGACCGGCGAGATCACCGAGCCTGAGGAAGAGGATCACGAGGACGAGGTGGCGCTGTTCGACGATCTCGACAGCGCGCCCCAGCCCGAGGAAGACACCGCCGCGACACCCGAAAACATCCTGGTCCAAGCCGACGAACGGCCGCATGCCCGCGTGATCAAGATCAAGCGCGCCGAGTTGGAGGCCGCGCTCGCCGCCGGCGATCTCGAAGAGGTCGACGATGACGATGACGCAGATATCGAGCTGGAGGTCGAGGACGAAGACGACGAGGCCAGCGCCGAAGACCACATCGCCGTTGCCATCAAACACCCGCGCGCGCCGGCGCAACCGCTGCCGCCCGGCACCCTGTCGCCCGAGGATGAGGCCGATCTGCTGCGCGAACTGGCCGAGGTCGAGGCCGAGCTGCGCGGCGATCACGCCGAGCTCGACGACGAGGAGCCCGAGGTCGAGACCCCGGCCGCCGCGCAACACGAGGCGGAAGAGGAGCTGCCGGTCGCCGCGCCGGTCGCCGCCTTCGAGCCCGCTCGGCAGGCGCAATCCGATCTGTCGCGTCTGATGGCAGCGGCCGATGCCCGGCTGGAAGACCCCGAAACCGCCTCGACCCGCGAGACCTATTCGCATCTGCGTGCCGCCGTCGCCGCCACCGAGGCGGAGAATTCCGCCACCGGCCTGGCGCCGAAACATCCCGATGCCGAGGCCTATCGCGACGATCTGGCCCGGGCGGTTCAGCCGCGCCGTCCCGTCGTCACCGGCAGCAGCCGCCGGCCGCGCAGCGACGACGATGGCGCGCCGCGTCCGGCACCGCTGAAGCTGGTGGCCGAACAGCGGGTTGACGACATGGCCCCCGCCACCGTCCGGCCCGGTCCGATCCATCCGCGCCGCGTCGCTGCCGCCCATGAGACGCCGCGCCCGGTCGAAACTCCGTCGGAGGGCTTCGCGCAATTCGCCCATGAGATGGGCGCCACCGAACTGCCGGCCTTGCTGGAAGCCGCTGCCGCCTACATGCAATTCGTCGAGGGCCGCGAACAATTCACCCGCCCGCAGCTGATCCACAAGGCGCGCGAGGCCTCGGTCGAGGAGTTCAACCGCGAGGACGGGCTGCGCAGCTTCGGGGTGCTGCTGCGCGAAGGCAAGATCGTCAAGAAGGATCCGGGCCGTTTCGTCGCCTCGGGCGAGATCGGCTTTCAGCCGACCTCCTCCACCCGCGCGGCGGGCTGAGCCGAAATTTCGCGGCGCGGCTTTGGAGAGTCCGCGCCCACCTGGGGGAAAAGGCAGGCCTTGCGCCTGCCTTTTCATTTTTGACCAAAGGCCGGCAGGTCGGCCGCCGCCCGACAACATTTCGCCATTGCGCCCACGATCGGCAAACGGCAGCCTGGCGCCATGGACCAGCTCCAGATCAGATCTGCGGATCACGGCGACCTCGAGGCCTTGCTTGATCTCTATCGGCACCTCGACGCCGATGATACCCGCGCGACGCCCCCGCAGGCGGTGAAGAGCTTCACCCGCTTCCTCCGCTATCCCGGCAGCGCGATCTTTCTGGGCGAGGTCGACGGGCTGCTCGCCTGCTCCTGCACATTGGTGGTCATCCCCAATCTGACGCCGGCGGTCGCCCCTATGGGCTGATCGAGAATGTGGTGACCGATCCGGCCTGTCGCCAGCGCGGTTACGGCAAGGCGATATTGGATGCCGCGACCGAGGCGGCCTGGCGGGAAGGTTGTTACAAGGTGATGCTGATGACCGGATCGAAGACACCCGCCACCCTCGCCTTCTATGCCGGCGCCGGGTTCGAACAGTCGAAGACCGGATTTCAGAAACGGCGCCTGCCGGCGCGGAAAGATCCCTAGGCGCGCCGGGCGCTAAAGCTCTTCGCTCTTGTCGCCGTCCTCGGTTGCCTCGGGGTCGGCCTGACCGACCCCGCGGAAGACGAATTTGAACGGCAGCGCCCAGAGAATGCCGAGCGCCACATAGACCAGCAGTTCAAGCCAGAGCGGTGGCCGGTCAAGCCAGCTCATCACCGTCACCGCCAGCACGATATAGGCCGGCATTCCCACCAGCAGGATCACCAGCGACCAGCGTCGCCGGGCCTTGTAACTGAGAGCGGGTTCACCGGCCATCGTCGATCAATCCTCGAAGGGGTCGGTGACGAGGATGGTATCCTCGCGTTCCGGCGAGGTCGAAAGCAGCGCCACCGGACAGTCGATCAGCTCTTCGATATGGCGCACGTATTTGATCGCATTGGCCGGCAGATCGGCCCAGCTGCGCGCGCCTTCGGTCGATTCCGACCAGCCCGGCATTTCCTCGTAGATGGGCGTGCAGCGGGCCTGCTGGTCGGAGGCGGTGGGCAGGTAATCCAGCCGCTCGCCGTCCAGATCATAGCCGACGCAGATCTTCAGCGTATCAAAGCCGTCGAGCACGTCGAGCTTGGTCAGCGCGATGCCGTTGATGCCCGAGATGGCGCAGGTCTGGCGCACCAGCGCCGCATCGAACCAGCCGCAACGGCGCTTGCGCCCGGTGACGGTGCCGAATTCACGGCCACGGGTGCCAAGGCGTTCGCCGGTCTCGTCGGTCAGCTCGGTCGGGAACGGGCCTTCGCCGACCCGGGTGGTATAAGCCTTGACGATGCCCAGCACGAAGTCGATCGACCCCGGCCCGATGCCGACGCCGGTGGCGGCCTGGCCGGCGATCACGTTCGACGAGGTGACGAAGGGATAGGTGCCGAAGTCGATGTCGAGCAGCGAGCCCTGGGCGCCTTCGAACAGGATCCGCTTGCCGGCCTTGCGCTTCTCGGTCAGCACCTTCCAGACCGGGGCGGCATATTGCAGGATCTCGGGCGCGATCTCGTTCAGCTTGGCGATCAGATCGTCGCGGTCGATCGGATCAAGCCCCAGGCCCGAACGCAGGGCGTTGTGGTGAACCAACGCGCGGTCGACCCGCAGTTCCAGCGTTGCCGCATCGGCCAGATCGGCGACGCGGATGGCGCGGCGGCCGACCTTGTCCTCGTAACACGGCCCGATGCCACGCCCGGTGGTGCCGATCTTGGCAACCGAGTTCTGCGACTCGCGGGCGCGGTCCAGCTCCCCATGGAAGGGCAGGATCAGCGGCGTGTTCTCGGCGATCATCAGCGTCTCGGGGGAAATCTCCACCCCCTGCTCGCGGATCTTGGCGATTTCGCCGACCAGGTGCCAGGGGTCCAGCACCACGCCGTTCCCGATCACGCTGAGCTTGCCGCCGCGCACCACACCCGAGGGCAGCGCGTTCAGCTTGTAGACCTGGCCGTCGATGACCAGAGTGTGCCCGGCATTGTGACCGCCCTGAAAGCGCGCGATCACATCGGCACGCTCCGAGAGCCAGTCCACGATCTTGCCTTTTCCTTCGTCGCCCCATTGGGCGCCGACCACGACGACATTGGCCATATCAGGTCCTTCGCTGCGTTCATTCAAACCCGTGCTCATATACCGACGCGATCGCAGCAGGGAAACCGGAATCTGGGCGTTATGCACAAAGGGCGCAGCGGGCTTGCAGCTTTGTGTGGGGTTCGGAGAGGTTCAGCCCACCGCGACAAGGAGAACGGCGCGGCGCCCGAGCCGATTCTCCCTCCTGTCCACCCGGGCGCGGTCAGACGCCTTCGGGCAGATGCACCGGGGCGCCATGCGGCGTCGCCAGATAGGCCCGCTCCCAGGCGGCGCGCAGGCGCTCGACCTCGGGCGGTGCGGCCTGGCCGATTTCGGCCAGGAAGCCTTCCAGCGTCTCGAGCCAGGCGAGGAAATAATCGTCGCCACCATCCAGCTCGCGCGACAGGCCATGCGCTGCCAGGGTTTTCGAAAACCGCGCGGTCCAGTCCGGCCAGTCGAAATGCCCGGTCTCGTTCAGGTGCACGGTCAGGGCAAAGACCTGGCCATGCCAAGGCTCGCTGAAAACGGGTTCTGGGGGCAGATCGGTCATGCGGGCTCCAGATAGGATTGCCAGAGGTCGAGCATGACCTCGTCATCGGGGTGTTCGGGCTGTGCCCAAAGCTCGGCCGCCGAGAACACCACCGAATAAAGCGGCTCGGGCGCCTCGCCCAGGCCATGGGCATTGCTGTCGGGCAGGACATGGGCGCCGTGACAGCAGAGAATCCGCCCCTCGGCTCCGGCGGCATAGGCGGGCAGACGGGTGTGCCCGCCGTTGACCGCCCGGTTCGCCGCCGGTCGCCGGCAGCGCACCCGCGCGCCCGGGGCGAAGGCGGGCGTTCCGGCCATCGGTCGGTCGGCGGGGCCACCACGCGCCAGCACCGCGGCGACATTCTCGGCCTTGAGGGCGCGATCCGCCAGCGGATGCCGGGTATCATCCCCCTGCCCCGCCAGATCGTCAGGGGTCAGCACCCCGGTTTCGACCAGCAGATCAGCCAGCGCCGAGATCCATTTTTCGTAATACGAGAAATTCATGTAGTCGCGCGGCGACAATTTTTCCCGTGCGTGCCGCGACATGTCGAGGTTCCACTGCCCCAGCGATCCGGCAGCCAGGGTCACCGCCAACGCCCGGGCGTGCCAGTCCTGGGCATAGACCGGATCATCGGGATGGCCCGGGTCGATCCGGCCATCGCCGAACCGCCCGCCCATGTCATGCACCCGGGTCATGCGCCAGGTTCCCGCGCCAGGCCGGTGCCGATCATGCTGTCGCGGCTGACCAGCCGAGCCAGATCCTCCACGCTCATCCCCTCGGTCCCGGCGGGACGGCGGGGGATCACCAGATAGCGCACCTCGGCCGTGGAATCCCAGACCCGCAGCTTGACCTCTTCCGGCAGGGTGACGCCGAAATCGGCCAGCACCGCCCGCGGTTCGCGCACCGCGCGGGCGCGATAGGCGTCGGATTTGTACCAGCCGGGCGGAATCCCCAGAAGCGGCCACGGATAGCAGCTGCACAGGGTGCAGACGACCATGTTGTGAACCTCTTCGGTGTTCTCGACGGCGATGATATGTTCGCCCTGCCGGCCAAAGAACCCCAGGTCGGCGACGACCGGCGTCGCATCCGCCAGCAGGGCGGCGCGAAACTCCGGATCGGCCCAGGCGCGGGCAACAACCTGCGCGCCGTTCTTCGGGCCGATGCGGTTCTGATAAGTGTCGATGATCTCGTCCAAGGCGGCGGGATCAATCAGCCCCTTGCGGCTGAGCAGGGTTTCCAAGGCCCGCACCCTGAGCGCCGGATCGGGCGGCAGCAGCGCGTGCGCATGGTCGTGGTCGTGGTCATGATGATCGTGTGCCATGCTTTGCAGCATGAGCGCGTTGCCGGCGATTTGTCGAGTCCCGCGGCGATGCCGCGAACTGATTGCTTGCCCCGCCCGGCAAACTTCCCTACATACCCCGCGAACCGAGCAAGCGCCGCAGGAACTCATGGAAAACGTCGTCCTTATCATCCACCTCATCCTGGCCGTTGGCCTGATCGCCGTTGTGCTGCTGCAGCGCTCGGAAGGCGGCGGCCTGGGTCTGGGCAGCGGTGGCGGCGGCGTGATGTCCGGCCGGGCGGCGGCAACGGCCTTGGCCAAGGTCACCTGGGTGCTGGCGGCCGCCTTCATCGTGACCTCGATCGCCCTGACCATCATCGCGGCGCAAAAATCGGCGGGCACTTCGGTCATCGACCGGCTGGGCGTTCCCGCCGCGGAAGAAAAGCAGGACGCGACGCCTGCGGCCCCGGCGGGTTCGGATCTGCTGCCTCCGGCGCAGGGTGACAACGCGCCGCTGGTGCCGCGCGCCGATTAAACTACAACACCTTGGAAAATCACAAGGGACCGCAACAGCATCTTGCGGTTCCCTTGCCTTTGTTATGCGAATCCTGTAAGGATGGAGTCCCGTGGTGCTGCGGTTTTCGAACCGGGCGGGCACTGAATTGCAGGCTAATCACGGGGGCAGCCGAACCATGGCGCGTTTCATCTTCATCACCGGCGGGGTTGTGTCCTCTCTTGGTAAGGGGCTGGCATCGGCGGCGCTGGGCGCGCTGCTGCAATCACGCGGATTTTCAGTCCGGCTGCGCAAGCTCGATCCCTATCTGAACGTCGACCCGGGCACGATGTCGCCGTTCGAGCATGGCGAGGTCTTCGTGACCGACGACGGCGCCGAGACCGATCTCGACCTCGGCCACTACGAACGCTTCACCGGGGTGGCGGCACGCAAGACCGACTCGGTCAGCTCGGGCCGCATCTATTCCAACGTGCTCGAAAAAGAGCGCCGCGGCGACTATCTGGGCAAGACCATCCAGGTGATTCCGCACGTCACCAACGAGATCAAGGATTTCATCCGTATCGGCGAGGATGAGGTCGATTTCATGCTCTGCGAGATCGGCGGCACGGTGGGCGACATCGAAGGCCTGCCGTTCTTCGAGGCGATCCGCCAGTTCAGCCAGGAAAAGCCGCGCGGCCAATGCCTGTTCATGCATCTGACGCTGTTGCCCTTCATCAAGGCGAGCGGCGAGCTGAAGACCAAGCCGACCCAGCACTCGGTGAAAGAGCTGCGCTCGATCGGCCTGGCCCCCGACATCCTGGTCTGCCGCTCGGAAGGGCCGATCCCGCAGAAGGAACGCGAGAAACTGGCGCTGTTCTGCAACGTGCGCCCCGAGGCGGTGATCGCCGCGCTGGACCTCAAGTCGATCTACGAGGCACCGCTTGCCTATCACGCCGAAGGGCTGGACCAGGCGGTTCTGGACGCCTTCCAGATCAGCCCGGCACCGCGCCCCGACCTGAGCCGCTGGGAAGATGTGGCAGACCGCATCGAGAACCCCGAAGGCGAGGTGCGGGTCGCCATCGTCGGCAAGTACACCCAGCTCGAAGACGCCTATAAGTCGATCGCCGAGGCGCTGACCCATGGCGGGCTGGCCAATCGGGTGAAGGTCAAGATCGAATGGGTCGATGCGGAGATCTTCGATCACGAGGATCCGGCGCCCTATCTGGACGGCTTCGACGCAATCCTGGTCCCCGGCGGCTTTGGCGAACGCGGCACCGAGGGCAAGATCAAGGCGGCGCAATTCGCCCGCGAACACAAGGTGCCCTATCTGGGCATCTGCCTGGGCATGCAGATGGCGGTGATCGAGGCGGCGCGCAATGTCGCAGGCCTCACCACCGCCGGGTCGGAGGAATTCGACCACGAGGCCGGCAAGAAGCGGTTCGAACCCGTGGTCTATCACCTCAAGGAATGGGTGCAGGGCAACTACAAGGTCAAGCGCAGCACCGAGGACGACAAGGGCGGCACCATGCGGCTTGGCGCCTATGACGCGGTGCTGAAGGAAGGCTCCAAGGTGGCCCAGGTCTATGGCAGCCTCAACATCGAGGAACGCCACCGCCACCGCTATGAGGTCGACATCAAGTATCGCGACAAGCTGGAAGACTGCGGCCTGGTCTTTTCGGGCATGTCCCCCGACGGCCGGCTGCCCGAGATCGTCGAATGGAAGGACCACCCCTGGTTCATCGGCGTGCAGTTCCACCCCGAGCTGAAATCGAAACCCTTCGATCCGCATCCGCTGTTCAAGGATTTCGTCCGCGCCGCGAAAGAGGCCAGCCGCCTGGTCTGACCCCTGCCCCGACCGGAAAACACCACGCCCCGACCATTGGCCGGGGCGTTTGTGTTTCCTCACTCTTCTCCCGAAGAGCGAGATCGCGAATTTGTCTCTGCTTAGAGAATATCAAATCCCTCGTGAGGCGCAGAATCGGCATGCAGTACTGAACCCGAGGCCTCTGAGAAGATGAATTCTTTCTTCGTCAGATCGGCAAGATCAATTCCACTCAGCGTAATAGACCCCTTCTTTCCGAAGTCGAGAATGACATCGTCGCCAACCTGTTCCATATGGCTCTTCAGCTCTCGGAAGGTCGAAACATCGGAGACCCCTTGAAGATCAACTTTCTCTCCTCCAAAGATAGAGAAGTCTGTGATTGTATCGTTTCCGAATTTTCCCGAGAAGACGAATATATCTGCGTGAGCGCCACCTGTCAGGTTGTCGTCACCCGCGCCGCCCTCAAGGACGTCTTTCCCGGAACCGCCAACAAGCGTATCATTGCCTAGCCCGCCATCAAGCTTGTCGGCGCCCCTACCACCAAACAACTGATCGTTGGCCCCGCCGCCGAACAGTTTGTCATTCCCGTCCCCCCCGTTAATAACATCCTTTCCACCATAGCCAAAGATTGTGTCTGCTGTTGCGGTCCCCGACAGAACATCTGCTTTCTCGGTACCATGCCAGGCCAAATCATCCAGCACCACCAGATCGACAACCTTCGACGTGGAGCCATCTGCAAAACTCGCCCCACTTAAATTGATCACCAACGAAAAATGTTCATCGGCCTCGTCGACCGTGTCCGCAACACCACTGAACGAAATCGGAATGGTCTTGGAAATCGTGGAAGTCGATGAGAGCGCATAAGAGCCAGAACCGGAACCGCCCCGAAAGTCGCCTGAGCCAGCGGTTCCTGCTTCGAAGTGATATGAATAATATACTGACCCGTAATTTCCGGTCAGAACTAGGTTTATTGTCGCAGTTTCGCCTTCCAAAACGGAAAAACGCCCCGACAGGCTTGCAAGAAACGCCATAGCTCTCCCTCCAATAGAACTATTTATGCAAAATAACTGAAATCCTCTCATGTCAATGAATGACGCAACAGTACTGACAAGATTACTTTTGAAGACATCGAAACGGTTTTGGCCTCCTGCGAGCAACCTCTCTCTTCCCCCTTGCTAAGGCCCCCTCCCGACGCCAGAGTCACCCACACACAGAGATGGAGGAGCAACCATGCCCAAAGGATATTGGGTCGCCCATGTGGATGTCGACGATCCCCAGGCCTATGAGGCCTATCGCGCCGCCAATGCCGCCCCCTTCGCCGAATATGGCGCGCGCTTTCTGGTGCGCGGCGGGGCGCAGGAACAGCGCGAAGGCCATTGCCGCAAGCGCACCGTGGTGATCGAATTCGACAGCTACGATCAGGCGGTCGCCTGCTATGAAAGCGCCGGCTATCAGGCCGCCAAGGCGCTGCGCGATCCGGTTTCGACCGGCGATCTTGTCATTGTCGAGGGCTATGATGGCTGAAGGCCGCTTGGCGAGCCTGCGGAAAGCAGGTAAGCTGCCGCCCATGCTGAAGAAACTCTTCCAGACCTTCCGCCCGGCGGAACCCACCGCGCCGCTGCCCGACCCCGATGCCGAACTGGCGCTGGGGGCGCTTCTGGTGCGCGTCGCGCAATCCGACCGCGCCTATCAGGTCGAGGAGATCAGCCTGATCGACCGCATCCTGTCCCGGATGTACGAACACAATCCGATCGAGGCCGCCAAGGTCCGCGCCACCTGCGAGAAACTGCATGCGGCCGCGCCCGATACCGACACCTTCGGCAAGCTGATCCGCGAGACCACCGGGATCGAGGAACGGCTCGCGGCGCTTGAGGCGCTGTGGGAGGTCGTGCTGGCCGACGGCACCCAGAAGGAAGGCGAGCTGAAGATCGTCGATGAGGCCTGCCGCGCCATGGGGCTCAGCCTCGCCGACAACAAGGCTGCGCGCGAAAGGGTGATCGCGCGGATGTGAGGGCAGGCTTGGCCTGCCGCCGCACCGTCGCTATATCGGATCCCATGTTTCAGGACTTTCTCTCCCGGCTGATCCAGCCTGCCCCCGATCCGCTCAACGACGGCGATGCCCGGCTGGCGCTGGCCGCGCTGCTGGTGCGCGTTGCCCGCGCCGATGACGATTATGCCGAGGCCGAGCGTGACCGCATCGACCGCATCGTCGCCGCGCGCTATGGGCTGTCCCCCTTCGAGGTGACGCATCTGCGCCGCCAGGCGGAAGAGCTGGAGGAGCAGGCCCCCGATACCGTCCGCTTCACCCGCGCCATCAAGGAGGCGGTCCCCTATGAGGATCGCCGCGCCGTCATCGAGGCGGCCTGGTCGGTGGCGCTGGCCGATGGCGCCCGCGATGACGAGGAAGACGCGCTGCTCCGGCTGGTCTCGAACCTGCTCGGGGTGAACGACCGCGACTCGGCGCTGGCGCGGCAAAAGGCGGCGCAGGGCTGACCCTTCCGTTAGGGCAGCTTGCCCCGGGCAGGTCCGAAATCGCCCGAACCCTGTTCACCTTGCCGCTTTCCACCCTGATTGGGACGTTTTGAAAGTTGCATTGCAGGCGAATCTCCGGCCCAATGCGACAATAGAGCCGCAAGTAACGGAGCCCCCGTGCCTGACACGCCCCCTGTCATCGAAATTCACGATCTGCACAAAAGCTATGGCGAGCTGGAGGTTCTGAAAGGCGTCGACATCACCGCCCGCAAGGGCGACGTGGTGTCCTTGATCGGCTCGTCCGGGTCGGGGAAATCGACCTTGCTGCGCTGCGCCAACCTGCTGGAGGACAGCCAGCGGGGCGACATCCTGTTCAAGGGCGAACCGGTCAAGTGGAAGGGCATCGGCCCGCACCGCCGCCCGGCCGATCCCAAGCAGGTGCTGCGCATCCGCACCAACCTGTCGATGGTGTTCCAGCAATTCAACCTCTGGGCCCATATGACCATCCTGCAGAATGTGATGGAAGCGCCGGTGACCGTGCTTGGCCGCAACCGTGCCGAGGTGGAACAGGCGGCGCGCAAGTATCTGGACAAGGTCGGGATCGGCGACAAATGCGACGCCTATCCGGCCCAGCTTTCAGGCGGCCAGCAACAGCGGGCGGCGATCGCCCGGGCGCTGTGCATGGAGCCCGAGGCATTGCTGTTCGACGAACCCACCAGCGCGCTCGACCCCGAGCTGGAGCAGGAGGTGGTCAAGGTGATCAAGGCCCTCGCGCAAGAGGGGCGCACCATGCTGATCGTCACCCATGACATGAAGATGGCCCATGATGTGTCCACCCATGTGGTGTTCCTGCATCAAGGCCTGATCGAAGAGGAAGGCGCCCCCGAGGTTCTCTTTGGCTCGCCAAAGTCGGAACGGCTGCGTGGGTTCTTGTCTTCCACCGCGCATGCGGCATCATAAAACAATAAAACCAAGGGAGTAACCTGAATGAAGAAGATGATTCTCGCCACTGCGCTGCTGGCACTGACCGCCGGCATGGGCGTGGCCCAGACCGTGCGCCTTGGCACCGAGGGTGCCTATCCTCCGTATAACTTCATTGACGACAAGGGGCAGGTCGCGGGATTTGAACGCGTGCTGGGCGATGAGCTGTGCAAGCGCGCCGAACTGACCTGCGAATGGGTCACCAACGATTGGGATTCGATCATTCCGAACTTGGTCAGCGGCAACTATGACGCCATCATCGCCGGCATGTCGATCACCGACGAACGCAAGCAGGTCGTTGATTTCTCGGAAAACTACACGCCGCCCTCGCCCTCGGCCTATATGGCGAAATCGGCCGATGCCGATATCGAACACGGGGTGATCGCGGCGCAGACCGGCACCATCCAGGCGGCGCATATCGCCACCACCGGCGCCACCCTGCTTGAGTTCCCCTCCCCCGATGAAACCGTCGCCGCCGTCGAGTCGGGCGAAGCCGAAGCGGTGCTGGCCGATAAGGATTACCTGATCCCGGTGGTCGATGAATCCGGCGGCGCCATGGTCTTCGTCGGCGAGGATCTGCCGCTGGGCGGCGGTATCGGCATGGCCTTCCGCAAATCCGACCCGGAGCTGCGCGGCAAGTTCGATGCGGCGATCAAGTCGATGAAGGCCGACGGCAGCCTGAACAAGCTGATCGCCGAATACCTGGGCGAAGATTCGCCGCACTTCTGATCCCGCAGGGATCGTGACGGCGCCGGGCGGCGATCTGCCCGGCGCCTGATCGCCCGTGCCCCTCCGCCCCACGAGGCCCGCCATTTTCAGCGTCTGCTCAGATCCCTCCACCCTGCCGCAATGGCAGTGGCTTGCCTGCTATCTGACCACGGGCAAGCACCTGGCCTTCTATGGCTCTTTCGGGGTGGTGCTGCTTCTGCTGGCGATCACCGCGCCGGCGGCGCTGCTGTTCGGCTTTGGTGCCGCCGCCTCGGCCCGGTCGCATTTCGCGCCGCTGAGCTGGCTGGGAAAGCTCTATATCGCCATCGTGCGCGGCGTGCCGGACATCGCCTTTTTCCTGTTCTTCGTGATCGCGCTCGACCAGGGCTTCGAATGGCTGCGGCACAAGATCAAATGCCCCGACTGGGATCAGCCGATCCGTCAGGGCAACGATTTCGTGGTCTGTCCGGCCGCCAAGCTGCCGCTTGGGACGTCGCCGCAATGGGTGCATGAGACCTATGGGTTCTTCCTGGCGGTGCTGACCTTCGCCATCGTCTTCGGCGCCTTCGCCGGCAACGTGCTCTATGGCGCCATGCGCGCGGTGCCCCGCGCCCAGATGGAAACCGCCGAGGCCTATGGCATGTCGCACCGGCAGGCCTTCTGGCGGATTCTGGTGCCACAGATGTGGGTTTATGCGCTGCCTGGCCTGTCCAACCTGTGGATGGTGCTGATCAAGGCGACCCCGCTCCTGTTCCTGCTGGGGGTCGAGGATATCGTCTATTGGGCGCGCGAACTGGGCGGATCGAAGACCGCGCGCTTTACCGATTATCCGCATGGCGACTGGCGTATCTGGTATTTCCTGGCGCTGCTGATCTTTTATCTGGCGTTCACCCGGGTCTCTGAAATCGCGCTGACCCGGATCATGCGCCGGCTGTCGCATGGTCAGGCCACCGCCGCCGGAGAGGCGCAGCGCCGCAGCGCGGGAGGACCGCCATGAGCTGTTGGGCCACCATCCAGGACTATGGCTTGCGCTCGATCGGCATGGGCGAACGTCTGCTGCCGCGCAACGACTTCACGCTTTGCCAGCAGTTCACGCTGATCGGCTCGGGCATGGTATGGAACATCTATTTCGGCGTGCTGGCGCTGCTGGCCGGCTTCCTGCTGGCCACCGCGCTGGCGGTCGGCAAATCCTCGCGCCACCGGTTGCTGCGCAAACCGGCGGAATGGTTCATCTTCCTCTTCCGCGGCTCGCCGCTCTTCATCCAGTTCTTCTTCGCCTATTTCCTCTTCCTCAGCCTGAAAAGCGTATCGTCCTTCTTCGACGCCTTTACCTCGGCCTGGCTGGGGGCGCTGGTGGTGCTGTTCTTCAACACCGCCGCCTATTCGGGCGAGATCTTCTATGGCGCGCTGCTGTCGATCCCGCGCGGCGATCTCGAGGCGGCCGATGCCTATGGCTTCTCCGGCTGGAACAAGTTCCGCCGGATCACCTGGCCCACCATGCTGCGGCTGGCCTGGCCGGCCTATACCAACGAGGCGATCTTTCTGTTCCACGCCACCACGCTGGTCTTCTTCTCGGGCTTTCCGGCGCTGCAACAGCGGGGGGACGCGCTCTATTACGCCAGCTATTTCGCCGACAAGACCTTCAACCCCTTCATCCCCTACCCGATCCTGGCGATGTATTTCATCCTGCTGACGCTTTGCGTCGTCGGCCTGTTTGGGGTGATCAACAAGCGGCTGAACCGGCATCTGCCGGCCGAGCGCCGGGCCCGGATGCGGATTCGCCCGAACCTGCTGCGCTAGCCGCGCACGCCGCTCTCCGCCTGAAAGCGCAGCATTCTAGGGATTTTTGCGCCCTCTCCAGGGGGGCTCCCGCTTTCATGCTTGCCAAACGGGGGGGCGGCTCGCTATCCATAATTTGATCAAATTACGGAATGATTGAAACAATGTCCGCCAATGCGATGAAATCCTGGCTGCGCAAGACGCCCCAGGTCCGCACCATCCGCGTCGCCGCCGCCGATCTGAACGGCCAGCCGCGCGGCAAGCGTGTCCCCGCCCGTTTCGCCGATAAGGTGGTCACCGACGGCACCCGCTTTCCGCTGTCGGTGATGAACCTCGACATCTGGGGGGAGGATGTCGACGACAGCCCCCTGGTCTTTGAGAGCGGCGACCGCGACGGGGTGCTGAAGCCCACCGAACGCGGCTTCGTGCCGATGCCCTGGCTCGAGGCGCCCACCGCGCTGCTGCCGATCTGGATGTTCTACGACGATGGCCGCCCCTTCGACGGCGATCCGCGCCACGCGCTGGCCTCGGTGCTCAAACGGTACAAAGCGCGGGGGCTGACCCCTGTTGTCGCGGTGGAACTCGAGTTCTTCCTGATCGACGACAGCGGCAAGTCGCTGCAGGTGCCACTGTCGCCGCGGTCCGGCAAGCGCCGCAAGGCGGCCGAGATCATGTCGATCCGGGCGCTCGATGCCTTCGACACCTTCTTCACCGATCTCTATGACGCCTGCGAGGCGATGGACATCCCGGCCGATACCGCGATCTCGGAAGCGGGTCTGGGGCAATTCGAGATCAACCTGATGCATCAGGACGACGCCCTGCGCGCCGCCGACGATGCCTGGCTGTTCAAGATGCTGGTCAAGGGGATGGCACGGCGGCACGGTTTCGCCGCCTCCTTCATGGCCAAACCTTACGAGGATTACTCGGGCTCGGGGCTGCACATGCATTTCTCGATCCTCGACGAGAACGGCAACAACATTTTCGACGATGGCGGCCCGCGCGGCACCGATACGCTGCGCCACGCGGTCGGCGGCTGCCTGTCGGCGATGCATGATTCCACCCTGGTCTTCGCGCCCCATGCCAACAGCTATGACCGGCTGGTGCCCGGCGCCCATGCGCCGACCCGGATCTGCTGGGCCTATGAAAACCGCACCTCGGCGGTGCGGGTGCCCTCGGGCAATCCGGCGGCGCGGCGGATCGAACACCGGGTCGCGGGGGGCGACGTGAACCCCTATCTGACCGTCGCCGCCATCCTCGGCGCCGCACTGATGGGGATCGAGGACCGGATCGAACCCCAGGCCCCGATTACCGGCAACGCCTATGATCTGGACCTGCCACAGGTGCCCACCGACTGGGGCCAGGCGATCGAGATCTTCGCCAACAGCCCGCTGATGCCGCGTATCTTCCCGGCCGAGCTGATCCGCAATCTGACCCTGACAAAGCGGCAGGAGTTGCACTATATGGCTGAACTGTCACCGTCCGAGCAGGTTGAAATCTATCTCGACACGGTGTGATCGCGACGCGGCGCCCGAGGCCTCTTGCCCGGGCGCCGCGCGCCATCTACTCTCACGACAGCCATAATCTGGTGATCCATGAAAATCGGTATTCTGCAAACCGGCCACTCTCCCGATCCGCTGATCGCGCCTCTTGGCGACTATGATCAGCTTTTCGAAAACCTTCTCGGCGGCAACGGCTTCGTCTTCGAGGTCTTCCCGGTGGTCGATGGCGTCTTCCCGCCGGGGCCCGAGGTGGCCGACGGTTGGATCGTCACCGGGTCGCGCCACGGCGTCTATGAGGATCATCCCTGGATCCCGCCGCTGGAACAGATGATCCGCGACATCAAGGCCAGCGGCAAGCCGCTGATCGGCGTCTGCTTCGGCCATCAGATCATCGCTCAGGCGCTGGGTGGCAAGGTCGAGAAATTCGCCGGTGGCTGGTCGGTGGGGCGCACCGAATACGACATGGGCGGCACCCCCGTGGTCCTGAATGCCTGGCATCAGGATCAGGTCACCGAGCTGCCCGAGGGCGCCCGGGTGCTGGCCGGGAACGACTTTTGCCAGAATGCCATCCTGGCCTATGACGACAACGTCTGGACGGTGCAGCCGCACCCCGAGTTCAGACCCACCTTCATCAAAGGGCTGATCGACACCCGTGGCCACGGGGTGGTCCCCGAGCCGCTGCTGGAACAGGCCGAGGATCAGCTTGGCGTGCCGGTGGATAACGATCGCATCGCCCATTTCATGGCCGAATTCCTGAAAGGTAAGAGGTCCGCATGACCACCGACTGGATGAAAGACCTGCCTCAGTCCGCCAAGGCCTATCTTGAAGGGCGCCGCCTGGACGAGGTGGAATGCATCATCGGCGACCTGCCCGGCATTGCCCGCGGCAAGGCGGTGCCGGCGACGAAATTCGCCCGCCAGCCCTATTTCCACCTGCCCGACAGCATCTTTTTCCAGACCATCACCGGGGACTGGGGCGAGGCCGCCGGCGAAGAGGGGTTTATCGAGCGCGACATGATCCTGCGCCCCGACATGACCACCGCCACCGCCGCGCCCTGGACCGGCGACTGGACGCTGCAGGTGATCCACGACGCCTATGACCGCGATGGCGACCCGATCCCCTTCAGCCCGCGCAACGTGCTCAAGCGCGTGGTGCAGATGTACCGTGACAAGGGATGGGAGCCGGTGGTGGCGCCCGAGATGGAATTCTATCTGGTCGCCCGCAACACCGACCCGGCCAAGGAGATCGAGCCGATGATGGGCCGCTCCGGCCGCCCGGCGGCGGCGCGCCAGGCCTATTCGATGACGGCGGTCGACGAATTCGGCCCGGTGATCGACGATATCTATGACTTCGCCGAAGCCATGGGGATGGAGATCGACGGCATCACCCAGGAAGGCGGCGCCGGTCAGCTCGAGATCAACCTGCGCCACGGCGATCCGGTGAAGCTGGCCGATGAAGTGTTCTATTTCAAGCGCCTGATCCGCGAGGCGGCGCTGCGTCACGATTGTTTCGCCACCTTCATGGCCAAGCCGATCGCCGACGAGCCCGGCAGCGCCATGCATGTGCACCATTCGGTGATGGACCGGTCGAAGAAACAGAACCTCTTCGTCGGGCCGCAGGGCGGGGAGACGGACATGTTCTTCCATTTCATCGGCGGGCTGCAGCGGCATCTGCCGGCGGCGATCGCCGTGCTGGCGCCCTACGTGAACTCCTATCGCCGCTATGTGCGCGAACAGGCCGCCCCGATCAACCTGAGCTGGGGCCGCGACAACCGCACCACCGGCATCCGCGTGCCGATCTCCTCGCCCGAGGCGCGGCGGGTCGAGAACCGTCTGGCCGGGATGGACTGCAACCCCTATCTGGGCATCGCCGCCAGCCTCGCCTGCGGCTATCTTGGCATGACGCAGGAAATCCGCCCCGACAAGCAACAGCGCGGCGACGCCTATAATGGCGAGCCGGACATTCCCCAGGTGATGGGCCAGGCGCTCGATCTCTTCGACGAGTCGGACGATCTGCGCCATATGCTGGGGGCCGAATTCTGCCGCGTCTACAGCATCGTCAAGCGGCTGGAATACGAGGAATACCTGCAGGTGATCTCGCCCTGGGAGCGGGAACATCTGCTGCTGAACGTCTGAGCCCGAAGCGGTCGTCAGCGCCTCCCCCGGCCCCTGCCGGGGGAGATGAGTATTTTGACACGGATGAAGACGCCGGCAGGCGCGGAAAGGACCGGCGATGGGCCTCAATCTGCTTTATTCCAACGACAAACCCGGCGCCTATCCCAACAGCTGGTACGCGGCCACCGCACAGCCGCTTGCCCCCTTCCCGCCGCTCTCGGGCCATACACATGCCGATGTGGTGGTGGTCGGGGCCGGCTATACCGGCCTGTCGGCGGCGCTGCATCTGGCCGAAGCGGGGATGGATGTGCTGCTGCTGGAGGCCAACCGCGTCGGCTTCGGCGCCTCGGGGCGCAATGGCGGGCAATTGGGCAGCGGTCAGCGCCAACCGCAGGACGTGGTCGAGAAGCTGACCGGCCAGGCTGAAGCGGACAAGCTGTGGCGGCTGGCCGAGGAAGCCAAGGCGGTGGTCAAGGGGCTGATCCAGCGCCACAATATCGACTGCGACCTGAAGCCGGGCGTCGCCTGGGCGGGATCGTCGAAGGGCGATGTCACCCATCTGCACGACTATGCCAGGCATCTGCGAGATCGCTATGCCTATGATCAGATCGACATTCTGGGAGCGGAGGCCTTTCACGATCTCTGCCCCTCGCCCGATTACAAGGGTGGCATCGTCGATTGGGACGCGGGCCATCTGCATCCGCTGAAATACGTGCTGGGGCTGGCGCGCGCGGCGCGGGACGCGGGCGTGCGTATCCACGAGATGACCGAGGTTCTTGAGATCGAGACTGGCCCGCGCGCCCGGCTGCGCTGCCCGCAGGGTGAGGTGACCGCCGATCATGTGATCCTGGCCTGCAACGGCTATCTCGGCGGGCTGGAGCCGAAGGTGGCGGCCCGCGTGATGCCGATCAACAATTTCATCGTCGCGACTGAACCCCTGGGGGCAGAGACCGCGAAGATCCTCACCAAGGACATCGCGGTGGCCGACAGCCGCTTTGTGGTGAATTACTTCCGCCTCAGCGCCGACGGGCGGCTGCTGTTCGGGGGTGGCGAAAACTATGGCTATCGCTTCCCGGCCAGCATCGAGGCATTGGTGCGCAAGCCGATGCTGGAGATCTATCCGCATCTGAGGGATGTGCGCATCGACTATGCCTGGGGCGGCACCCTGGCGATCACCATGAAGCGATTGCCCTATCTGGCGCGGGTGGCGCCCAACATGCTGTCGGCCTCGGGTTATTCCGGCCACGGGGTCGGCACCGCCACCCATGCGGGGTATCTGATGGCCCAGGCGGTCCAGGGCGAGGCGGCGGGATTTGACACCATGGCGCGCGTCCCCAGCACGCCCTTCCCGGGCGGCACGGCGCTGCGCAACCCGCTCCTGGCGCTGGCGATGACCTGGTTCGGCCTGCGCGACCGGCTGGGGATATGATCGCCTTCTGATTGCACCCGATCTGCGACACGACAGGAACAGAGGGGCAGGTTTTTGCCCCTCTGTCCGTTTGTGCGCTTGGCATCCCGGAACATCTGTTTTACCTTTCCCGAAGGTTCAATTCAGGAATTCCAAATATGGCCCTTATCCCGAACGTCCACGACGCCGAACCCATCCCCCCCGCGGCCCGCGATGCCATTGATGCGCTGCTGCAATCGGGCGATCTGTTCCGTTACACCGCGCCGCAGGACGCGCCGGTGGCCCTGCTGGAGCGCGAATTCGCCGACATGATCGGCTCGAAATACGCGCTCGCGGTCTCTTCCTGCTCGGCAGCGTTGTTTCTGTCGCTGAAGGCACTGAACCTGCCGCGCGACGCCCGGGTGCTGATCCCCGGCTTCACTTTCGCCGCCGTTCCCTCCTCGATCATTCATGCGGATTGCTATCCGGTGCTCTGCGAGGTGAAGGACAATTATCGGATCGACATGGCGGATTTCGAAGCCAAGCTGGATCAGGATATCGCCGCTGTCATCATCAGCCACATGCGCGGCCACACCAGCGACATGGACGCGATCGTGGCGCTGTGCGCGGCGCGCGGCATCCCGGTGATCGAGGACGCGGCACATTCGCTGGGCACCGTCTGGGATGGCCGCAACATCGGCACCATCGGCAAGATCGGCTGTTTCTCCTTCCAGTCCTACAAGATGATCAACGCCGGCGAAGGTGGTATCCTGATCACCGACGACGCCGATCTGGTAGCCCGCGCGGTGATCATGTCCGGCGCCTACGAGCACAACTGGAAAAAGCACAAGGGCCCGCATGGCGACAATAGCGACACGCTGCAGCTTGCCTTCGAGCGCTGGCAGAACCAGTTGCCGCTTTATAACCTGCGGATGAGCAACCTGTCGGCGGCGGTGATCCGGCCGCAATTGCCCGAGCTGATGCGGCGGGTCGAGGACGGGCGCCGCAACCACGACTATGTGGCGGCCAAGCTGAACGCCTCGCCCTTCCTGTCGGTGCCCGATCCGCTGGGCCCCGAGGTGCGCGCGCCGGATTCGATCCAGTTCAACCTGGTCGGCATGGACGACGCCCAGACCCGCGCCTTTGCCGATGCGGCCGCCGCCGCGGGCGTCAAGGTGCAGGTCTTCGGCATGAGCACGGACAACGCCCGCGCCTTTTGGAACTGGCAGTTCATCCCCGATCTGCCCGAGCTGCCGCAGACCCGCGCCATGCTGATGCGCGCCTGTGACGTACGGCTGCCGGTCTATCTGCAAGAGGACCAGCTGGATGCCATCGCCGAGGTGCTGATCCACGCCGCGGCCGAGGCCGCCGGCCCGCTGCGCGCCTACGGCACCTGACACCGCAGGCCAAGGCCGCAACCGACAGGGCCGCGCATTGCCGCGGCCCTTTTTACATCCCTATTGCCCGCCGGCCGCCCGCACCGCCGCGGAAAAGGCCGACGTCGCCGCCGCCAGGCTGAAAGGCCGCCCGTCGGCATCAATCGCGATGGTGGAAAAGACCCCGGCGACCGACAGAACGCCCTGCCGCTCGACCAGCAGCGGCGCCCCGGAATCGCCGGGCATGGCCGAGCAGGTCGCAAGCCCGACATCGCGCGTAGCCTGCGGCACCCAGCCGCCGCAGTCCTCGGCCAGGGACAGCACATGCGGGCGCAGCGCCGCATAGCCCGCCAGCCGCACCGGCTCTCCCCCCAAGGGATCGGCCAGCGGCAGGAACCCCAGATCGCGACCAATCGGCGCCGCAAGCTCCAGCAGCGCCCAGTCCTGTACGACACCCCCATGGAAGTCCCGGCTGCCGGCATCTTGCCCGGGGGCGAGCCTGTAGCCCACGACCTCGACCTGGGCCACCGCCTGACCACGCTGATAGCCGGCGGCAAAGCGCAGGCTCGCGGCCGGGATCCAGGATTTGCGCGGATAATTGTAAAGACAATGCGCCGCGGTCAGCACCAGCCGGTCGCCGACCAGCGTGCCGGTGCAATGCTGCCGCAGATCGCGACTGGCGAAATTCACCCGCCCGATCGCCCGCCAGGGGCCGGCCGAGGCATCGAGGATCGGGCGCGCGCGGATCGCCTCGCAGCCCGCGGACATCAGTTGGCCGCGCCCGCAAATGGCGTCGAGCGCCGGCACGAAAACCTGATCATGCAGCGGACCGGTTTCCGGAGCGGACTGACCGGAGGCGGCAAGGGAAAGGGCTGACAGGGCCGCGGCCAACGCCGCGACAAGGGTTCCTCTCATCATCGTCCCCTCTTCTCCTTCATTTCGATCACCCTAGGCGCAAGAACACGCTCGCGCCATGGTCTGGATGACGGCGCGCTTGCCAAACGCCCCGACGCGGGGCACGGTTTTGCCATGACAGAGCTGAGCCATGGCGCCGCCTGGATGGGTGGCCGTATCATTCCGATCTCCGAGGCCTCCATCGGCGTGACCGACTGGGGGCTCACCCATTCCGACATCACCTATGACGTGGTGCCGGTCTGGGGCGGCGCCTTCTTCCGGTTGCCCGATTATCTCGACCGCTTCTTCGCCTCGGTGGCGGCAGTGCGGATGAACATCCTGATGGACCGGCAAGAGGTGCACGCCGCGCTGGAGGAGATGGTTGCCGCCAGCGGGCTGCAGGCGGCCTATGTCGCCATGGTGGCAGCGCGAGGGCCCAATACCGTGCCCGGCAGCCGCGATCCGCGCGATTGCAGCAATCATTTCTATGCCTGGTGCGTACCTTACGTGCATATCGTCAAGCCTGAGCAGGCCGAGAAGGGCACCTCGGTCTGGATCGCCAAATCGGTGCGCCGCATCCCCAAGGACAGCGTCGACCCGCGCGCCAAGAACTATCACTGGGGCGATTTCACCTCGGGCCTGTTCGAGGCCAAGCAGGAAGGGTTCGAGACCACCGCGCTGCTCGACCATCAGGGCAATGTGACCGAAGGCCCCGGGTTCAACATCTTCGCCCTGTTCGGTGACAGGCTGGTGACGGCGGATCAGGGCGTGTTGCAGGGGATCACCCGCAAGACGGTGATCGAAATCGCCCGCAGCAAGGGGCTGACGGTCGAGGAACGCCCCCTGCCCTTCGACGAATTCCTGCAGGCGGACGAGGTGTTTCTCTCCTCCTCCGGCGGTGGGGTGATCCCGGTGGTGCGGGTCGATGCGCACAGCTTTTCCAACGGCGCCCCGGGCCCGGTTGCGCGCTCGCTCAGGTCGACATATTTCGAATGGCTGGAGGAGCCGCGCTTCCGCAGCCCCATCCAATACGGCTGAGCCGGATCACTTCAGCTTCGACAGCCTGTCCTGCAGCTCGGCCAACTGGCGCTTGATGGCGTCCAGATCCTCGTCGCCCTTGCCGCCCTTTTCGGCCTCCGGTTCGCGCTCGGGGCCGGACCAGCCGCCCGACAGGCCACCGGTCATCGCCTTGAGGAAGGCCTCCTGCTGGGCCTTCATCGCCTCGAACCCGGGGATCTTCGAGATCGGGTTCATGGCGTTCATGTTTTCCATCATCTTGCTCTGGCTCTCGCGCAGCATCTCGAAGGAGCTTTGCAGGAACTGCGGCATCATCCCCCCGCCCGGCACCATATAGCTGCGCACCAGATCGTTCAGGACATTCACCGGCAGGACGTTTTCGCCGCGGCTTTCGTGTTCGGCGATGATCTGAAGCAGATATTGCCGGGTCAGGTCGTCCCCGGTCTTCAGGTCGACAATCTGAACCTCGCGGCCGCTGCGGATAAACCCCGCGATATCTTCCAGCGTCACGTAGTCACTGGTCTCGGTGTTATAGAGCCTGCGGCTCGCATACCGTTTGATCAACAGGGTCTTTTGGTCTTCTGCCACGTCTTGCCCTCCACGAGACACGATGCTTGTCGGAAACACTAAGCGACCAGAAAACAAAAAGAAAGGGCGGGACCATGCGGCCCGCCCAACTCTTGTGCATTTTCATTTTCCCGAGCTATCGGGATAATGATCTTATTTCGTGGCTTTCGCCGCGGTGTCAGTGGCCTTTTTCGCCGCGGCGGTCACGCCATCGGTGGCTTTCTTCATGGCGGCGCTGGCGTCTTCGGTGATGTCCTTGCCGGCAGCCATCAGCAGTTCGACGGTATCCATCTGAACCTTCTTGGCGACCTCGGCGAAAGCGGCCATGTTTTCAGCCGCGGCTTCTGCAGTGGCAGAGGCGAAATCGCTGAACGACTTGGTGTAATCAGCCGGCTCAGCCTTGGCACGCGACATCTGGTTCAGCTTGGACAGAGTGTCCTTGGCCCATTTGTTCGAGATTTCAGCCGATTTGCTGGCCGCTTCCAGAGCCACGCTGGAAAGCTTTTCGTTCAGCGCGGCCGAGGTCTTGAACGCCTCTTCCATCGCCGTCATGTCGACAGGGAAACCGCCGCTCATCATGTTTTTCATCATTTCGGAGAAATCTTTTGTATTGGTCATCTTTTGTTTCCTTGTGGAACACGGGTCAGTATCGAATGGGGGCGATTGGAACTGTCTGTTTACGTCAGCATGCCCTCAGTTGCTTACAGAAATATGAATGCTGCACTGCAGCATTTCAAGACCAACATCTCTGCATTGCAGCATTTTAGCGTATAAATCTTCCAAGTACAGCTCCCACCCGCTTCTCCGGGCACAAAAAAGGGCAGGTCTTTCGACCTGCCCTTCGCAATTGCACCGGTTGGGAGGAGAGGGGGTGCAGGCTTGCGATTACTGTCGCGCGATTTATTTCGCGGCGGCTTTTTTGGCGGCGGAGGTCACCTCTTCGGTGGCCTTCTTCATCGCTGCGGTGGCGTCCTGGGTCATATCCTTGCCCGCGGCCATCAGCAGTTCGACGGTATCCATTTGAACCTTCTTGGCGATCTCAGCGAAGGCGGCCATGTTTTCAGCCGCCACTTCTGCCGCGGCAGAGGCGAAATCGCTGAGCGACTTGGCATAGTCGGCCGGCTCAGCCTTGGCCTTGGACACTTCGGCCAGCTTGGCCAGGGTGTCTTTGGTCCAGTTGTTCGAAATTTCCGAGGTCTTTTCAGCCGCTTCGATCGCCACAGCCGAAAGTTTCTCGTTCAGAGCCGCAGTGGATTTAAAGGCGTCTTCCATCGCGGTGGTATCCACCGGGAACGACCCCATCATATCCTTCATCATTGCGGTGAAATCTTGAGTCTTTGCCATTGTCTCAACCCTTACACGCTGTTCGGGAGTATCCCGCCTTTGTTCAGCTGAGATCAATATGCATGCTGCAGCGCAGCATTTCAAGGAAATTCGCTGCGCCGCAGAATGGATTCAGGATTCTTTCCTGAAATCAGAAACTTGTCTTGGGCATCACATAGGCCCCCGGCGCCACAGCCAGGCAGGGATGCTCCGAATCACCCGGGGTGCGAGCAGGAACCTGCTTGCCTGCCCGCTTTGACAGCCAGTCGCCCCAACGCGGCCACCAGGATCCTTCGTGGAATTTCGCCTCCGCCATCCAGGTTTCGGCGTCACCGCTCAGATCCTCATTGGTGTAATGGCCGTACTTGTTCTTGCTGGGCGGGTTGACCACACCGGCGACATGCCCCGATTGCGACACGATGAACTGCTTCGATCGCGACCCCATCTGCTGCACGCCGCGATAACAATCGCGCCAGGCGGCGATATGGTCAGTCTCGCAGGTGATCGACATCAGCGGCACGGTCACATCCTTGACCTTCACCGTCTCGCCGCAGATCACGAAGCCGTCCTGGCAGAATTCGTTACGCTGGCACAGGCCGCGCAGATATTCGATCGCCATCCTGCCCGGCAGGTTCGTGCCGTCGCCGTTCCAATAGAGCAGATCGAAGGCCGGCGGTGCCTCGCCCAGCATGTAGCTGCGGATCGCCGGGGTATAGACCAGATCGTTCGACCGCAGGAACGAGAAGGTCCGCGCCATGATGTAGGAGCGCAGAACCCCCTTCTCCTTCACCTCCTCCTCGATCGCATCGACGAAATCGTCCTGCAGGAAGGGGGTGAATTCACCCTGATCGGCGAAATCGGTCAGCGCGGTGAAGAAGGTCGCCGACTTCACCGACTTGTCGCCGCGCTTGTGCAGCAGCGCCAGCACCAAGGCCAGGGTGGTGCCGGCGATGCAATAGCCCACCGCATTGACCTGATCGGTGTTGCAGATCGCCTTGACCTCGCGGATCGCGGTCAGAAAGCCATCCTCGACATAATCGTCCATGCCGACCCCGGCATAGCTTTCGTCGGGGTTCACCCAGCTCACCACGAAAAGCGTATAGCCCTGCTCGACGATCCACTTGATCAGGCTGTTCTGCGGCTTGAGATCGAGGATGTAGAACTTGTTGATCCAAGGCGGGAACAGCACGATCGGAATCTCGTGCACGGTTTCGGTCACCGGGCTGTACTGAATGATCTCCATCATCCGGTTGCGATAGACCACCTCGCCCGGCGAGGTGGCGATATTGTCCCCCACCCGGAAGGCGCTCTCATCGGCCAGGCGCACCACCAGTTCACCATTATTGGCCTCGAGATCGGCGATCAGATTCTCCAGCCCGTCGACCAGCGACTGCCCTTCGGTCGCAAGCGCGCGCTCCAGGGCGTCGGGATTGGTCGCCAGATAATTCGTGGGCGACATCAGATCGATGATCTGCTTGGCGAAATACTTCAGCCGGCGCTTTTCAACCTCATCGATGCCCTCGACGCTGGTGGCCGCCTGCTCGATCGCCTCGGCGTTGATCTGATATTGCTGCTTGATGAAGTTGAAATAGGGATGCGTATCCCACAGCGGGTTGGAGAACCTGCGGTCGCGCGGGCCGGGATCCGCCGGAGCCAACAGCTTGCCGCTGGCAAGCGCCTGCTGGGCCTCGGCGAAGTGCTTCACCGATTTTCCCCAATATTCGATCTGATGTTCCAGCACCTTGGCAGGATTCTGCAAGGCCTGCGCCCAATAGGCCGTCGCCGCCTTGGCAAAGAGCCCCTGATCCGGCGCATTCAACCCCGGATTGTGCGAGGTCTTGCGCGACATCACGTCAATCAGCCGCTTGGACAGCGTTTCGACTTTGGAAAGGTTATCGGTCAACCGGTCCAGATGTTCCCCGGGCACGGAGCCCCCCCCATCGTCTACAGTTGTCATTCTAACGAATCCCCCCTACTCTCATTAACAGCTAGAATACCGTCGCCACGTTCGGGAGGCAAAGCGGCGTTTCGTCCAATTTGCGTTGGTCATATAAGCCGAGGAGACCTGAATGCGCTACATGCTGACCTATGATCTGATGGAAACAACCCGCAACGCCAATCAATGGCTAGGTGCCACAGCTCAATCCGTCGCCTCCTATCCCGCCTTTGCCATGATCCCCAACCCGGCCCTGAACTGGATGGCCGCCTGGGGCCGCGTGACCGAAAGGTCGTTTCAACGGATGGTCGCGAAACCCGACTGGGGTATCCGGACGGTTACGTGCGAAGATGGTAAAGACCACGTTGTCGAAGTTCAGACCGTGGTCGAGAAGCCTTTCGGCGACCTGATCTATTTCAAGGTTCCGGGCCGCGACATCCAGCAACGCAAGGTGCTGCTGGTGGCGCCGATGTCGGGCCATTACGCGACGCTCCTGCGTTCGACCGCGGCGAGCCTGCTGCCCGATTGCGAACTTTACGTCACCGACTGGCACAATGCCCGCGACATCCCGGTGTCCTGCGGCAAGTTCGACGTCGAGGATTACACGCTCTATCTGATGGACTTCATGCGCCATCTGGGCCCCGACACCCATGTGATCTCGGTCTGTCAGCCGGTGCCTCTGACGCTCGCCGCCACCGCCTATCTGGCCGAGCTTGAGCCCGATGCCCAACCGTTGACGATGACGCTGATCGGCGGCCCGGTCGACCCCGACGCCACCCCCACCGAGGTGACCGACTTCGGCCGCCGGGTGACCATGGGCCAGCTCGAGGAAACGGCGATCCAGCGCGTCGGCTTCAAGTACAAGGGGGTCGGCCGGCTGGTTTATCCCGGCCTGCTGCAGCTCACCTCCTTCATGTCGATGAATGCCGATCGCCATTCCGAGGCCTTTTCGAACCAGATCCGCCGCGAAATGCGGGGGGAGGCCGCCGACCACGACGCGCACAACCGTTTCTATGACGAATATCTCGCCGTCATGGACATGACCGCCGAATTCTATCTCAGCACCGTCGAGCGGATCTTCAAAGAACGCGAGATCGCCAAGAACGAATTCGTGGTCGATGGCCACAAGGTCGATGCCGGCAAGATCACCAATGTGGCGGTGATGACAGTCGAAGGCGCCAATGACGACATCTCCGCCCCCGGCCAATGCATCGCCGCGCTCGGCCTGTGCACCGGGCTGCCCGACAGCATGAAAGCCAGCCATGTGGAACCCGGCGCCGGCCATTACGGCATCTTCGCCGGTCGCTCCTGGCGCGACAACATCCGGCCCCTGGTGTTGAAGTTCATGAATGACAACAACACCAAGCGCACGCCGCGCCGCCGCCGCCCGGCAGCAGCTCCGGCCACCCCCGCCAATAGCAACGTGGTGGCGATCTGAGATCAGGCATAGGCCGACAATCCTTCCGGTGACGCAGGGGGCCCAGGCCCCCTGCGTTTTTTTTCGCGCCCGCTTTTGCCGGCATTCAACCGGCCAGATGTGTCTTGATCAGATCAGATCTGTGGCGAAAGACCGCCTCGTCGGTGAAGGGAGCCCCGTCCAGGGCGGCACGGGCAAGCAGGTCTGCCAGACGTTCCCGATCTGCGGCAAGGCCGGCGGCCCGTTCCGCCAGCGCGTCAATGTCGCGCG
This sequence comes from Pseudodonghicola sp., assembly GCF_048268305.1. Taxonomy (NCBI): domain Bacteria; kingdom Pseudomonadati; phylum Pseudomonadota; class Alphaproteobacteria; order Rhodobacterales; family Paracoccaceae; genus Pseudodonghicola; species Pseudodonghicola sp. Next base: position 413,830 of record NZ_JBLWVT010000003.1, read on the forward strand.
GCGGCACCAGCAGGCCCCCGGAATGGGACCAGATCAGATCGCGGGCATAGCCGCCCTCATAGCCCAGCAGCGCCGTGCCCGCGGTCAAAGCCTCGATCAGACAGCGCGGCGATTCCGGCGTCAGATGGCAGAACAGGAAAAGATGCGCGGCGCAGTAGGCCTCCATGACCCGGGCGCGATCGGCGACGAAACCCGGCGTCTGCACCCGATCCTGCAACCCCAGCGCGACGATGCGGCCGCGCATCTCGGCCAGCATCTCCCCCTCGCCCAGCCAATCGGCGGTGAAGTCCACGCCCCTGTCGCGCAGCGCCGCCAGCACTGCCAGCCAGTCGAGCGGCCCCTTCATCGCCTCGGCCCGACCGACATAAAGCAGCCGGAGCGGCGCGCCAGAGCGAACCGCGGCCAGCTTGGCGGCGAGACGGTCGGCGGGAATGTGATCGTCCGGACCGATGTGGATATTGTGGACCAGATGCGGATTGCGGCTGTAGGGCGCATAATGATCATAGGTTTCGCGCCCGTGGAACAGACCCAGCGTGGCGCGCCGGATCACCGCCCGCTCAAGCCAGGCCATCGGCCGATGCGTCAGCCGCGCCCGCAGCCGCGTCTTCCAGGGCACCTGGGTGGACACCACCCGCACCACCTGCGATTCCACCCGGTCGGTCCAGACCGCGAAGGGCCGCCCCATGCGATGCGCCGTCAGCGCCGCGACCGCCCCCCAATCGCCGAAAAGCCCGCCGATGGCAAAGCTCAGGTACTGCGCTTGGGTGATCAGCGCGGCGATCCGGCGTCGCGTCTCCGGCAATCTGCGCAGGAATACCCCGGGACGATAGGACATCGGCAAGGGCTCGATCCGCACCCGTGCCAGCGCCGTCGCCTGCTCCGAAGCCGACAGCCAGCCCGCCGGCGCCGGTCCCGGCGCCAGCGGCATCATCACCACCACCTCGTCGAAATGCTCGGCCCAAAGCCGCAGCCCGTTCACCGCCTGGGCCTCGACCCAGAAGGTGCCGTCCTGCTGATAGAGCGCAACCGGCGCATAGAGCAGCAGCGATCCGGGACGCGGCCTGGTCACGCGGCACCTCGCTGTGCCGCCAGCGGACGGCGCAACCAGTCGCCGAGCGCGGCGGTAACGGTCTCCGGCGCCTCGAGCGGCGGCAGATGGCCGGCCTCCTCGATCACCTCGAGTTGGGCGGCGGGCATCAGCTCGGCCATCACCGCATGGCGCTTGACCGGCGTCACCGCATCATGCGCCCCGCAGAGGATCAGCGCCGGCCCCTTGTACTTGCGCAGCGTGCTTTGTTGATCGCGGCGCCGCTGCAGGGCACGGGACTGGCGCACGAAAACCTCCGGCCCCAGGTCGGACGCCATGGCGCGGAAGGCCGCGCGCACCGAGAGCCGGCCAGCACCAGGCGCCAGGCTGTCTGACGGAAGCATCGCGCCGATCACCTCTTCGAACCGACCGGCGCGCGCCGCGATGATCTGCGGCTCGCGGGCCGCCGCCTCGGCCGGGCTTTCGGCCAAGGCGTGCGTATCCATCAGGCAGAGCCGTGCCACCCGGTCCGGGATGCGGCGCAGGATTTCCATCGCCACCACCCCGCCCAAGCCGAGCCCGGCCAGCGCAAGGCGCTGGGGCAGATGATCAATCAGGCTAGAGGCGATCTCCTCGACCCGCTCGCCCTGGGTGATCGGGGCGACCATGACCGCACGATCTCGGGACAAGATATTGATCTGAGACGCAAAGATACGCGCATCGCACATCATGCCCGGCAACAAGACCAATGCCTCGGCCATAAAACACCCTTTTCCCCGCGCCCGCCCGAAAAACACGGTCGTCCCAGAATTACCGCTCGTAGAATGCGAATTTCGCGCCCCTCGGGCAAGCGGCTTCCCGCCGCCAGCGCCCCGCCGGGTCGGTCGCGCGGCGCCTCAGCCGGCCACGTGCAGAATGTCTTCGATCGCCGCCTCGATCAACCCCAGGCAGGGGCGATCGGAAAACCGGTGATCGGCGTCCTTCACCAGCGTCAGCCGCATATCGTCGCATGTCGCGTGATCGAGCAGCCTGAGCGCGGTCTCGGTCGACACCGCGCTGTCGGCGGTGCCTTGCAGGCAGCGCACCGGGAAGGGCAAGGGCAAGGGATCGCGCAGCACCAGGTGAAGCCGGCCGTCCTCGATCATCCGGCGCGAGACCCGGTAGGGTTCCATATAATCCGAAGGCAATTCGACATAGCCGTCGGCCCTCAGGCTGGCCTTCTGGATGGGAGAGAAATTGGCCCAATAGCCGTCTTCGGTGAAATCGGGGGCCGCGGCGACGGTGACCACGCCCTTGATCCGCTCGGGCCTGGCACGGGCCAGCAGCAGCGCCTGCCAACCGCCCATCGAGGAACCGACCGGGATGATCGGCCCATCGGTCAGCGCCTCGACGATGGCCAGCGTATCCTCGTGCCAGTCACCGATGGCGCCCTCGTCGAACAGGCCCGAGCTTTCGCCATGACCGGAATAGTCGAACCGCAGGAAGGCCTGCCCGCGCGCCTTGGCCCAGGCCTCGAGATGGGTGGCCTTGGTACCCTCCATGTCGGATTTGAGCCCGCCCAGGAACACCACCCAGGGCCCCTGCCCCTCGGTCCGGTGATAGGCGAGCTTGCGGCCCTGCGGGCTGTCGAGAAAGGTGGTGGCTGGCATGGGCGTCTCCTTGAACTTGTAAAAGATCATGCCGGCAGTAACGGCGGGCCGCAATGCGCAATGCGGCCCGCGGGGATGGTTCAGCGCCCGCTCATGATGATGCGATAGCGAAGCTGGTCGAAGATCACCGCCAGGATCAGCAGCACCCCCAGCAGCACCATCTGCATGTAGGAACTGACCTGGGCCAGGTTCATGCCGTTCTGCACCAGCACGATGAAGAAGGCGCCCAGCACCACGTTTTCCACCCGGCCAATGCCACCGCGCAGGGAGACACCGGCGATGACGCAGGCGGCGATGGATTCCAGCGCGATGGTGCCGCCCAGGTTCGCCTCGCCCGATTCAACCCGGGCGGTCAGCAACAGCCCGGTGAGCGAAGCAATGAGCGCACAGACCATATAGGCCAGCATGAGCGTGCGCCTGGTGTTGATCGCCGACAGATGCGCCGCCTTGATATTGCCGCCAACCGCATAGATCTGGGTGCCAAGCCGGGTGCGCGACATGAAGACCCACATCACCGCGATGCAGATCACCGCGATCAGCACCGGCACCGGTATCCCCCAGAGCCGTCCGAAGCCGAAGGTATCGGCGAATTCGAACGGCAGGCCCGAGACCGGCACGCCGCCGGTGAGAAACAGCGCCAGCCCCGCGCCCACCGAGGAGACGCCCAGCGTCATGATGAAGGGCGAGACGTCGAAATAGGCGACGCCGATGCCGTTCACCATCCCCACCAGCAGCGCGGCTGCAAAGCCCGCGAAGGCCCCCAACAGGATCGCCAGCCAGATCGCATCCGGGAAGATGCCGGCGAAGAACACCATCGCCGAGGCCGAGACCACCGAGGTGAGCGCGATGGCGGTGCCCACCGAGAGATCGAAGCCGCCGGAGATCAGCACCAGCATCTGCCCGAGCGACACCAGCACCAGATAGACCGATTGCCGTGCCACATTGACCAGGTTCTGGCCGGTCAGGAATTTCGACGACAGCGCGGTGAAGATCACCAGCGCGCCGAGCAGAAAGAACGGCAGAACGCCCACCTTGACGAAGACGCGCGTGATCAGACCGCCCGCGCCGGTTTTGTTGCTTTGCTCGCTCATGCCTTGGCTCCGCTCTCATCGAAGAAATGTTTCAGGACCAGATCCTCCACCATCTCGTCCCCGCTCAGTTCGGCCGAGATCCGGCCATGCGCCAGCACCAGCATCCGGTGCGACAGGTTCAGAACCTCCGGCAGGTCGGAGGAGATCACCACCACGGCCTTGCCGGCCTCGGCCAATTGCTGGATCAGCCGGTAGAGGGCCGAGCGGGTGCCCATGTCGACGCCGACCGTCGGTTCGTCGAAGACATAAATGTCGGCCTCCTGGCCGAAGCATTTGCCGAACAGCACCTTCTGCTGGTTGCCGCCCGACAGCTGCGACACCAGCTTTGGCCGATAACCTGCGTGAAGTTCGACATAATCTGCGATCCGGTCGGTTTCCGCCCGGACCTCTTTCCAGTTGATGAAGCCCATCCGCGACACGCCCCTGCCGCCCATCACCAGATTGAGCGCCAGGTTGTCGTTCGAGGTCTTCGCCAGATCGAGCCCCTCGGCCTTGCGATCCGGAGACAGGTAATACATCCCGGCCTTGAGGATCGCCCGCGTCGGCGCCCGGGTGACATCCTGCCCCTTCAGCGTGACCTTGCCGCCGAGCCGGGGCGCCAGCCCCATCATCGCGCGAAAGAGCCGCGACTTGCCCGAGCCCACGAGGCCCGCGACCCCCAGCACCTCTCCCGCCCGGATTTCCAGCGACGCAGCCGTGACGCCGGGCGTCACCAGCCCCTCGGCCGTCGCCAGCACCGCGCCCGGAGCATGGGCGATCTGCGGGTAAATCTCGGTGATGGCGCGGCCGGTCATCATCTCGACCAGCGCGTGTTCGTCGGTCTCGGCCATCGCCACCGTGCCGATCTTGGCACCGTCGCGCAGCACCGTCACCCGGTCGGCGATGCGCTGGAATTCCTGGATGCGGTGCGAGATATAGATGATCCCCACCCCGCGCGCCTTGAGCGAGGCGATGAAACCAAACAGGTGATCGACCTCGCGATCGGTGAGTGAGGCCGTGGGTTCATCGAGGATCAGCACCGAAAGATCGCCGTGAAACGCCTTGGTGATCTCGACCATCTGCTGCTGCGCCCGCGACAGCGACGCGGTGATGGCGGTGGGGTCGATCGGGAAATCCAGTTCCTCGAACATCTCGCGCGCACGGCGGCGCATGGCGCGGTGATCGACGAAGGGCCCTTTCATCGGCTCCCAGCCCAGAAAGATGTTCTCGGCCACGGTGAGGGTCGGGATCAGCGAGAATTCCTGAAACACCGTATAGATGCCGGCGCGCTGCGCATCGGCGACCGAGGAAAAGGCCAGCGCCTGCCCGTTCAGGGTGATCGTGCCCTCGGTCGGGCTGTTGGCCCCGGCGAGCATCGAGATCAGGGTCGATTTTCCCGCCCCGTTCTCGCCGAAGAGAACATGGACCTCGCCCGCCTCAAGATCGAAATCCACCCCGTTCAAGGCCAGCACACCGGGATAGCGTTTGGTCAGGCCGCGTGTTTCCACCAGCTTTGTTGATTGCATCTCCGCCTCCGGAAGGAATGCGGGCCGGACAGGATCGCCCGGCCCGCTCATGCCAGTTCAGCCTGCGGTCTTACTCGACCGAAAAGACCGGCTTGAACCCATCCGGCGGCAGGATATTTTCACGCGCCACAGTGCTGATGTTCGACGGATCGACGACGAAGATCTTCGGCCCCACATGTTTCATGTAGTCCTTGCCCTCGAGGATGCGCACCGCCTGGTCCATGGCGATCCGGCCCTGGATGACCATCGAATCCGCCGGTGCGGCCAGGATGAAACCGCGCTTGATGCCGGCATAGACGCCCGGGGTCATGTAGAAGGCCAGCAGATCGACCTTGCCCTGCAGACCGCGTTCGCGGATCAGCCCCTGCGCGGCTTCGGCGGTGACCGCCGTGCCGGCCAGATAGCGGACATCGGGGTTGGCCTGCAGCACGTCCTCGACCAGCTTGAGCTGGGCTTCCTTGCCGGTGTCACCATAGCGGGGTTCCAGCACCTCGACGGCAGAGCCCTTGACGGCTTCCATGAAACCCTCGTTGGCGGCCTCGACCCAGCCGGCGCCCGCCGGCCCCGGGAACCAGCCGACCTTGACCGGCTCAGAACCGGCCGGATGCTTCTCGGCGAGATACTTGCCGGTCTCGAAGCCCATGGTCCGGAAGGACACCAGCGATTTGGCGGCGATATCGGGCGAGGACATGCCGTTGATGACGTCGATCACCGGGATCCCCTTGGCGGCGACCTCTTTCACCACGCTGTTCAGCCCCTCGTAGGAGATCGCGCCGATCACCACGGCGTCGGCACCGCTGGACACGCAATCCTCGATCTGGCTGATCTGCTTGTTCAACTCGGTATAGCCGCCGGCCTCGACCAGGTTCATCTTGACGCCGAGCCGCTTGGCCTCGTCGGCCACGCCATAATCGACACCCAGCCAATAGGCGTCTTTCATGTGCGGGAAGGAGACGCAGATGTTCCACGGCTTGTCGGCCTTGGCGAGCGGCGTGTAGGTCACCGGGCTGACCTTGCCGTCGGCGGCGAAGGGCGGGGTCACCTCTTCGGCCGGATAGGGGAACCAGTCCGCCGCGAAGGCGCTGGCGGGAATGACGGTCGCGAGCGCCAGGGCTGCGGCAGTCTTGAGGGCGAGCTTCATTATTCTGACCTCCTTGTCAGTTTTTTCAGTGCAAAGCGGCAAGCCGCGATTTGGTTTTATTATTCGGCTCTTAGACGAGCTCTTTTCGGATTTTCTCGATCAGGGCCTTGCGGTCCGCACGCGCCTGCAGCGCCTCGTCCATCTCGACCTTGACGAATTTCACCTTAGTGTTGGGCTGCAATTGCCCGATCAGGTCCATGTCCGCCGAGATCACCGCACCCAGGGTGAAGTAACCGCCGCCAGACACCGCGTCGCGGTGCAGAACGATGGGCTCCGAGCCGCCCGGCACCTGGATCGAGCCGTAGGAATAGCAGCCGTCGACGATGTTCGAGGGATCGGCACCGGCGCCGAAGGGCTGTTCGCGCTCGACGAATTCCATCGGCTGGCCACCCCGGAAGCGATAGCCCATGCGGTCGGCCTCGGGCGCGACGGTCCAGGTGTCGTTGAAAAAGGCCTCGCCCGATTTCTCGGTCAGGCGATACCAGTAGAGACCGGTCAGCACCCGCAATTCGGCCGGGGTGCCCGGACCACGGCGCAGTTCGGCCGGAACGGTGCGGCCTTCCTCGACCAGCGCGGCCTCGCCCACCGGGATCTCGTCGCCGGCGGCGATGTTGCGGCCATGGAAGCCGCCCAGCGCGCCGATCGGATAGGTCGAGCGGCTGCCCAGCGCCGGTTCGGTGGCGATCCCGCCAGAGACGGCGATATAGATCCGCGCCCCCGATTTCAGGAAGCCGAAGCTCAGCGTCTGGCCCGGCTTGACGGTGAAACTGGTCCAGCTCTCACGCGCCTCGCCGTCCAGCAGGATCGGCATTTCGCCACCGGTGATGGCGACGCTCGCCTCGGCGGTAAAGGTGATCTCCGGCCCCATGAAGACAGCCTCGAGACAGGCGGCATCCTCCGGGTTGCCGACCAGCAGGTTCGCCGCGCGCAGCGCCAGACGGTCCATCGCGCCCCCTTCGGGAATGCCAAGGTGGAAATAGCCGGGGCGGCCCAGATCCTGGATCGAGGTGGCGAGCCCGGGTTTGACAATCTTAAGCGTCATTGAGCGCCTCCATCAGCTTGGCGTTGAAGCCGGTCATATCGGCGTTGAAGGCATCGAGATCGAAGTCGACCTCGGCGATGCGGGGGCTATAGGTGCCCTCTTCCACCGCCGCCGTGATGCGGTCGTATTCGGCCTGGTCGATCGGTTTCCACTTCACGATGTCGCCCGGTTTGAAGAAGACCATGAAGTCCTTGAGATAGGAGACCTTCTGTTCCGGGTCGAAGATCGGCATCGGCGTGATCCCGAACAGCTGATACCCGCCGGCGCCGCGCACCGAATAGATGCAGCCGAAGCAGCCGCCGATACCGACCGAGAGCTTCGGCGTATCGGTGCGCGGGCGCAGATATTTCGGCACCTGGATCTGCTTGTCGCGATCGACGAGTTGATAGAGGAACGGCAGCCCCGCGACGAAGCCCACCATCGACACGAACCAGGGCTGCGAGTGGAAGGCCTCGATAAAGGCCTCGACACTGTCATAGCCGTTGATCCGGGCGGCATAATCCAGATCCGAGCCGCTGGGGTCCTGGTGCCGTTCGCGGAACCGCATCAGGGTTTCATGGGTCCAGGGATCCTGGAAGAACACCGGGATTTCGATGATCCGAGTCGAGAGGCGCTTTTCGGCGGTCTCGGCCTTGTGCTCCAGTTCCTTGATCCGGGCCATCATGTCGGCGGGGGCGATCACGTCGGGGTCGAAGCGCACCTCGAACGAGGCGTTGGCGGGGCAGATTTCGGTCACCCCGGGGATATTCGCCTCGCGCACCGCGTTGCTCATCGAAAGCGAGATGAAAAACGCGTCCAGCGACATTTCCTCATCTACCTCGACATAGATGTGTTCATCGCCGCCGTAAGAATATCGTGTCTTCACGACGCACCTCCTGTTGTTGCTTTTGTCAGATTGCCGGCCTCCAACCAGGGTTCGAGCCACTGGGTGTGGAAATCGCCGGCCTGAACGCCGGTATCGGCCGCCAGCGCCTTATGCAGTGGCGCGGTCGTCTTCAGCCCCTCGAGGCTCAGCCCCTCCAGCGCGGTGGCGAGCTTTTCGATCGCCTCGGCACGGGTCGGCGCATGGACGATCAGCTTGCCCAGCAGGGAGTCATAGAAAGGCGGGATCTGATAGCCTTCGTAGAGGAAGTGGTCGAAGCGCACCCCCTCGCCTTCCGGCAGGGTCATGGCGCCAACCTTGCCCGGCCAGGGCATGAACTGCATCAGCGGATCTTCGGCGTTGATCCGCACCTCGATCGCATGGCCGCTGCGGGTGATATCCGCCTGCGTCAGGCTCAGCTTCTCACCACCGCAGACCCTGATCATCTCCTGCACCAGATCGACGCCCGTGACCATCTCGGTCACCGGATGTTCCACCTGGATGCGGGTGTTCATCTCGATGAAGTAGAACTCGTTGCGGGCGCTGTCATAGAGGTATTCCAGCGTGCCGGCGCCGCGATAGTTCACCGCCTGGGCCAAGGCCACGGCCGATGCGCAAAGCGCCTCGCGCGTCTCATCGTCGAGACAGGCGGCGCCCGCCTCTTCCCAGACCTTCTGCCGCCGCCGCTGAAGCGAGCATTCGCGTTCATAGCAATGGATCGCGGTCTCGCCATCGCCGAGGATCTGCACCTCGATATGCCGCGGGCTTTGCACCGCGCGCTCCAGATAGAGCCCGCCGTCGCCGAAGGCCGCCTGCGCCTCGGCCTGGGCTTGCGGGGCCAGCTTGCGCAGCTCCGCCTCGTCCGCCGCGATGCGGATGCCGCGCCCGCCACCACCGGCGGCGGCCTTGATCATCACCGGATAGCCGACGGTCTTGGCCACCTCGGCGGCCTCGTCCACGGTGCCGATCCGGCCCTTGGAGCCCGGCACCACCGGCACGCCCGCCGCCTCGGCCGCCTGGCGCGCGGCGACCTTGTCGCCCATCCGCTCGATGGTCTCGGCGGTGGGGCCGACATAGGTGATCCCGGCCTGGGCCAGGGCCCGGGCAAAGGCCGGGCTTTCCGACAGGAACCCATACCCCGGGTGCACCGCGTCGGCCTTCGTCTGCTTCGCCGCCGCCACGACCTTGGCGATATCGAGATAGGAGTCCTTCGAGGGCGCCGGCCCGATGCAGATGGCCTCGTCCGCGAGCTTGACGGCCAGCATGTCGGCGTCGCCCTCGGAATAGGCCTGAATGGTGTGAATGCCCAGCTCCCGCGCGGCCCGAATGATCCGGACCGCGATCTCCCCCCGGTTAGCGATGAAAAGACGGCTGATGGTCATCGGTCAGTCGTCCAGCTCCGCCAGAACCGCACCGGCCATCACCGGCGCCTCGTTCTCGGCGACATAGCTGGCGAAGGTGCCGGCGGTCTCGGCCTTGACCTCGATGAAGGTCTTCATCACCTCGATCAGCCCGATCACATCCCCCACGGCCACCGCATCGCCCTTGACCTTATAGGCCGCCTCGTCCGGCGAGGGTTTGTGATAGAAGGTGCCCGGCAGCGGGGATTGGATTTGTGTCATTGTCTTTCTCTCTCCTGTTGGGCCCATTTCAGGTCAGGCCATGTTTTCAAGAACCGTTGCGGCCGGCGCGATGGTGATGCCGTTGTCCAGCAGCGCCTTGCGGATCGCCCTGCCGTTTTCCAGCGCGCCGGGCGTGTCGGAATGGAAGCAGATCGATTCAAATTCGATCTCGATGTCCTTGCCGGTCACCGTGCGCACCAGGCCCTCCTTACAGGCCCGCAGACATTTGTCGGCAATCGCCTGCGGGTCGGGACGCGCCACCTGGCGGGCGAAAACGATCGAACCGCTGTCGTCATAGTCGCGATCCGCATAGAATTCGCGCACCACCCGCTGGCCCATGCGCCGGGCGATCTCATAGGTCTTCGAGACGCCCATGCAGAACAGGATCGCCTCGCCGCAGGTCTTGCGGAGGGTGTCGACCAGATGCTGCGACAGCTCCTCGTTCACCGCGGCCTCCATATAGAGCGCGCCATGCGGCTTGATGTGCTGGAGCTGGACGCCATAGCGTCGGCCGAATTCGCGGATCGCGCCCACCTGATAGAGGATGTCGTTGACCAGCTCTTCCGACGAGGTTCGGATATAGCGGCGGCCAAAGCCCTGCAGGTCACGGTATCCCGGATGCGCCCCGATGCCGACGCCATGCTGCTGCGCCAGCTTGACCACACGGTCCATGGTGGTGGGATCGCCGGCATGAAACCCGGCCGCGATATTGGCCGAGCTGATCAGCTCCATCAGGTCTTCGTCCGCCGCCTCCCCCAGGGTCCAGTGGCCGAAGCCCTCGCCCATGTCACAGTTCAGATCGATGATGCCACGCATGGTCTCGCCTCAGTTAGTCTTCGAGAGGCATCTTCACTTTCGTTTCCTATAGAAGTAAAATTCTAAATGCTGCGGATGCAAATTCGGAAAATCCGATAGATGAGAGATGCGCGACCGGGCGCAAATTCTTACGAAATCACCAGTTTTCCAAGGGGAACTGGGAAGGTAAGCCGCAGTATCGGATTTTCCGATATCAGGACAGCAGAAAACCGGATGGGTGCGCCATGATGAATATTCGACATCTCAAGTATTTCGTGGCGACCGCTGAATCGGGGCAGGTCAGCCGCGCCGCCAACCTTCTGGCGATCTCGCAATCCTCGGTCACCGGCGCGATCCGCGATCTGGAGACAGAGCTTGGCACCGACCTGTTCCAGCGCTCCTCCCACGGGATGGAGCTGACCGAGGCGGGGCGCGAATTCCTCGCCTCGGCGCGGGAGATCCTGCAGAAGCTGGACGAGGCCACCAAGCTGACCCGCCGACATTCGACGGTGAGCGGCGTGATCTCTCTTGCCGCGACCTATACGGTGATCGGCTATTTCCTGCCCTATCACCTAGACCGGCTGAAACACCTCTATCCCGGGCTGGAGGTCCGGCTGAGCGAGCTGAACCGCGAGAGCATCGAAGAAGGATTGCTGTCGAACCGCTTCGACATGGCGGTGCTGCTGACCTCGAACATGAACAACCCCGAGCTGGAAAGCGAGACGCTGCTGAAATCCACCCGGCGGCTCTGGGTGCCGAACAACCATCCGTTCCAGCGCCGCGGCAAGGCCAGTTTCGAGGAGATCGCGCAAGAGGACTACATCATGCTGACGGTCGACGAGGCGGCGCATACCACGATGAAATACTGGAGCCTGACCAGCTTTCAGCCGCAGGTGAAACTGCGCACCTCCTCGGTCGAGGCGGTGCGGTCGATGGTGGCGAACGGTCAGGGGGTGACGATGCTGTCTGACATGGTCTATCGCCCCTGGTCGCTTGAGGGCAAACGCATCGGCACCATCACCACCGACAAGGAAATCCCGTCGATGGACGTGGGGCTTGCCTGGCGACGGGGCCTCGAATTCTCGCGCCCCGTCTCGGTCCTGGTGGACTATTTCAAGCAGTGCTACGCCCTGCCCCAGACGCCATTCGCGCTGGGACGGGGTTGAGCGATCAGGGCTTCAGCAGCACCTTGCCGGCCTTGCCCGGCGCCAGCGAGGCGCGCACCGCGTCGCCGATCCGGTCGAGCGGAAAGATCGCCTCGACCGGAAGCTGGACGGCACCGGTGATCACCAGCCGCATCAGCTCGCCGAACAGGCGCTGACGCTCGTCGGCGGGCATGGCGGCACTGACCTTGGCGCCCCAGAAGCCCTTGACCACCGCCTGCTTGAAAATCAGATCGCCCGAGGAGATCTGCATCGGCTCGCCCGTCATGGTGCCGAAGGAGACCAAGAGCCCGTCGTCGCCCAGAAGCGACAGCAGATCACCGCTGGCGGTGCCGCCGACGGAATCGATGGCCGCCACGATGGGCGCGTCGCCGGCCAGTGCGCGGACCTGTGTCTTCCAGCCCTCGGCGGCAGTGGACACCGCGTTGCCGATCCCCAGCGCCTCAAGCTCGCCAATACCGGCATCGCGGCGCACCAGATTGATCACGTTGATGCCACGCGCCTTGCCCAGCATGGCGACGGCCTTGCCGACCATGCCGTTGGCGGTGTTCTGAACGATCCAGTCGCCTTCCTTGACCTCAAGGAATTCCAGCAGGGTCAGAGCGCTGAACGGCATGGCGATCAGCTGTGCCGCCGCCTCGTCGCCGATCGCCTCGGGCAGCGGCACCAGCCCCTTGGCCGAGGCGGTGAAATACTCCGCCCAAGTGCCATGGACACCGGCGACGGCGACCCGTTGGCCCAGGGTCACGCCCTCGACGCCTTCCCCCAGCGCGTCGACGATGCCGACCGCCTCGGACCCGCCGATCGCCGGCAGCTCGGGCTTATAGCCGTATTGGCCGCGCACGGTCCAAAGATCGTGGTTGTGGATCGGCGACAGGATCGTCTTGATCCGCACCTGACCGGCAGCAGGTTCGGGCAGCGGCGCGTCGACGGGGGCCAGAACTTCGGCCGGGTCGCCGAAGGTCGCATGTGTTGCAGTACGCATAGTGGTCTTCCTTGAACTTAAGCAGCAGTCACGTGCAGACGCACGTCGATATTGTCGCGGGTGGCATTGGAATAGGGGCAGACCTGATGGGTCGCGGCGATCAGCTTCTGCGCCTCGGCTTCCGGCAAACCGGGCACGTCGATATAGATATCGAGATCAAGCTTGTAGCCGCCTTCCGGGGTCTGGCCGATGCCGACCTCGACCGAGGTCTTGCTGCCGGTGGCATCAAGACCCATCTGCTTGGCGACAACCGCCATGGCGCTATCGAAACAGGCGGCATAGCCCAGCGCGAAAAGCTGTTCGGGATTGGCGCCGGCCTTGCCCGATCCGGGCAGCGCCAGATCGAAGGCGAGGCTGCCGTCGTCAAGTTCGGTATGGCCGGAGCGGCCGCCGGTCGCGGTGGCGCGGGTCTTGTAGAAAATCTTCATCTCAGTCCTCCTGAGGATCGGTGTGTGTCTTGGAATTTCCAGAGCAGACCAGCAGCGCCAATGTCGCCTCATAGGCCTGGCGCATCGGGGCGCGGTCGCGCGACAGCTTGCTGAGCAGGGCCGCCCCCAGCCACATCTGATAGAGCATCTGCGCCAGCCCCGACGCGGGCGCCCCACCCAGCGGCAGCGAGCCATCGGCGCGCGCCTCTTCGATCATCTGGGCGATACGGGCGATCAACGCCTCGGTCCCCTCGCTCAGCACCTGGCGCATGTCTTCGGAGAGATCGGCGACCTCGGCGGCCAGCTTGACGACAAGGCAATCCTCGGCCCAGCCCCGGGCCGGATCCTCCGCCCCCGCCAGCCAGGCGCCCCAATAGCGCATCAGCCGGGTTCGCCCGTCGGGCAGATCGGCGGCCAGAAGCTGATCCATCAGTGCCAGATAGCCTTCGACATATTGCTGCAACAGGGCACAGCCGAAGGCCTCTTTCGAGGGGAAGTAGTAATAGAACGATCCCTTGGGCACGCCGGAGGCCTTGAGAACCTCCTGCAAACCAACGCCCACGAACCCCTTCTGCAGGACGAGCGCATGGCCCGTCTCGAGGATCTTCTGGCGTGTCGCCTCGGCTTTGCTGATCTGTCTCATAATCTTTCAGATAGGTTAAAATAGACCGGTCGTCTAGTAGCGTTTCCGTGATCCGCCCACCCTCAGGACAAGCAAAAAAGAAGGGGCCCCAAGCCCCCTTCCCTGTCTGGTCCAATCCGCGCCCCTCTGCTCAGCGTCGGGGGTTGCGCCCCCGCTTCACCCCATCCGGTGTGATCATGGTCCAGGCAAAGCGCCCTTCCGCATGGGTCATCCGGTGGTCGAGCAGACAGCGCGTCATGCCCAGGATCATCGGCGCCAAAGCCGGATCGCCGGCCAAATCACGCGCCTCTCCGTCAGCGGCGCGATCGAACAACAAGGGCGGCAGCCCGCCGTTGACATGCACCAGCGTGTGGCGCGCGCCACGCAGGATGCAGAGATTGGCCCGGCTCGCGTCCAGCCCCAGCGCCACCTGCCCCGCCGTGGGCGTGATCGGATCGCCGAAGTCCAGCTCGGAATAGCTGTAGCTGCGCCACCCCTCCGGCGCCTCGCCGGCCAGGAAGGGGCGCAAGCTGCGCCCGTCCATGGTATCCGGGATGTCGATGCCCAGCAGATCGAGGATGGTGGGCGTCACATCGACCGATTCCGTCATCGCCTCGACCGCGCGGCCAAAGGCCTCCGGCTGATCGGGGTCGCGAATGATCAGCGGCACGTGATAGGCCGCCTCGTGATAGGTCATCTTGCCCCAGAGACCGTAATCACCCAGCATCTCGCCATGATCGGCGGTGACCACCAGCAGGGTATCGTCATACTGGCCGCTCTGCTTCAGCCAGGCGATGACGCGGCCGATGTGATGGTCGACCTCGGTGGCGAGACCCAGATAGATCGCCCGCAACAGCGCGACATTCTCCGGCGTCGCCTCCAGATCGGGAAAGCCCACCACGGTGCGCGCGATCCCCTGCCCCGCCCGGGCCGGGGCGTCGAGCATATGAGCATCGCCCTGCGCCGGGGCCGGCAGGTGGACGGGATCGTACATGCGGTTATAGGGCGCCGGCGCGACCAGCGGCGGATGCGGCCGGATATAGGTCAGATGGGCGCACCAGCCACGTGGGCGCACGGCGATTTCCGACAGGAAGCGATCGGTCAGAAAGGCGGTGTCGCTGTCCTCGGCGCGGTAGAGCGCCGGGGCGTCAGGTCGGTCACCGACGGGGCGAAAGATCTCCTCCCCCTCCGGCACGTCATAGCCCTGCCGCGCCAGATGGGCACGCCAGGGCCAGCTCTCCTCAAGCCGCATCTCCAGTGCCTCGTCAAAGCCGGGCATCACCTGTTCATAGGAGAACAACGCGGGATCGGCCGGATCATGCGCCCGGGGGTCGCGCGTGCTGTCGGTATAGCCGTAAAGCAACGGCAGCCAGCCACCGCGCCTGAGCTCGGTCGCCAGATTGGGGCGATCGGCCGGCAACGGCGTGCCATTGCGCACGGCGCGGTGGTTCATTGCATATTGCCCGGTGAGGATCGAGGCGCGCGACGGCCCACAGGGGTTGGTCACCGAATAATGCCGGCGAAAGCTGACCGCCTCGCCCATCAGCGCCCGCAGGTTGGGCAGATCGACATGGGCGGCCAGCGCCCCATGCAGGCAATCGGCGCGGAACTGGTCGATCACCACGAAAAGCAGGTTTCGGCGCGGCGGCATGGCGGTCTCCTGTTGCCGTCTTGTGGTCTTGCGAAAAGCCCGCGCCGCCCCTTGCCAGCACGACGCGGACCTTTTGTCAGCTTTGGCGCGCGGGGCGCGGATCAATCGGGCGCAGCGCCGGCTGGCGGCGTTCCAGCACTTCGCCCGCGGCGAGCAGCATGTTCTCGGCAAAGCGCGTCGACAAAAGCTGTACGCCGGTCGGCAGGCCATCCACCACCCCCATCGGCACCGAGAAGCCCGGCAGCCCCAACACCGGCGGCATGAAGGCCGGCGCCAGTTCGGTCAGATAGGTTTGGCCGGAGGTCTCGGGCTGCATCTCGTGCCGGGCGGGATAGGGCCGGCGCCAGGACGGCGCGGTCAGCACGACCGGATGGGTGGCGAACAGCATCTGCCATTGGCGCAGAACCGTACTGCGGCTGGCGAAGGCCGCCAGAAAGGCATCGCGATCCAGCGGCTCCAGCGTGTCGCACAGCAGATCCATCAGCCGGTTGACCCGCGCATCCCCCAGTTTGCGAATGCCGTGAATCGGCCCCGACAGCAGTTCGTGCCCGACCACCACCTGCCAGAGCTCAGAGGCCGCCAGCAGCGAGGGCGTCTCGACCTCCTCGACCTCATAGCCGGCGTCCGACAGCATCGCCGCGGCGCGGGCGATGGCGTCGATCACCTCGGGATCGGCGCTGCAGCCCTCGGGCTCGCGGATCACCGCAACCTTGCAGGGCCGCGCGACAAAGCCAAGGTCGACCGGCGGCATCACCACCTGCAGCGGATCGCGCGGATCCCAAAGGCTCAGCGCCTGCAGCCCCAGCCGGATGTCCTTGACCGACCGCGCCAGCGGCCCCTGAACCGAGGCGACCTGCGAGGCCAGCAGCCGTTCCGACTGCGACGAGGGGTTATAGCAGGGCAGCACCCCGGTGGTGGGCCGCAGCCCGAAGACGCCGTTGACATAGGCCGGCAGCCGGATCGAGCCGCCGATATCGCTGCCATGGGCCAGGGCGCCAATGCCGGCGGCCACCGCCGCGCCCGCCCCGCCCGACGACCCCGCCGGCGTGATTTCCGGATCATAGGGGTTCATCGTCGGCCCGAAGAGGTCGTTATCGGTGAAAAAGCTCATCGAGAAGGCCGGTGTATTGGTCCGCCCGATGATCACCGCCCCATGGTGGCGCAGCGACCGCACGGCCGAGCCATCCTCGGGCGCGATCAGATCGGCGAAGGCGACCACACCGTTGGCCGTGGCGCGGCCCTTGTAATCGGCGTTCATCTTGGTGGTGATGGGCACGCCGTGGAGCAGCCCCAGCTCTTCCCCCCGGGCGCGGGCGGCATCGGCGGCGCGGGCATCCTTCAGCGCTTCTTCCGGCAGGGCGTCGACCACCGCGTTCAGCGCCGGGTTCACCGCCTCCATCCGGGCGAGCGCGGCCTCGGTCGCCTCGACGCTGGAGATATCCCCCACTGCGATCGCCGTGGCCAGCTCCGCGGCGGTCCAGCTCCAGAGGTCTTTTGTCATCGCCGTATCTCCCGGGCAGTCTGTTGTCTTGAAACGGAAAAGGGCCCCGGCAGGTGCGGGGCCCCAAAATTGATCAAGCGTCGAGCTGACGCAGCAGCGCCGGCAGGTCGGCGACGGTGTCGATCACATAGTCGGCGCCGGCCGCCTTCAGGATCTCGGTCGCATGGGCGCGCAGCGCCTCGACCTCCTCCGCCGACAGCGCCGCCAGCTCCTCGGGCGTCTTGCCGACCGCATTGCCCGACATCGCCACGCCGACGGTCAGACAGCCCGCCGCCACGCCCTCACCGATCCCCGGCGCGGTATCGTCCACCTTGACGATGGCCGAAGGCGGATAGGCCACCAGATCGACCATGCATTTGTACATGCCAAGCGGGCCGGGGCGGCCTTCGGGCAGGTCGTCGGAACAGACGAGGTTGTCGGGCACATAGCCCTGAGCGGCGGCAACCGGCAGGACGTTTTCCATGATCGAGCGGGTGTAGCCGGTGGTGGAACCGATCTTGAGCCCCATCGCCCGCAGCTCGTCCACCGCCTGCTTCGCCCCCGGCACCAGATCGGCATAATCGGCGGCGACCTTTTCATTCATCGGCACGAAGATCTCATAGACCTTGTCGACATCGGCGTCGGTGGGCGCCGCGCCGTATTTCGCGGCCCATTGCGCCGCGATCTCGGGCATGTCCATCATCGCGCGGATATGGTCCCATTTGGCCGAGCCCATGGGGCCACGCGCCTGTTCGATCGTCGCCTCGATACCGAACTGGGCAAAAGCCTTCACGAAAACCCCCATCGGCGCGAAAGAGCCGAAATCGACGATGGTGCCGGCCCAGTCGAAGACGGCGGCCTTGAAACGCTTCATGCGGGTTCCCCCAAGTCTGCTTGCGCCAGTTTGGCGCGTTCTTCCAATGCGGCGGCCGGCGGCGCGGCGCTTGCCACCCCCAGCTCGACCAGGCTGTCGCGGGCGGCCTCGACCACGCGGGTCATGACGGCGGCATCCATCCGACCGATACAGCCGATGCGGAAGCTGTCCACCACCGTCAGCTTGCCCGGATAGATGATGAAGCCCTTGTCCTTCATCAGCTCATAGAAGCGGGCGAAATCGAACTTAGGATCGGCGGGGTTGAAGAAGGTGACGATGATCGGCGACAGCCAGGTCTCATCCAGCAGCGTCTCGAACCCGAGCCCGCGCATGCCGGCGACCATCACATCGCGGTTGTTGGCATAGCGCGCGCCCCGGGCGGCGACGCCACCCTCGGCCTCATGCATCTTCAACGCCTCGAGAAAAGCCGCCACCACATGGGTCGGCGGGGTGAACCGCCACTGGCCGGTCTTCTCCATATAGTCCCATTGCGCATGCACATCGAGCGCGAGGGAATGCGACCGCCCCTTGGCGGCCTCCAGTTCCGACCGCCGCGCCAGCACGAAGCCGAAGCCCGGAACGCCTTCGATGCACTTGTTGGCCGAAGAGACCATCGCCTCGAACCGGATCTGCCCCGGCTCCAGCGGCACCGCACCAAAGGCCGACATGCTGTCGATCAACAGCTTGCGCCCGGTGGCATAGGTGGCCGCGGAAATCTCGGCCACCGGGTTCAGGATGCCCGAGGAGGTCTCGCAATGAATCGCCAGCACATGGGTGATCGCCGGATCCTCGGCCAGGATGCGGGCGACATCGGTCCCGCGCGGCGGCATGTAATCCCCCATGTCGAGCAGATGGCGCGCCCGGCCGATGGTGTCGCAGGTCTTGGCCGCCCGCAGCCCATAGGCGCCATTGGCCAGCACCAGAACCTTGCCCTCCTTCGGCACGAAGCTGCCCAGCATCGCCTCGACCAGATAGGAGCCTGACCCCTGCATCGGCACACAGGTGAACTCGTCGCCCCCCTCGCCCAGCAGGACGACCAGGCGCATGCGCATCTCCTCGGTCATGGCGCGGAAATCGGCGTCCCAGCTCCCCCAGTCGCGCAGCATGGCCTGTTTCACCTCGAACGCGGTGGTCAGCGGGCCGGGCGTCAGCAGATAGGGCTCGCCCAGTTTCGGGGGCGGGAAATTGCCCTGATCGGTCATTCTCTGTTTCCTCGCAGGATGAATTCAGGCGCAGGATGCCCCACGCCTTTCCATTTGAAAAATTCATTAAATTGATCTAACCATAGATTTTAACGATAGGATGACATCCCCCCTTCCGATGCGATACGTCCAGCTCCGCGCCTTTCACTATGTCGCCATCTGCGGCGGCTTCTCCCGTGCGGCAGAGGCGCTGTTCCTGACCCAGCCGGCGATCTCGGATCAGGTGCGCAAGCTTGAGGAGGAATATGACATCCTCCTGTTCAACCGGCGCAACAAGCAGGTCACCCTGACGCAACAGGGGGAGGAGCTGCTGACGATCACCCGCCGACTGTTCGATGTCGAGCAGCAGGCGCTGGAACTGCTGACGGAATCCCGCGCCCTGCGATTGGGAGAGCTGCGGATCGTCGCCGATGCGGCGCACCATCTGGTCCCGGTTCTGGGCCGGTTTCGGGCCCGCTATCCCGGGGTTCACATCACCCTGCGCGCCGGCAATACCCAAAGCGTTTTGGACAGCCTGCGCGCCTATGAGGCCGATCTGGGCGTATTGGGTGAAATGCCCGAGGGCCGCGACTTCGTCACGCTCAAGCTGAATTCCACCCCGATCATCGCCTTCGCGCAACGCGACCACCCCGCCGCCGCCCGGGGGCGGATGTCGCTGGCCGATCTGGCCCGCTTCCCGCTGGTGCTGCGCGAACAGGGCTCGAAAACCCGCCACCGGCTGGAGGAACTGGCCGAGGCCGAAGGCGTCCCGCTCGCCGCCGCGATCGAGGCCGAGGGGCGCGAGGCGGTGCGCGAGATCGTCGCCTCCGGTGCCGGGGTCGGTTTCGTGTCGACCGCCGAATTCGGCGCCGACAGCCGGTTTTCAGCGATCGAGATCGACGCGCCGCCGATGCTGATGGACGAGGCGCTGATCTGCCTGCGCGAACGCGCCGGCTCCAAGCTGGTGCAGGCCTTCTTCGACATCGCCCGCAGCGCCGATCCGCAGGGTTAGCCCGGGGCTAGCGCCCCCGCACAAGTCCCCCACCCGGCCCCATGCTAGCCTCGCGCCAAGGCCATGTCAGGGGAGGGGCGCGCCTTGTCGCAACAGATGTCGGAAACCGTCTGCCAGGCCGCCGGCCTATCCCTGAGCTTTGCGCTGGAGCGCGCCTTTGCCCTTTGGCCCGAACGGGTCGCGCTGGAGGAAGGCGACCGCAGCCTGACCTATGCCGCGCTCGAGGCACGCAGCCGTGCGCTGGTCGCGGCGCTGGCCCGGCGTGGCGTCGGGCCCGGCGACCGGGTGGCGGTGCTCTCCGAGAACCGGCTGGAATATGTCGAATCTCTGGTCACGGCGGCGCGCGGCGGTTTCATCCTCTGCGCGCAGAACTGGCGGCTGGCCGAGGCGGAACTTTGCCATTGCGTCGGGCTGGTGGACCCGGCGCTGATCCTTACCTCGCCCCGCTTCGCCGATCTGGCAGCCCGTCTCTGGCCCGATACCGCGCAGCTGAGCTTCGGCGCCCCCTTTGAGGCGGCGCTCGTCGCCGAAGGCGCGGCGCCCCGCCCTGCCCCGGTGGCCGATGCCGAAAGCGGTGTGGTGATCCTCTATACCTCCGGAACAACCGGCCTGCCCAAGGGCGCGCTGATCAGCCAGCGGGCCGAGGTCGCCCGGGCCGAGGTGATGGCCCGCGATCTGCCCGGCGACCCCGACGGCGCCTTCATCGCCTGGGCGCCGCTGTTTCACATGGTCTCGACCGACCCGAGCTTTGCGACGCTGATGAAGGGCGGGCGCGTCATCGTGACCGAGGGCTTTCAGCCCGATCTGCTGGCCGATCTGGCGGCGACCCGCCGGCTTGGCCATCTGGTGCTGATGCCCGGCACCATCGTGCCGTTTCTGGCTGCCCTGCGCGCACACGGCGGCCGGGTCCAAGGCGTGGACTGGGTCGGCGTCATGGCCGATCTGATCCCGCGCCATCAGTTGGCCGAGCTGACAACCCTGCTGAATGCGCCTTACGTGAACTCCTTCGGTTCCACCGAAACCGGGCTGGCCCCCGCCACCGCCGGCTGCGTGCCGGTCGGCGTGGTGCCGAAGGAGCTGGACAAGACCCAGAGCAGCCTGTGCCAGATTCGCCTGCTGGACGAAGACGACCGCGATGTGCCCGAGGGCGCGCCGGGAGAGCTGGCGATGCGCGGCCCGACGCTGTTTTCCGGCTATTGGCGCAACCCTGAGGCCACCGAGGAGAGTTTCCGTGGCGGCTGGTTCCATATGGGCGACGTGTTCCGCCGCACGCCCGAGGGCAAGTTCGCCTTCGTCGACCGGCGCAAGTACCTGATCAAATCGGGGGGCGAGAACATCTATCCGGCCGAGGTCGAGCAGGTGATCCTGTCGCATCCCGCCGTCCACGACGCCGTGGTGGTGCGCCACCCCGACGATCACTGGGGCGAGGTGCCGGTGGCCTTTGTCGTACCCCGCGACGGCCAGACGCTGGACGCCGCCATGGTGCTGGCACACTTCGACGGCGCCATCGCGCGCTACAAGCGGCCGCGCCAGGTCTTCATCGTCGCCGACGAGGTGCTGCCGCGCAGCACCACCGGCAAGATCATGCGCCACCTGCTGGAACAGGCGCTGCAGGACGGCCGCCTGCCCTGACCCATTCGCAACCGACCGGAGAGCCTCATGCGCCTGACACATGAACATGAAGAACTGCGCCGCAGCACCAAGCGCTGGATCGAGGCGGAGGTGAACCCCCATGCCGCCGAATGGGAGGCCGCCGGCATCTTTCCCGCGCGTCAGGTGTTCAAATCCTTCGCCGACCTGGGGCTGATGGGCGTCAGCAAGTCCGAGGCCTATGGCGGCCTCGGGCTCGGCTTTTCCTATGCCGCCGTCGTGGCCGAGACGCTGGGGCAGATCAAGCCCGGCGGCGTGGCGCTGGCGCTGGGGGTGCAGACCGATATGTGCACCCCGGCGCTGGAGAAACACGGCAGCGACGCCCTGCGCGACGCCTTCCTGCGCCCCGCCATCGCCGGCGAGATGGTCGGCTGCATCGGCGTGTCGGAACCCGGCGCCGGATCGGATGTGGCGGCGATCCGCACCACCGCCCGCAAGGAGGGCGGCGATTACATCATCAACGGCGCCAAGATGTGGATCACCAATGGCACCCAGGCCGATTTCTGCTGCCTGCTGGCCAATACCGGCGACGGGCCGGTGCACAAGAACAAGTCGCTGATCGTGGTGCCGATGGACACCAAGGGCGTTGGCGTCACCCGCAAGATCGACAAGATCGGCATGCGCTGTTCCGACACCGCCCAGCTGTTCTTCGACGAGGTGCGGGTGCCGCAATCGAACCGCATCGGCGAGGAGAACATGGGGTTCCTCTATCAGATGGAGCAATTCCAGTACGAAAGGCTATGGGGGGCGCTGAACACGGTCGGCGCGTTGCAACGCGCCATCGACTGCACCCTGGCCTATACCCGCGAGCGCAAGGCCTTCGGCAAGTCGATCCTCGATAACCAATGGGTCGCCTTCAAGCTGGCCGAACTGCAAAGCGAGCTGGAGGCGCTGAACGCGCTGAACTGGCGCGGGGTCGAGATGATCGAGGCGGGCGAGGATGCGACCCGGATCGCCACCATGGCAAAGCTGCTGGCAGGGCAGCTGTCGCGCCGCATCTCGGACACCTGCCTGCAGTTCTGGGGCGGCATGGGCTATAGCGAGGAAAGCGAGATTTCGCAGATCTTCCGCGACACCCGGCTCACTTCGATCGGCGGCGGCGCCGATGAGGTGATGCTGCAGATCCTGACCAAATTCATGGGCAGCTTTCCGCAGGGCTGAGGCTGGAGACGACACCACCCCGAAGCGGCGCTTCGGGGTGCAAATTCATGACCCGCGCCCAAGGGGCCGGGGATCAGCAGGCGATGCGCCGGATCAACGGCGCCGATGCAACTGGCGGGCGCGCTTGCTGGGCTCTTCGACCGGCACCAGAACGGCGCGATAATCCGGGATCGCCGCCGGGGTGCCGCCACGCGGGCCGCTGTCGTCACGCTCGGCCATCGACATCACCGCCCAGGCGAATTGCACGCCGGCGAAGACGACGCCATGGGCGAACCACAGTACCACCACCGCCAAAATGCCGGCGTCCGAGGTGCTGACCAGATGCCAGAGGTTCATCACATTGAACCACAGCAGCATGGCGACGAAGGCGGCTGCGATGACGAAGCCGATCAGAACGTTGCGAATGTAAAGCTTGATGAGTTCGGGCATGATCTATCTCCAATACCGCGATGCTATCACGCGCGCGCCGTCCGTCCATCGCGAATTGGCGCGCATCTCGTCGCAGGGGCGGTTTACAGCCGATATGGTGACGGATCAGGCAGCCGCCAAGGTCCGCGGCCCGGGATCGCGGACGCGGACACGAAAAACCCGCCCAAAGGGGCGGGTGCTGCGTGTTTGGGGACAGGGGCGGCAGAGACTCAGAAGGCCTCCGGCCGCGCCTCCCGCGCCACGTGATCAAGCACGGCATTGACGAATTTCGGCTCCTTGCCCTCGGGAAAGAAGGCGCGGGCGATATCGACGAATTCGCTGATCACCACCTTCGGCGGCGTGTCGGAGTTGATCAGCTCCGCCCCGGCGGCACGGAACAGGCCGCGCAGCGTCGGGTCGATCCGGGCGATCGGCCATTTCGCCACCAGCGCGCGGTCGGTCATCTGGTCGATCCGCGCCTGATAGTTCACCGCGTCGCTCACCAGCTTGCGGAAGAGATCGACGTCGCCCTCGATCATCTCCCCTTCTTCCTCGTAGGTCGCGCCGAAACGGAAATCGAGAAACTCAAGCACCACCTGGTCGATGGTCTGGCCGCGCTGCTCCATCTGATAGAGTGCCTGGACGGCATAAAGCCGGGCGGCCGATTTCATCTTGCGTTTCTGGTTGCCCGAGATGGGCGCGTCGGTATTGGTCATGCGGTGGGGGTTCCGTCGTTGTCTCCGGCCAGGCGGATCGTCTCCGTCAGCGGCCGAAAGCCTACGTCTTCTTTCTGGCCGCCCCACTTACGGCCGAGCGCGATCAGATGCAAGGCCGCAGCGGCAGCGCCGCCACCTTTGTTCTGATCGGCCGGATCGGCGCGCACCTCGGCCTGCGGCCGGTTCTCGACCGTCAGGATGCCATTGCCGATGCAGAGCCCCTGCAGGCCCAGCAATTGCAGCGCCCGGCTCGAATCGTTGCAGACCGTATCGTAATGGGTGGTCTCGCCGCGGATCACGCAGCCCAGCGCGACATAGCCGTCATAGTTCGAATAGCGATCGGCAAGCCCGATGGCGGCGGGCACCTCAAGCGCACCAGGCACTTCGACAAGATCCCAGGTGCCGCCCACGGCCTCGATCTCGGCCTTGGCGCCGGCGATCAGGTTGTCGGCGATGTCCTTGTAATAGGGCGCCACCACGATCAGCAGCTTCACCGGCGCGTCGAAGGTCGGACGCGGCAGGATATAATGGCTTTCATGTCCGGCCATGGGTCACTCCTCCTTCAGGATCGGGCGGGTGCCGACGATGCTGAGCCCGAAGGCATCGAGCCCGAGGTATTTGGTCTTCGGCGAATCGGTCAACAGGATCAGATCGCACAGCCCCAGGCTCGACAGGATCTGGGCGCCCAGGCCGGTCTGCTTGATGGTGCGCGGGCCTTCCTCCTCATCGGCGAAAAGCACGTTGCGCGGCTGGCGGAACAGGGTGACGACGCCGCGCCCCTCCTCGGCGATAAGCTCCATCGAACGGGGCAATTGCCGCGCCGATTTCGGGCCGAGGCCGAGAATATCGGTCGCCTCGTGCAACGCATGGGTGCGGGTCAGCACCGGCTCCGGCGTGGTGATGTCACCCTTGATCATCGCCACATGTTCGGTGCCATGGGTCTGGTCGGTGAAGATGCGCATGTCCCATTCGCCGCCGAATTCCGACACCACGGTGCGTCGTGCGGTCTCGGTCACCAGATTGTCGTTGCGCGACCGATAGGTGATCAGGTCGGAAATGGTGCCGATCTTCAGCCCGTGCTGGGCGGCGAATTCCACCAGATCGGGCAGCCGCGCCATGGTGCCGTCGTCCTTCATGATCTCGCAGATCACCCCGGCGGGCTTCAGCCCCGCCAGGCGCGAGATATCGACGGCGGCCTCGGTATGCCCTGCCCGCACCAGCACGCCGCCGCGCTTGGCGCGCAGCGGGAAGACATGGCCGGGAGTGGCGAGGCTCGCCATGGTGTTCTGTTCGTTGATCGCGGTGGCGATGGTATGGGCCCGATCGCCGGCCGAGATGCCGGTCGTGACCCCCTCGCGCGCCTCGATCGAGACGGTGAAGGCGGTCTCGTGCCGCGAGGAGTTGTTGACCGCCATCATCGGCAGCCCCAGCCGGTCGACCCGCTCGGCGGTCATCGGCAGGCAGATCAGCCCGCGGCCATAGGTGGCCATGAAGTTGATCGCCTCGGCATCGGCGAATTCGGCGGCGATCACCAGATCGCCCTCGTTCTCGCGGTCCTCATGGTCGACCAAGATGAACATGCGACCCTGGCGCGCCTCTTCGATGATGTCCTCGATCGGGCTGATCGCGTCGCGCAGCCCGGATTCCACCGGGCCGGGGGTTTCGAAACTCATGGGACTGCGGCCTTTACTGTCAGCGGTTACCCGGCAGATAGACCACGCCGGGCACGAATGCCAGTCCCGCGCGCATGACTGCCCTGCACAGCCGCCCTGCATTTGGGAAAAACCCGCGCGCGTCGCCGTTCAGATCGCCTGACCGAAATACTCCCCCGCCGGCAGATAGCCCGCGGCGCGGCCGGCGGCCATCCATTCCTGCTCCAACGGCGCCTCCCCGATCACCAGCACCTGTGCCCCCGACAGCTTGCGGTCGCGCATCACCGCCTCGATCCGGCTGCGCGCCTGCGCCCAAGTGTCGGTAAAGCGCGGTGCGGGGCCGGCGGCATCCAGCACCGGATTGCGCAACAGCACCGCCTGCGGCGACATCGGCGGCTGCACCAGCGCCAGCTTCTGGGCCGCGCGGACCGCCTGCAATTTCTCTTCCCGGCTTTCCGGCATGCGGGCGTCATAGCCCAGAATCCGCAGCGCGTTCGACGAGAACAGCAGCCCGACGATATCCTGGCCAGAGAACTGCCGCACCTTGGCATAGGTCTTGTAATCCATCCCCAGTTCGGCCGCGCGCTTGAGACGCATCTGCAACACCAGCTTGGGGATCGCGTTGGGCATCAGCGCCCGCTGCGCCGCGCGCCATTGATGGGTGCGCAACAGCTTGCCCGGCTCCATCGACGGGCCGCCATTGTGGCCGATCCCGGCGGGGGCGGTCATGCCGCCGCCTCGTTCAGCCGGGCGACATAGCGCGCCAGGGTGTCGACCTCGAGGTTGATCCGGTCGCCGACCTTGGCCTGGCCCCAGGTGGTGACCTGCTGGGTATGCGGGATGACATTGACGCCGAAGGTGTCGCCCTCGACCTCGTTCACCGTCAGCGAGGTGCCGTTCAGCGCCACCGAGCCCTTCGGCGCGATGAAGCGGGCCAGGGCATGCGGCGCCCGGAAGCTGATGCGGGTGCTGTCGCCCTCCTCGGCCATGGCGATGATCTCGGCCACGCCGTCGACATGGCCCGAGACGATATGGCCGCCCAATTCGTCACCGACCTTGAGCGCGCGTTCCAGATTGACCTTCTTGCCGGTCTGCCAGCCGCCGCTGGGATCGTTGTCCTTGCCGCCGATATTGGTTTTCGACAGGGTTTCGGCGCTGATCTCGACATCATACCAGTCGGGGCCCAGGTCGATCACCGTCAGACAGACGCCATCGCTGGCGATCGAGGCACCGATGTCGATGCCGGCGGTGTCGTAATGGGTCGCGATGCGGGCGCGCAGGTCGCCCCGCCGCTCCAGCTCGGTCACGGTGCCGACATCGGTGATGATCCCGGTGAACATGGCGCGCCTCCTTTTGAAATGCCTTGAGATCCTGAGGTAGCGACCCGCCCCGCTCCGGACAAGCCCCCGCTTGCGCCGTCGCCCCCGCCGGGCCATAGTTTCGCCAGAATGGCCGACTAAAAACCGTGCATTCGACAGGCTGAGCAGACGAGTAAATAGTATGGGTGCAACTGTGCAGACTGACAGGGTGTTTCTGTTTCTGCAGGGCCCACATGGTCCCTTCTTCAACGCATTGGGCGAGATGCTGCGCGCCACCGGCGCCACGGTCTGGCGAGCGGGCTTCAACGCCGGCGACCGGGTGTTCTGGCATCATCCCGACAGCTATATCCCCCATCGCGGCTCGGCCGAGGACTGGCCGGAGACGCTGGAACGGCTGCTGGACGACCGCCATGTCACCGACATCGTGCTCTATGGTGACACCCGCCCGATCCATGCCACCGCCGTCGCCGCCGCGAGAGCGCGCGGGCTGACCGTGCATGTCTTCGAAGAGGGCTATATGCGGCCCTATTGGATCACCTACGAGCGCGGCGGCTCGAACGGCAACTCGCGGCTGATGGACATGACCATTGCCGAAATGCAATCGGCACTGGCCCTGTCGGACATGGAGGCGCCGCTGCCCCCGGCAAGTTGGGGTGATATGCGCCAGCACGTGTTCTATGGCGCGCTCTATCACTGGTTCGTCATGTTCTGGAACCGCGGCTATCCCGATTTCCGCCCGCATCGCGCCCTGCCGGTCACCAAGGAGTTTCAGCTTTACCTCAAGCGGCTGGTGCTGATGCCCTTCCAGGCGCTGGAGCGCCGCATCGCCCAGAGACGCATCCGCGATGGTGGCTTTCCCTATCATCTGGCGCTGCTGCAACTGGAACATGACAGCTCGTTCCAGATGCATTCGCCCTTCTCCACCATGACGGAGTTTCTGGAACAGGTGATCCAGGGCTTTGCCGAGGGCGCGCCGCAGCACCACCATCTGGTGATCAAGGCGCATCCGCTGGAGGATGGCCGCGTGCCGGTGCGGGCAGAAACCCACAGGCTCGCCGCGAAATACGGCATCGCCGATCGGGTGCATTACGTGCGCGGCGGCAAGCTGGCGCAGCTTCTCAACGATGCGCGCAGCGCGGTGACGGTCAATTCCACCGCCGGGCAGCAGGTGCTCTGGCGCGGCATTCCGATCAAGGTCTTCGGCCGCGCCGTCTATGCCAAGCCCGAGTTCGTCTCGGGCCAGCCGTTGAGAGAGTTCTTCGCCGGCGCCACCCGCCCGGACAACCGCGCCTATAAGGACTACCGCCGCTTCCTGCTGGAAACCAGCCAGGTGCCCGGAGGCTTCTATTCGCGCCGCGGACGCCGGCAATTGCTGCGCCATGTGGTCGACATGATGCTGTCGCCAGAAGACCCCTATGACGCGCTGAAATCCGGAACAGCGGCTCCTCGGCAACACCTCAGGGCGGTGACCTGAGGATCATGGCAGTCAGGACTGGATTTTTATGGTCTATTCCGGTAGCTTGACGCAAAAACCTGAGGCAGAACGATAACAGGTCGAGGAGACCGAGCAGTGAAATCCCTGACACCCCGATGGGCCAAGCCTATCGCGATGCTGGCCGCGCTTGCATTGCTGGCCGCTTGTGCCCTGCCGCGAGTCGGCCCCAACAAACGTGAAATCTTCGCCGGCTCGGTCCAGCGCGAAGGCGATGCCTTTGTTGTCGCGGTCAATGACCGCGTCACCCGCGCCACGGCGGTGGTCCCCGCACTCGGCTTCGCCAATAATTTCCTGAGCGCCTCGCAGCTCACCTCGGATACCATCCGCCCCGGCGACGTGCTGGGGCTGACGATCTGGGAGAACGTTGACGACGGGCTGCTCGCCAATCAGGGCGCCAATGCCACCGTTCTGGATCAGGTCCAGGTCGATAGCGCCGGCTATATCTTCGTCCCCTACGCCGGCCGGGTGAAGGCAGCAGACAATACCCCTGACCAATTGCGCGAGATGATCACCCAGCGGCTGCAGGATCAGACGCCCGACCCGCAGGTGCAGGTGCGCCGCGTCGCCGGCGACGGCTCCACCGTCTCGCTGACCGGCTCTGTCGGCGCGCCGGGGGTCTATCCGATCGAACGCTCGACCCGCACGCTGGCCACCATGCTGGCGCGTGCCGGCGGCCCGACCGTAAAGCCGGAAGCGGCGCAGATCATCGTCAACCGCGGCAAGCAGCAGGGCAAGATCTGGTTCCAGGATCTCTATGACAACCCCAGCCTCGACATCGCGCTGCGTGGCGGCGATCGCATCCTGGTCGAGGAAGACACCCGCGCCTTCACCGCGCTCGGCGCCACCAGCCAGCAGGCCCGCGTGTCGTTCCAGACCCAGCAGATCTCGGCGCTCGAGGCCATCGCCCAGGTCGGCGGGTTGATCTCCACCTCTTCCGACCCGACCGGCGTCTTCGTGCTGCGCAACGAGCCGGCCGCGATCGCCAACCAGGTTCTGGGCCGCAGCGATCTGCAAGGCGCCCAGCGGATGATCTATGTGCTGAACCTGACCGAACCCAACGGCCTGTTCCAGGCGCGGGACTTCGTGATCCGGGACAGCGATACGCTCTATGTGACCGAGGCGCCCTATGCGCAATGGACCAAGACCATCTCGCTCCTCGCAGGGTCGATCACCCCGGTGGCCAGCGTCCAGTCGCTCGCCGGCGGCTGATCTCATGACCCGCCATGACGGCACCGATATGGCCGGGGGCAAACGCCCCCGGCTTTTCGTTTACAACGGCGGCTTTCTGACCCAGCGCCGGCTGCGGCGGATGCTGTCGCTGGCCGGCCATGACATCCGTATCGGATTGCCCGGCAAGGAAGATGCCGTCGCCGTCTGGGGCGCCGGCCCCACCGCGCACCGCGGCCTCGCCGTGGCTGACAGGCGCGGCGTGCCGGTGCTGCGGGTCGAAGACGCCTTTCTCCGCTCGCTCCACCCCGGTCGCGCCGGAGAGCCGCCGATCGGGCTGACGCTCGACTGGTCCGGCCCGCATTTCGATCCCGCCCAGCCCTCGGATCTGGAGCGGCTGCTGGCCACTCATCCGCTCGACGACAGCGCGGTTTTGAACCGGGCCCGCGACGCCATCGCCCGCATGCGCGAGATCGGGCTGACCAAATACAGCGGCTATGATCCCGATGCCGCCCTGCCCCGCGCGCCCTATGTTCTGGTGATCGACCAGACCCGCGGCGACGCCTCGGTCAGGGCCTCGGGCGCGGATGTGGCGCGGTTCCGCGAGATGCTGGTCTTCGCCCAGCTCGAACATCCCGGCATGCCGGTTGTGATCAAGACCCACCCCGAGACCGGCGCCGGATACCGCCCCGGCCATTTCGGACCAGAGGATGAAAGTGACCGGGTGCGGCTCCTTTCCGATCCGGTCGATCCCTGGGCGCTGATGGAGGGGGCGGTCGGCGTCTATACCGTATCCTCGCAACTCGGGTTCGAGGCGATCCTCGCCGGCCACCGTCCGCGCGTCTTCGGCCAGCCCTTCTATGCCGGCTGGGGGTTGACCGAGGATGAATTCCCCCTCGCCCGCCGAACCCGGCGCCTGACCCGCGCCCAGCTTTTCGCCGCGGCCATGATGCTCTATCCGATCTGGTACGATCCCTATCGCGACCGGCTCTGCGAGCTGGAGGGGGCGATGGACACCTTAGAGGCGCAGTTGCGGACCTGGCGCGAAGATCGCCACGGCTGGATCGCCGCCGGCATGCGGCTGTGGAAACGCAAACCCCTGCAGGCCTTCTTCGGCGGCGAGAAACGGGTGATCTTCTCGGATGACCCGGCGAAGGCGACGCAGGGTCGCCGCCGGATGATCTGGGCCTCGCGCGCGCGCGAGGCCGACGACGGCGTGCGGGGCGAGGACGGCTTTCTGCGCTCCCGCGGGTTGGGGGCGGAACTGGTGCCGCCGCTGTCGCTGGTGACCGACGATCAGGGCATCTATTACGACCCGCGCCGCCCGAGCCGGCTGGAGGCGCTGATCGCCCGGCGCGCCGGCCTGCGCCCCGATCAGGCCCGCCGCGCGGAGCGGTTGATCCAGGCGCTGACCGAGGCGGGGCTGAGCAAGTACAACCTGGGCGGCGCGCTGCCAGAGCTGCCCCCCGGCCATCGCATCCTGGTGCCCGGCCAGGTGGAAAACGACGCCTCGATCCTGACCGGCACCGGCAAGGTGCGCACCAATCTGGAACTGTTGCAGGCGGCCCGCGCCGCCCATCCGCAGACGGTGATCCTCTATAAACCGCACCCGGATGTCGAGGCGGGGCTGCGCCCCGGCGCGGTCGAGGCCGAGGGGCTTGCCGATCTGGTGCTGCGCCACGCCGATCCGATGGCGCTGCTGCCACAGGTCGACGAGGTCTGGACCATGACCTCGCTCCTGGGCTTCGAGGCTTTGCTGCGCGGGGTGCGCGTCACCACCCTCGGCGCCCCCTTCTATGCCGGCTGGGGGCTGACCCGCGATCTGGGAGAGATCCCGCCGCGCCGCCTTGCCCGACCAGGCCTTGAAGGATTGGTCCATGCGGCGCTGATCGACTACCCCCGATATCGCGATCCGGTCACCGGTCTGCCCTGCCCGGTCGAGGTGATCGTCGAGCGGCTGGCGCGCGAAGAGATCCCGCTGCCGCCGCTGGCGAACCGCAGCCTGTCGAAACTGCAGGGCCTCTTCGCGACCTACGCGCATCTCTGGCGCTGAGCGCGCGGGGGCTCCGCCCCCGGCCTGCGGCCTCCCCCGGGATATTTATAGCTAGAAAAAGGCAGGCGCACGCGGTCAGGCCGACGGCAGCGCGCGGGTCCAGCGGATCATCACATCGGGGCCGATCGGGCGAACCTCGGCCAGATCGAAGCGCGGCGCCTCGGCCAGCCGGCCAAGCCCGAGCGCACCGATCGCCGGCAAGCCTTCGGCACCGATCGCGAGGCCGGCGGTGAAGGTCACCAGGTCGTCGACCAGATCGTCGCCCAGCAACGAGGCGGCAAGCGCGCTGCCGCCCTCGCAGAACACCCGGGTCAGCCCCGCCTGCCCCAATTGCCGCAGCACTTCCGAAGGATCGAGCTGACTGCCGCGCAGCGCACAGGGGATCAGCCGGGCGCCAAGCCCCTGCCAGGCGCGAATGCGATCGGGATCGGCGCCAGGCCCGTGGCACAGCCAGACCGGAACCTGCGCCGCGGTGCGGGCAAGCTGGCCCAGAAGCGGCAGGTCGAGATGGCGCGAGACCACCACGCGGATCGGCTGATGCGTCGCTCCCATGCCGCGCACGGTGAGCGCGGGATCATCGGCCCGTGCGGTCCCGGCGCCCACCATCACCGCATCGTGGCGCGCGCGCATCGCGTGGACCAGCCGGCGCGCCTCGGGCCCGGTGATCCACTGGCTCTGGCCGATGGCGGTGGCGATGCGGCCATCGAAGCTTGACGCCATCTTCAGCGTCACCATCGGCCGGCCCTGTTCGGTCTTGAGGAAAAAGCCGGACAGATCATGCGCGGCCTGATCGGCGAGCACACCGGTGGTCACCGCGATCTCGTGCTGGCGCAACCGCTCAAGCCCCTGTCCGGAGACCCGGGGGTCGCTGTCCACGATCGCCACAACGACGCGGGCCACCCCCGCCGCGATCAGCGCATCGGCGCAGGGCGGCGTCTTGCCATGGTGGGAACAGGGCTCAAGCGAGACATAGGCGGTGGCGCCGCGCGCCAGATCGCCGGCCTGCGCCAGCGCCTGGGGTTCGGCATGCGGCCGGCCGCCCGGCGCGGTCGAGCCGCGCCCGACGATGCGGCCGTCCCGCACAATGACGCAGCCCACCGCAGGGTTCGGCCAGCAGCGCCCCTGACCGCGCCGACCCAACGACAGGGCCAGCGCCATGAACCGTTCGTCAGCGCCGCTCACTCTTCCGGCGCCGGCGTCGGGCGCAGTTCGTGAACGAAGCTTTCGAAATCATCTGCGGCTTGGAAGTTCTTGTAAACGCTCGCAAAGCGCACATAGGCGACGGTGTCGATCCGAGCCAGCGCCTCCATCACGATCTCGCCGATCCGCTTCGAGGGGATGTCGGTGTCGCCCATGCTTTCCAACCGGCGCACGATGCCGGAAATCATCTGGTCGATGCGCTCCGGTTCGATCGGACGTTTCTGCATCGAGATGCGGATCGAACGTTCCAGCTTGCCGCGATCGAAATCTTCGCGCTTGCCGGAGGTCTTGATCACCACCAAATCGCGCAGTTGCACCCGTTCATAGGTGGTAAAGCGGCCGCCGCAGGCCGGGCAGAACCGCCGCCGGCGGATCGCCACGTGATCTTCGGCCGGACGCGAGTCCTTTACCTGCGTATCGATATTTCCGCAAAACGGACAGCGCATGCCGGTCCCCTTCGTTGGTGATCTGCCTCGGGCCCGCCGCGCTTTGTGGATGTGCGGGCTTAGTTATCCACAACTATAGGCGAGCAGCTAGGGTTTGGGTAGGGGGGAAATGCCACCGCTAGATGAGTGCGCCTCAGCCCAGATGCGCGGCCACCTCGCGCCGGTGCGCTGCGGCGCGATGTTCGAAAAGGTAAATCCCCTGCCAGGTTCCCAACCGCATGCGCCCATCCATCACAGGAATCGACAAGCTGACAGGCAACAACGCCGCCTTGATATGGGCCGGCATATCGTCCGGCCCCTCGTAGGTATGGGTCAGGAAGGACATCGACGGGTCGGTCGAGGGCGGCACCAGCCTGTGGAAGAAATTGCGCAGATCGGTCTGCACCTCGGGGTCGGCATTCTCCTGGATCAGCAACGAACAGGAGGTGTGACGAACGAGGAGCGTCAGCAGCCCGTCGCCGGCACGACAATCGCGCAGCCAGTCGGTCACCTCGCGGGTGACGTCATAAAGCCCCTGGCCCCGGGTCGGGATGAGAAAGGTTGTCTGCATCGCCTCAGTTAGCCTTGCCTGCGCGATGGCGGCAAGGGGTCAGGCGCTGACATAGGCGCGGCGTGCCTCGGCGATCGGATCAGCATGGGTTTTCGCCCAGTCGATCAGCGCCCCGAGGGGGCCCAGCAACGATTGCCCCATCTCGGTCAGCCGATATTCGACGCTGGGTGGCTTGGTCGGAAACACCGCCCGCGCGATCAGCCCGTCGCGTTCGAGATCGCGCAGTGACTGGGTCAGCATGCGTTTCGAGATATCGGGCAGCGCCCGGCCGATCGCATTGAACCGCGCCGGCCCCTGGGACAGCTCCAGCAAAATCAGCGTGGTCCATTTCGCCGCCAGGTGATCCAGCACATGGCGCACCGGGCAATTGGCCAGATCCTGGCCCAGCTCCTGCCAGGTCTCCAGCCGATCCGAAAGTGTGGTATCGCTCATGGCGGTTCCCTTCAGGTAACCTGGGCAGATAAACCTGCCTCCTTTTCGAGACTCATTTAAGTCTCTATCTGAGACCTGTCAACGTTTGAAGACTGTGAAAGGAACCGCTCATGTCCGCTCCCCTACTGATGGTAACCGGCGCCTCAGGTCATCTGGGCCGGCTGGTCATCGACCACCTGAAAACCCTGGTGCCGGCGGCGCAGATCGTCGCCCTGGTCCGCAAACCCGAAACGAAAGCGGCTTATGAAGCCGAGGGCATCGCCGCCCGGATCGGCGATTATGACGATGTCGACAGCCTCAAGGCCGCTTTTGCCGGCATCGACCGGCTGTTGCTGATCTCCTCCAGCGCTGTGGGCCAGCGGGCGCGCCAGCACGGCAATGCGATCACCGCCGCCAAGACCGCCGGCGTCGGCTTCATCGCCTATACCTCGATCCTCGCCGCCACGACTTCGCCCATGGCGCTGGCGGCGGAGCACAAGGCGACCGAGGCGATGCTGGCCGAGAGCGGCATCCCCTACGCGCTGCTGCGCAACGGCTGGTATACTGAAAACCTGCTGGCCAGCCTGCCCACCGATCTGGAACTGGGCCAGCATTTCGGTTGCGCCGGCGCGGGCCGGTTCGCCACCGCGCCCCGCAAGGATTACGCCGAAGCCGCGGCCATCGTTCTGGCGGGCGGCGATCATGCTGGCAAGATTTATGAACTGGCCGGCGACAGCGATTTCACCCTCGCCGATTTCGCCGCCGAGCTGAGCAGTCAGGCGGGCAAGCCGGTCGTCTATACCGATATGCCGGAAACCGCCTATGCCGCCGCGCTGGTGCAGGCTGGCCTGCCCGAAGGCTTTGCAACCATTCTTGCCGACAGCGACGCCCAAGCGGCCAAGGGCGCGCTGACCACCTCGCGCAAGGATCTCTCTACCCTGATCGGCCATCCGACCACGCCACTGGCCGACACGATTGCCGCGGCACTCGCCGGCTGAAGCGCCTTCTGGCCCGCCCAAGGGCGGGCCACCCCCGTCAGGTCCGGCTCAATTCCGCCAGAACGGGTCGTCGAAACGATCGTAGCAATATTGCCGCGCCATCGAGGCGCTGAGGTTATCGCCGGCGCGCTTCACCGCCAACGACAGCCCGACACTGGTATCCGCCCCCTTCGGCGGGGTCAGGGCGAATTGTACCGCCCGGTAACCCGGCCGGCTGACCGAGGGGCCGATCGGGCGCCAGATATAGACCCGCTGGTTGGACGGTGCCTTCAGCACGATGGTGGCGTAATCGCCCGCCCCACACCAATAGTCACTGGCGCCGGCGCCAACCCGGCCGACAACCTCGAAAACCCCCTGCCCCAGATCCTCGACCTCATAGCGGTTCTGCGCCCGCCAGGCCAAAGCCAGCCCGGGCAAAGCAGCCAATACCGCAGCTCCAAGGATCGTTCTGGTGAAACGCGACCGCATGGTCAGCCCTCCTGTCACCGTCAGTCGATATTCCGCGCAATTTCGCAATAGCCCATGGCTTCCTGCACGCTCATGTGAATGCCTGGGGTCATCTCGTTCAGCAGATGGAACGGCAGATATTTTTGCAAGGGCGCATCGGCAGCCGAGGGTTCCCCCGGCAGCTTCGGCGCCACCAGCGAGAATTGCACCGCAGACCGCCGGCCGGTGGTGACGCTGGGGCCACGCCCGCGCACCACATAGATCGGCGCCGCCCAATCGGCATGCAGCACCCGCTGAGCATAATCCGCCGCGCCGCACCAATATCCGCCGCCTCCGGCCGAAGAGATGCCGACCACCTCGAACACGGTGTCATTGACCGGATAGGCCCGCATGGTGGGCTTGATATTCACCGCCCCCGCGCCCTGCGGCAGTCCGGAGACCAGAACCGAGAGCCCGATCAGGGCGGCGGCGAAACGTTTCATGGTGATAACCTCAGCGCGGAAGATGTGCTGGTTCACAAGATAGGGCCTGGGCGGGGTGGAGAACAGGGGGCATGGAAAAGATCGGCGGAGGACGGCGGACACGAAAACGCCCGCGCCGCTGTTGCACGGCGCGGGCGTCTATCTGCAGAGAGGTTTCGCTTACTGATCCAAGAAACTGCGCAGCTTGCGGCTCCGGCTCGGGTGCTTGAGCTTCCTCAGCGCCTTGGCCTCGATCTGGCGGATCCGCTCACGGGTCACGCTGAACTGCTGGCCGACCTCTTCCAGCGTGTGGTCGGTGTTCATGCCGATGCCGAAGCGCATCCGCAGAACCCGTTCCTCACGCGGGGTGAGGCTGGCCAAAACCCGGGTGGTGGTTTCCTTCAGGTTCTCCTGAATGGCGGAATCCAGCGGCAGGACGGCGTTCTTGTCCTCGATGAAATCGCCGAGTTGCGAATCCTCCTCGTCGCCGATCGGCGTTTCGAGGCTGATCGGCTCCTTGGCGATCTTCATCACCTTGCGAACCTTCTCGAGCGGCATCTGCAGCTTTTCGGCCAGCTCTTCCGGGGTCGGTTCGCGGCCGATCTCGTGCAGCATCTGGCGGCCGGTACGGACCAGCTTGTTGATCGTCTCGATCATATGCACCGGAATCCGGATGGTGCGCGCCTGATCGGCGATCGAGCGGGTGATCGCCTGACGGATCCACCAGGTCGCATAGGTCGAGAACTTATAGCCGCGACGGTATTCGAACTTGTCGACCGCCTTCATCAGGCCGATGTTGCCTTCCTGAATGAGGTCGAGGAACTGCAGCCCGCGGTTGGTGTATTTCTTCGCGATCGAGATCACCAGACGCAGGTTCGCCTCGACCATTTCCTTCTTGGCCTGACGGGCTTCCTTTTCACCCTTCTGCACCTGCTGGACGATGCGCCGGAATTCGCTGATATCGAGACCGACATATTGGCCGACCTGGGCCATGTCGGCGCGCAGCTCCTCGATCTTATCGGCGCTGCGCTCGATCAGCATCTGCCAGCCGCGCCCCGCCTTCAGGCCCATTTCATCGAGCCAGGTGGGGTCAAGTTCGCGACCGCGGTATTCGTCGACGAATTCGCGCCGGTTGATGCGGGCCTGGTCGGCCAGCTTCACCATGGCGCTGTCGATCGCCATCACCCGCTTGTTGATCCCATAGAGCTGGTCGACCAGCGCCTCGATCCGGTTGTTGTGCAGGTGCAGACCGTTCACAAGCTCCACGATCTCGGAGCGCAGCTTTTGATACTGCTCCTCCTGAGTGGCACTGAACTTGCTGCTTTCGTTCAACGTGGCGGCGATCCGGTTGTCCTGCATTTCGGAAAGCTGGACATAGTTGTTGGAAATCCGCTCCAGCGTGCTCAGCACCTGGTCCTTCAGCGCGGCTTCCATCGCGGCCAGCGACATGCTGGTCTGATCGTCCTCGTCCTCGTCGTCTTCCCGGGCGATCGGATTGCCGTCGGCGTCGAACTCGGGATCCGAGCCGCCTTCCGATTTCTTGGTCGCCAAAGAACCGGAGGAGACCAGCGTTTCCGCCACGGCATCCTCGTCGTCGCCAAGCTGGTTGCCAAAGGTGGCCTCCAGGTCAATGACGTCACGCAGCAAAATCTCCTCGGACAGGAGTTCGTCGTGCCAGATGGTGATCGCCTGGAAGGTCAGCGGGCTTTCGCAAAGCCCGGCGATCATCGTGTTGCGGCCGGCCTCGATCCGCTTGGCGATGGCGATCTCGCCCTCGCGCGACAGCAGTTCGACAGAGCCCATCTCGCGCAGATACATCCGCACGGGGTCGTCGGTCCGGTCGAGCTTTTCGGTCTGCGCGCTGGCCAGCGTCACCTCACGCGCGTCCGAGGTCGTCGCGATCTCGGTCGAGCCCTTGCTCTCGTCGTCTTCCGCCTCTTCGTCCTCGATGATGTTGATGCCCATCTCGGAAAGCATGGACATCACATCTTCGATCTGCTCCGAGCTGACCTGATCGGGAGGTAGAACCTGGTTAAGCTGATCGTAGGTGATGTAGCCTTTCTCGCGGGCCTCGGCGATCATCTTCTTGACCTGGGCCTGGCTCATGTCCAGCGAGATTTCCTGTTCCTGGTCCTCAGGTTTCTGGTCGTCGGTGTCCTTAGCTGCCATTCGGTGCTCCTGCAGAGGCGTGGGGCGATTCGCGCGGATCCGAATCATCGGATAATCCCGTGATTCGGTCATCGGTTCGCCCGGTTGTCCACCTCTATTCGTTACAAATTTCCGCCCTATCCGCCCGATTTGGAATACCCGATCCGGTTCAGCAATTCGGCGAAGGCATCCCGCTCCTCGCGGTTGATCGTGGCGCCGTTTTCGGCGGTATCATATTCCGCCTTATTCTCGGCTCCCGTACTTCGCATCGCCCGATCCCGCGCCTGCGCCGCCTGTCCCAGACGCCAGGTCACGGCTTCGTCCGCCATACCGGTCAGTTCTTCCTCGGCCTCGGCGACCTCGGCATAAAGCCCGCGCCGCGCTTCGAGTTTTGCGAGTTCCTCGGCCAACGTCATTCGGGCCAGGTCTATATCGCCGGGTTTGCGCAGGCAGGGGCTGATTGCGACATGGCGCAAGCCAAACAGGTTTTCAAGGGCCTCAGGCCCGGCAGCGGCGATGATTCTGTCTTTCAGTGCCCCAGATGCCTCAGCCCCGTGGCGCAGGATGAGATCGCGCAACAGCGCATGATCGGGATCGGCGCAGCTCATCCGCTCGATCCGATAGTCGAATTCCGCGATCAGCTCGGGGGCGGAAATCGCCGTTGCCAGGATCACCGCCTCGCGCAGCTGGGTTTCGGCCTGATCCCCGGCAGCGACCAGAAGCGAGGATTTGGTACTGGCCTGCGGTGGCCGCGGCTGGTTCCGTCCGACCCAGGGCGCCGACCGCCCGCGCGACTTTGCCTTGCCCTGCCCCGGCACAAAGGCCTCGCGCACCGGCCGGTCGGCATGGAACAGCTGCCAGCGCATCTCCTTGATCGCCTCGCCGTAATGGCTGCGAATCGACGGGTCGCGGATCAGCCGCAGCTTGTCACGCAGCACCTTGTCGAGCGCGGCGCGCCGTTCCGGGCTGTCAAAGCTCTTGCCCTCGGTCTCCCGCCCCCAGAGCAGGTCAACCATCGGCCGGGCGCGATCCAGCACCGCCTGCACCGCCGCCGCCCCCTTGGCGCGGATCAGATCGTCGGGATCCTGACCGTCGGGCATCAGCGCGAAGCGCAGGGACTTGCCCGCCTCCAGCAGCGGCAGCGCCAGGTCGATCAACCGCAAGGCCGCGTTGATCCCCGCCTTGTCGCCGTCGAGCGCGATGACCGGCTCGTTAGCGATACGCCACAGCATCTGGAGCTGGTGTTCGGTGATCGCCGTTCCCAGCGGCGCGACCGCGCCCTGGAACCCCGCCTCGGACAGGGCGATCACATCCATATAGCCCTCGGCGACGATCAGCGGCATGCCCTTGCCCGTCGCCACCCGCGCCGGCCCGTGGTTGAACAGGCTGCGCCCCTTGTCGAACAGCTCGGTCTCGGGGGAATTGAGGTATTTCGCGTTGTCGCCCGGATCCATCGCCCGGCCACCGAAGGCGATGGCGCGGCCTCGGGCGTCACGGATCGGGAACATGATCCGGTTGCGGAAAGTGTCATAGGGCTTGCCGCCCTTGTTCGACGGCTTGGCCAGCCCGGCGCCCAGGATCAACTCCTCGGCCACCCCCTTGCCGCGCAGATGATCCCAAAGATGCTGCCAGCCCTCGGGGGCAAAGCCGATCTCCCAGCGCTCCAGCGCCGCGTCGCTCAACCCCCGGCGACGCAGGTAATCCCGCGCCGGTCCCGCGACCCCGGTTCTCAGTTGCAGGCGATAGAATTGCGCCGCCTGCTCCATCACCTCGGCCAATTGCCCGCGCCGGTCGACCTTCTGCTGCACCTTCGGATCTTGCTTGGGCATCTCCATCCCCGCCTCACGGGCCAGGATCTCGACCGCCTCGATGAACGAAACGTTCTCGGTCTCCTTCACGAAGCTGATGGCGTCGCCCTTGGCCTGGCAGCCGAAGCAGTAATAGAACCCCTTGCGGTCATCGACATGGAAAGAGGCGCTCTTTTCCTGGTGGAAGGGGCACGGCGCCCACATGTCCCCCTTGCCCTGGTTCGACTTGCGCGTATCCCAGATCACCTTCCGCCCGACCACATGGGTCAGCGAGATCCGGTTGCGCAGTTCATCCAGGAATCCGGGAGGCAGTGACATCGGGGCCTTTCGTCGTCAGTTCTTCAGTTGCTTGATCATCTCTTGGCGCTGGTCCCACATGTCCAGACATTGCTGGTTCCAGATGGCACCGAAATCGTTCTTCTTCAGATCGCCGCGCGTTACCTGATATATGTAATCAACCATCCCCGGAATCGCGGCGTTATACTGTTCCGGCCAGGTGACCGGACCAGCGGCGATATGGTCGGCCACATTCTCCTGCGCCACCTTGTCGAGCCGGGCCTTTTGCACCGCGGCCATCACCTGCGCCTCATATCCGCAGACGGCCTCCTTGGTCACGGCGGCGGCCTCTTCGGCGCCGGCAGGCAGGACAGCCAGCGGCATCAGCGCGAAAGCGGCAGCAAGGGCAAGACGGGTCGTCATCTGGGACAGCTCCTGAATCGGTTGAGGTAGTCTAGGTTACCCCCACGCGGCGCCGGCTGCCATCGCCGTTTTCGCGCACCCGCAGCAATGCGCCCGAAGCCGCTGCCGCCCGACCGAAACCGCAGCCCCTCCCCCTGCTTCTTCTCTGCAAAAATACTCAGCTCTCCCGCCGCCCGCCGCCCGCGCCGGGGGCGGGCAGAGAGGCCGCGCCTGATGCGCCCTGCCCCGAAAAGGCGCCGCCCCGCAGCCGGGACGGCGCTCTTCCAGGCTCTCGCCAAGTCAGAAGGCGGGGTTCAGAGCCCCTTGGCTCGATAACTCCGCGCCACCTTGTCGATGCTCACCAGATAGGCCGAGGTGCGCAGATCCTTCACCTCGGGCCGGCCGTGCCAGATCTGTCGCATCGTCTGATAAGCCTCGCGCATCGCGTCATCGAGACCCGAGCGTACCAGCTCCAGCTCATCGGCACCGCGTAGGTACTTCTGCTTGAAATCCGGGCTCGGCGACCAGGTCTTGCCCAGCGCCTCGCTCAGCGTCTCGAGCTGATCGACCACCAGCTGGTGGCGCGCCTCCTCCTGCCGGCGCTGCATGCGGCCGAAGCGGATGTGGCTCAGGTTCTTGACCCATTCGAAATAAGAGACCGTCACCCCGCCGGCATTGGCATACATGTCGGGGATGATCACCGTGCCCTTGGCCTGCAGGATCTCGTCGGCGCCGGCGGTGACCGGACCGTTCGCCGCCTCGATGATCAGGGGCGCCTGGATGCGATGGGCATTCTCGAGGTTGATCACCCCCTCCAGCGCCGCCGGGATCAGGATGTCGCATTCCTCCTCCAGCACCGCGGCACCCTCGGCCCGGTGACTGGCGTCGGGATAATCCGCCACACCGCCATGGCTGGTCAGCCAGGTGTGCACCGCCTCGACATCCAGCCCGTTCGGATCGTACAGCGCGCCGTCGCGTTCGATGATGCCGATGATCCGGGCGCCATCCTCCTCGGCCAGGAACTTGGCAGCGTGATAGCCGACGTTGCCCAACCCCTGCACGATCACCCGCTTGCCGTCGAGCGTGCCCGAAAGCCCGGCCTTGGCGGCATCCTCCGGATGACGGAAGAATTCGCGCAGGGCGTATTGCACACCGCGCCCGGTCGCCTCGACCCGGCCATGGATGCCACCGGCATTCAACGGCTTGCCGGTGACACAGGCCTGTGCGTTGATGTCGGTGGTGTTCATCCGGGCATATTGGTCTGCCATCCAGGCCATTTCGCGTTCGCCGGTCCCCATGTCGGGCGCCGGGACGTTCTGGCTGGGGTTGATCAGATCGCGCTTCGCCAACTCATAGGTGAAGCGGCGGGTGATCATCTCCAGCTCGTGCTCCTCATATTGCCGCGGGTCGATGCAGAGCCCGCCCTTGGAGCCGCCGAAGGGCGCGTCGATCAGCGCGCACTTATAGGTCATCAGCGCCGCCAGTGCCTCGACCTCGTCCTGATTGACCGACAGCGCATAGCGGATGCCACCCTTGACCGGCTCCATATGTTCGGAGTGGACCGCGCGATAGCCGGTGAAGGTCTGGATCTGGCCACGCAGCCGGACCCCGAAGCGCACCGTATAGATCGCGTTGCAGACCCGAATTTTTTCCTCGAGCCCAGGCGGCAGCTCCATCAGGGCGGCCGCCCGATTGAACATCAGATCAACGCTTTCTCGGAAACTCGGTTCGTGGCGAACCATGGCCTAACACTCCTTTTTCTTCTGTTTTGGCCTTGCGGCGACTCGCGGGCCGCGACCAATTCGTAACAGGTTCTGACGTTGCGTCAAAAGATTGCCTCATTTTTGATCATAAATTCGCCGAGACCTCGCACCACCGCTGAAGACCCCCCTTCCGCCCGCCGCAACCTCTGGGTGAAAACCAAGCCCTGCGTTGCGGAAATCCGGAAAATCCCCGGCTTTCGCCCAAATTGAGCCATCTTTGACGCGCATCCCGGACCCGTCTCCCCCGCGACCCCGCCCCGGTTCTCGTCTGATCCATGCGGCCCCCCGTCAGGAAGAAGAGGTCTTGATGCATCCGAAGATGCGCCCCCCTAGCTGCCTCCGGCTCGGTGCCGGAACATCGTCCGATCGTCGCGCCGCGCCGACCGGCGGGCTCGGCAGCGCCCTGCGCCGTTTCGCCCGGGACGAGAACGGCAATCTGATCATCTTCAGCATCTATGTCCTGGTGATCATGCTGATGTTCGGCGGCATCGGCATCGACCTGATGCATTACGAACGCAATTGCACCGATCTGCAGAACACCCTGGACCGCGCCACCCTCGCCGCCGCGGACCTCGACCAGCCGCTGGACCCCGAAGCCGTGGTGCGTGACTATCTGACCAAGGCGGGGGTGATCGGTTCTCTGACCAAGGTGACCGCGGACAAGGGGATGAGCCACCGGGTCGTCACCGCCACCGCCACCTGCAGCATGGCCACCCAGTTCATGCAGATGAGCGGCGTCACCCTGCTGAGCAACCAATTGACCAGCACGGCCGAGGAGCGGATCGACGGGGTTGAGATTTCGCTGGTGCTCGACGTCTCGACGTCGATGAACGCCAACAGCAAGCTGGCCAACCTCAAGACGGCGGCGAAGGACTTCGTCGACACGATGGTGGACAATACCGAAGCGGGCAATCTGTCGATCTCCATCGTGCCCTATGCCACCCAGGTTTCGACACCGGCCGCTTTCCTGAACAAGTTCAACGTCACCAGGGAGCAAGAATATTCCAACTGCGTGAATTTCGCCGCCGCCGATTTCAACACCACCGAGATTGATCCTGAGGCCGACCTGAAACGCACCCTGCATTACGATCGATCACGCACCAGTTTCGACGGCCGCGCCTATACCCCCGAACGGCTGGTCAGCGACCCGGTCTGTTCGAATGATTCCGCGCGCGAAATGCAGGTGCTGCAAAGCGACCGCGACGGGTTGAAGACCTATATCGAGAACCTTTCCGCCAGCGGCAACACCTCGATCGACCTGGGGATGAAATGGGGCACGGCGCTGCTCGATCCCAGCCTGAAGCCGGTAGTCGCAAGCCTGGTCGACGACAAGCTGATCTCGGCGGCTTTCTCGGACCGCCCCAAACCCTATACCTCGAAGGAAACGCTGAAGGTCATCGTGCTGATGACCGACGGCGAAAACACCAGCCAGTATTACCTGCCCGATGACCTCCGCACCGGAGCCTCCAATGTCTGGTGGAACCCCGAAGCCAAGGAATATTCGATCTACAAGGGGCGCGACAGCTCCGACAAGGACGGCGACGGCAACACCAGTGAACCGATCTATTACTGGTACACGAAGGGACTCTGGCGCGATCACCCCTATGGCAATCTCGACGGCTATACCGAAACCCGATGTGTCAGCGAATTCCTGGGCATCTGCTGGCGTTACGGCGAGGTGACGGTCGATGAACCGGGCACCGCCACCGAGCTTACCCTGGGAGAGCTCTACGCCCGCACGGCGATGTACCGGATCTCGCAGATGTTCGAGCCGGTGATCGGCAGCAGCGCCTGGTCCAAATGGTATAACCCCGCGCGCGACACCTATGTTGGCGGCACCACCAAAGACACCCGCACCAAGGCGATTTGCGACGCCGCCAAGGCCAAGGGCACCATCATCTATACCATTGGCTTCGAGGCCCCGACCTCGGGTCGGAATCTGCTGAAATACTGCGCCAGCTCCGACAGCCATTATTTCGACGTCTCGGGATTGGAGATCGTCGATGCTTTCTCTTCGATCGCCTCCTCGATCAGCAAACTGAAGCT
This sequence comes from Pseudodonghicola sp., assembly GCF_048268305.1. Lineage (NCBI taxonomy): Bacteria > Pseudomonadati > Pseudomonadota > Alphaproteobacteria > Rhodobacterales > Paracoccaceae > Pseudodonghicola > Pseudodonghicola sp. The sequence goes on from NZ_JBLWVT010000003.1 coordinate 458,537, forward strand.
CACCCAATGATCCGCGCGCTCCGCTCCACCCTGCGCCGCTTCCGGCGCGACGAGGCCGGCAATGCCACCATCGAATTCGCCATCACCTTCCCGGCGCTGATCGTCCTGATGCTGTCGGGGCTGGAGCTGGGCTTCGTCACGCTTGAGCATTCCATGCTGGAGCGCGCCCTGAACCTGACGGTGCGCGACATCCGGCTGGGCACCGGCTCCGCCCCCCAGCACGATGAGATCAAGACGATGATCTGTGACCGCGCCGGTTTCATCCCCAATTGCAGCACCAGCCTCAAGCTGGAGATGATCCAGGTCGATCCGCGCGCCTGGACCGGGCTCGACCTCACGCCCGACTGCACCGACAAGTCGGAAGAGGTCCTGCCGGTGCGCAACTTCGTCAACGGCCAGTCGAACGATCTGATGATCCTGCGCGCCTGCGCCAAGATCGACCCGGTATTTCCCACCACCGGCCTTGGCAGCAGCCTGGCGACCGACGCCTACGGGCAGTTCGCGCTGGTTTCGACCACCGTTTTCGTTCAGGAGCCGAGGTAGACGATGCGCAACCGTCTGGGCCCCCTTCTGAAACGCTTCGCCGAAGACAGCCGCGGCAGCGTCGCGGTGGAATTCCTGATCATGGTGCCACTGCTGTTCTGGGCCTTCATGGCGATCTACGTCTATTTCGACGGCTACCGGCAGAGCGATCTGAATCTCAAGGCCGCCTATGCCATCGCCGACATGATCTCGCGCGAGACCGGCGCGGTGAATGACACCTACATCGACAGCATGGAAAAGGTGCTGCGGCTGATGACCCGCACGGATACAGAGGTCAAGCTGATGGTCACCGTGGTGCGCTGGAACGAGACCGACAAACGCTATTACGTCGATTGGTCGAAGGCCCGCGGCTTCCCCCAGGTCCGCACCAACGCGGATATGGTGGCATTGGCCAACAGGCTGCCGGTGATGCCGAATGGCGAACGCGTCATCCTGATCGAGACCGAGGCCACCTATGTGCCGCCCTTCGACGTGGGCATTCAGACGCTCGCCCTGGACAATTTCGTCTTCACCCGCCCCCGCTTCGCCCCGCAGGTCGCCTGGTCGGACAGCTGATCAGCCGGCGTCGCCGCCCCCATCGCGCTCCAGGATCATCGCCTCGATCATCTGCGCCATCGCCTTGGTCTGCGGCGCCGAGGTGACACCGCCGACCCCGATCCGCCGACCCAGCCGCCACCACAGCCCGGGCGCCCAGGCTCGCGGCCCGGTCTCGCGCATCCGGATCAGGAACCCGTTCGAGGGCTTGAAGGCGAAAGCGCCCCGCTCCACCGCGACGATCTGGTCGATCGGGGCGATCATCCGCCCGTCGCTGAGGCAGAGCCCGCCGGCGCGCAGATCAAGCCGCAGCGCGGTCGCCCGCCACATCCGCTCTGCCAGCCACAGCGCCAGGCCACCGATGACGATCAGAAAGGCCTGCCAGCCCAGCGGAACCGGTTTCCAAAGCGCGAAATAGAGCACGATCCCGGCAAAACCGATCAAGGCCCCCACCCCCATCCAGCGCCGCAGCGGCGAAACGCTGACGCTGATCAGACTGTCATCCTGTGGCATGTTTTCCTCCGCCCGCTGAGCCCTGCCCCGGCGCCATAGCGGAAAACACCCGACCGGAACAGCCCATTGCCACCCCGGCGGTGCGCCAGTGCACAATCAGCGTGCCGCGGGCCCCATTTGCACCAGCCCGCTCCGGCCCTATCTTCCCCCCAAGCATCACGACGGAGGCATAGCCATGTCGCTCAGACCCATTCTCGAAACCCGCCGCGCCATCCCTGCAATGGAAGGTGCCGGCGTGAAGCTCCACCGCGTCTTCGGCTTTCAGGATCCGACCGAACTCGATCCCTTCCTGATGATGGACGATTTCCGCAACGAACGCCCCGAGGATTACATCCGCGGCTTTCCCTGGCACCCGCATCGGGGGATCGAGACGATCACCTATGTGCTCTCCGGCACGGTGGAGCATGGCGACAGCCTCGGCAATACCGGCACGCTCGGCGGGGGCGACGTGCAATGGATGACCGCCGGTTCGGGCATCCTGCATCAGGAGATGCCGAAGGGGAACGCCCAAGGCCAGATGCATGGCTTCCAGCTCTGGGGCAACCTGCCCTCGGCGCAGAAGATGACCGCGCCGCGCTATCAGGACGTGCGTGGCAGCGATATCCCCGAGGTGATCGACGATGACGGCACCCGGGTGAAGGTGATCACCGGCGAATTCTGGGGCAAGCGTGGCCCGGTCGATGGCATCGCCGCCGATCCGCAATACCTCGACATCACCCTGCCGGCCGGGGTGAAGAAGACCTTCAAGATCGACACCTACCGCCGCGCCTTCGCCTATGTCTTCGACGGCGCCGCCGCCTTCGCCGATGCCTCGAAACCCTCGGGCGTGCTGCTCGAGAAGGAGGTCGCCGGGCAAGAGGTCAATATCCGCGACCTTTCCGGCAACCGCACCCTGATCCGCTTCGGCTCTGGCGACGAGGTGACGGTGCAGGCCGGGCCGGAAGGCGTGCGTTTCCTGTTGATCTCGGGCGCGCCGATCGCCGAGCCGGTGGCCTGGCACGGGCCGATCGTGATGAACACGCAAGCAGAGCTGATGCAGGCGATGCGCGATCTCAGAAACGGCACCTTCATCAAGCCACAGCACTAAGTCCCGCCCCGCCTCGCGCCCTGGTGCGCATCGCGGGGCCTCAGACCCAGCCGATGCACCCGTGATCAAGGCCGGGTCGTGAGTGGCTTTGCAGAAAAGAAGACGGCCCGGTCAGCAGGATGACCGGGCCGTTTCGATTTAAGACCCGCGCCGCAAACCCCGCTCAGGACGCCGCGCAACGCTTGGCCATCGCACCCGCGCTTCTCCGCTGCGACCCCGCCTTTTCCTCTCCGCCTGCGGGCGTCGCCCGCCCCGGCTTTCCGCCTCACATCTCTTCGACGTCCTGCACCCATTTGGCACCGGAACAGCCGCCTCATGCATCCGCCGGGCGCCTCCCGGGGCGACGCCCGTTCGCGGCTGAGTGAGGCGGATCAGGAAACTCTCTGGGGGAGAGTTTCCCCGCCGAACAGTCCACTGGACTGTTTGTCCCTGCGCCTCCCGGGGCTACGCCCGTTCGCGGCTGAAAACAGTCCACTGGACTGTTTTCCTGGCGCCGCTCACCCCCCCTTCTTCTAGCCTTAAATATCCCGGGGGGAGGCCGCAGGCCGTGGGGGGCAGGGCCCCCCTCCTGCCTCAAACGGCGGCCACCGCCTTGCGGACCATGTCCCAATAGATGGTCTCGACCTCCTCCAGCGACAGCCGGCCGGCGGCGCGATACCAGGTGTTCACCCCGGTCAGCATGGCGATCACCGCAAGGGTGGCGATCTTCGGATCGGGCACTTCAAAGCTCCCCGCGGTGACGCCGTCGCGCAGGATGCCTTCCAGCGCATCCTCGTAGTCGCGCCGCAGCCCCTCGATCACGCTGAAATTCTCCGGGCTCAGGTTGCGCAGCTCCATATAGGCGATAAAGACCTCCTCCGGCCGGCCCAGGTGGAAACTGATGTGAAACCGGGTGAAATCCTCCAGCCGCGCCAACGCCCCGGAGGCACACGACCGGCTGCGCCAGGTCGCCAGCAGCTCTTCCATATGGTCTCGCATCAACCCGAACAGCAGGCTCTGCTTGTCGGGCGTATAGTTGTAAAGCGCCCCCGCCTGCACGCCCACCTCGGCCGCGATCTGGCGCATCGAGACGGCGGCATAGCCGTGGCGGGCGAAAAGCTTCAGCGCCGCGCTCTGGATGCGCGGGCCGGTGATATCGGAATGGGAACCTGCGGTACGTGCCATGCGGCGAAGTTATATGAACATACGTTCAGAAAAAACCCCGGGGTAGAGCGCGGACCGAAACCGCGGCGCCAACACCACAGCCCCTGCTGGCACCGCTTGCGCCGGCTCGCCCCAGCGGGCAGAAAGGGTGGGATACCGACGCCCCGAGGCCCCATGTTCCCGCGCCCTTCGCCCTTTACCCTGATCGCCCTGCTCACCGCGCTGTCGCTGGCGCCGGCCTGCACCCCGGTGCCCGAGCTCAATGACACGGTAACGGCGGATCTGCGCGCCGCCCCCTATCCGGCGCTGATTCCGCTGGAACCGGCCCTGGCCCAGAACGCGCCCGAGCCACAGAAGGCCGAGGATCTGGAGCAGCAGATGCAGGCGCGGCAGGCGGCGCTCAACGCCCGGGCCCAGCGCCTGCGAACCCGCGCCGTCGAATAACCCACTCTCCGCCGCTGCCGCGTTGCGCCGCTATGTCGAAGCGGTTAAGGCACGGGTCAGCGTTTCAACGACAACATGAAGGAAGGACCTTATGACGAACGCTCTGCGCCTTGGGATTGCCGGTCTGGGCACTGTCGGTGTGGGCGTTGTCCGCATCGTCCGCAAACACGCGCATCTGCTGGAGGCCCGCACCGGCCGCAAGATCGAGATCACCGCGGTCAGCGCCCGCGACGCCGGCAAGGACCGCGGTGTGCCGCTGGGCGATTACGCCTGGGAAAACGACCCGGTCGCCCTGGCCCGGCGCGATGATGTCGACATCTTCGTCGAGCTGATGGGCGGCGCCGAGGGCGCGGCCAAGGCCTCGGTCGAGGCGGCGCTGACCACCGGCAAGGATGTGGTCACCGCCAACAAGGCGATGCTGGCCCATCACGGCCAGGCCCTGGCGCTGCTGGCCGAAGAGACCGGCCGCCAGATCCGCTATGAGGCTGCCGTCGCCGGCGGCATCCCGGTGATCAAGGCGCTGACCGAAGGGCTTGCCGGCAACGAGATCACCCGGGTGATGGGCGTCATGAACGGCACCTGCAACTATATCCTCACCCGGATGGAGGCCACCGGACAGGGCTATAACGCGCTGTTCCAAGAGGCCAGCGATCTGGGCTATCTCGAAGCCGACCCGAACCTCGACGTCGGCGGCATCGACGCCGGCCACAAGCTGGCGATCCTCGCCTCGATCGCCTTCGGCACCCAGGTGAATTTCGACGGGGTGGAACTGGAGGGCATCCAGCGGGTGTCGCTGGAGGATACCCGCCAGGCCGCCGACATGGGCTATCGCATCAAGCTTCTGGGCGTGGCCCAGCGCAGCCCGCGCGGGCTGGTGCAGCGGATGCAGCCCTGCCTGGTGCCGGCGCATTCGCCGCTGGGCCAGCTCGAGGGCGGCACCAATATGGTGGTGATCGAGGGCGACGCCATCGACCAGCTGGTCCTGCGCGGCCCCGGCGCCGGTGAAGGCCCGACCGCCAGCGCGGTGCTGGGCGATATCTGCGACCTGGCGCGCGGCTTCAAGCTGCCGGTCTTCGGCCAGCCGGCCAAGACGCTCGAGGCGGCGCAGCCGGCACAGACCGGGCTGCCGGCGCCCTATTACCTGCGGATGTCGCTGTTGGACAAACCGGGAGCGCTCGCCAAGATCGCCAAGATCCTGGGCGACGCCGGCGTGTCGATCGACCGGATGCGGCAATACGGCCATACCAATGGCGCCGCCCCGGTGCTCTTCGTCACCCACAAGACCACCCGTGCCTCGCTCGACGTAGCGCTGGAGGCGATGGCGCTGACCGATGTGATCGCCTCCGAACCCGTCGCGCTCAGGATCGAGCACGTCTGAGCCACGATTTTCAGGCGCCGGCCTCGTAGGTGACGCGGCCGGCGCAGATCGTCATGCCGATCCCCAGCCCGCCGACCTGATCCGGCGGCGTCGCCTCGATATCACCGCCGAGGATCACGATATCGGCCAGATAGCCCGGCCGCAGCATGCCCTTTTCATCTTCGGCGAATTCCACCCAGGCGTTCATCCTGGTGTAGGACTCCAGCGTCTCCAGCAGCCCCTGCCGCCGATCGCCCCAGAGCGGGCCGAGATCGAGCGGCGCGATCGCCGCCTGAATGGAGGCGAGCGCCGAGACCGGCACCACCGGCCAGTCGGTGGAAAAGATCAGCGGCACCCCGGCCTCGCGGATCCATTTCCAGGCATAGGCGCGGCGATAATCGTCCTCGAAGAACACCGTGTCGGGCGCCGGCGGCGCGAAGAACCCGGCGGGCGAGGCATGGCGCGGCTGCATCGAGGCGACAGCGCCCAGCGCCTTGAGACGCGCAAGATCCTCTGCCGTGATCAGCTCGATATGTTCGACCCGGTGGCGGGAATCGCGTGGGCCGTTGGCCTTTTGCGCCGCCTCGAAGCCGTCGAGCACCCGGCGCACCGCCAGATCGCCCACCGCATGCACGCTGAGCTGCAACCCCATGGCATCGGCCAGGACGCAGGCCTGATTGAACACCTCGGGGTCAAAGATCGCCTCGCCGACATTGCCCGGCGTATCGGGATAGGGCCGCGTCATCAGCGCGGTGCGCGATTCCATCACCCCGTCCATGAACATCTTGACCCGGCCGGACTTGACCATCGGACTGTGGTATCGGCGGTGCATCTCGGCCGCCACTTCCAGCCGGTCGAGGCCGTCGAAATTCTTCAGATGCAGCGGCACCTGCACCCGGCATTTCAGCCGGCCTTCCGCCTCCAGCTCGGTCAGCAGGTCGAGCTGATAGAAATTCCCGTCCATATTGTGCAGGCTGGTGATCCCATGGGCGGCGCAGTGATCGAGCCCCTTGAGCAGCAGCGCCTTGTCGGCGGCGCGCTGCGCCTCGGTCGCCGGCGGTTCCGGATCGCGGCCGCTGACATAGCCCAGCATGTCGCGCCCGCCGGTGCGCGACAACGCCAGCACCGGGCCGAAGGCGCCGGTTTCAAAAAGCGTGCCGGTGGCAAGCCCGTCTTCGCCCATCACCACGATGCTGCCCTCGGGCATCGGCGCGCCATGCGAGAGCCCCGCCGCCTGAAGCGCCCGGGTATTGGCCCAGACCGTGTGCAGATCGGCGGCCAGAATGGCGAAGGGCCGGTCAGCGAGGATATCGTCCAGCAGCAGCCGCGGCGGTTCTGTCTGACCGAGGAAGAGGTCGTAAAAGCCCCCCACTCCCAGCACCAGCGGCTCATCCGGCCGGGCGGCGGCGTATTCCGCCACCAGGGGCCGGACCGCCGCCAGATCGGTGTGGCCGCCAAGCGGCAGGAAATCCAGCTCCGCCGCGCCCTGGAACAGGTGGACATGGCTGTCGATCAGCCCCGGCAGCACGGTGCGACCGCCGGCATCGACCACGCGCGTCCCCTCCCCGGCAAGCGCCGCGATCGCATCGCTTGAGCCGACCGCGACAAGGCGATCGCCGACAAGCGCCAGCGCCTCGGCCCGGGGGTGGTCGGGGTCCATGGTCAGAACATGGCCGTTCAGGATCACCAGGTCGGGAGTTTGGGTCATGCTGTCCTCTCCATCACCACGCGCGCGCCTAAAGACGCGCGCGAAGGTCTCATTCGCCGAAATAGGCCGCTTTCGCCGCCTGAATGGCCTTTGCCTGATCGCCGCTCAGATCGTGACCGCCATAGCCCGCGATATGGACATGGAAGGGATCCTCCAGCGTATCGGAGACGCCCGACATCTCCTCGACCACCGCCAGGCCGCAATAGGGCACATAGGTCGCCGAATAGCCGCCCTCATGGGTGACGATCAGCCGACCCTCGCAATGGCGATCTGCCACCTCGAGCACCTGGCGGATCATCCAGCGGTAATCCTCGGACGACAGCATCATGATGCCCAGGGGATCGAGGGCCGAGGCGTCATAACCGCTCGGCACGAAGATCGCCTGCGGCTTGAAGGCCTCGAGCGCCGGCAGCACGATTTCCTTGAAAGCCTCGCGATAGGCGCCCGATCCCGATCCCGGCGGCAGCGGGATGTTCAGGTTCACCCCCTGCCCCGCGCCCTCGCCCGTTTCCTCGATAAAGCCGGAGTTCGGCGGGAAGAGGTTGTTCTGATGCAGCGAGATCGTCAGCACCGACGGGTCGTCATAAAAGATCGCCTGGGTGCCGTTGCCATGGTGCACGTCCCAATCAACGGTGGCAATCCGCTCGATCCCATAGGTTTCCTGCGCGTATTTGATCCCCAGCGCCGCATTGGCCAGCAGGCAGAACCCCATCGCCAGCTCGGGCATCGCATGGTGCCCGGGCGGCCGGCAGAGCACATAGGCGTTGTCCACCGCACCGGTAAAGACCGCATCCACCGCCTTGAGCACACCACCGACCGCCAGTTGCGCGATCTCATAGCTGGCCGGCCCCACCGGGGTGAGCTGGCCGGCATCGCCGCCACCCGAGGCGCAGACCGCCTTGAGGTGATCCAGATAGGATTGCGGGTGCACCTTGGTCAAAAAGGCCTCCTCCACCGGCTCGGGCCGGATCGGATGCAGGCAAGGCGCCAGCCCGGTGGCCTCGACCAGCCCGTTCATCCGGCGCTTGGTCTCGGGGTTCTCGAAATGCTCGCCCGGCTGCACCGTCAGAGAAGGTTCGAAAAACCCGCTCCAGTTCTGCGTATCGTGCCAGTAATAGAGTTCCGATGTCACCCAGCCGGTGCGGCGGGTGGTGGTCTTGGGCGCATCTTTCGGACGGAACGGCATTCGGTCCCCCTGCTCGTGTGATCGGTTCCTGTTGGCGGCAGTCTTGCCCAGGGCGTCCCCCGCGCAAATACCACCAAGTTGGTATTGCTTTTCCATTTTGACGGTTTCTAGTGGTATGATGACATCCGCTTCTCCCCCCTCCGACAGCCAGCTTGCCGAATATGATTTCCTCGGCCATCTCGCCGCGCTGGAGACGCTGCCCGACTTCGAGGCGGCGGTCGCCCCCTATTGCAGCCAAGTCTTTGAGACGCAAAGCGTTCTGGCGGTGCGTTATTATCGGGACCGGCAACCCGATGTGCTGTTTCGCTGGATCCCCGGGGCGGCGCTGCGGCAGACCTTCGACAGCTATTATCGCGGCCTCGGATTCATGCTGGATCCCTTCTATCAACTGGCCCTGCGCAGCCCCGATTTCGCCGTGCATCAACTGCGCGAAATCGCCCCCGACCGGTTCGAGACCAGCGAGTATTTTGCCACTTATTTCGGCACCACCCAGATGGTGGACGAATTGGGCGCCACCCTGCGGCTTGATGCCGACAGCGCGGTGCACCTGTCACTGGGCCGCAGCGCCGGGCACAAGCGCTTCCCGGCCCGGCAGGTACGGCATTTCAAACTGCTGGCACGCGCGATCATGCCCAAGCTGCGGGCGGTGGCGCTGCAGGCCGATCCCAGCCGGCAAGCGGCGCCGGGCTTCGTCGATCTGCATCTGCGGTTCCGCAATCTCAGGATCGCCGGTCAGGCGGCACTGTCGGACCGGCAGGCGGAAATCGCCGCTCTGATCGTCCAGGGCCATTCCAGCCGCGCCATCGGGCTGAAGCTGGCGATCTCGGAGCAGACGGTGAAGGTCCATCGCCGCAATATCTTCAAGAAGCTCGGCATTTCCTCGCAAAGCCAGCTTTTCGACCTGCTGATCTCGGGCCTGTCGCACCTCGCAGCCGAGACCGGCTGAGCCTCAGCCCCGCCGCCGGCCCAGCGCCAGGCGCATCTGCTTCTCGGTTTCGACCAAGGCGAAGAACACCGCCCCCACCGCGACGATCATCAGCCCGTCGGCGAAGGACACCGCCTCTGTCCCGAAGATGCGCTGCAGCGGCGGCAGATAGGTGACGGCAAATTGCGCGCCCACCACGGTGACCAGGCTGGCCCAGACCATCGGCGTGCCCTTGACCGCCTGCCAGGTCAGCGAGGTGCCATAGATGTTGCGAATGAAGAAGAGATAGAAAATCTCCTGCACGACCAGCATGTTCATCGCCATGGTGCGCGCCAGCTCGTCGCTATAGCCCTGATCATGGGCATAGCTGTAGACGCCGAAGACCGCGATCAGGCAGAGGAAAGAGACCAGAAGGATCGTCCAGATCAGGGCCCCGGTCAGCAGCGGTTCATCGCGCGGACGCGGCGGCCGGCGCATGGTGCCCGCCTCCGACGGCTCGAAGGCCAGCGCGATCCCCAGGGTGATGGCGGTGATCAGGTTGACCCAGAGGATCTGCACCGCGGTGATCGGCATCGGCAGGCCGACGAAGAGCGCCACGATGATGGTGATCGCCTCGCCGCCATTGGTGGGCAGGGTCCAGGAGATCACCTTCTTGATGTTGTCATAGACGGTTCGCCCCTCGCGCACCGCCGCCGCGATCGAGGCGAAGTTGTCATCGGCCAGCACCAGTTCGGCCGCCTCCTTCGCCGCCTCGCTGCCCTTCTGGCCCATGGCGATGCCGGCATCGGCGCGTTTCAGCGCCGGCGCGTCGTTCACGCCGTCGCCGGTCATCGCCACGGTCAGCCCGCAGGCCTGCAAGGCCGTGACCAGCCGCAGCTTGTGCGCCGGCGAGGTGCGGGCGAAGATGTCGGTCTCGACCGCCGCCTTGGCCAGTTCGGCATCACTCATCACCTCGATATCCGCGCCGGTCAGCACGCTGTCGGGGTTGCTGAGGCCGATCATCCCGCCGATGGCGCGGGCGGTCGCCGCATGATCGCCGGTGATCATCTTCACGTCGATGCCGGCGGCGTGGCATTCGGCCACCGCCGCGATCGCCTCGGGACGCGGCGGGTCGATCAGCCCGATCAGCCCGATCAGGGTCAGCCGGCCCTTCATCTGCTCCTTGTGCAGCGGCTCGCCCTCGTCGGGCGGCTGCCCCACCGCCACGGCGATCACCCGCTGGCCACTGGCCGCCAGCTCCTCGACCCTCGCCGCCCAGTGATCGGGATCAAGCGGCGCGCTGCCGCCATCGGGCGCGCGCTGATCGGCGCAAAGCACCATCAGCGCCTCAGGGGCGCCCTTGACATAGAGCGCCCGGCGGCCGTCCGGCGATCGCTGCAGCACCGCCATATAGCGATGCGCGGCGTCAAACGGGATGGTGTCGATCCTGAGCCAATCGGCGTAGGGATCGGCGCCGCGGCGGGTGATCTTGCCGGCGAGCGCCATCAGCGCCCCCTCCATCGGGTCACCCTCGACCCGCCAGATGCTGCCCGCGTCGCTCAGCACCGCGTCATTGCAAAGCCCCGCCCCTTCGGCGAATTCCATCAGCACCGCATGATCCTCCGGGTCGGCATCCGCCTCGCGCCAGCGGATCGCGCCCACGGGGGCATAGCCGTCGCCATCGACCGAGAACACATGGTCGGCCGAGGCGAGCGAGGCGACCATCATCTCGTTCCGGGTCAGCGTGCCGGTCTTGTCCGAACAGATCACCGAAACCGATCCCAGGGTCTCGATCGCCGGCAGCCGCCGCACGATGGCGTTGCGCCCGGCCATGGCACGCACGCCCACGGCAAGGGTGATGGTCAGCACCGCCGGCAGCCCCTCGGGGATCGCCGCGACGGACAGGCCCACCACCGCCATGAAAAGCCCGGCGAATTCCATATGCATGACGAAATAGCCATAGCCCAGGAGCATGGCGCCGAGGATCAGGATGAACAGCGTCAGCCAGCGCGCGAAGACATCCATCTGATGCACCAGAGGGGTCGTCAGCACCTCGACCTGCGCCAGCATGCCGCTGATCTTGCCAATCTCGGTGTCGGCCCCGGTGCCGGTGACGACCCCCCGCGCGGTTCCCGCCGCCACGAGCGTGCCGCTGAAAAGCATCGAATGCCGATCCCCCAGTGGCGCGTCGACCGGCACCGGTTGAATGCCCTTGTCGACCGGCACGGATTCCCCGGTCAGCACCGCCTCTTCCGCCTTCACCCCGTGGGTCTCGATCAGCCGCAGATCCGCCGGCACCCGGTCGCCGGCCTCGAGCAGCACGATATCGCCCGGCACCAGATCGGCGGCGTCGAGGCTTTGCCGCCTGCCATCGCGCAACGCCGCGCAGCGCGGTGCGAGCATGCCGCGGATCGCCGCCATCGCCTGTTCGGCGCGCCCCTCCTGGATGAAGCCGATCACCGCATTGGCCAGCACCACCGCCAGGATCACCCCGGTGTCGACCCAATGGGCCAAGGCCGCGGTGACCGCCGCCGCCCCCAGCAGGACATAGATCAGAACATTATGAAACTGCAGCAGAAACCTGAGGATCGGGCCACGCCCCGGAACGGAGGGCAGAAGGTTCGGCCCATATTCGGCGCGCCGCCGCGCGACCTCTGCGCCGCTCAGCCCCGCCGGGGTGACGGCAAGCGCCTCAAGACAGTCGCCCTCGCTTCGGGCATGGGGATCGGCAATCGACATTGTCGTCTCCTTTGGTCAGGCGCATGCCGCATCGCGGCAAAAGCCTCGCTGCGATCGCAGCATAGACAGGAAGCCACCACGCCGACAATGTGGCAAAGCCGCCAATTTTCCGCACTGCCGCCGGGGCTGTCCGCCGGATGGTCCATCCTTGGGCAGTTTCCTCCGCCACGGCTTGGGGCCGACGAATTTCCCCGCCGCCTCCCTTTAACTCCCCCGCCCCTTGCCTATGCTGGGCGCGATCCTTCCGGCGGTCTGCCGCGGTCCTGCCCCGGGGCCGCCCCGCCGCTCTCGCAACCTGACGGAGCCCTTTCATGACCACGCCTTCCTCCGCCGCAGGCCCCGCCGGCGGCCCCGTCATCGTCAACCAGATCGGACCGGAGGTCACCGCCTGCCTGCGCGATCATCCGGCCAATTTCACCGTGATCGAACGGCTCGACCGCAGCGTCGCCCCCTGGGAAGGGCTGCCGGAAGAAACCGAAATCCTGCTGACGGGCCCATCGGCCGGCTGGCGCAAGGCCCCGGCCGAGGCGCAGCCGCTGCCCAAGGGGCTGCGCTGGGTGCAGTCGCTGTCGACGGGCATCGAGGCCTATCCGCGCTGGATCGTCGAGGGCCGCAGCTTTACCTGCGGGCGCGGCGTCGCGGCCTCGGCCATCGCCGAATACGTACTGACCGCCATTCTCGACCACGCCAAGGGGTTCAGCGCCCTGAAGGTTCACGACGAAGCCGGTTGGAAGGCCAAGCATGACCTTGACGGGTTGGTCGGCAAGACGCTGGGCATCCTGGGCTATGGCGCCATCGGCCAGGCCATCGCCCGGCGCGCCCATGGGTTCGAGATGGAGGTCCTGGCCTGCCGGCGCGGCGCCTGGGACGACAGCGATCCCTATGCCCGCCCGGCGGCGACTCCCGAGGCGCTGTTCGCCGCCTCAGATTACCTCGCCATCGCGATGCCGCTGACCCCAGCCACCCGCCACATGGTCGACGCGGCGCTGCTGGCGCAGGCCAAGCCCGGCCTGGTGCTGATCAATATCGCGCGCGGCGAAATCGTCGATCAGGACGCGCTGGTCGAGGCGATCGGCAAAGGCGGTCTGGGCGGCGCCATTCTGGATGTCACCACACCCGAACCGCTGCCCGATGGCCATCCGCTCTATGCCCTGCCGACGGTGGTGATCACGCCGCATATCTCGTGGAAAAGCCCGGCCTTCATGGCCGGCTTCCTGCATGACCTCACGGCCAACCTCGATGCCCATCTGGCGGGCGAGCCGCTGATGAACCAGGTCGACCTGACCCGCGGCTACTGACCCCGGCGGGAGGGGCCCACCCCTCCCCGCCACGGGCGGCCGCAGCCGATGATCGCACCGGCAGCCGGCGCCGGCGCGCAGATCCGCGACAAGATGAACAATGGTTTTCGAATATATCTTTCCTCAGGCCGTCGGCCTCTCCTCCTTGCCCAAAAGTGACGCAAAATCATGACCCTGACCATCACCGCCCTTTATGCCGGCCTGGCCGGTCTGCTGTACCTGCTGCTCTCTGCCCATGTGATCAAACAGCGGATCGCCACCCATCAATCGCTGGGCGATGGCGGCGACGACACGCTGAACCGGCGCATCCGCGCGCATGCGAATTTCGCGGAATATGCGCCGCTGACGCTGATCCTGATCGCGGCTTTCGAGGCTCAGGGCGGCGCCGCGCCGCTGGTGCATCTGGCCGGGATCGCCCTGCTGCTGAGCCGGGCGATGCACGCCTATGGGATGCAGGGCGACAGCCACGCCTGGGGTCGCAAATACGGCATTGTCACCTGTTTCCTGCTGATCCTGGTGCTGTCGCTGGCCGATATCGCCTTGGCGCTGATCTGACCCTCAGCCCGGCGCCAAGCGGAAGGCCGAGGGCGGCGCGTCGAATTCGCGGCGAAAGGCGGCGGTAAAGGCCGAGGGGCTGGAATAGCCCAGCCGATCCGCCAGCGCCGCGCTGGTCTCGCCCCGTTCGATCCCTTCGAGCGCCACCATGCAGCGCAGCTTGGCGCGCCAGTCGCGGAAGGTCATGCCGGTCTCGGTCGCGAACAGCCGCTCCAGCGTGCGTTCCGAGGTACCAAGATCGCGCGCCACCTCGGACAGGTTGCGCCGCTCCCCCGGGTGGCGCAGGAAATGCGCCATCGTCGCCGCCAGTCGGCCGTCGCGTCCGCCGGGCAGATGCAGCGCCGCCGGGGGCAGCCGGGCGATCTCGTCCAGCGCCACCCAAGCCAGCCGCCGCGCGGCGGCGCCGGTCTGATCCGCCTCCTCCGCCAGCCGTTCGACGATCCCGCGCAACAGCGGCGAGCCGCGGAAGACCGTGCAGGCCTGCGGCAACCCGGCCCGCCCGGCATAGCGTGGTGCGACGTAGAGGTGGCGCACCTGCAACGAGGTCTGCGTGGTCAGCTGATGGCCCAGCCCGCCGGGTATCCAGATCGCGTGCTTGTGCGGCACCATCCAGACATCATCACCGGCACGCAGCCGTAACACCCCGTCCAGACACAGGATCAATTGCGCCCGGGGATGCGCATGCGGCGCGACGGCAACCCCGGCGCCCAGGGTGCCGCAGCGGGCGATCACCGGACGGCGCGACGACAGGTCGTACCCATCCCGGGTCGGGGTTCGGGAGAATTCTGGCGGAAATTCGACATGCTTTGGCATAATGTCGCTCTAGCGCAAATCTGACCTTTTTCATAGGACTAATAGTCGACCCGCCCGCCGAGGACCCACCCATGACCTACTTCAAAGAACTCATCATCACGGTGATCGCCGTGATCGCGATCGCCATCTCGCTGACCCTCCCCGGGGGGCTCGATCACAGCCAGTCGCTGACCTTCGGCATCGTGCTGATCACCCTTGGCCTCTGGGCCACGGGGATCGTGCCCGGCTATGTCGCCTCGACCTTCTTCTTCACCGCGCTCCTGCTCCTGAACCTTGCCCCGCCGACGGCGGTGTTCTCCGGCTTCTCCTCGGCGGCGATGTGGCTGGTGATGACCGGCTTCATCATCGGCGCGGCGATCACCCACTCAGGGCTGGGGGTTCGGATCGGGGCGCTGGCGCAGCCGCATCTGTCGAAAAGCTATCCCATGCTGATCGGTGGGCTGATGCTGATCGGGGCGCTGATGGGATTCATCATGCCCTCCTCAATGGGTCGCGCCGCGGTCCTGATCCCGGTCGGCATGGCGCTGGCCGATGTTCTCGGGCTGGAGAAGGGCAGCAAGGGGCGCACCGGCGTCGCCGTGGTGATCGCCTTCGGCACCAATATGCCCAGCTTTGCCATCCTGCCGTCGAACATCCCCAATATCGTGATGTCCGGCATGGCCGAGCGGACCTGGGGGCTGCATTTCGGCTATGCTGATTACCTGCTGCTGCACTATCCGGTGCTGGGGATCGTCAAGGGGATCGCCATCGTGCTGCTGGTGCTGTTCTATTTCCCCGCCAAGATCGCAGTGACCCCGCCGGCCCCGGCAGCGACCGCACCCCATGCGGCGCGACGCCAGGCCATCCTGCTTGGCATTCTGCTGATCACCGTTGCGTTTTGGGCCACCGACCAGTTCCACGGGATCAACGCCGCCTGGATCGGTCTGGCGACGGCGCTGGTGCTGATGGTGCCGCAATTCGGTTTCCTGCCACCGCCGGTCTTCAAGGGCGCCATCGACTTCGGCGTGCTTCTCTTCGTGTCGGGCGCACTGGCGCTTGGGGCGGTCGTCACCTCGACCGGCCTCGGCCCGGTGATCGCCAAGCATGTGATCTCGGTGATGCCGCTGGAGGAAGGCCGGCAATTCCTGAACTTCGTCTCACTGTCGACCCTCGGGATCATCACCGGCGTCTTCACCACCATGGCCGGGCTGCCGGCAGTGCTGGGACCGATGGCGCAGGATCTGGCCAAGGCCACCGGGTTCTCGATCGAAGCCGTGATGATGACCCAGGTGATCGGCTTTTCAACCGTCTTCTTCCCCTATCAGATCAGCCCGCTGATCGTCGCCATGGGGCTGGCCGGCGAATCCACCCGGCCCCTGTTGAAAATGACCCTGTCGCTGGTGGTGCTCACCTTCCTGGTCTTCATCCCGCTCGATTACCTCTGGTGGCACCTGCTGGGCTGGATCTGAGCCGGGCGGCGAGGCGCTGACATCAGCTTGTATTCTGGTGCGTGATACTATAACACTTCGATGGTTTTCGCGGAGTGTTCCGATGTCCCTCCCCTCGCCCCAACCCGGCACCCCCCTGCCGCTGACGCTGCTCACCGGCTTTCTGGGCAGCGGCAAGACCACGGTGCTGAACCGGCTGCTGTCGCATCCAGACCTGGCGCGCACCGCGGTGATCGTCAACGAATTCGGTGAAATCGGGTTGGATCACGATCTGGTGCGCAGCTCCTCCGACAGCATGGTGCTGCTGCAATCGGGGTGCCTGTGCTGCGCGCTGCGCGGCGATCTGCTGGAGACGCTGGAGGAACTGGCCGAGCGGCGCGAGGCGGGCGAGCTTGAGTTTGACCGGGTGGTGATCGAAACCACCGGCCTCGCCGATCCGGCGCCGATCCTGCACACGCTGATGACGGCGCCGAGCCTGGCGGATCGCTTCACCCTCGATGGCGTGGTGACGACGGTCGATGCCGTCACCGGTGCCGCCACGCTCGACCGCTATGAAGAGGCGCGCCGACAGGTGGCACTGGCCGATCTGCTGCTTTTGACCAAGACTGACCTGCCCGAAGCGGCGGCCGAGGCGGCGCGCCATGCCATTGCCGCGCTGAACCCGGCGGCGCCGCTGCTGACGGTCACCGACGGCCGGGTCGATCCGCAGGCGCTGACCGGGCTTGGCCATTTCGACCTGACGATGAAATCGGCCGAGGCGCAGGCCTGGCTGCGGCAGGAGGCGGTGCCGGAGCCGCAGCTTCTGGGCACCGAGGCGCTCAGGCATCTGGACGAAATCCGCTCGGTGTCCTGGGCGACGGATGCGCCGATCACCGCCGCCGCCTTCGACGCCTGGATGGATATGCTGATGGCCCGGCGCGGCGAGGATATCCTGCGGTTCAAGGGGCTGATCCACCTGACCGATGTGCCCCATCCCTTCGTGGCGCATGGGGTACAGCATATCTTTCACCCGCCGGTGCCGCTGAAGGACTGGCAGGGCGAGGATCGGCGCACCCGGCTGGTGATGATCGTGCGCGATTTTACTGACCCGGAGTTGCAGGATCTCTTCGCCTTCCTGAAATCCATGCCGGCCGAGACCGCGGCGCTGCCGGTCGGATACCTCAGCGCCGAAACCGAAGACTGACGAAAGGACCAGC
This sequence comes from Pseudodonghicola sp., assembly GCF_048268305.1. Lineage (NCBI taxonomy): Bacteria > Pseudomonadati > Pseudomonadota > Alphaproteobacteria > Rhodobacterales > Paracoccaceae > Pseudodonghicola > Pseudodonghicola sp. The sequence goes on from NZ_JBLWVT010000003.1 coordinate 475,984, forward strand.
CCGTGCCCGCGACCAAGGATCAGATCCCCGTCTTTCTGCTGACCGGTTTTCTCGGCGCCGGCAAGACCACGCTGCTGAACCGGATGATGCAGGATCCGGCACTGCAAGACAGCGCGCTGGTGATCAACGAATTCGGGCTGGTGCCGGTCGATCACGATCTGGTCCGCAAGGGCGACGAGCGGCCGATGGTCACCACCACCGGTTGCATTTGCTGCACCGCCGGCAGCGATCTGCGCAGCTCGCTCGACCAGCTTCTGCAGGGCCGGCGCGACGGCAGCCTGCCGCCCTTCTCTCGCGTGATCGTCGAGACCACCGGCCTGGCCGATCCGGCGCCGATCATCAACAGCCTGATCCCCGGCGGCATGACGGCGGTGTCACTGCGTGATCACGCGGTGGCGCGGGCGTTCCGGCTGTCTTCGGTGATCACCGTGGTCGATGTCGAGGGGATCGAGGCGGCGCTGGCCGCCCATCCCGAGAGCCTGCGCCAGATCGCCTTTGCCGATCACGCGGTGCTGACCCGGACCGATCTGCGCCCGGCCGGCGACTGGCCCGACCGGCTGCGGGCGATGAACCCGGCGCTGCGTATCCACGACGCCACCGACCCCGGGTTCGATCTGGCCGCGCTGCTGACGCCGGGCAGCTATTCCGCCTTCGGCAAGGGCGGCGACGTCGCCGCCTGGCTTGCCGCCGAAAGCGAGGTGGAGGCCTGCGACCATGTCCACGATCCCAACCGACACGGCAATATCCAGGCGATCCCGATCACCTGCGACCAGCCGCTGGAGGAGGACGCGCTGCGCCGCTTCCTGTCGGTGCTGACGGCGCAACCGGGCAGCGGGTTGTTGCGGATCAAGGGGTTGGTGCCGCTCGCCGACGACCCCGCCGCCCCGGCGGTGGTCCATGCGGTGCAGCACCGGCTTTACCCCTTCACCCGGCTCGACGGCTGGCCCGGTGGTATCGCCGAGGGGCGGCTGATCTTCATCGGCAGCGGGTTGGACGAGGTGGCGCTGCGCCGGCAGTTCGGCATCATGACCGGCAAACCGCTGAGCCTGCCCAGCTTCACCGCCTTCCGCCCCGGCTGACAGAGCGCGGGGCACCGCCCCCGCCCTTCCCGCCAAAGCTCCCCATCAAAGACCACAGCGCCGCGATCCAAAACGCGAAAACCGCCCGGCCCGGATCGGGATGGCGGCTTAACGATCTGTCATATCTGGGAAAACTTGGGCTCAGGGCCCTCGATGGTGCGCTGGGACGGAGTTCGGTCGAACGCTCCTGAAGATGATAACGGCACCGATCAAGACGAGCCCGAAGCCCTCAGCAACAACAGGATTTTCGAAGAGCTTGAACGCTGGGATAATATCCTGCGTCCCCATGCGAAAGAGTTGCGCAAATTGCGGGGGCCACGTCCATGAGCCGTCCTGCCCCGTTTTCATTGCGCCTCACACCACAGGAACGGTCGCAGCTTGAAGCTCAGGCCGGGCCGATGCCTCTGGCGTCCTACATCAAGTCCGTGGTTTTCGCTGCCGAAGCCCCGAAGTATCGCAGGCAGCGGAAACCACCTGTTGCGGAGCAACAGCTTCTGGCTGAGGTGCTGGCGCGGCTGGGCAGCAGCCGGACGGCCAGCAATCTCAACCAGATCGCAAAACACCTCAATCAGGGAACGCTGATGCTCGATGAGGACCTTGCGGCGGACTTGCACCGGGCTGTCGCCGAAGTTGCCTGGATGCGCGTGACCTTGATGCGGGCGTTGGGGGGCAAGTCATGATCCTCGTCGCGTCACAACGGGCTGGAGCCCGTGCCCTGGCCGATCACCTGATGAATGATCGAGACAACGATCATGTCCAGCTCGCCGAACTCTCGGGGTTCATGGCCGGTGATCTGCATGGGGCGCTGGACGAAACCCATGCGATTTCCAAGGCAACAAGATGCAAACAATATCTGTTCTCGGTCAGCCTCAACCCGCCGGAAGATTATGTGGTTTCAGAAGAGGGTTTCCGTGAGGCTGCGGATCGCATCGCCGTAAAGCTCGGCCTGTCCGACCAACCACGCGCTATGGTCATCCATGAAAAAAATGGCCGTCGCCACGCCCATGTCGTGTGGTCTCGCATTGATGCCGAGACCATCACCGCGATCAACCTGCCGCACTTCAAGACGAAGCTGCGGGACTTGTCGCGTGAGTTGTTCCTCGATCATGGCTGGGAGTTGCCGAAGGGGCTGAAGACCTATGGGGACAAAGACCCACTCAATTTCACCTTGGCCGAATGGCAGCAAGCGCAGCGAGTTGGCATCGACCCCAGAGAGATGAAACAGCTCTTTCGCGAAGCTTGGGGCCAATCCGATGATCTAAACTGCTGGTCCCGTGCCTTGTCGGACAAGGGCCTGTATCTGGCGAAGGGCGATCGGCGCGGCGTCGTCGCCCTCGATGTCCACGGCAATATCTACAGCCTGTCTCGCTGGTCCGGCGTCAAATCCCGGGATGTGAAAGCGCGCCTTGGTGATCCAGCCGACCTTCCAACGGTTGCCGATGTGGAGGCAAAGCTGCGCCTCAAAAAGACAGAACAAGTGCATGATTATATTCAACAAGTGAAAGATCGCCATGTTCAGGACATGCAGCCATTCAATGAAGAACGGGCAATGATGGTCCTGGCTCAACGCCAGGAGCGCGCTGATCTAAACGCGAAGCAGGAACAACGCTGGATCGAGGAAACCAAAGCCCGCTCAGATCGCCTCAACAAAGGTCTGAGGGGGTTGTTTGACAGGTTGACCGGCGCCCATCGCAAGACCGTGCAAGAAAACGAACGCGCGGCGAAAACTTGCGCGCATCGCGATCAGGAACAACGCGACCGGTTGATCCTGGCACAGATGACCGAACGCAAAGGCCTGCAAGAACGCGCGAAGGCGATCAAAGCGAAACACCGGAAAGATAGGGCTTTGCTGGCCAAGACTATCGCCGCCTATCTGCGGCGTCCGACGGTCGAACATGGTGCATCGCAGACCCAACACCGATCGCGGGGGCCGAGCCTCGATCGCTAATTCACCCGTTTGTACCTGCGCTCTACCCGCGCGGACATGAGGAGTCCTGCTTCATCTGACAAGCACTCGAAACTCTATGAGGAGAAGTGCTTTGTCACCCTTCACGAAACGGATTGCCCTTACGGGCCTCTCTCTTGCCCTTGGGCTTGTCGCGACACATGCGGCGGCGCAAAGCCTCTTTGCCCCGAATGCGAGACGATATTACTCGTCGGAAGAGCTCTACTTCTGGATGGCGGTCACACGCGTGACCGTGATCTTTCTATCCACGACGGCGGGCTTTGCCATCGGATGGTTTTGCTCCCCCCAAGCCAGACCGTTCCGCCAGAAAGTCATGACCGTTCTTGCCCTGGCCGCCGTTGCCATCGCCGTACTTAACAATGGCATGCTCGGCTGGAGCCTGGCGTCCATCCTTGCCATCGTCGGCTTCTGCGCAGGCCTGGGCTATTGGCTGGGCCGTGCCATCAGCCGCATGCTGGAACGGCCCACCACCCTCGGGTCGGCCCAATGGGCCAGCATCTCCCATCTGCTCGAAAAAGGCCTCTTTGGTCGAGACGGCATTATTCTCGGCCAGATGCAAGACGGGGACGGCAAGCTGGACCTCGCCTACAAAGGGCTGCGCCACCTGTTTACCTTTGCCCCGACGCGATCGGGCAAAGGTGTGGCGCATATCGTCACCAACCTGTTGAACTATATGGGGTCGGTGCTGGTGATCGACCCCAAGGGCGAGAACCTGACGATTACCGGCAAGGCCCGCGAGGCGATGGGGCAGAAAGTCCTGGCGGTTGATCCCTGGGATATTGCCGCGACCAAGGCCGGGTTCACGCCCGCCCGGATCAATCCGCTGGACTGGATTGATCTTGCTGATCCCGATGCCCCCGAGAATGGCATGCTGCTTGCCGATGCCATTGTGCAGGTCAGCGATCGGGGTGAGCCCTTCTGGGACGAAGAAGCCAAGGCGCTTTTGCAAGGGCTGATCCTTCTTGTGGCTTTTGATGCGGCCTATAACGGCTGCCGCAATCTCGGCACGGTGCGGGACTTGTTGCTCCTTGTCGGAGACGAGCAAACTGCCCTGTTCGAGCGTATGGCCAACTCGCCGCATGCGCTGATTGCCAGCACCGGAGCGCGCTGCTTGCAAAAGGACCCCAAGCTTCTGAGCAATGTCATGGCATCGCTCCAGGCGCAGACGCATATGCTGGACAGTGAGCGTGTGCGCGAGGTCTTGTCGGTATCGGATTTCGATTTTGCCGACCTCAAGACCGGGTTGGTGTCGGTGTTCCTGGTCCTTCCTGCCGATAGGCTGGAAACCTTCAACCGTCTGCTGCGCTTGCTGGTGCAACAGGCGATCACGGTCAACGCCCGGAATATCGACGTGCAGCCGGAAAGGCCGATCCTCTTCATCCTCGACGAGATGCCTGCCCTGGGGCGGTTGAAGATGGTCGAGCAAGCCTACGGTCTGATGGCGGGATTCGGCATGCAAATCTGGGGCATCGCCCAGGATTTGTGCCAGCTCCGTAAGGTCTATGGTGAAGACTACGAGACCTTCATCGCCAATAGCGGTGCGGTGGCGTATTTCGGGTCGGTTGATAACCGCTCGACGGAGTATTTCTCCAACGCCTGCGGGCAGACCACAGTGTGGAACCTTTCCACGGCGGTGGCATCGGCCTTCAGCTCCTCCACCGGGCCCGGCGGCGGGTCCTCTGGCCAATCTGTGACGAAAACCGACACACGGTCGGCCACGCAGCGCAAGCTGATCTATCCGGATGAGCTGCGGCGGCTGGATGACGATCTGCAACTCGTCCTGATCGAAAATGCCGATCCGATCATCGCTGACAAGCTGCGGTGGTACGAAGACCCGATCCTGAAGGACAAGGGCGTCAACCTGCACGAGGCCTGACGCAAATCCAGCACCTCCCCGGTGGCGCTACCGCCGGGGAGGTTTCCGTTTCATCTTCGACCAAGAGGCCTCCCATGACGGACCGCGACAGCAAACCTGCAAAAATCCCGTTCCAAAGAGTCGACCCCGAGCAAGGCAGAATCGCCTTCAGGCGTTCCGACGCGTCGGCTCAGACAATCACCACCCCTGATGGTTCGCCCCTGCGCGACAAGGACAACGCACATCCCACGCTGAAACCGGCCAATGCGGCACAGCCAGCTCCAAACCTGGCGCCGGGCGGTGCCATAGGGATCAGGACCGGCCTTGCCGCCAGATCACCCGATGCCGATCCCACACAAGACATGCGCTTCCTGCCGGAGTTCGAGGAGGGCGATCTGGCCTACGATCACGGCATTGAGGTGGACCCCAATCTCCACACCGAAGGGCAGGTGCTCACAATGCCCGGCTACAGCTTTGTTGCGCGTGTCGGCGACGAGCCTCGTCGCGAGGGGATCGACGGCGGCAAGATCGACCAACTGGCCCTGATGAAGGACGGAACCACGGTTGCCCGCTACGACCATGGCTGGGAGGTTGAACCGACTACGGCGGAGCAACGGGAAGCCCTGCATCGCGTTCGCACCGGCCTCGACGACACACCGGAAAAGCGCATCAGCGCGCCGGAGCACGATCAAAGCAACAGCCATGAGATCGACCGATAGCCCGTAATTGGGATTATCATCCTACGGCGGGATGGCACAGTGTCGTGCTATCCTGCCGATATGTCTCAAGTTGATTTTATGACCTATTTACAATCCCGTGTGGCCGAGCATCCCGACAACCAACCGATCGGGCGCATCTACCAGAACAGCGCAGGCGCGGATGTTCTGATCCATCTCCCGCAACATTATTGGAATTACGTGGACTGGTCGGAAGCGCGCGGCGATATAGACTTCCAGCACTGGGTGACCCACACTGAACGGCACCCGTTCGAAGACTGGTCGCTCTCACAACTCCTCATGTATTGGCTCTGGCTCGACGAATGCCGCCGCCATCGCTACGGACACCCGACACCGACCAATACCCCGCCGGAAGGCTATGAACCCTACGGCGAACGCGCAAATGATGCATGATTGGCCCCGAAGGATGAGGGCACTGCGACGAAACAAAGGGGATTTGCCTCACCGGAACATATTGGCCCGAACCTGCACCTCAGATTCGCGAGATCGGCCCAATCCGGACCTTCGCCGGAAAGGTCTGCGCTGCGGTGCGGCGAAGCCGGAGCGGTCATTCTGGTCTCGTGCAGCACCTATTGGAGCAAGCGCCGGCTATCAGCGCAAAAGACCCTTGATAAAGGTCGCGATTGGATGAACAGTTTGTGGCAAGTCACACGGAACCTCTCAAATGATTGATGGATAAGAAATAATTTATGAAATTCGATTTGTTTCTAAGGGATTTGACTTGAGCCAAGCAGCTATACGGCATGTGTCAGTTCGTGTTCCTTGGCATGACAGCAAGTGGAATGGCCGTGTCTGTAAGGATCCGAAGGGGAATTCAGCTTGCCTTGCTGTGCGCAGGACCGCGCAAAATCGCGACGATGAATTCGAGACGCAGTCCGCAGGCGCCGCGTTCGCCGAGCTTGAACAGATGCCGCCCTGTCTCGCGGAACGAGGGACTTTCCTGTCTCCGCAGCCTTTCATTCACCGGAGCAGGCTGGACTATTCCAACTATAGCAAGGAGCATGAGCACATCCTGCCCACGCCGGTCCATGTGCCGGCGTACGGTGGCGTACTCACGCCCTTCAAATGGATGCTACGTGAGCATGCATGGCAGCTGTCCGAGGATCTTGGGCTTGATGTAGAAGAGTCGCGTGAGCCGCAGGAGGGCAAAGCACCCCAGCTGATCGTCGATACGCCGTGGGTTCAGGAATGCGATAATCAAAGAAGCTTGCTCGAAGGGTTTCACTCGCTGCTCGAAGACGGCGAATCACTAGTCTTTTTCTATGCGCGTCAAACGCCGATGGCCGAAAGCCAGGCCCGCCAGATCGTCGCCGTTGCGCGACTGAGCGCGACCGGGAAAGTCGACGAATATCCTTATGATGGGGGCAAGGCCGCAGGCCGGATTCGATCCATGGTGTGGGAACGACCGTTCCAGCATTCCTTGCGCCCCGACCCTGAAAATCCAGGTTTTTGGACTGGAGGTGTCGTCCTTCCCTATCACGAGCTGATCGAAGCGGCCGCCAAAACAGACGACATCGACCTTGCCGAATTTGTCGCTGAAGTGCCGAGCGAGGGCTATGAGCAGTTTCTCTATGCCAGCGAGCATGTGACGCATGGCAGCGCGATTACTGCGCTGCAGGCTGTGCGGACGGCAATCGACGCCGCATCAAAGGTGCTGCCCGGGCCTTGGACCAATTATCTCGCCTGGATCGATAGCGAGCTCAGCCGCCTGTGGACCATGCAGGGCTCGGCACCAGGACTGGGCAGCGCGCTTTCCTGCTTCGACCCGAAGTTCAACGGCACTTTGTTTGCGCTGGCGCTCGCCTCCGAGATCGAGGAAGGCGAAGATCCGTGGCCAGCAGTCGAAGCCATTTTTTCTGGTGCGCGCACGCCGCCAGCCCGCGCTCCGAAAATTTCGTCGATGCAATCTAAGCGCTTCAAGCGGCTAAGGGAGCAGGAACCGGATCGCTATGATCTGATGCGCCTTCTCTCCTGCTTTGAACTGACGAAGGAGCAAGCCCAAACAGCATATGCCCGGCCTGACATATTGGCCGTGTTGGCCAACCCCTATTTGATCTTTGAAGACACCCGCCTTTCCTCCAATCCGGTCAGCCTGACGACCATTGATCGCGGTCTTTTCCCGTCTCAGAAATCCGCTGCAAAGCCAGCACTGCCTCGCGAATGCGAAATCGATCTGGACGAAGCCGATCATCCGCTGCGGCTCAGGGCCATCGTCATTGAGGCGCTGGAACAGGCTGCGCTGCAGGGACACACGTTGCTCAGCGCCGAAATTCTCTCGACCGCGGTGGCCGAACTGCCCTTGTCCCGAACCGTCACGATTGATGGACCGACGCTCGATCTGTGCAGGGAGGAGTTCGAGGGCGCGATCTGCGTGCTTGACTATGAAGGCACGCTATTCGCGCAGCTCGGCCGCTATGATAAGGCGCGCGACGTCATCGCATCTCATGTCCAAGCCCGCCTCAAGGCCGGAACGACTGCCAGCGTCGACTGGCCAAGTCTGGTCACCGCCAAGTTCGGTGACCCGGTGGCCGGAGATGAGGATGAGCAAGCCGCACAGAACGAGAAAGTCCTGGCGCTCGAAATTCTGGAGCGGTCGAAAATCGCGGTCCTTACCGGGCCTGCTGGCACCGGCAAGACGACGCTGCTCAAGATCTTTCTCGATCAGGAGAAGGTGGTGGGCCGGGATATTTTGCTCCTAGCTCCAACCGGCAAAGCCCGCGTGAGGCTGGGACAACAGACTGGCAGGCCGGAACAGGCGCGAACGCTCGCACAATTCCTCAACGAATTCGGACGCTACGACGGCGAGACCGCGCGCTATCTGGTGCGAACCGATGGAGCGACGGCTGAGGTAACGACATGCATTGTCGATGAGTCATCGATGCTGACGGAAGATCAGCTCGCCTCGCTTTGCAGCGCCCTTCCGAAGGCCGCGCGCCTTATTCTGGTCGGCGATCCGCAACAGCTCCCGCCCATCGGGGCCGGGCGGCCTTTCGTCGATATCATCAATCATCTCGATGCGCACGATGGCGTGGGCCTAGCGCGGCTAACCGTCAGCCGTCGCCAGTCCGAAGGCGGACTTGTGCCCGCCCTGTCTCTGCCCGATGTCCAGCTGGCCAATCTCTTCTCCGGCAAACCGCTACCGCCAGGCGAGGATGCGGTGATTTCCGCAGGCCAGACCCCAGCGGACTCCACACGCCTGAAATTCCGTTCTTGGGACACGCCTAGCGATCTGCGCGAAACAATCATCGACGTTCTCGCGGAGGAATTGGGTTCAACCGGTGATGATCTGGAACGACAGGTTGAGCTGTCGTTAGGCGGCACCGGAAGCGGCGATTTCATATATTTCAACGAAGGGTGCGGCGAAAAGGCCGAAGCTTGGCAAATCCTCTCTGCCCATAGGAACATGGCTAGCGGATCGGCCGAGATTAATCGCCTGATCAAACAGACTGTGCGTGCCGAGCGACTGGCCTCCGCCCAGCGCTGGGGAAGAGGTTGGAGGATGATCCCGCCGCGAGGCGCCGATCAAATCACCTATGGCGACAAGGTCATGTGCTTGCGCAACCATTCGCGTAAGCGATGGAACAGAGAGGCTGGTCAGCGTGCCGGCTATCTCGCAAATGGAGAAGTTGGCATCGTCAATGGCGATGCCGGCAAGCACAAGCTCTATTGGACGAAGGTCGAGTTTGCCTCGCAGAGCGGCGAAAGCTTCAGCTTCAAGCCGGGCGATTTCTCAGACGAAGGCAGCCCCTACCTCGAGCTCGCTTATGCCGTCACCGTGCATAAGGCACAGGGATCGGAATTCGGCGCGGTGATCCTCGTCCTGCCGCGCAGCAGCAATCTGCTAACCCGCGAGATGCTATATACCGCGCTCACCCGCCAACGAAACCGTGTCTGGATTCTGCATCAGGGTGCCTTCAGCCACTACCGTAAGTTGAGATCGGAATTCTTCTCCGAGACCGCGAGGCGGTCCACCAATCTGTTCGGCGCGCCTGATATGCGTCACCTGTCGGTTCAGGATATTGGCGGTATCCGCTGGGGCTGGCTGGCCGCCAAGCTCGTTCACGCCACACGTCGCGGGGATCTCGTCAGCTCCAAATCGGAGATATTGATCGCCGATACGCTCTACGCACTCGAGCAGGCAGGCAAGATCCGATATAGCTTCGAGAAGCCGCTCACCGACGGTGCTGGCGGCTATCGTCTCCCGGATTTCACCATCGAGCATGAGCAGGATACCTGGTACTGGGAGCATTGCGGCCTGATGGATAAGGCGGACTATGTCGAGCGCTGGACGCAGAAATTAAGCTGGTATGCAGCACAGGGCATCAGCGTTTGGGACAACAACAATCCATCTGGCCGGCTCATCGTGACTGAAGAGACCAAGGATTCCGGCTTTGATAGTAGGGCAATCCATAACCTTGCCGAGCACCTCTTCGGCATGTGATGGCGCTGCAATTTTGGGGTGGTGGACCCTTTTGTAACGTTGAGTATCCTAATCTCTGCGCCTACGAGATGGCTCCCAGGCCCAAGGTAAGGTCCGCTTCCTGCCGCATCGCGGCCGTTCGTGCGGGACGCAGCGAAGGTCGGTTGTCCGCCACTCTATCGCCTTGCATCGGTCACCCCGTGAACTGCCCGTGCCAGCACCCCCTAAACCCTATGGCCAGCATCCTAGCCTGTACGGCGGGCAGGATGCGGGTGTTTGGGCGCGTGACCGCAAAGCTGATATGCTTTCACAACTTGGCCGCCCCGTTTACGGGGCGGTTTTGCGTCAGAAGAGGGAAAGTTGGCGCTGTTCCTTCCAGCGATCCGAACGGGCATTCTCGTCCAGCCACGCTATGACGTGATCCGCCAGAGCCTCGGGCGGGATCGTTCCCGCCACGACGAAATGCGACTTATACCCCGTTTCGGGGACGGGCAGTGGCACCCGACCGTCACTGAGGATTTCGATATGATCGCAAGGGCCACCCCAGCGACAGGGGTGGAAGATCAGCGTCATGCCGATCCCCCGCCAGTCGATCCGGATTTCCCGAATGCTCATGTCATCAACGGCAGGCGTAGATGAGCGCCTCCCCCGCGACGGTGGTTTCCGCGAACTCCATGCCCAAATCGCGGGCGATAGCGTCATAGTCGATATAGAACCGCAAAGGTTCGGGAATATCGCCATAAAGCCCATCCTCCACGAAGCTTTCGGCCAGCTCCCTCAAGGTCTCCACCGGATAGATGTCCACCTCGTAATCCTCAGGCTGTTGTTCGGGGTCGAAACGGTAACCACACTCGCCCACGGCGATGATCACGCGGCGCTTCTGATCGTCGTCCCAGTTCTCCACACAGTCCAGATAGCTGTGCAAATTGGCCTGATTGAGGCCGATAGCCTTGGCCAAGGCGCAATCGAGCGCCTCGCCGTCGATAAACTGGAGTTCGAACTCCTCGACCGGATGGCCATAGGCTCAGGACTCATAGCCAATAGATGGGGATTGCGGCGAGAGCGATGGCGGAGAAGAAGGCCTTGGGGCACCTGTCGTATCGGGTTGCCACGCGGCGCCAGTCC
>NZ_JBLWVT010000004.1:0-453609 GCF_048268305.1 Pseudodonghicola sp.
GAGAGTAGGTCACCGCCAGTCCTAATAAGCGCTCTATTCTCTCTATCACGATCAATCAGAACATTAAGCCCTCGGTCCCCAAGACCGAGGGCTTTTTCATGCCAAATCCACACATAGAAATCCACACACACAGCATCAGCCGTTCTCCTCATCGCCTTCAAAAATCGGAGGGAGGAGCGCTCGATGCCCAGGTTGTCGTCGCGAGCAAGAGCCTGCCTTTCCCCGGCGGTCTCAGGGAAGGGGTAAACCCCTAAAGCTGTCGTCCAAGCTCAAGACCCCTGGCCAGCGCCTCGGTGACACAGGCTTCGGCGGCGTCCGGGTCTGCCTCGGTCACCGGGGGAAGCGCGAGCATATTCTTCAGGATGCTGAAGCCGATCGGCATGGAGGTGGCAACGGCCGCGCCGAGCGGGCCACTGGCGCCGTTTGCGATCGGCTTGATCAGATCCTCCATGAGCCGGGCACTGAGGATGCGTTTGCGGGGGATGCCTTGAGCGCGGATGATTTTCTTTTCGCTCATCGCCTCGTCCTCGGGTATTGTCAGGGCAGCGTCATGCTGCGCTTGAAAATCAACCGTCGTTGACTTGTCAGAGCGATGAGCGAAGGGAAAGCGATCTTACCGGGACGGCTCGACACGGAAGGCCAGCAAGAGGCTTTTCAGAACCGCCCTGCCATCCGGCCGATGTCGATCGGTCTTCCGCGAAAACGAGGCCTGCATGAGACTGAATTCCCGTTGGTTGATCCCGGCGGCGATCCTCGCGGTTGCCGGGCTGGGGTATAGCCTGTGGCGCCAGAGCGAACACACCAGCCTGCCGGCGGGGATCGCCAGCGGTAACGGACGGCTGGAGGCGGTGGATATCGACATCGCCGCGAAAACCGGTGGTCGGCTGAAGGCGGTGATCCCCCAGGAGGGTGATTTCGTGACCGAGGGCCAGGTGGTGGCGCAGATGGATACCACCGAACTGATGGCCGAGAAGGCCGAGGCTGTGGCGCAGCTTCACCGCGCCCAGATCGGCATCGACACCGCCAAAAGCCTGGTGACCCAGCGCAAGGCGGAACGCGAGGCGGCGGTCGCCGGGGTGGAGGTGCAGCAGTCTGTCCTCGATGCTGCGGCGAGCCGCCTGGCGCGGTCGGAAAAACTGGTCAGGACCAACGCGATATCCCAGCAGACGCTGGATGACGATCGGGCGGCCGAACGTCAGGCGCGGGCCTCGCTGGCGTCGGCGCGGGCTTCGGTCGCGGCCTCGGATGCCGCCATCGGGTCGGCCGAGGCGCAGGTGATCGACGCCGAGGCGGCGGTCGAGGCGGCCAAGGCCTCGGTCGCGCGGGTCGAGGCGCAGATCGACGATGCCACGCTGATCGCGCCGCGCGACGGGCGGGTCCAATACCGGCTGGCGCAACCCGGAGAGGTGCTCTCCTCCGGTGGTCGGGTGATCAATATGATCGACGTCTCGGATGTCTACATGAGCTTTTTCCTGCCCACCGAACAGGCGGGGCGGGTGGCGCTGGGGGCCGAGGTGCGACTGGTGATGGACACGGCGCCCGAGGCGGTGATCCCGGCGACGGTTTCTTTCGTGGCGGATGTGGCGCAATTCACCCCGAAGACCGTGGAGACCGAGGAGGAGCGGCTGAAGCTGACCTTCCGGGTCCGCGCGCGGATCGCGCCGGAGTTGCTGCGCCACTACGTCCGGCAGGTAAAGACTGGCCTGCCCGGCATGGCCTATGTCAAGCTCGACCCGGAAACGCCATGGCCGGATTTTCTCAATCGTAACCTGGTGCAATAATGTCCGACGCGCCGGTCGCCGAGATCCGGGACATCACGCTGAGCTATGGCAAGCAGCGGGCGTTGGAAGCGGTGACGCTGGACATTCCCGCCGGGCGGATGGTCGGGTTGATCGGCCCCGACGGCGTCGGAAAATCCAGCCTGCTGGCGTTGATCTCCGGCGCCCGTGCCATGCAGGAGGGGGCATTGCAGGTTCTCGGGGGCGACATGCGAAACGCCCGGCATCGGCGCCAGGCCTGTCCGGGCATCGCCTATATGCCGCAGGGCCTGGGCAAGAACCTCTATCAGACGCTCTCGGTTTTCGAGAATGTGGATTTCTTCGGTCGGCTGTTCGGCCAGGACCGGGCCGAGCGCGAGGCGCGGATCACCGAGCTGTTGACCGCGACCGGGTTGGAGCCGTTTCGCGATCGCCCGGCGGGCAAGCTGTCCGGCGGGATGAAACAAAAGCTGGGGCTCTGCTGCGCGCTGATCCACGATCCCGATCTGCTGATCCTCGACGAGCCCACCACCGGGGTGGATCCGCTGTCACGCCGTCAGTTCTGGGAACTGATCGACCGCATCCGTGCCGGCCGCCCGGGGATGAGCGTGATCGTCGCCACCGCCTATATGGAGGAGGCAGCACGTTTTGACTGGCTGGTGGCGATGAACGCCGGCAAGGTATTGGCCACCGGCTCCCCGGCTGAGCTGATGGCGCGCACCGGAACCCATGATCTCGACGCCGCCTTCATCGATCTTCTGCCCGAGGAGCAGCGCCGCGGGCACGTCAGGGTCAGCATTCCGCCCTTCGACCACGCCAGCAGCGATTACGCCATCGAGGCCGAGGGGCTGACCATGCGCTTTGGTGATTTCACTGCGGTAGATGATGTCAGCTTTCGCATCCCCCGCGGGGAAATCTTCGGCTTTCTCGGGTCGAACGGATGCGGCAAGACCACCACGATGAAGATGCTGACGGGTCTGCTGTCGGCCACCGAGGGCCAGGCCTGGCTTTTCGGGGAAGAGGTCGATCCCGACGATATCGCGATCCGTCGCCGGGTCGGCTACATGAGCCAGGCGTTTTCGCTTTATGGCGAACTGACCGTGGCGCAGAACCTCGATCTGCATGCGCGCCTGTTCAAGCTCGCCGAGGCCGATATTCCCCGCCGCATCCACGAGGTGGCCGAAAGGTTTGATCTGACCGGGGTGATGGACCTGCGGCCCGAGGCCTTGCCGCTCGGCATCCGGCAACGGCTGTCGCTTGCCGTGGCGCTGATCCACGCCCCCGACATCCTGATCCTCGACGAACCGACCTCGGGCGTCGATCCGGTGGCGCGGGACGAATTCTGGCAGAGCCTGGCCAAGCTGTCGCGGCAGGACGGGGTGACCATCTTCGTCTCGACCCACTTCATGAACGAGGCGATGCTCTGCGACCGGATTTCGCTGATGCATGCCGGGCGGGTGCTGGTGTCGGACCAGCCGCAGGCCATTGTCGAGGCGCGCGGGGTCAAGACGCTGGAAGAGGCCTTCATCTCGCATCTCGAAGAAGCGATCGGGGCGCAGGCGGTCCTGCGGGAATTGCCCGAGGCGCCTGTCGCGATCCACAGACAGGCGCCGGTAAAAAGCCGGTTCTTCGATCCGCGCCGGATGTTCAGCTATGCGATGCGCGAAACCATGGAACTGCGTCGCGATCCGATCCGGGGGACTCTGGCGGTTCTGGGGTCGGTGATCCTGATGCTGGTGATTGGGCTCGGCATCAACATGGATGTCGAAAACCTGAGCTTTGCGGTTCTCGATTACGACAGCAGCAAGATCAGCCAGGATTATGTCAACCAACTCGCCGGATCACGCTATTTCACCGAACAGGCGCCACTGCAGAATTACGCCGAGATGGATCGGCGGATGCGCGAGGGCAAGCTTGATCTGGCTTTGGAAATCCCGCCGCATTTCGGCCGTGACCTGCTGCGCGGCAAGGATGTCGCCATCGGTGCCTGGATCGACGGGTCGAACCCAAGCCGGGCCGAGACGGTGCAGGGCTATGTGCAGGGGATGCACGCCTATTGGCTGACCGAGCGCACGCGCGAGGCCTATGGCGATGCGGCGGTTGCCGGGGATTTCAACCTGCAGCTTCGCTATCGCTACAATCCCGACATCAAAAGCCTGGTGGCGATGGTGCCGGCGGTGATCCCGTTGCTGTTGATGCTGATCCCGGCAATGCTGTCGACGCTTTCGGTGGTGCGTGAAAAGGAACTGGGCTCGATCACCAACCTCTATGTCACCCCGGTGACCCGGCTGGAGTTCCTGATGGGCAAGCAATTGCCCTATACCGCCATCGCGACGCTGAATTTCTTCCTGATGATGGCGCTGGCGGTCTTCGCCTTCCGGGTGCCCTTCACCGGCAGTTTCCTGACTTATGTGCTGTCCGGGTTTCTCTATGTCTCTGCCGCGACGGCGCTGGGGCTGGTGATCTCGGCCTTCATGAAAAGCCAGCTCGCGGCGGTCTTCGCCACCGCCATGGGCACCCTGCTGCCGGCGGTGCAATTCTCCGGCATGATCAACCCGGTGTCTTCGCTGGAAGGGCTCGGTGCGGTGATCTCGCGGATCTATCCCACCACCTATTTCATGACGATCTCGCGCGGGGCCTTTTCCAAGGGGCTGGGGTTCGCCGATCTCGCCGCCTCGATCTGGCCCCTGGCGCTGACGATTCCGGTGCTGTTGGGGATCGGTGCCATGCTGATGCGCAAGCAGGAGAAATAGGATGGATCTGACCAACGTCCTGCAGCTGGGCATCAAGGAGATCCGCGGGCTGATCCGGGATCCGATCATGATGTTCCTGGTGCTCTATTCCTTCACGGTCGAAATCTATATCGGCGCCACCTCGATGCCCGACACGCTGTCCGATGCCGCCATCGCCATAGTGGACGAAGATGACTCCCCGGTGTCGAACCGTATCATCGAGGCGTTTCAGCCGCCCTATTTCACCCGGCCGGTGATGATCACCCCGGATGAGATGGACCGCCGGATGGACGAGGGGCTGGACACTTTCGCGCTGGATATCCCGCCGGGGTTCCAGCGCGATCTGCTGGCGGGAAAACAGCCTGAGATCCAGCTCAACGTCGATGCGACCCGGATGACCCAGGCCTTTGCCGGGTCGGGCTATGTGCAGCAGATCGTCTCGGCCGAGGTGAGCGAATTCCTGAGCCACTACCGCTCGGACGACCCGCCGGCCGCCGATCTGGTGCTGCGCGCCCGCTATAACCCGGTGCTGGATGGGGGGTGGTTTCAGGCGATCATGGGGATCTCGGACAGCGTCACCTTGTTGGCGCTGGTGCTGACCGGCGCCGCGTTGATCCGCGAGCGCGAGCATGGCACCATCGAACATCTTCTGGTGATGCCAGTGACCCCGCTTGAGATCGTGGTGTCGAAAATCTGGTCGATGAGCCTGGTGGTGTTGCTGGGCACGGCCTTTTCACTGCTGGTGATGTGCGAAATGGTGTTGGGGATTCCGGTGCAGGGATCGCTGCCGCTGTTCATGGCGGGCACCGTGCTGCATATGTTCGCCACCGCCTCGCTTGGCATCTTTCTGGCGACCATCGCGGGGTCGATGCCGCAGTTCGGCATCCTGATGATCCTGGTGCTGCTGCCGTTGCAGGTGCTTTCCGGCGCGCAGACCCCGCGGGAATCGATGCCGCAGATCGTGCAGGACATCATGCTGTTCGCCCCCAACACCCATTACGTGATCCTGTCGCAATCGGTGCTGTTCCGGGGCGCCGGGTTCGATGTGGTCTGGCCGCAGATGCTCTGGCTGGCAGCGATCGGTTCGGCGCTGTTCTGGATATCGCTGCGCTATTTCCGCCGCTTCTTGAAGTAGCGTCCGGGGCCGATTGCCCCCGGAGATCAAAGCATGGCGCCAAGCCCGCGGCCCAGCGCGATGACCGCCATCGCGGCGAGCGTCAGCAGCGCCGCATTGCGATAGCCGCGATCATTCAGCCGGGTGAAGGCATGGGTGCCGGCCCAGGTCGAAATCACCATGACCGGCAGCATCAGCACGGCAAAGATCACATCCGACCGGCCGACCAGATCCTTCAGCACCAGCCCGGGGATCGACATGGCCGAGGTGGCGAAGAAGAAGATGATCAGCGTCGCCCGCATCCGCACCGCCTCGGTCCCGCTCAGCATCAGATAGAGAACCGTCGGCGGCGCCGGCATCGCCGCCAGACCGCTGAGAAAGCCTGAGACAAGGCCGGTTCCGATCGGCCAGCCCGAGGTCCGCGGCAGCGATACCTTGGGCGGCCGGATCAGCGGCACCAGCGCGAAAAGGACGATCGCCCCCGCTGCCACCCGCATCGCCGCCGGGTCGAGGATGGAGAGCAGGTAAATCCCCGGCAGCACGCCGAAGATAGCGCCGCTGATCAGCCGGAGCAGCACCCATTTGTCATAGACCGACCGCAGCATGACGATATCGCGAAAGCCGATCATGAACTGCAGCAGCACCACCAGCACCACGGCGCGCTGCGGCGGCAGCACCAGGCTCAGCATCGGCACGGCAGCCAAGGCGAAGCCGAAGCCGGTCATGCCGCGCAGGAACCCCGCCGCCGCGACAGCCACGGCGGCGAGAAGGGCCAGATGCGGATCGGGCAGCACCATCTCAGGCCATCGACATGATGATGGTCTTCTTGCGGGTGAAATGCTCCAGCATCGACTCGAGCGAGGCTTCCTTGCCCAGACCCGACCGGCCGAAGCCGCCATAGCTCAGGTTCGGCTGGATGGTGTAGCCGGCGTTGACCTGCACGAAACCGGCGTCCAGCTTCTTGGTGGTTTGCAACGCGGTGGCCAGATCCTTGGTCCAGATCGAGGCGCCCAGGCCAAAATCGGTATCGTTGGCCTCGGCGATCACATCGTCGAGCGAGGTCCAGCTTTGCATCACCACCACCGGGCCGAAGATCTCCTCGCGCGCGACGGGGGAGTCGGGGTCGATGCCCAGCACCAGAGTCGGTTGCATGAAGAGCGTGGGGTCGACGCCCTCGGTCGGCAGGGCGGAGCAGCGGATCACCGTCGCCTCGGGCGCGGCCTCGGCGATATCGACGTATTTGCAGATCTGGGCGTGCTGTTTCGGCGAGATGATGGTGCCGACATCGGTGGCCTCGTCCAGCGGATCGCCGATCACCAGTTGATCGAGCCGCGCGCGCAGCGCCTCGACGAAGCTGTCGAAGATATCGGCATGGATGAAGACCCGGCTCGATGCGGTGCAGCTCTGGCCCTGACGGGTAAAGCGCATGCCCTGCATGACGCCCTCGACCGCCTTGTCGAAATCGGTATCGGCGCAGATGATCATCGGGCTCTTGCCGCCCAGTTCCAGCGTCACCGGGATGATCCGTTCCGAGGCGACCCCATAGATCGACACGCCCACCGCCTCGGAGCCGGTGAAGGTGATCTTGGCCACGCCCGGATGGCTGGTCAGCGGCACGCCGCAATCCAGACCGGTGCCGCAGATCACGTTGACGACACCCGGCGGCAGCATCTCGGCGAGGATCGAGACGGCGGCGATGGTGGCGAAGGGCGCAAGTTCCGAGGCCTTGACCACCACGGTATTGCCGGCGACCAGCGCCGGGGCGATCTTCAGCATGGTCAGCAGCACCGGCACGTTCCACGGCACGATGGCAACCACCACGCCCAGCGGTTCGCGGGTGGTGACGGCGAAGACATCGGGGGCGAAGGGCAGGGTTTCCCCCTTCAGCTCAGAGCCGAGGCCACCGAACATCTCCATGATATCGGCGGTCACCGTCAGCTCGCCCCGGCATTCGGTGCGGATCGCCTTGCCGGTCTCGCGGGTCAGCAGGACGGCCAGTGCCGGAATTTCCTCTTTCAACTTGCGGGCGGCCTCGGCCACCAGCCGGCCACGCTGCCGCGCCGGCGTCTCGGCCCAGGTCTCCCGCGCGCGCAGGGCGGCGGCCATGGCCTCTTCCACCTCGGCCGGACCGCTGGCCGGGGCCTTGGCCAGCACCTTGCCGGTGGCAGGCTCAAGCACGTCGAGCATCTGCGCCGCCGGGCGGAATTCGCCGTCAATCAGGTTCTTTTCCTGAACTTTCTCAAGCCAGGCATTGGCGGCATCCAGAAGGGCTTGCTGAGGGTAGGACATGATCGTTTTCGTCTTTCACTGCATTTTGTGGCGTAACGGCACGGGCCGGATGCGGATGTGATCAAAGGGGCTCCGGGTCCGGATGCCGGCCGATGTCATCGAGCGCAAGCAATCGAAGCGGGGCAGGGTCAGCGCCTGTTGTTGAAGCCTGGCAAGGCCGCGAAAGGGTGAGTCGACGCACCTGCGGCAGGTGCCGGGCACCGGCTGAAAATACCGCGCAGAAATTTCGCCACCACTTGTTTTCACAGGGGGAGTTGCCCGGTTTTTTGTAGTTGATTTTCCAGTTCCCGTCTTTTCTTCGATGGAAGGTCAGGCGGCGCCATGATGGGGCAGGGGACGGCAAGCAGGGCCTCCCCCGGCGCATCCGGGGTATTGCGTGAAGCTCTTGTGACCTGGGGGGAGGCAAAAAGTGCGTGAGCGGCGGGTTGAGAACCGCCCACGCCCGAGTTGGGGGAGTGTTGTGCCACAGGATGCCACAAGGAATTGTTCCACTTTCATGAAAAAATCATCATTATACATATCCATAATTTATAATTGAGGCGAAAATTCTTTTCGCCGAGTTATGGATGGATTGCGTTAAATTCATTTTCTCTGGCGGTTTCTAGTGCTCTGCTGCGTCTGGCAGGCCAACCAAACAGGATTGGCGGGCATGGACCTTCCGCGGAGGGACCGGGGGGGAGAGAAGACTGCGCCGTGGACCGGCAGGTGTGCTGTTCCGCCCCGGTCCTGTGTTGGTCGGTCTCCGCCGCCAGATTGCAACAGGGAAGACAGATTGATGACCGCCTCTGACTGGCGCCAGCGCGCCGCCACCGTTTTCGAACCGCAGAAGACCGCCGTGACCGCCTCGGGCGGCATGGTGGTGACCAATCACCCCCTTGCCTCGGCCGCCGCGGTCGAGGTTCTGGCGGCGGGCGGCAACGCCATCGACGCCACCATCGCGGCGCTTTTCACCCTTTCGGTGGTGGAGCCGATGATGGTGGGGATCTTCGGCGGCGGCACCGCGCTGATCCGGCTCGCCTCGGGCGAGGAGGTGGTGATTGACGGGCTGTCGCTGGCGCCGGCGGCGGCGCGCCCGGACAGTTATACTCCGATCTCCGACAGCTGGCCCGATTACATGGAGGTCGAGGGGCGCGAGAATGCGGTGGGGCCGAAATCCATCGCCGTGCCCGGCAACCTCAAGGCCTGGTGCGAGACATTGGACCGCTTTGGCCGCTGTGATCTGGCGACGGTGACCCAAGCAGCGATCCGCCACGCTGAAACCGGTTTCGCCGCCACCCCCTATCTGTGCAACTGCATCGCCGGCAGCGTCGAGGACATGCGCCGCGATCCGGAGATCTCCAAGGTCTTCCTGCCCGGCGGCGAGGTGCCTGAACCGGGATATATCATCCGCCAGCCCGACTATGCCGAAACCCTGCGCCAGATCGCCCGCGAAGGTGCCGGCGCGCTCTACGGCGGCACCTTGGGCCGGCGGGTTGCCGAGGCCCTGGGCGCTGCCGGCTCCTTCCTGGGGGTGGAGGATCTGGAGAGCTACAGGACCATTGACCGGACGCCGGTCGAGGGCAGCTATCGCGGGGTGCGCATCCTCGGGTGCCCGCCGCCCTGTTCCGGCGGCGTCCATGTGGTGCAGATGCTGAACCTGCTCGAGGGTTTCGATGTCGCAGGCCTTGGCTTCGGCACTCGCGAGGGGGCGCATCTGCTCTTTGAGGTGTTGAAGATCGCCGCCTCGGATCGGCGCGCCTCGACCGCCGATCCGGATTTCTTCGATGTGCCGGTGGCGCGGCTGATGTCGAAGGCCTATGCCGATCAGCGCCGGTCCGAGATCGACATGACCCGCGCCGGGGCCTTTGCCGCCGCCGCGCTGTCGACGGAATCGCAGAACACCACCCATGTCACCATCGCCGATGCCGAGGGCAATATCGTCACCTCGACCCAGACCATCAATTCGCTGTTCGGGGCGAAGATGATCATTCCCGGCACCGGGATCATTCCGAACAACTACATGTACCTGTTCGATCCGCACCCGGGGCTGACGCTGTCGCTGGTGCCGGGCAAGCGGATCACCTCGACCCAATCGCCGCTGATCGGCTTCCGTGGCGGCGCGCCCTGGTTCGCGTTGGGGTTGCCGGGGGGGCCGCGGCTCTATGGCTCGGCGATGCAGGCGGTGGTCAATCTGATCGACCACGGCATGACCCTGCAGGAGGCGGTGGAGGCGCCCCGGGTCTGGACCCAAGGCCAGGACAGCGAATGCGAGCTGGAGTTCTCGCCGACGCTGCGGCAGGAGCTGGCCGCGATGGGTCATCCGATCATGCCGGTGCCGCATATCGCCGGCGGCATGTGCGCGATCGAATTCGGCGGCGATGGCACGATGACCGGCGCCGCCTGCTGGCGTGCTGATGGCACCCCGATGGGGATCGGCGGCGGACTGGCGCGGGAGGGCACGCAGTTCTGGCCCGACTACCGGCGCAATTCGAAAGAGCTTCGCGGCGACGCCTGATGACGAGGCTTTGGAACGGGGATCAATGGGGATCACGGGGCGCCGCTGCGGCGCCCCCATGGGTCTATCCCGCGCGGCTGTCGATAAAGCTCAGCCGCGGGGTGACGAGATCGCGCGCCATCAGGCTGGAACAGATGGCGATCACCTCTTCCACCGTCCGCCGCACGCCGCCGCCGCCGGCCGGCCCGTTGACATAAAGCGCTTCGACTTCCTCGCCGACCCGCTGGGCAAGCTGTTCGTCGTCGCACAGTGCCGCCACCCGGGCGGTCGCCTCATGCGGGTGCGGCGCGTTCAGTCCGGCCGGCAGCAGCGCATGGGTGCCAAGCACGTCGAATTCCGCGGCGAGCCCCGGCGCCACCCGCTCCAGCCGCCGCCGCACCACCTCCAGCGCCAGCCCGGCGCGATCCACCGCAGAGCTGCCGGCATAGGAAATCTGCGCCTCGCCCAGAAAGCCGGCGCGATAGCCGATCGAGACCTTCAGTGTCGCGGGCGCCCTCCGTCCGGTCGCGCCCTTCAGCCGCACGCGGTCCTGCCCCAGGCTTTCCACCTCGACCTGCGAGAAATCGGCGATCACGTCGGGGGTGATATAGCCGGCGGGGTCGAAGACCTCGTAGAGCAGTTGTTCCTTGCAGGTGGCGGGGCAGATGGTGCCGCCGCTGCCGACAAGCTTGCCGATCACCAGCGAGCCGTCTTCGAACAGCTCGCCGATGGGAAAGCCGACCCGGTCCAGATCCGGCACCGTCTTGCAGCCGGGATCAGCGAAATAGCCGCCGGTGATCTGGGCGCCGCATTCCAGCAGATGGCCGGCCATGGTGGCAAAGCCCAGCCGCGGCCAGTCGTCCAGCCCCCAGCCGAAATGATGCAGGATCGGCCCGACGAAGAGCGACGGATCCGCCACCCGCCCGGTGATGACCACATCGGCGCCCTGTTGCAGCGCCTGCAGCACCGGTGCGGCGCCCAGATAGGCGTTGCCGGAAAAGACGGTGTCGCCCAGGCTGTCCAGCGCTGCGCCGGTTTCGAGAATGGGGGTGTCGCCGGTCAGCAGGGCGTGGACATCGTCGCCTTCGATCACCGCGATCCTGATCGGCGGCAGGCCCAGGTCGCGCGCGATTTGGGCGATCCTTTCGCCGGCCTTGCGAGGGTTGGCCGCCCCCATGTTCGACACGATCCGGGTGCCCTTCGCGACGCAGAGCGGCAGCACCGCGCGCATCCGCCGGTCCAGCAGCGGGTCATAGCCCTTGTCGGGGTCCTTCGCCCGGGCCAGCTGCGCCTTGGCGACGGTGCGTTCGGCCAGGCATTCGAAGACGATGTAGTCCAGTTCCCCCTCGCGCACCAGATCGACCGCCGGGCTGATCCGGTCGCCGGCATAGCCGGCGCCGGTTCCGATCCGCAGCGCAGGCCTCACGCGCGGGCCTCGCGCGGCAGGATCGGGGTGATCTTGCCCAGCCCCATCGCCCGTTCAAAAGCCGCCGCCGCCTGCAGCAGCGCGTGTTCCCCGCGCGGCTTGCCGACGATCTGCAACCCGATCGGCAGCCCGTCTCTGGTAAAGCCGCAGGGCACCGAGATCGCCGGCAGCCCCAGCATGGAAATCGCGAAGGTGATGGCGATCCAGTCGATATAGCGGTCGAATCTATGATCCTCGCATTGCTCGACAGTGGTCCATTCCACCGGGAAGGGCGGCACCACCGTGGTCGGGCAGAGCAGCAGATCATGGGTTTCGAAATAGGCTGCGACCCGGGCATAGACGGCGGCGCGGGTGCGTTCGCCGCGCGCCAGTGTTTCGACGTCGAGCGCACGGGCGGTATCGACGCTCCAGGTGATTTCCGGCGTCAGCCCGTCGCGGGACCGGTCGACCAGCGGACCCATGCCCACCACATGGCCGAAGCCTCGCACCTCATAAAAGGCATCGACGATACCGCTGAAATCCGGGCAGCTGTCTTCGACCGTGGCGCCCATGGTTTCGAACACGCCGCCTGCGGCGCGCACCGCGGCGGCGATCTCCGAATGGCAATAGGTGATGCCCAGATCGGTGGAGAGGCCCAGGCGCAGAGCCTTCGGATCCTGATCCAGCCCGGCGCGATAGCTGTCCACCACCGGCGGATAAGACAGCGGATCGCCCGGCGCATGGCCCACCATCGCGTCCAGCATCAGCGCCACATCGGCAACGGTCCGCGCCAGCGGCCCCTGCACCGGCAGCAGGTTGAAGGGGGTGCCGGTCGGGCCGCGCGGCACCAGCCCGGGGCTGGGGCGCAGGCCGACGATGCCGCAGAAGGCGGCGGGCGCGCGGATCGAGGCGCCCAGATCCGATCCGGTCGCCAGCCAGACCTGACCGGTGGCCAGCGCCGCCGCCGAGCCGCCGGAGGAGCCGGCAGTCGACAGGGCAGGATTCCACGGGTTGCGGGTGTAACCGAACAGTGTGCTATATGTGGTGGCGTTGAAGCCAAATTCGGGCGAGGTCGCCTTGGCCACCGGGATCGCGCCGCGACGCTGCAGATTGCCGACATCATAGCTCGAGGCCGAGGCGACGGTCTCGGCGAACAGCGGGCAGCCTCCCATCGTGGTGCGCTGGCCGGCCACATGGCTCAGATCCTTGACCGCGATCGGCAGCCCGCCCAGCCAGCAGCGCGGGTCGGGCGTCGCGGCCTCAAGCGCCTTGGCCTCCTCGCGCGCGGCGTCGTGAAAGCGGATGGGCAGGGCGTTGACGGTGCCGTCTACCGCTGCGCTGCGCGCCTCGGCGGCGTCGATCAGATCCGTCGGGGTGATCTCTTTCTTCTGCAGCAGCGCGACGGCCTCGGTGGCGGTCAGCTCCGTTAGTTCGGTCACTGTGACTTTCTCCTGACGCGGTTTTTGGGCCCTGTCGGGCGGGGTCCTTGCCAGTATCAGGGAAAAATCTGCGCAGAATAATTTAAACGAACGGAAGCATTCATAAGCATAGGGTAAGAGTGTCGATGCTCCGCACGCAGCCGGAGGTTCGGGGTGGTCGGCGGATCAGCCGACCTCTGACAATGCGATCCGCGGCAGGTCCTTGAAGCGGGCAAGGCTGTCATTGCCGATCGCCGCGCCCGAGCGCTGGAACATGTCGAGCACGGCCAGTGTCGCCGGGCTGCGGCTGCGCCGGCGCAGCATGATCAGGCCGATCTCGCGCTGGGCCGCCGGCCCCTCCAGCGCGCGCAGCACCAGTCCGCTCAGGTCAAGCCCGCCGAGCGCGAGTTCCGGGATCAGGGTGATGCCGACGCCGCTGCGCACCAGCCCCAACGCGGTGTTGAGCCCGCTGATTTCGCTGCGGCGCAGCAGGTTCGAACCAAGCTGGGCCGACAGCATGCGCACCTGATGTTCGATGCTGGTATTGCCCGAGAAACCGATGAAGGGGCGTTTGCTCAGATCCTCCCAGCTTGGCGAGGCGATCTGTGCCAGCGGATCGTTTTCGTGGCAGAGGCAGACCAGCCGGTCCTTCAGCAGCGGTTCGAACCGCAGGTTCGAGGCCTTGGACGGGCGGGTGCCGATGCCGAAATCGACCTCTTCGTTCTCGACGCTTTCCTGCAGCGGTTCGGCCAGACGTTCGACGATCGACACCTCGATATCGGGGTGCTCCTCGACCATGCGCGACAGCAGCGGCGGCAGGATGGTGGCGCCGGCCGAGGGCAGGATGGCGATCCGCACCCGGCCGCGTCGCAGCAGCCTGAGATCGGTCATGTCCTGACAGGCGTCGTCCAGATCATCGAGAATCCGCGCGATCCGGTCATAGAACTCCAGCCCTTCGCTGGTCACCTCGACGCGGCGGGTGGTGCGATCGAACAGCCTGAGGCCGAGTTCCTCTTCAAGCTGGCGGATCAGGAGGGAAAATCCGGGCTGGGTGATCCCCATCCGCTCAGCGGCTTCCGAGAAGGAATTGGACTGCACCCCGGCGATAAAGGCACGGAGCTGCCTCAGGTTCACATTCATATGCAACGCAAATAGACCCATAACTAGAAGAAAGCAATATATTTGCGGGTCGTTTGCTATGGTTTTCATATGAATGCGTTTCCGTTGAAGGCGCAGAACAACAGGGAAGCCCAGGTATGAAAGCACGATGTTTCAGAAATTTCGCCACGGCTCTGTCGGTCGCAGCCCTGCTGCCTGCCGGTGCCGCCTTTGCCGAAACCACCCTGCGGGTGGTCGGCCATGCGGCGCTCAAGATGCTCGATCCGGTCAATACGACCGCCTATATCACCCGCAACCACGGCTATTTCATCTATGACACGCTGTTCTCGATCGACGACAGCTTTGCGCCGCAGCCGCAGATGGTCGATACTTGGGCGGTCAGCGCGGATGGCCTGACCTATAGCTTCACCCTGCGCGAGGGGCTGGCCTTCCACAACGGCGCCCCGGTCACCGCCGAGGATTGCATCGCCTCGATCCAGCGCTGGGCGCAGCGCGACGCCATCGGCAAGCGGATGGCGAAACATGTCGAGGCGATGACCGCCACTGGCGCAACCTCGTTCGAGATCAAGCTGAGCTCGAAGTTCGGGGCGCTGATCGACGGTTTCGCCAAGCCCAGTTCGTTGCCCTTATTCATCATGCCCGCCGATATCGCCGCCACCCCGGCAAGCGAGCAGATCAAGGCCTATATCGGCTCGGGGCCGTTCAAGTTCGTCGCCGACGATTTCCAACCGGGCGTGAGGGCCGTTTATGAGAAGAACGCCGATTACCTGCCCCGGGTCGAGCCTGCCTCGGGCCTGGCGGGGGGCAAGATCGTCAAGGTCGACCGGGTCGAATATCTGTCCTTCCCGGATTCGCAGACCGTCGTGAACGCGCTGAAACAGGGCGAGGTCGATATGGTCGAGTCGGTGACCCCCGACATGGCCAAGCAGCTTGCCGACGACAAGGATGTGGTGATCGCCGCGACCGCCGCCAAATTCGTGCCGGTGGTGCGGTTCAACTGGCTGCAGCCGCCGTTCAACGATCCGAAGGCGCGCCAGGCGGTGCTTTACGGCCTGTCGCAATACGACTTCATGGCGGCGCAGATCGGCGATGAGAAATACTATCAGATCTGCGGCGCGATGTTCGGCTGCGGCACCCAGCTTGAGACCGAGGTGGGGGCGGTGCAGACCGCCGAATACCCCGATCTGAAGAAGGCCAAGGAACTGCTGGCCCAGTCCAACTACAAGGGCGAAAAGGTCATCGTGCTGCAGCCGACGGATCTGCCGACGCTCTCGGCGATCCCGCCGCTGATGGTGCAGGTGCTGCAGCAGATCGGCTTCAACGCCGAGGCGGCGCCGATGGATTGGGCGTCCTATCTGCAACGCCGCAACAGCCAGGCCCCGGTTGCCGATGGCGGCTGGAGCGTCGCCTTCGGCAGCTGGAACATGCTGGATCTGGTGTCGCCGATCTCGAACCTGAACCTCGATACCGCCGGGGCCGAGGGATATGCCGGCTGGTCCTCGGACCCGGTCATGGCCGAGCTGAAGGACGCCTTTGCCGCCGCCGAGAGCGTCGCCGAGAAAAAGCAGCTCGCCGAAGAGATTCAGAAGCGCGCCTATGAGCTGGTGTTCGCCATCCCGCTCGGCACCTGGAGCCGGACGGCAGCCTGGGGCCAGAACATCCACGGCCGGATCAACGCGCCGGTGTCGATCTACTGGAACGTGTCGAAAGACTGACGGGCAAAGGACGGCTCCCCATGTTTCGCCTTCTCTTCTCGCGGCTGCTGATGTCGATCCCGGTGGTGCTGATCGTCATGGTCGTGGTGTTCCTGCTGGTGCGTCTGACCGGGGATCCCGCCTCTCTGCTGGCCGGAGATCTGGCCAGCCCCGCCGTTCTGGCCGAAATTCGCGCCCGGCTGGGGCTGGATCAGCCGCTGGTGGTGCAGTTCTTCGTCTGGATCGGAGAGCTGCTGCGCGGCGATCTGGGGCAGTCGGTGCTGTCCAGCCGTCCGGTGGCCGAGGAGATCGGCCGCCGGATCGAACCGACGCTGATCCTGACCCTGTCGTCCATCGTGCTGACCGTGCTGATCGCGGTGCCGATCGGCGCAATCGCCGCCTGGAAGCACGAACAGATGACCGACCGCATCCTGATGATGCTCTCGGTGATCGGGTTTTCGGTGCCCACCTTCGTGATCGGCTATGTGCTGATCATGATCGGGGCGCTCTGGCTCGATCTGCTGCCGGTGCAGGGCTATGTCAGCCCGCTCGACGATTTCTGGAACGGCCTCTATCACCTGATCCTGCCGACCCTCACGCTCAGCGTCTTCTTCATGTCGCTGATTGCCCGTGTCACCCGCGCCTCGGTGCTCGAGGTGATGGGCGAGGATTTCATCCGCGCGGCCCGCGCCAAGGGGCTGCCGGAACGGCGGGTGCTGTGGAAACACGCCTTCCGCAACGCCTCGGTGCCGGTGGTGACGGTGATCGGGCTGGGGATCGGCATGCTGATCTCGGGCGTCGTGGTGACCGAAAGCGTCTTCAACATCCCCGGTGTCGGGCGGCTGACCATCGACGCGATCCTGTCGCGCGATTTCCCGGTGGTGCAGGGGGTGATCATCTTCTTCGCGCTCACCTATGTCGCGATCAACCTGCTGATCGACATCGCCTATGTCCTGATCGACCCGAGGATCCGCTATTGACCTCCCTATCCCTTCCGTTCCTGCGGATGCCGGCGCTGAGCCGGTCGACCAAGCGCGCGCTTCTCTTCGCCGTGCTGCCGCTTCTGGTGATCGTTCTGGCGGCGATCTTCGCGCCGCTGCTGACTCAGCATGACCCCACCTTCATCAGCCCGCGCAAGCGGCTGGCGCCCCCCGGCGCGACCTTCTGGTTCGGCGCCGACGCGCTGGGCCGCGATCTTTATGCCCGGGTGATCTATGGCGCACGGGTATCGTTGACGATCGGTTTTCTGGTCTGCATCCTGGCGCTTGCGATAGGCACCTTCTTCGGGCTGATCTCGGGGGTCTCGCGCGCGGCCGATGCGGTGATGATGCGGGTGATGGACGGTTTCATGGCGATCCCCGGCATCCTTCTGGCGGTGACGCTGGTGTCGCTGTTCGGGGCCAGCCTGTTTTCGGTGGTTCTGGCCATCGCCTTTCCCGACATCCCGCGGGTGACGCGGATCGTGCGTTCGGTGGTGCTCTCGGCACGAGAGGAACCCTATGTCGAGGCCGCCATGGGGGTCGGCGTGCCGCGCTGGAAGGTGGTGTTCCGCCATATCCTGCCCAATTGCATCGCGCCGCTGACGGTGCAGGGCACCTATATCTTCGCCTCTGCCATCCTGGTCGAGGCGGTGCTGGGGTTCCTCGGCGTCGGTTATCCGCCCAGCATCCCGACCTGGGGCAATATCCTGGCCGAGGGCCGGGCGCATTTCCAGGCCGCCCCCTGGACCATCGTCTTCGCCGGCGCGGTGCGGTCGATCACGGTGCTTTGCGTCAACGGCCTGGGCGATGTGCTGCGCGCCTGGCTCGATCCGAAATTCGCCCCGAAGGAGCAAGGCTGATGCGACAGGCCGAGAACCGCGCCAAAGTGCTGGAAGTGTCCGACCTGACCATCGCGCTGCCCGGGGGCGGCGATCGCGGCCGCGCCGTGCGCGGGCTGTCCTTCGCGATCCGGCGGGGCGAGATCTTCTGTCTGATCGGCGAAAGCGGGTCGGGCAAGTCGGTCACCGCCTCGGCGGTCATGGGGCTTTTGCCCAAGGCGCTGCGGGTCGAAGGCGGCGGCATCCGGCTGGAGGGCGAGGAGATCACCACAGCCGGCGCCGACCGGCTGCGGGCGCTGCGCGGCACCCGCATGGCGATGATCTTCCAGGAACCGATGACGGCGCTGAATCCCTTGATGAAAATCGGCGAACAGATCGCCGAGGTGATCCGCTATCACCGCAGCGACTGGACCGATCAGGCGGTGCGGGCGCGGGTGATCGACCTGGTCGAGGACGTGCACCTGCCCAATCCCCATCGGATTGTCGGCGCCTATCCCTTCCAGCTCTCGGGCGGGCAGCGGCAGCGGGTGATGATCGCCATGGCGCTGGCGCTTGAGCCCGCGCTGATCATCGCTGACGAACCCGTCACCGCGCTCGACGTCACCACCCAGGCGCAGATCCTGCGGCTGTTGCGCGATCTGCAGGACAAGCACCACACCGCGGTTCTGTTCATCACCCATGACTTCGACGTGGTGCGCGAGATCGCCGATCAGGTCTGTGTCATGCGCCACGGTGAGGCGGTCGAGCAAGGCGCGGCCGCGACGGTTCTGTCGGCGCCGCAGCACGATTATACCCGCATGCTGCTGGACGCGGTGCCCTCCAGCCGGATCGTCCCGCGCGAGACGCCCGCCGCCCCCACCCTGGTCGAGGTCCATAACCTGTCGCTGACCTTCGGCAAAAGGGGCCTGTTCGGCGGCGGGCGGACGGTCATCGCGTTGGATGACGTCAGCTTTCGGTTGCAGGCCAACGAAACGCTGGGGGTGGTCGGCGAAAGCGGGTCGGGCAAGACGACGCTGGGGCGCTGCGTGGCGCTGTTCCAGCGGGCGGGCGACGGTCATATCACCTTTGACGGCCGCGATATCACCGGTCTCTCACGCGATGAGCTGAAGGATTACCGATCGAAAGTGCAGGTGATCTTTCAGGATCCCTATCGGTCGCTGAACCCACGCCGCACCATTCGTCAGAGCCTAACGGAAGGGCCGCTGGAACGCGGCGAGGCGCGGCATGTGGTCGAGCAGCGGGCGGTTTCCCTATTGCACGAGGTGGGCTTGGGTCGCGAGGCGCTGGAGCGGTTCCCGCATCAGTTCTCGGGTGGGCAGCGGCAGCGGATTTCCATCGCCCGGGCGCTGATGATGCAGCCCAAGCTGATCATCGCCGACGAGGCGGTCTCGGCGCTCGATGTCTCGGTGCAGGCCCAGGTTCTGACCCTGTTCGAGACGCTGCAACGACGGCTTGGCTTTGCCATGCTCTTCGTGACGCATGACCTGCGGGTCGCAGCGCGGCTTTGCGATCGTATCATGGTGATGCAGCGCGGTCGCTGCGTCGAGATCGGGCCGCCGCAAGAGGTGCTGCGCCATCCTTCCGCCAGCTATACCCGAGAGCTGCTTGGCGCCCTGCCGGGGCAGGCAATGCATCTGTAACATGATTTGCGCGGGCTTTCCGCGTGAGGGCCCCAGTTGGATCGAAGCATCAGGAGACAGAATGAAACTGCGTGAAATTGCGCATTCCAGGGCCGGCGACAAGGGCAATGATTCCTGCATTTCGGTGATCGTCTACGATCCGGCAGACTTCGATTTCCTGCGCGACCGCCTGTCTGCCGATGTGGTGAAAGCCCATTTCGCGGGCATCGTTCTGGGCGAGGTCGAACGCTACGAGGTGCCGTCGATCGGGGCGCTGAACTTCGTGCTGCGCCAGGCGCTGGGCGGTGGTGTGACCCGATCGCTCAGGCTCGATCGCCATGGCAAGACACTGTCGGGCGTGATGCTCGAGATCGAATTGACGTGAAGGTCGGCGCTCGTTGGCGTCGCAGACTGTCGCAGTCCGCGGGTTCGAGAGGTCGGGCTTGACCCGCGGGTTGGTCTCATTCGATATGTTTGTTTGAATATATCGAATGGAAAACCGCATGTCCCGACTGAGCGATAGCGCCCTGCTGCAGATCCTGCATGATGACTGCCCCTATTCCGACCCGACGACAGAGGGGCTTGGCATCGCGGAGGTCGCCGCGCGAGCGACCTTGACGACGCGCCAGGACATGGTGGTCTGCGCGGCAGAGGAGGCGGCCCGGATGTTCGAGCTGTCCGGCGCCACGGCGCAGGTGCTGGTGGCCAGCGGCCAACGCGCCGAGGCGGGCACGCAATTGCTTGCGGTCGAGGGGCCGGCGCAGGCGATCCACCGCAGCTATAAGATGGCGCAGACCCTGATGGAGCTCTTGTCCGGGATCGCCACCGCCGCGCGCAGCATGGTCGAGGCGGCCCGCGCCGCCAATCCCGCCTGCCGGGTTGCCTGCACCCGCAAGCACATGCCGGGGATCAAGCGCGCCGCGCTGCGCGCGATCGAGGCCGGCGGCGCGGTGCCGCATCGGCTCAGCCTGTCGGATTTCGTTCTGGTTTTCGAAGAGCACCGGACGCTGCTCGACCCTGCGGTACCGCTGGCCGATCATCTGGCCCGCCTGCGCGCCCATTCCCCCGAACGGCGCGTCGCGGTCGAGGCCGAGGGGGCGGCGGAGGCGATCGCCTTTGCTCGCGCCGGGGCTGAGATCGTCCAGGTCGACAAGGCCAGCCCCGGGGAGATCGGCGAGATCGCTGCGGCGCTGGCCGCGATGACGCCGCGCCCCCTGCTGGCGGCGGCCGGTGGCATCACTCCCGCGAATGCCGGCGCCTATGCCGGCGCCGGCGCCGATATCCTGGTCACATCCGCCCCCTATTACGCGCCGCCCCGCGACGTGAAGGTGCGGATTTTCCCGGCTTGAGCCGCGGCTCAGACCGCGACGCCGAACAGCGTCCCGACCAGCGCGGTGGCGGCCATGGCCAGCGCCCCCCAGAAGGTGACGCGAATCGCGCCGCGCACCATTCCGGCCCCCCCGGCCGAGGCGCCAAGCCCGCCCAGAACCGCCAGCGCCAGCAGAGTGGCCATCGCGACGATCAGCGAAATCTGCATGGGCGGTGCCAGGATCGCCACGATCAGCGGCACCACCGCGCCCACCGAGAAGGTCAGCGCAGACACCAGTGCCGCCTGGATCGGATTGGTGGCGATGGTCTCGGAAATCCCCAGCTCGTCGCGCGCATGGGCACCAAGCGCGTCGCGTTCGGTCAGTTGATGCGCCACTTGCTCGGCCAGCTCGCGGTCGAGGCCGCGGGCGACATAGATCATCGTCAGCTCTTCCAGCTCGGCCTCGGGCATCTCCTCCAGCTCGCGCCGCTCACGGGCCATGTCGGCCTGTTCCGCATCGGCTTGCGAGCTGACAGAGACATATTCGCCGGCTGCCATCGACATCGCGCCGGCGACCAGACCGGCGAGGCCCGCCAGCATAACCTCGGCCGCACCGGTGCCGGCGGCGGCGACACCGACCACAAGGCTCGAGGTCGACACAAGGCCGTCATTGGCGCCCAGCACGGCGGCGCGCAGCCACCCGATACGGTGGACCATGTGATTTTCGGAATGGCTGAGGCGGCTCATCGGCGCGATCCTTCTGGCTGAATTGTGGGAAAAAGAGAGGCGTCGGGGACGGGTGTATCAGAGTCTATGCTGGCGGTTCACCGAAAAGTGGGCCGACACCGACGGGGGTGATGCCATCGGCGTCCCGCGACAGAAACAGCGCGCTCAGCCCCATCTGCCGGGCCAGTGCGGCGCCCCGCTCAGCGCCCAGCACCATCAGCGCGGTGGTCCAGGCATCGGCCTCGGCGCAGCGGCGTGCCACCACGGTGACCGAGGCCGGTGGCGCCTGCAATGGCGCGCCCCGGTGCGGGTCCATCGTATGCGACAGCCGCCGGCCGCCGACCTCGACCCAATGGCGATAGTCGCCCGAGGTGGCGACGGCGGCCTCCTCCAGCGCCAGCATCGACTGCGGGCTGCGGCGGTTGTGTTCGGGCGCCTCGATCGCAACGGTCCAGGGCCGGCCGTCGGGGCGCAGCCCCAGCGCGCGCATCTCGCCGTCGATGCCGACCAGCCCCGCCGCGATCCCCTGGCCGTGCAGCGCCTCGGCCAGTTGATCGACGCCGAAACCCTTGGCGATCCCATTCAGGTCGATTCGCAGTGGTGCCTCCTTGCGGACCCGCCCGCCGGCGGGGTCGAGCGTGAGGATCTCATGCGCCGGCCGCCGGTCCGCCTGCAAGGCGGCGCGGATGCGGGCGGGGTCGGCGGCCTCGGGGCCGAAGCCCCAGGCGGCGACCGCATCGCCGAGCCCCAGATCGAAGGCCCCGTCCGAGGCGGCACCGATCTGCAGCCCCAGTTGCAGCACCTGCATCAGCTCGGCCGGCACTGCGACCCATTCCGCCACCGATGCCGCGTTCAGCCGCACCAGATCGCTGTCGGGTTTCCACAGCGACATCTGGGCATCGACCCGATCCACGGCGGCCTGCAGGGCGGCCCGCACCGGGACGGGATCAAAGGCATCAGCCGCGAAGAACAGCGCCGACCAGCGGGTGCCCATGGTGGGGCCGTTCAGCGCCTGGCGGGTTTCAGTAGACATCTTCGACATAGCGCCCCTCTGCCTTCAGATCGGCCGGTGTGGTGCCAAATGGCGCCAGAACCTCGGCCAAAGCGGTGGTGACGCCGCTGGCCATCTCGCGTCCGCCGCAGACCAGCACCCGGGCGCCGTCGCGGATCAGCCGGGCCAGCTCTGGCCCCTCGCGGCGCACCACGTCCTGCACATAGGCGGGCGCATCGCCGCGCGACACCGCCGGCAGCAGCCGGGTCAGGCGACCGTCCTGCTGCCAGGTGGCGAATTCCTCGCGATAGAGGAAATCGCTGTCCGGATGCCGCAGGCCGAAGATCAGATATGCAGGCCGGTGCCGGGCATTGCCGCGCAGGAAGCCCGCCAGCGGCGCCACCCCGGTGCCGGCGCCGATCAGGATCAGCGGCGCCCTGCCCGGGCCGGGCCGGAAATCCGGATTGCGGCGGATGAAGGCCTGGATGCTGTCGCCCGGCTGCAGCGCCATCAGTTGCGCCGAGCAGAGCCCGCCGGGGTGTTTCTTTACCGCGATCTCGACGAAATCGTCGCGGCAGCCGGAGGCCAGCGAATAGAAGCGCGCCACCTCGGAGCCCTCGGGCAGCACGCCCAGCAGATCGCCCGGAGCGAAGCGGCCGAAGCCGCGCCCGCTCAGCCGGCACCAGAGCGACCGGGGCGGCAGGGCAAAGCGCAGGATGGCGGTGGGGGCCTGCACCTCGGCGCCATAGTCGCGGCGCGAGATCAGGGTGAGCGGCAGGCTCGCCGGGATCACCGGCACATGCGCCAGTTCCAGATCCAGCCCCAGCGCGGCGCCAAGGGCGCGGCCCCAGCGGGCGAAATCCTGCGACGACTGGCGGTCTACCGTGTCATAGGGGACCAGTTCCTCCCAACCGCGGGCGCGGGCGGTGTCAACCACCTGCTCGGCAAAGGCGCAGAAGGTGGGAAAGCTGCGATCGCCGAAGCCCAGGACGGCCAACGGCACGCCGGGCCGCGCCGGCAACCGCTCCAGCCGGTCGAGAAACCCCTTGGCCGTTCCCGGCGCGGCGCCCTCGCCATAGGTGGCGGCGAGGATCAGCAGCCGTTGCGCCCGGGCATAGCGGTCCGGCACGAAAGACGACATCGGCGCGACATGGACGCTGTGACCCTGAGCGCTCAGCGCCGCCTGCAGGGTGGCGGCAAAGCCCCAGGTGGTGCCGCTTTCCGAGCCGACCAGAATCACCGTGTCGGCCCGCCCCGGCGCCGCGTTGTGGCGCATCCGCGGCCGCCCGCGTCGACCGGCCAGCCAGAGGATCACCCCGGTCACCGCCATCGTCGGCACGCCAAGCGCCATCAGCCCCAAGAGCAGCCCCAGCAGCACCGCCCCCTGACCGGTGTGCAGCATATAGATGGTCTCATAGGCCCGCTGCCAACCGCTCGGCTCGGCCCAGGCCAGCATCGCGCCGGTGCCCTGGTCGATGTATCCGCTGCCCTGCGCAGTGGTCAGGGTGAAGACGTCGGTGGCATCGCCCGCATAGGGAAAGGACAGATCGCGCAGCTCGGACACCGGCGTCTCGGCCAGCAGGGGCATGTCGCGCAGGGGCGCGTCGGTCTGGCCGCTCACCGCCGCCGGAAAGGCGGGGGTGGTGTCGCCCTCGGGCAGCAGACCGAAGGTCGAGGCGGTCATCCACAGCGCGGTGATCGAGGAGAGCAGCAGCGCCGGCAGGGCGATGCGGGCGATCTCGACATGCAGCCGCCCGGCCAGCGGGCCGCGCAGCCGGGTGAACCAGCGCCGCCAGCCCCCCGTCCGCCGCACCACCAGCAGCGCGCCGGAAAGGCACAGAACCAGCATCATCGCCGCACCCGCCG
Organism: Pseudodonghicola sp.; assembly: GCF_048268305.1. Classification (NCBI taxonomy): domain Bacteria; kingdom Pseudomonadati; phylum Pseudomonadota; class Alphaproteobacteria; order Rhodobacterales; family Paracoccaceae; genus Pseudodonghicola; species Pseudodonghicola sp. The sequence continues at coordinate 24,332 of NZ_JBLWVT010000004.1, forward strand.
CCATGGTCAGCCGGCCGCCATCGCCCAGAAACAGCGATCGGTGCAGGTTGGTCAGCCAGCGCAGGGTCTGATTGGGGTCGGCCGATCCCGCCGCCTGGCCGGTGGCCGGGTCGATCACCGCCGCACCGGGCTGGCCATTGTCGAACCAATAGGCGGTGATCTGCCCCGAAGGCGCCCGCCGGATTTGTTCCACGCCGGGATAGGCCGCCTGAATCCGGCTGGCCAGATCAGCGACGCTCTGACCGCTCACCGTCTGCGGCGCGGCCAGACGCTCCGCCGCCGGAAAGACGGAGAGCGTTGCGCCACTCAGCGCCAGCAGCGACAGCAAAAGCGCGGCCAGCAGGCCGGGCCAGCGGTGAACAAAGCGGAGCATCGTGGGCCTCCGGTCAGTATTTATAGGTGAAATCGGCGATATAGCGGCGGCCCTTGACGGCGTTGCCGGCGCCCGCTGCGGTCAGCGGCACGGCGATTTCATTGGGGCTCTCGCGCATGTCCTCGACCGCGGCGTCGATATGCAGGGTATAGCCCGCGTCGAACAGCGCATCCGCCAGGTCGAGCGTGATCTCAAGCTGCCGTCCGGCGCCGACGCTGGCGCCGGTGATGCCATTGATCTCGGCGGCATTGCCACCGGTGGCGCGATACCAGTCGCTGAGGTGCTTGTAATACTTCGACTTGCCGCCGGCCATCCACAGGCTGCCGACATAGGCGCCCGAGGCGTCGGTGACGTAATAGGCCAGATAGGCGCCGTCGCCGCCGTAATTCGTCATGTTGGTGGTGAAGGTCACCGGCCGGGCCAGCGCGATCGCCGGAGCGGTCAGCGCGGTGGTCAGGGCGAGGGTGGTCAGAAGGGGTTTCATGCTGTCTGCCTTTCAAAGGTGGATGGCGGGTCGCCGCGACTATGTCAGTCTGACCTGACGGCTCGCTGATATCGTCGCAGCGTTTTGTGGGTCTGTCAGGCCACTGATTGTCAATTGACCTGGACCTGCGGCGCTGCGCCGCTGCCGAACAGTCCGTTTTTCGGCGGTGCGCTGGTTCCGGCGGGGGCCGGGTTCATGCCGCCACGGGCGCCGTCATCGTCATCATCATCGTCGTCATCGTCGTCATCGTCGTCACGGTCCTTGCGGGAATGGCCGCGCTCTTTTTCGTCATCGTCGTCATCGCTGACGAACCACAGGCGAAGCCCCTCGCCGTCTTCCCCGAAGAGAGCGGCGAAAACCCCCTTCTCTTCACTGGGGCGGCGGGTTTCGCTCAGGGCTGGCAGGGCGATCACGGCAGCCAGCGCTGTCGAGGTGGCAAGCAGGGCGAGGGTCTTTTTCATGTCGGGTCTCCTTGTCATCCGATCGCCCCGATGTGCACCTGCAGCCTGAGGTTTTCCTGACGGCCGCAGGGTTTTTGCGTCAGCCTGACGTCAGGAAACGCGGATCACTCGTCTTTCCTGCGATCATGATCGCGGTCGCGATACCGATGCTCTTCATCCTCATACTCGATCTCCAGCACGTCGAGCGTGGCCGGATCCAGCTTGACCTCGATCCGGCGACCGTCGGCATCCTGGCCCTTGATCTCGTAACAGCCGTCATCAATCTTGATGCGGCGCACGGTCCATCCCTTGCTTTCGGCCAATTGTGCCACGGCCGCCCGCGGCTGCCAGTCGGCCATGGGGACATAGCAGTCGTCTTCGGCCCGGGCGGCGCCGGTCAGGGCGGTCACGGCGGCGAAGGAAATGATGACCAGCGATTTCTTCATGTGGCATGCTCCGTCCAGCGGCGATGTTCGCATGATATATCGCAGCCGAAGCTGACGATATCCTGAAGAGACACTGTTGCAGAGGTCAGCTTGCTGTCAGATTGATCGCCTAGGGGCATGGGAAACAGGAAAGACCCGGGGGGCGCATGCGCATTCTGCTGATCGAGGATGATACCGTTCTGGGCGCCGCCGTGCGTGATCAGATCGCCGGCGACGGCCAGTCGGTTGATTGGGTGACCCGGCTCGACACCGCGACCGAGGCGCTTCTTGGCACCGGCTATGATCTGATCCTGCTCGACCTCATGCTGCCGGACGGGCGCGGCATTCCCTTTCTCAGGGCGCTGCGGGCCAGGGGGGACGTGACCCCGGTGATCATCCTGACCGCGCTCGACCAGATCAGCGACCGGATCGAGGGGCTGAATGCCGGTGCCGACGACTATATGGTCAAACCCTTCGATCTGGCCGAGCTTTCGGCGCGCATCGGATCGGTGGCGCGACGCTATGCCGGCAACCCCAACCCGATCATAACCCATGGCGTGCTCGAGGTCGATCTGGCCGCGCGCTCGGTCCTGCGCGAGGGCCGGCCGGTGACGCTGACCGCGCGGGAATGGGCGCTGTTCGAGGCCTTTCTGCAGCGGCCGGGGCAATTGCTGTCCAAGGCGCAGCTTGAAGACAAGCTCTATGCCTTCGGTTCCGAAGTGGAAAGCAACACCATCGAAGTCCATGTCAGCCGGCTGCGCAAGAAACTGGGCGCCGGGGTGATCGAGACCGAGCGCGGCCTGGGGTATCGGCTGGGGGCGGGATGAGGGGGCCGCGCAGTCTTCAGGCCCGGCTGGCCATCGGCATCGGGCTGGTGTTGACGATCCTGTGGCTGGCCGCCGCCTCGGTGACCGCGCTGGTGGTGCGGCGCGAAATGGACGCGGTCTTTGATGCCAGTCTGCAGGAGACCGCACAGCGCCTGCTGCCGCTGGCCGCCACCGAGATCGTCGCGCGCGAGGACGAAGGCGTGACCCAGCGGCTTGGCGCGATCCGCGCGCATGACGAATTCTTCACCTATATCGTCCGCGACGATCAGGGCCGTATCCTGCTGCAATCCCACACCGCCGATCCCGCGGTCTTTCCCGCCTATGACGGGCCGGGGTTCCGGCAGACGGCGACGCACCGGCTGTATAACGACGCGGCGCTTCAGGGCAGCATCCGCATCACCGTCGCCACGCCGCTGGCGCATCGCGCCGCCGTGGCGCGCGAGGTGCAGATGGGGCTGGGCGTGCCGCTGGTGCTGGTCATTCCGGTGGCCTTGATCGCCGTGGCGCTGGCGGTGCGGGCAAGCTTTGCCTCGTTGCGCCGATTCCGGGGCGCGCTGGCGGCCCGGGGCGTGCGCGATCTGTCGCCGCTGCCGACCGCGGCCCTGCCGGCGGAGATCACGCCGCTGGCCGAGACGCTGAACGATCTGCTCGCCCGGCTCAAGTCCGCCTTCGAGGCCGAGCGCAGCTTTGCCGCCAATGCCGCGCACGAGCTCAGGACGCCCCTGGCCGGGGCGATTGCCCAGGCGCAGCGGATCGGTGTGGAAACCCAGGACCCCGCGGCGCGGCGCCGAGCGGCCGAGATCGAGGCGACGCTGAAACGGCTGACCCGGGTGTCTGAACGGCTGATGCAGATGGCCCGGGCCGAAGGTGGCCGTCTGCGCGCCGACCATGCCAGTGATCTGCGGCCAGTGTTGCGGATGATCGCCGCCGATCTGGGCCGCGATCTGCAGCCCGGGCGGCTGGAGCTGACCCTGCCCGAGACGCCGGTTCTGTCCGATCTCGACCTCGACGCCTTCGGCATCATCCTGCGCAACCTGATCGACAACGCGCTGCGTCACGGCCTGCCCGGAACGCCGGTGCAGGTGGCGCTGGGCGGTGACGGCCGGCTGAGCGTCGTCAACGCCTGCCCGGTGGTGCCGCCCGAAGTGCTGGGGCGGCTGGTGCAGCGCTTTGAACGGGGGGGCGCGCAGGGCGGCGGCAGCGGTCTGGGTCTGGCCATTGTGGCAACCATCGCCGAAAGGACGGGTGGGGGGCTACGCCTGGTCTCGCCGGTGCCGGGATCAGACGGCGGCCTGATGGTCGAGGTGCAATTGCCCATCGGGGTGGTGGAAAAAATGCCCTATGATCCGACGAAACTTCCGGGCGCTGACGTATAAAAGGAGGTCGCGCGACTTGCGCGGCCTTCTTGTGTGAAGCCATCGCCACACGCGCCCTTGGGGTAAACGAGAAAGACGAGAGTATGACGCGAACGAATTTGTACCTGTTTTGGGGGTTCTGGGCGGGGATAGCCGCGCTCTGGCTGGTTTTGAACCCGGATATTCTGACCGCTTCGGGGATCTTCGCGTTGCGCCAGTTCGTCATGCAATGGTCCGGAACCGTTGCCATGGCGGCGATGAGCGTCGCGATGATCCTGGCGTTGCGTCCGCGCTGGCCCGAGCGGCGTCTGGGCGGGCTGGACAAGATGTATCGGTTCCACAAGTGGCTGGGGATCGGGGCGCTTGGCCTGGCGGTGTTTCACTGGCTCTGGTCCGAGGCGCCGAAATGGGCGGTGGGGGCCGGGCTGCTGGCGCGGCCCGCGCGTGGCCCGCGCCCGGAGATCACCGATCCGGTGCGGGCCTATCTCAACTCCTGGCGCGGCACGGCCGAGGGGTTGGGCGAATGGGCCTTTTATGCGGTGGTGATTCTGCTGGTCATCGCGCTGGTCAAGCTGATCCCCTATCGCCTGTTCCGCTATAGCCACCGCCTGGTGCCGCTGGTCTATCTCGTGCTGGTGTTCCACGCGGTGATTCTGATCGAATATGACATGTGGCTCACCCCGCTCGGAGTGCTGATGGCGGTGCTGATGCTGGCCGGTAGCTATGCGGCGGTGTTGTCGGTATTCGGGATGATCGGCCACAGCCGGCGGGTGCCGGGCGAGATCGTTGCGCTGAACAAATTCGCCGGGGTGCGCTCGCTCAGGACCGAGATTCGCCTGGCGCCGGGCTGGCAGGGGCACAAGGCCGGGCAGTTCGCCTTCGTCACCTCGAACCCGCTGGAAGGGGCGCATCCCTATACCATCGCCTCTGCCTGGGTGCCCTCCGATCCGAAGATCACCTTCGTCACCAAGGAGTTGGGCGATCACACCACCGGGTTGGCCGACCGGCTGAAGATCGGCCAGAAGGTAACGGTTGAAGGCCCCTATGGCTGTTTCACCTTCGACGATGGGCTGCCGCGCCAGATCTGGGTCGGGGCCGGTATCGGCATTACCCCCTTCCTCGCCCGGCTGAAGGAATTGGCGGATGCCGATCCGAATGCGCCGCGGCCGCAGATCGACCTGTTCCATTCGACCTCCGAGGTCGACGACGAGGCATTGGAACGTATCGCCACGGATGCCCGTGCCGCGAATGTGCGCCTGCACCTGCTGATCAACGCCCGTGATGGCCGCCTGGGCGGAGAACGCATCCGCGAGGCGGTGCCGGATTGGCGCGAGGCCAGCCTGTGGTTCTGCGGGCCGAGCGGTTTCGGCAAGAGCCTGAGCGCGGATTTCGCTCTGCAGGGGTTGGACGTGGGCAGCCGCTTCCATCAGGAATTGTTCGAGATGCGTTGAGAGCAGCGCAAGACTCGCCGTCGGGGTGGGCCCTGGTTCGGGCCCACCCTTAATCGTTCAGGCGTTCCAGTCAGGCGCGACCGAGGCCGCGATGCTGCGGTCGAGCGCCTCGAAGGCAGTGAGCCCGATGGTGTCGTAAAGCTCCTGCCGGGTCTGCATCTCGGCGATCATCGCGGTGGTCGCGCCATCGCGGGCGATCGCCGCATAAAGCCGCTCCTGTGCCCTGTTCGCGACCCGCAGCGAGGACACCGGCCAGATCACCATATCATAGCCGAGCGCCTCGAACTCGGCCGCGCTCAGCGCCGGCGTGCGGCCGAACTCGGTCATGTTGGCGAGCAGCTTCACCCCGGGCAGCGCGGCACGGACCTCGCGGAACATCTCGACCGAGGTCAGCGCCTCGGGGAAGATCGCGTCCGCCCCCGCCTCGACGTAAAGCTTCGCGCGCGCGATCGCCCCCTCGAGCCCTTCGGAGGCCGCCGCATCGGTGCGCGCGATGATGACGAGATCGCGCCCCGCCCGCGCCGCCGCCGCCACCTTCGCCGCCATGTCGGCGGCGGCGGCCAGCTTCTTGTCGTTCAGATGGCCGCATTTCTTCGGCAAGAGCTGATCTTCCAGATGCACGGCGCCGGCGCCGGCCTCCTCGAAGACACGCACCATATGCATGACGTTCAGCGCCTCGCCATAGCCGGTGTCGCCATCGACGAGAAGCGGCAGCCCCGAGGCCCGCGCGATCTGTCGGATGAAGAAGGCGACCTCGTCGACGGTGATGATGCCAAGGTCGGGCAGCCCCATCGAGGCGGTCATCGCCGCCCCCGAAAGGTAGAGCGCGTCAAATCCCGCGGCCTTCGCCTGCAAGGCAGCCTGGCCGTTGTGCGCGCCCGGCAGGCGCAGGATGCCGGGGGCATCGAGCGCACGGCGGAAGCGGCGCCCGGCGCTGTCGCCGGGCAGGTCGTCTGCGATCAGATAGGGCATGGTCTCACTCCGGATAGGCGGTCAGCAGGCCGCCGCGCTGCGCGATCGGCAGGAATTTGCGGTCCTCGGGGCCGGTATAGTTGGCCGAGGGGCGGATGATCTTGTTGTCGAGCCGCTGCTCGACCACATGCGCGCCCCAGCCCGCGGTGCGGGCGATGACGAAGATTGGCGTGAACATCGCCGTCGGCACGCCCAGCAGGTGATAGGAGACGGCCGAATACCAGTCGAGGTTCGGAAACATCGCCTTCGCCTCCCACATCACCTGTTCGATCCGCTCGGCGACCGAGAACATCTTCATCGAGCCGGCCTCCTCGGCCAGCCTGCGCGCGACGCGCTTGATGACGACGTTGCGCGGGTCGGCCACGGTATAGACCGGGTGACCGAAGCCGATCACCACCTCCTTCTCCGCGACGCGGGCGCGGATGTCGGCCTCGGCCGCGTCGGGGCTCGGGTAGCGCTTCTGGATCTCGAAGGCGACCTCGTTCGCGCCACCGTGCTTCGGCCCGCGCAGCGCACCGATCGCGCCCGCCACCGCCGAATAGACGTCCGACCCCGTCCCCGCGATCGTGCGCGCGGTGAAGGTCGAGGCGTTGAACTCGTGCTCGGCGTAAAGGATCAGCGTGGTGTGCATCGCCCGCACATGCTCGGGCGTGGGCGGTCCGCCATGCAGCAGGTGCAGGAAATGGCCGGCGATGGACTCGTCCCCGGTCTCGACCTCGATCCGCCGCCCGTTCTGCGCGAAGTGATACCAGTAGAGCAGCATCGAGCCCTGCGCCGCGATCAGCCGGTCGGCGATGTCGCGCGCGCCCGGCGTGTTGTGATCGGCGGCCTCGGGCAGCGCGCAGCCCATCGCCGAGACGCCCGAGCGCAGCACGTCCATCGGATGCGCGGCAGCCGGGATCGCCTCGAGCGTCGCGCGCACCGCCTGCGGCAGGCCGCGCAACGCGCGCAGCTTCGCCTTGTAGGCCGTCAGTTCCGCCTCGGTCGGCAGGCTGCCGTGAATGAGCAGATGCGCGATTTCCTCGTACTCGCAGGTCTCGGCGATATCGAGGATGTCATAGCCGCGGTAATGCAGATCGTTGCCGCTTTGACCGACCGAGCACAGCGCGGTATTGCCCGCCACCACGCCCGAGAGCGCCACCGACTTCTTCGGCTTTCTCACCTCGCCGCTCATTTCGCCCTCCAGTCGAAGATGCCATGGGGCCGGGCCGCGCCGAGCCGGTCGGCCTCCACCGCGAAATTGAGCTGGCCGAGATCGCCCGGCTTCAGCTCTGCCAGCCCCTCGGCTGCCTCGAGGAAACGCCTCTGCTCGGCCGCGCTCAGCACGCCCTCGGACAGGGTCAGGAACTTGTGGATGTAATTGCTGCGCACGAAGGGGCGCGCGCCGTCCGGGTGCGCATCGGCGAGCGCGAGTTCGTCGACGATCTTCGAGCCGTCGTCGAGCGTCACCGTGACCCGCCCGCCAAAGGCCTTCTCCTTCGGGTCGCGGGCATGATAGCGGCGCGTCCATTCCGGGTCCTCGGCGGTCGAGATCTTGTGCCACAGCGCCACCGTCGAGGGCCGCTGCGCGCGCTCGGGCGTGTAGCTTGCAACATGGTGCCAGCCGCCGTCCTCCAGCGCCACGGCGAAGATGTACATGATCGAATGGTCGAGCGTCTCGCGCGAGGCCGTCGGGTCCATCTTCTGCGGGTCGTTCGCGCCGGTGCCGATGACGTTGTGGGTGTGGTGCGAGGTCTCGATCAGGATGGATTTCACCTTGGAGAGATCGCCGATCTTCGGCCCCATCCGCCGCGCCAGGTCGATCAGCGCCTGCGACTGGTATTCGGCCGAATGCTCCTTGGTATAGGTGTCGAGGATCGCGCGCTTCGTCTCGCCCGTCTCGGGCAGCGGCACGTGATAGACCGCCTCGGGTCCCCCGAGCATCCAGGCGATGAAGCCGTCCTCGCCCTCCCAGGCGGGGCTCGGCGCGCCCTCGCCGCGCATCACCCGGTCGACCGCCTCGATCGCCATCTTGCCGGCGAAGGCGGGGGCATAGGCCTTCCAGCTGGAAATCTCGCCCTTGCGGCTTTGCCGCGTGGTGGTGGTGACGTGCAGCGCCTGCTGGATCGCCTGATAAATCACCTCGACGGGCAGGTTCAGCGCGGTGCCGATGCCGGCCGCCGCCGAGGGGCCGAGATGGGCGATGTGGTCGATCTTGTGCTCGTGCAGGCAGATCCCCTTCACCAGGTCGACCTGGATCTCGTAGCCGGTGGCAAGACCGCGGATGAGGTCCGCCCCCGACAGCCCGCAATGCTGCGCGACCGCCAGGATCGGCGGGATGTTGTCGCCCGGGTGCGAGTATTCGGCGGCCAGAAATGTGTCGTGGAAATCAAGCTCGCGCACCGCCGTGCCGTTCGCCCAGGCCGCCCATTCGGGGCTGACCCGGGTGTCCGCGGCCACGCCGAAGACCGTGGCGCCCGGGGCATAGGGGTGGCACAGCGCCTGCGCCCGGGCCGAGGCCACCGGCCGGCGCGCGACCGACGCCGCAGCGACCGCGGCATTGTCGATCACCCGGTTGACGATCATCTCGACCACATCGGCCTCGACCGCCACCGGATCGGCCGCCACCTCGGCGATCTTCCAGGCCAGTTGGTTTTCGCGCGCCAGATGTTCGGCGGAGCGATAGGTCCGCATTTCATGCGTCTTCATGCTGTTTCTTCCTTTCTGAAATCCTCTGCCACGATGGCGCGCGGCCGTCCGGCCGCATCCACCGCCACCATCTCGAACGTGCCCGAGAGCACCGCGCGGCGCTGGCCGGTGGCGATCTCCTCCGCCATCCCCTCCACCGCGACGGAGAGCGAGGCACGCCCGACCCGGGTGACCCTTGCGCTCAACTCCAGCAGCTCTCCGACCCGGACAGGGGCGGGGAAATTGCCGCGCGCGGCGCTGGCCAGAACCACCGGCCCGCGCGCCCGCCGGCTGGCGGCGACAAAGGCCGCCTTGGCCATCAGCGACAGGCCGTTGCCGCCGAACAGCGTGCCGTAATGGTTGGCCTGATCGGGAAAGATCATCTCGACCGTCACGGTCACGGGATCATGGTCTGGAAGGTCGGTCATCGTCTGCCTCGTGTCCTCGGGCCATTCGCAAGATTGGCAAGGCAGAGGTTTCCACAATGGGGGACATGATATAAACTACTGAAAATGAATAGATTTGCGAATGATGCTTGTGGAGTTTGCAAATATTGCGAAGGGGTCGGTCATGAAAAAAGCCTTCATGGGGGTGCGGCTGCGCCGCCTGCGCGAGGAGCGGGGGATGAGCCAGGCGGCGCTGGCCCGGGCGCTGGGGCTGTCGCCCAGCTATCTCAACCAGATGGAACGCAATCAGCGGCCGCTGACCGTGCCGGTGCTGCTGAAGCTGAACGCGGTCTTCGGCCTTGACGTGCAGATGTTCTCGGAAGCCGAGGAGGCGCGGCTGATCCCCGACCTGCGCGCCGCACTCGCCGATCAGGGCGCCGGTGCCGCCCTGGCCGAGGTGCGCGAGATCGCGGCCAACATGCCCAATGTCGCCCGTGCCATCATCGCCATGCAGACGCGTCTGCGCGAGGCGGCCGAGCAGATCGACCTGATCACCGGCCGCATCACCGGAGAGCTGGGCACCACCCTCGCCCCCTTCGAGGCGGTGCGCGACTACTTCTACACCCATCGCAACTATATCCCCTCGCTCGACGAGGCGGGCGAGGCCATTGGCCGGGGTCTGCGCCCGGGACGGATGGCCGAGGGGCTGGCCGACCGGCTGGCTGGGCGCCACGGTATCCGGGTGACGTCGGAGGACGGGGCGGCGGCGCTGCGCCGCTTCGATCCGGGCGCGCGGCTCTTGACCTTGTCGGCTCGTCTCTCGCCGGGGCAGCGGGCCTTCCAGATGGCGACGCAACTGGCCTTTCTCGAACAGGGGGAGGAGATCGACCGGCTCGCGGCCGAGGCGCCGATGGACAGCGCCGGGGCGCGCGACCTCTTGCGGATCGGGCTTGCGAATTACTTCGCCGGCGCAGTGATTCTGCCCTATGGCGCCTTTCTCGAGGCGGCGGAGGCCGAGCGCTATGATATCGAACTTCTGGCCCGCCGCTTCGGCGTGGGGTTCGAGACCACCTGCCACCGGCTCTCGACGCTGCAACGGCCGCAGGCGCGTGGCGTGCCCTTCTTCTTCATCCGGGTCGACCGCGCGGGCAATATCTCGAAGCGGCAATCGGCGACCGATTTCCATTTCTCGCGGATCGGCGGCTCCTGCCCGCTGTGGAACGTCTACGAGGCCTTCTCGCGCCCGGGCGAGGTGCTGACGCAGGTGGCGCAGATGCCCGACGGGCGGTCCTACCTGTGGGTGGCGCGCACGGTGAGCCACGGCGCAGGCGGCTATGGCGCGCCGGTAAAACGCTTCGCCGTGGCGCTGGGCTGCGATCTGGCCCATGCGGATCGGCTGGTCTATGCCCACGGGCTGGATCTGAGAAACCCCGCGCTCGCCACCCCGATCGGTGCTGGCTGCAAGGTCTGCGACCGCCCGTCCTGCCCGCAGCGCGCCTTTCCCACCACCGGGCGAGAGCTGCGCCCGGATCCCAATCGCTCCCGGTTCGCCCCCTATTCCGGCGGCTGACGGCAAAGGCCGCCGCCCCGGGGCGGGGGCCTGCGTGGCTTACTCGGCCGCGACTTGATGCATCGCGCCAAAGGTGCGTTTCGCGGCCTATTCAGCCGCGAATTGATTCATCGTATTGGCCGAGCCGCCGGCTTTCAGCGCGCGGTCGCCGCCGACCATCTCCTTGAAGCTGTCGCCCAGATCGGAACCCACCTCGTGCTGGTGCCTGACCGCCGAGATGCCGCGGCGGATTTCCTCGCGCTGGACGGTGGCGACATAGGCCAGTATCTTGTCCTCGCCGAAATAGCCATGGCTCAGCTCGTCCATCGCCTTGGCGGTCAGGTGGAAGGTCGGTAGGGTGATCAGGTTGTGGAACACCCCCGCCCGCGCCGCGATCTCGGTCTGGAAGGCACGCAACCGCGCGTCCGCCTCAAGGCCCAGATCGGTGGCGTCGAAATCGGGCTTCATCAATTCGTTGCCTGCGGGATAGTCGCCTTCGGCGATCTTGCCCTCTGCGATCCATTGGGTGCGGACCTGCTTGCGCAGGTTCAGCGTCCAGTTGAAGCTGGGCGAGTTGTTATAGGTGAGCTTCGCCCCCGGTGCCTCTTCGCGGATTTCCGCCACCATGCCGGCGATCTCGTCGACATTGGGGGTGTCGGTCTCGATCCACAGCAGATCGGCACCGCCCTGCTGGAGCGAGGCGATGCAATCCTCGATCACCCGGGCCCGGCCGGTGTTCGGCTTGAACGGGAAGAGACCGTTGGGCAAGCGGCGCGGCTTGACGAACTCACCGTCCTGATAGAGCGCCAGCTCTCCCTCGCGGATCGGGTTCTCCTCGGTGATCGGTGCGGTATCGAGCCATTTGATGTAATCGGCGGCCAGATCGCCCGGCGCCTGGCTGACCGGCACCTTCTGGGTGAGCCCGGCGCCGAGGCTGTCGGTGCGGGCGACGATCACGCCGTCATCGACGCCCAGTTCCTCGAACGCCAGGCGGCAGGCGCGCAGCTTCTCGATGAAGTCCTCGCGCGGGACGGTGACCTTGCCGTCCTGGTGACCGCATTGCTTGGCGTCCGAGACCTGGTTTTCGATCTGCAAACAGCAGGCGCCCGCTTTGATCAGCTCCTTCGCCAGCAGATAGGTCGCATGTTCGTTGCCAAAGCCCGCGTCGATATCGGCGATGATCGGCACCACATGCGTCTCGAACCCGTCGATCGCGGCGATCGCCGCGGCGTGGGCCGCGTCGGTGGTGGCCGCGCGAAGGTCCTTGAACAGATCGTTCAGCGCCACCTCATCGGCCTGCCGCAGCGAGGTATAGATTTCCGCGATCAGGTCGGCGACGGCGGTCTTCTCGTGCATCGACTGGTCGGGCAGATGGCCCCAGCGGTTGCGCAGCCCGGCGACCATCCAGCCGGAGAGATAGACATAGGTGCCCTTGGCGGTGCCGCGCAGCCGCTTGACCGCCTTGATCATCTGCTGGGCGTGAAACCCTGACCAGCAGCCGAGCGATTGGGTGAATTGCGAGGGATCGGCATCATAGGCGGCCATATCGGCGCGCATCACATGGGCCATCTCGCGGGCGATCTCCAGATGGGTGTCCCAGGTGTTCTGCAGCTTGAGCTGGACGATATCGTCGACCGAGACGCCGCCCGGGGTCTGGCCGCCGGGATAGCGCGCCAGCGCCTCGGCGCGCAGGGCTGCATAGGATTTGCGTTGGGTCATGATCTGTCTCCTGTTTGGCAGATGAAAGGCGGCGCCCGGAAGGCCCGGGTCGCCGAAGGGGGATGCGGTGCGAATGGGCTGCATCAGTTCAGCGCGTTCAGCACTGCGTAGGCGGGGGTGGTGATGAAATCGGCCAGGGTTTCGGCGCAGGCGGCCTCCTGAAAGAGCCGCGCCGCCGAGGCGTAATGGCCGCGATGGAAGCCGGTGGCGCCAAGGCGGTTCAGGATCGTCTCGATCTCCTGCTGAATCAGCTCGGCCAGCCAGTTTGCATCCATCTGCCGGGCACCGCCGGCCTCCAGCTCGACCACGGCGCCATGGCGGATCCATTGCCAGATCTGGCTGCGCGAGATCTCGGCGGTGGCCGCATCCTCCATCAGGTTGTGGATCGGCACCGCGCCCCGCCCCGACAGCCAGGCGGCCAGATATTCGATGGCGACCGAGACATTGCCGCGCAGCCCCGCTTCGGTCACCGTGCCGCTGTGGGGTTTCAGCAGCGCCTCGGCCGTCACCCGCGGATGCTGGCGCGGCTGACGGATCTGGTTCGGCCCCGGCATCTCGGCGTCGAAGACCGCCATCGCCACCGGCACCAGATCGGGATGCGCCACCCAGGTGCCGTCATGCCCCGCCGTCACCTCGCGCAGCTTGTCGGCGCGTACCTTGGCAAAGGCGGCCTCGTTCGCCGCCGCGTCGCCCTTGACCGGGATCTGCGCCGCCATGCCGCCCATGGCGTGGATGCCCCGACGGTGGCAGACCTCGACCAGCCGGGCGGAATAGGCCGCCAGAAAGGCGCGATCCATCGTCACCTGCGCCCGGTCGGGCAGCACGAAATCGGGGTGAGCCCGCAAGCACTTGATATAGCTGAAGATGTAATCCCAGCGGCCGCAGTTCAGCCCGGCGATATGGTCGCGCAACTCCCAGATGATCTCGTCCATCTCGAAGGCGGCGCGCAGGGTCTCGATCAGCACAGTGGCCTTGATGGTGCCCTGCGGCAGGCCCAGCCGGTCCTGCGCAAAGACGAAGATGTCGTTCCACAGCCGCGCCTCGCGATGGTTCTCCAGTTTCGGCAGGTAATAGAACGGCCCGCGCCCGGTCTCAGCCAGCGCCACCCCGTTGTGGAAAATATGCAGCCCGAAATCGAACAGCGCGGCGGCGACGGGATGGCCGCCCATCATCACGTTGTCCTCTTCCATATGCAGGCCGCGCGGGCGCACGATCAGCACCGCAGTCCGGTCGTTCAGGCGATAGGATTTGCCGGACTTCGGATCGTCGTGCGACAGGGTGCCGTCACGGTAATCCATCATGTTCACCTGACCGGCGATCATGATGTCGAAACGTGGGGCCGAGGCATCCTCGAAATCCGCCATGAAGACCTTGGCGCCGGAGTTCAGCGCGTTGATCATCATCTTGCGGTCGACTGGGCCGGTGATCTCGACCCGCCGGTCGCGCAGCGGCTCGGGCACCGGGGCAGCCTCCCAGTCGCCGGCGCGGATATCGGCGGTTTCCACCAGGAATTCGGGTAACAGCCCGGTGTCATAGCCTGCCTGCCGCTGCCGTCGCGCGGTTCTGAGCGCGGCCAGACGCGGGCCGAACTGCGATTGCAGATCGGCCAGGAAGGCCAGCGCCTCGGGCGTCAGCACACGGCTCACCCCCGGCACGTCGCGCAGCACCACCGGGCGCGCGGCTTGGGTCGGGGGATCGGAGAGGATCGGGAGGGCAAGGGTCATCACATCGGCCTTTCTGCTGGAATCGTCGGCTGATGTGAGGTTAGTAATGTGTCGTCTTAAGTGAAATAATACTCTGTAATTAAAGGGTTATTCTGTAATTCATGTAAGGTTTCAGCAAGGAAGTCTGTAAGGTTTGTCATGTCGGAACGCGGCGAAAAACTGATCATCGGGGCGCGGCTCAAGCGGCTGCGGCGCACCTTGGGGCTGACCCAGGCGCAGATGGCGCAGGATCTGGGCGTCTCGCCCAGCTACATCACCCTGATCGAGGCGAACCAGCGCCCGGTCTCGGCCAAGCTGCTGGTCCGCCTCAGCCAGGTCTATGACTTCTCGGCTGGGGAGATCGCGGGGGGCGGCGATCTGCAGTTGCAGGCGGATCTTGAGGCGGCGCTGAAGGATCCGCTGTTCGCCGAAACCGTCCCGCGCAGCGAGATCGAGGAAGTCGTGAACGCCTCGCCCGCGCTGGCGCGCGGGCTGCTCAGGCTACATGAGAAATACCGCGCCATGGCGATGGTCGCGATTTCCGAGGAAAACCCCTTTTCCGACCGCGACAAGGTCGAGCTGTTGGAGCAGACCGTGCGCCCGGTGGACGAGGTGCGGGCGCATTTCCACGCCCGCCACAACCATATCGACAGGCTGGACCGCGCGGCGGAGGCGCTGGCGGAGGATCTGGCGATCTGGCGGAGCGAACCGCAGATCGTGCTGAACGACCGCCTGCGCGCGGTGCATGGCTATCGCGTCCGTATCCTGCCGCAGGAGGTGATGCCCGGCCAGCTCCGACTCCTGGATCCCCACCGCAAGCACCTGAACCTGTCGGAGCGGCTGGACCAGCCCGGGCGGCGATTCCAGATCGCGGTGCAGCTCGCCCGGCTGGAATATGGTGATCTGATCACGGTTGAGGCGGAGGCTGCCGGGGTCTCGGACGCTGCTCTGCCGCTGGCGCGGGCGAGCTTTGCCAATTACTTCGCCGCCGCCCTCTTGATGCCCTATCGCCGGTTTCTCAGGGCGGCGGAGGGGGCGCGCTATGACGTTGAACTGCTGTGCCAGCGCTTCGGCACCAGTTTCGAGCAGGTGGCGCATCGCCTCACCACCCTGCAACGGCCCGAGGCGCGCGGTGTGCCCTTTTTCTTCGTGCGCATGGACCGCGCCGGCAATGTATCGAAACGGTTCAGCGCCGGGCGCTTTCACTTCTCGAAATTCGGCGGCTCCTGCCCGCTCTGGAACATCCACAGTTGTTTCGAGACGCCCGAGCGGGTGCAGACCCAGGTGATCGCCATGCCCGACGGCACCACCTATTTCTCGGTCGCGCGCACGGTGACGCGGCAGGTCGGCACCTATGCCAGCCCGGCGGCGCGTTTTGCCATCGGGCTGGGGTGTGACATCGCCTATGCGCCGCGGCTGATCTATGCGCAGGATCTGGACCTGGAGGCGGTGCAGCCGGTGCCGATCGGGGTGAACTGCTATCTCTGCGAACGGCCCGATTGCCCGTCGCGGGCCTATCCGCCGATCAACCGCCCTTTCAGCTTTTCCGAGCGCGCCCGCGGGGTGTCGAGCTTCAGTTTCAGCGCGCCGGAGCCGTCCTAGGCCGCGTCCGGCCTCAGCCGGCGCGGGCGGTCTTCTTGAAGGGCTTCATGCCTTCGCGCGCCAGCTCGTCGGCGCGTTCGTTCTCGGGGTGGCCGGCATGGCCCTTGACCCAGGTCCAGGTGACCTTGTGGCGATGCTGCGCCGCATCCAGCCGCTGCCACAGCTCGGCATTGGCGACCGGTTTCTTGGCGGCGTTCTTCCAACCGTTCTTCTTCCAGCCGAAGATCCAGCCGGTGATGCCGTTCTTCACATAGTTGCTGTCGGTGACGATGGTGATTTCCGTCGGTCGGGTCAGGCTTTCCAGCGCGTTGATCGCCGCCAGCAGCTCCATCCGGTTGTTGGTGGTGTCGGCCTCGCCACCGTTCAGCGTGCGTTCCTTGACGATCTTGCCGCCCTCGACCGCGCGCAGCAGCACGCCCCAGCCACCCGGGCCGGGATTGCCGGAACAGGCCCCGTCGGTATAGGCGAAAAGCTCAGCCATCACAGATCACCGTGATCAGTTCGGCCAGGCTGCCGTCGAGCCCCTCGCCGGTTTCGCATGTCTCGCTGGCGGGGGTGAAGCCCGCCGCGCGCAGATGATCCATCAGTGCCTCATATGTGTAATAGGTGTAATGCCGGCCGATCCGGTCGCGGGCCTCGCCTGCGCCCAGTTTCATTCCGATGGCGAATTTTCCGCCGGGTTTCAAGGCCTTGCGCAGGGCGGCCAGATGGTGGGGGAAATCTGCGCGCGGGGCGTGCAGCAGGCAGAAGGCGGCCCAGATGCCGTCATAGAGCGCTTTGCCCTCGATCTCGTCAAAGCTGGCCTGCCAGGCGGTGACGCCGGGGGCACGGGCGGCCAGCGCCACCATCTCGGCCGAGGCGTCGGTGGCGTCGACCTCGAGGCCGGCCTCGGCCATCATCGCCGAAGAGATACCGGGCCCGCAGCCCAGATCCAGCACCCGACCGTCCTGGGGGCAGGCAGCGATAAAGGCGGCAAGCTGGGGATCGCGGCGGATATAGCCCTCATTGCGGGCCGCGTAATCGGCGGCGCGGCGATCATAGACGGCGATGGTTTCGGGATCGCTCAAAAATAGACCTCCACGGCGAGGCTGGCGATGACGATGACGGCCATCGGCAGCCGCAGCCGCAACCACCATCCGGGGACCAGCCGCCAATAGGCGAATGCCAGGTCCAGCAGGGCCAGCCCGGCAAAGCCGAAGATCAGGTTCATCGCGCTCGACACTGGCCCGCCGCCGGTTTCGACATAGGCCCAGACCGCGGGGACCGCCGCCAGGAAGAGCGCCGCACCCCCCAGGGCGCCGCCGGCACGGCTGGCATTGCCCCAGAGCGCGCCGGAGAAGAAGCAGAGCATCACCGAGCCGAAGAAGAGCTGTACATAGGGCGCCACGAAGCGTGACCCAAGATGGGTTGTGCCCCAGGCGGTGAGATCGGGGCTGAAGTGGGTGGCTGCGCCCCAGAGGAAGGGGACCAGGGCCAGAAGGCCCAGCAGACGCGCCGTGATCGGGACGCCGCGCAGCATCTCAGACCCGCTCCAGAGCGAGACGACCGGCCAGCGCCGCGAAGAGAGCCGCGAAAGAGCGGTTGAGCCAGCGCATCACCCGCTCGGACCCCAGCACGAACTGCCGCGCCTGGGCAGCGCAGAGACCGTAGAGCGCAAAGACCGCCAATGTCATCGCCATGAAGACGCCGCCAAGCGCGGCCATTTCGGAGGTGGCGCTATCGGCGTTCCCCGACAGGAAGGGCGGCAGCAGCGCCAGGAAGAAGATCGACAGCTTCGGGTTCAGCACATTGATCAGCGCGCCGCGCCGGGCGATGCGCCAGCCGGGTTCACCGCTGCCTTGTGCCGCCACGCTGAGCGCGCCGCCCGATTTCAGCGATTGCCAGGCGAGATAGAGCAGATAGGCGACACCGGCGAATTTCACCGCATGGAAGAGAAGGGCGGAGGCATGCAGGATCGCGGCGAGCCCCAGCGTCGCCGCCAGAAGATGCGGCACGATTCCGAAGGTGCACCCCAAAGCGGCCCAGAGCGCAGCGCGGCGCCCTTGCCCAAGGCCGAGCGCCAGGGTGTAGAGCACCCCCGTCCCCGGCGCGATCACCACGACGAGGGCGGTCAGGAAAAATTGCAACGACATCAGGCGGGCTCCCTCAACACACGCGGAACCTTGAATTCCACGTTCTCCACAGCGGTCTCGACGGTTTGGATGGTCACGTCATAGCGGGCGCGGAAGGCGTCGATCACCTCGTTCACCAGCACTTCCGGGGCCGAGGCGCCGGCGGTGATGCCGACGCTGGCGATCCCGTCGAGCGCCCGCCAGTCGATGTTTTCGGCCCGCTGCACCAGTTGTGAATAACGGCAGCCGTTCTTGGCGCCGACCTCGACCAGACGGCGGGAGTTCGATGAATTCGGCGCGCCAACCACCAGCAGCGCGTCGCATTTCTGCGCCATCGCCTTTACCGCCTCCTGACGGTTGGTGGTGGCATAGCAGATGTCTTCCTTGTGCGGCCCGACGATCGCCGGAAATCGTGCGCGCAGGGCGGCGACGATCTCGGCGGTGTCGTCGATGCTGAGCGTGGTCTGGGTGACATAGGCCAGCTTTTCGGGATCGCGCACCTCGACCTTGGCCACATCGGCCGGGGTCTCGACCAGCAGCACCTCGCCCTCGGGCAATTGGCCCATGGTGCCGATCGTCTCGGGGTGGCCGGCATGGCCGATCATGATCATCTGCAGCCCGTTGTCGGAATGGCGCTGCGCCTCGATATGCACCTTGGAGACCAGCGGGCAGGTTGCGTCGACATAGACCATCTGCCGCCGCGCGGCCTCGGCCGGAATTGCCTTGGGCACGCCATGGGCGGAAAAGATCACCGGGCGATCCTCGGGGCAGTCCTCCAGTTCCTCGACGAAGACGGCGCCCTTGGCGCGCAGCCCGTCGACGACGAACTTGTTGTGCACGATCTCATGGCGGACAAAAACCGGGGCGCCCCATTTCTCCAGCGCCATCTCGACGATCTTGATGGCCCGGTCGACACCGGCGCAGAACCCGCGCGGCGCGGCGAGATAGAGGATCAGGGGCGGTTTGGTCATGTCGCGGTCTCCTTGCGCCCTGAGAGGTAGAGCGTTGCGGCGCGATGGTCCAGTGCGGGCAATTGCTCTCGGCCCGCAAGGCGGATGCCCTCGGGGAACGCCGGTATCTGGAGGTCCGGAAACCGGTGTCAGAGGCCTTTTGGCGATGGCTACAAAAGCCTCTGGTCCGGAGACTACCCCGTCGGGCAAAACCTGCGCCGGGTGAGGGCGATCAGGTCTCTCTTATGGTGCACGGTGCGGGCTGGCGTGACCCGCCTCGGGCGTTTTACTGCTCGCCGACATAGGCGACGTTGCGGCTGTCGCTATGCGTCTCACGCGGGGGGCGGCCGATCACGTCCTTCAGCTCTTCCAGCTCGATGAAATTATCGGCCTGGCGTCGCAGTTCGTCCGAGATCATCGGCGGTTGGCTGCGGATGGTCGAGACCACCGAAACGCGAACGCCCTGACGTTGAAGGCTGGCCACCAGCGGTCGGAAGTCCCCATCTCCCGAGAACAGCACGATATGATCCACCCGGGGCGCCAGTTCCATCGCGTCCACGGTCAGTTCGATATCCATGTTGCCCTTGACCTTCCGCCGGCCCATGCTGTCGGTGTATTCCTTGGCCGGCTTGGTCACCATGGTGAAGCCATTGTAGTGCAACCAATCCACCAGCGGGCGGATCGGCGAATACTCGTCATTCTCAAGCAGGGCGGTATAGTAAAAGGCACGCAGCAACTTGCCACGCCGCATGAATTCCTGGCGCAACAATTTGTAGTCGATGTCGAATCCCAGAGCCTTCGCCGCGGCATAAAGATTCGATCCATCGATGAACAGCGCGAGCCGTTCGTCTTTGTAAAACATCAAAATGTCCTTCCGGTGTGACCATTTCGCCGTGGCGTTCCGTGAGTGAGTGATTAAATCTGGCAAAATGGTGTTACCAAAATAGGAGAATTCGGGTGTACCGCAAGGCCCGTGACAGCAGGGAAGCCCTGCAAATATGACTGAATTTCGGTCAGAAGCATTGATTGCGCTGGGCGCGAACCTATCTTCAGGGGCCGGATCACCTTCCGAAACCCTGGTTCAGGCCATCTCGGCGCTGCCGGCGGAGGGTATGGTGATTCGCGCCGTCAGCCGGTTCTATGCCACTCCCTGTTTCCCGCCGGGGGCGGGGCCAGACTATGTCAATGCGGTCATTAAAGTTAAAACCAATCTGACGCCCGAGCAGCTTCTCGCTGCGCTGCATCGGGTCGAGCAGCGGTTCGGACGCGAGCGGCAGGAACGCTGGGGTATGCGGACCTTGGATTTGGATCTGCTGGCGATGGACGATCTGGTATTGCCCGATCCTGAGACGCAGTCGCGCTGGCGCAGGCTGCCGGCAGAGGAGCAGCGCCGTCTGGTGCCGGAGGAGCTGATCTTGCCACATCCGCGTCTGCAGGATCGCGGATTCGTCTTGGCGCCGCTGGTGGATATTGCGCCCGGCTGGCGTCATCCGCTGCTGGGACGCACCGCGGCCGAGCTGCTGGCGGCGTTGCCGGCGGCCGAACTGGCCGGGGTCACGCCAATCTGACCCTTGATTTTCTGGATATCGGCTTGTCAAGGGACGGATTCGCCATTACAAAGCACCGCTCCGGACCCAAACTGCATTTATTGGAGATCTCCCCATGGCCCGCGTAACGGTCGAAGACTGCGTTGACAAGGTTCCGAACCGGTTCGAGCTGGTGATGCTGGCGGCACATCGTGCCCGTGAGATCTCTGCCGGGGCGGGGATTACTATTGACCGCGACAACGACAAGAACCCCGTCGTTGCCCTGCGAGAGATTGCCGAGGAGACCCAGAGCGCCGACGAACTGCGTGAGCGGCTGATCGAGTCGAACCAGACTCAGATCGAGGTCGACGAACCCGAAGAGGATTCGATGGCGCTGTTGATGGGGGCCGAAGCCGACAAGCCGGCCGAGGATGATCTGACCGAGGAAATGCTGCTCCGCAAGCTGATGGAGGCTCAGGGGCAGGGCTGACCTCGGAATGAGGATGCGGACGAAATGATATCGGCTGAAGATCTGATTGCGCTGGTCCGCAACTACAATCCGAAAACCAATGTTGAGAAGATCACTGCCGCCTATGAGTATGGGCGGCAGATGCACGAGGGGCAGTTCCGCCGCTCGGGCGAGCCCTATTTCAGCCACCCGGTGGCGGTGGCGGCGATCCTGACCGAACAGCGGTTGGACGATGCCACCATCATCACCGCGCTGCTGCACGACACCATCGAGGATACCAAGGCCAGCAAGGCCGAGGTGGCCGCGCGCTTCGGCAACGAGGTGGCGATGCTGGTCGACGGGGTCACCAAGCTGACCAACCTGCAGCTGTCCAGCCTCGAGACCAAGCAGGCCGAAAACTTCCGCAAGCTGTTCATGGCGATGTCCAAGGATCTGCGGGTGATCCTGGTCAAGCTGGCCGACCGTCTGCACAACATGCGCACCATCAAGGCGATGAAGCCGGAAAAGCAGGTGCAGAAGGCGCGCGAGACGATGGATATCTTCGCGCCGCTGGCTGGCCGCATGGGCATGCAGTGGATGCGCGAGGAGCTGGAGGATCTGGCCTTCCGCGTGCTGAATCCCGAAGGCCGCCAGTCGATCATCCGCCGCTTCATCATGCTGCAGCGCGAGACCGGCGACGTGATCCACCGGATCACCGGCGACATGCGGTTCGAGCTGGAGAAGGCCGGGATCGAGGCCGAGGTCTTCGGCCGTGCCAAGAAACCCTATTCGATCTGGCGCAAGATGCAGGAGAAGAACCAGGGCTTTTCCCGGCTCTCGGATATCTACGGTTTCCGCATCATCACCCAGAGCGAGGAAGACTGTTACCGCACGCTGGGGATCATCCACCAGCGCTGGCGCGCGGTGCCGGGGCGGTTCAAGGATTACATCAGCCAGCCGAAATCGAACGGCTATCGGTCGATCCACACCACCGTGTCGGGGCGCGACGGCAAGCGCGTCGAGGTGCAGATCCGCACCCGGCAGATGCATGACGTCGCCGAAACCGGGGTGGCGGCGCATTGGTCCTATCGTGACGGTGTGCGGTCTGAGAACCCCTTTGCGGTCGATCCGGCCAAATGGATCGCCTCGCTGACCGAGCAGTTCACGGCCGAGGACGATCACGAGGATTTCCTCGAGGCCGTCAAGCTCGAGATGTATTCGGATCAGGTGTTCTGCTTCACGCCGAAGGGCGATGTGGTCAAGCTGCCGCGCGGGGCGACGCCGATCGACTATGCCTATGCGATCCACACCCGCATCGGGCACGCCTGCGTCGGCGCCAAGGTCGATGGCATCCGGGTGCCGCTCTGGACCCGTCTCAAGAACGGCCAGTCGGTCGAGATCATCACCGCCGAAGGCCAGATGCCGCAGGTGAGCTGGCTTGAGATCGCCACCACCGGCAAGGCGCGCACCGCGATCCGCCGGGCCCTGCGCGAGCTGGACCGCGGCCGTTTCATCAAGCTGGGGCAGGAGCTGGCGCGCTCTGCCTTCGATCACGTCGGCCGCAAGGCGACCGACAAGGCGCTGGACACCGCGGCGCGGCATCTGCGGCTGAAGGATCGCGACGAATTGCTGGCGCGGCTCGGCAGCGCCGAGCTGACCGCGCATGACGTGGTGCAGGCGGTCTATCCGGAGCTGATCCGCGACGAGGGCGATCAGGTCTCGCCGCGCCGGGCGGTCGTGGGGCTGGAGGCGGGGCAGAGCTTTGAACGCGCGCCCTGCTGTCAGCCGCTGCCGGGCGAACGGATCGTCGGCATCACCTATCGCGGCAAGGGCGTGGTGGTGCATACCATCGACTGCAACCGGCTGAGCGAATTCGAGGATCAGCCGGATCGCTGGGTCGATCTGCACTGGCACACCGGCACCCACCCTGCCGCCTATGGGGTGACGCTGGATCTGACCATCGGCAACGACGCCGGGGTGCTCGGGCGCATTTGCACGTTGATCGGTGAGAAGAAGGCCAATATCAGCAATCTTGTATTTGTGGATCGCAAACCCGATTTCTATCGTCTGTTGGTGGATGTTGAATTGCGTGACGTCGAGCAGTTGCATTCGCTGATGCTGGCGCTTGAGGCGGAAAGCGACGTTGCCGCGCTGGAGCGGTATCGGGAAAAGCCGCCGATCCGCAGCATCATGAGCTGACGCCAGAGGGCAAGAACGCAAAAGGAGGACGACGCCGTTGGTTTTCAAACGCCGGGATCGCCGTTCTCTGTTTCAGATCCTGACAGAGATAATCTATCCGCGCGGCGGCTGGGGGCGGGCGTTTCTCTATGTCCAGCACCGGGTGCGACGGCTGCCCGATACACCCGAGCGCATCGCGCGCGGCATCTGGGCCGGGGTCTTCACCACCTTCACGCCGTTCTACGGGCTGCATTTCGTGGTGGCCTTCCTGCTTGCGCGGATGGTCCGGGGCAATATCCTGGCGGCGTTGTCGGGCACCTTCTTCGGCAATCCGCTGACCTATGTGCCGATCGGGATCATCTCGTTGAAGACCGGGTATTTCCTGCTGGGCACCCGGTTCGACGAGGGGCGACACCGCAGTTTCTTCGGCAAGTTTGCCGATGCCAGCCGCGATCTGAAGGACAATATCATCGCGCTGTTCACCGGTGGCCATCCCAATTGGGAAGGGCTGCAGGTGTTCTATCACGAGATCTTCTTTCCCTATATGATCGGCGGGCTGCTGCCCGGGATCGTCGCGGGCACCATCGCCTATTTCCTCAGCGTGCCGGTGATCCGCGCCTACCAGAGCCGGCGCCGGGCCAAGATCAAGGCCAAGTTCGACGCCATCAAGAAAAAGGCGCAGGCAGAGGCTGACCTTGCCGCCAAGGCGGATTAGTGTCGGCGCGACTCGTCTGCCAAGGATCCCCAAGCCATGACCGTTCCTCCCCTGCGTCTGGGCGTCAATATCGACCATGTGGCCACCGTGCGGAACGCCCGCGGCGGCGCCTATCCCGATCCGCTGCGCGCCGCCAAGCTGGCCGAGGCCGCCGGTGCTGATGGCATCACCGCGCATCTGCGCGAAGATCGCCGCCATATCGTCGACGCCGATATCGAGGCCCTGGTCGGTGGGTTGCGCGTGCCCCTGAACTTCGAAATGGCCGCCACGGCCGAAATGCAGGCGATCGCGTTGCGGCATCGTCCGCATGCCGTCTGCATCGTGCCCGAGAAGCGCGAGGAGCGCACCACCGAGGGCGGGCTCGAGGTCGCGGGCGATCAGAACCACCTGGCCGATTTCATCGCGCCCCTGCGTGATGCCGGGTGTCGGGTGTCGCTGTTCATCGGTGCCGATCCGGCGCAGATCGAGGCTTCGGCCCGCATCGGCGCCGCGGTGGTGGAGCTGCACACCGGCGCCTATTGCGATTTCCATGCCGAGGGCCGGTTCGACGAGCGTGACGAGGAGCTGGAGCGCCTGCGCGCGGCGGCGACCCTGGCCCATTCTCTGGGGCTCGAGGTGCACGCCGGCCACGGGTTGACCTATGACACCGTCGCCCCGATTGCCGCCATGGCAGAGGTGCGGGAACTGAACATCGGTCATTTCCTGATCGGCGAGGCGATCTTTCGTGGCCTCGATCCGGCGATCCGCGAGATGCGCCGCCTGATGGACGAGGCGCGGGGATGATGCCGGGCGCAAATTTCTTGCAAGAGATTTGCCCGGGATTTTGCAGAATTCCGGCGCGCGCATGATCCTCGGCATCGGCACCGATCTGGCCAATATCGACCGGGTGGCCCGTACGTTGGAGCGGTTTGGCGACCGCTTCCGCAATCGCGTCTTCACCGAGGTGGAGCAGCGCAAGGCCGAGCGGCGCCGTGACGTCGCGGGCACCTATGCCAAGCGTTGGGCGGCGAAGGAAGCATGCTCCAAGGCTTTGGGCACCGGGCTGCGCATGGGCATCTCGTGGCGCGACATGGCGGTCAGCAATCTGCGCACCGGCCAGCCGGTGATGCAGGTGACCGGCTGGGCCGCCGAGCGTCTGGCCCAGATGACACCGCCGGGGCATGAGGCGATCATTCACGTAACTTTGACCGACGATCACCCCTGGGCACAGGCCTTCGTGGTGATAGAGGCGCGGCCATTGGCCGAAACCCGGGCCACGCAAGCTTGACTTACCCCCGCCGGCCCCGCAAGAACGCCCACGACACGCCTGTGGAACGGAGGGCCTGATGGCCAAGAAAGCAAAAAGCGGCAACGCGTTCTGGGAAACGATCAAGACCATCGTTTACGCCCTGCTGATCGCCGGCGTCTTCCGCACCCTGTTCTTCCAGCCGTTCTGGATCCCCTCGGGCTCGATGAAGGACACGCTGCTGATCGGCGATTTCCTCTTCGTCAACAAGATGGCCTATGGCTATTCCTATGCCTCCTGCCCATCGATCCGGATTCCGGCCATCGGCATCAACCTCGAGGCTGAAAAGCTCTGCGGTTTCCTCAAGGGCAAGGACGGCCGGCTTATGGGCTCTGCCCCCGAACGCGGCGATGTGGTGGTGTTCCGTCATCCGGTGACGGGTGCGGATTTCATCAAGCGTCTGATCGGCCTGCCGGGCGATCGCGTCCAGGTGATCGACGGGGTGCTGAACATCAACGGCGAACCGGTCAAGCTGGAGGATGCGGGCTATTTCGAGGAGATCTCGGAACCGCAGGGGCCGCAAGGCTATCGGCCGCGCTGTGAAAACGGCCCGGTCGGCGAGGGCGGAGCCTGTCTGAAATCGCGTCAGATCGAAACCCTGCCGAACGGCGTGCGCCACGACATCCTGAATATCGACGATCAGGGATCGGATCACACTGGCGTCTATACGGTGCCCGAAGGTTATTACTTCTTCATGGGCGACAACCGCGACAACTCGGCCGACAGCCGGTTGCCGCAGGCCGCGGGCGGCGTCGGCTTCGTGCCGGCCGAAAACCTGGTCGGCCGCGCCGATCGCATCATGTTCTCTTCCGCCGGACGGTCGATGCTGTTCTTCTGGACCTGGCGCGGCGATCGCTTCTTCAAGGCGATCGAGTGAAACTCGCGGTGGATCTGCAGGCGTTCGAAGATCGGATCGGGCATCATTTTGCCCGACCCGAGTTTCTGGTGCGCGCGCTGACCCATGGGTCGGTCTCCTCGCCGACGCGGGCTGACAACCAGCGGCTGGAGTTTCTGGGCGATCGGGTGCTGGGGCTGGTGATGGCCGAGGCCCTGCTGAAAAGCGACACCTCGGCGAGCGAAGGCCAGCTGGCGCCGCGCTTCAACGCGCTGGTCCGCAAGGAGGCCTGCGCCGAGGTCGCGCGCGAGATCGACCTGGGCGCGGTGCTGAAGCTCGGTCGGTCGGAAATGATGTCGGGCGGGCGGCGCAAACAGGCGCTTCTGGGCGATGCGATGGAGGCGGTGATTGCCGCGGTCTATCGCGATGCGGGCTTTGAGGTCGCCCGGGCGATGATCCTGCGGCTCTGGGGCAAGCGGATCACCACGGTCGAGGCCGATGCCCGCGACGCCAAGACGGTGTTGCAGGAATGGGCCCAGGCCCGTGGGCTGCAACCGCCGAAATACAGCCAGATCAAACGCTCCGGCCCAGATCACGCGCCGGAATTCACCATCGAGGCGCAACTGTCGACCGGAGGGACGGCGCAGGCCACCGCCGGATCGAAACGCCAGGCCGAGCAATCCGCCGCCAAGGCGCTGCTGGATCAGGTCGGCGGCGCCGACTGAGACGAGAGGCGCCGCGGCGGGATTTCCTCCGCCACGGCGCCAACCTGCATTTTAGGCCGGCCGATAGACCGCGCAGAGCTTGTGCCCATCGGGATCGCGGACATAGGCCAGGAACAGCCCGGTTCCTTCCGCGCCACGCCAGCCCGGCGCATCCTCGATCGACAGGCCGCCCTGCTGCACGGCGGTGTCGTGGAAGTCGAGCACCTGTTCAGGCGAGCTGCACTTGAAGGCAATGGTTCCGCCATTGGCCACCGTGGCCGGCTCATCATTGACCGGCTGGGTGATCATCAGAACGCCTTCGGGGCTCCGATAGAACAGCCGGTGATGGCCCTTGGCGTTTTGATTGCGGATCGCCTCGCCGACCCCGAGAACGGCCAGCACAGCATTATAGAACTGCTCCGACGCGTCGATGTCGTTCGATCCGATGGCAAGGTGGTTGAACATTTTGGCCCTGTTTGGATTGTTTCGGCGCATATCTTAGCCCGCCCCCGGCGACGGTTCCAGCCGCGATGGAGGGGAAAGCCTTTGCGCGCGGGCAGTGGCGGTCCGCTCTGCCCTTGTTCCGCTCTGGCCATTGGTCCTATGATCCTCTATCCGGAGGCACGCTCAACCAGAGGATCCCCATGACCCAACGCGCCGGCTTCGTCGCCCTGATCGGAGAGCCCAACGCGGGCAAATCCACGCTGACCAACGCCATGGTGGGGGCCAAGGTGTCGATCGTCACCCACAAGGTGCAGACCACCCGCGCCCGCATCCGTGGCGTCGCGATGGAGGGCGAGGCGCAGATCGTCTTCGTCGATACGCCCGGCCTGTTCCAGCCGCGCCGCCGGCTGGATCGCGCCATGGTCGCCGCCGCCTGGGGCGGCGCGGCCGATGCCGATATCGTCGTGCTGATGGTCGAGGCGCATCGCGGCGTCACCCCGGGGGTGGAGCGGATCCTCGAAGGGCTCGCCGACATCGGCAAGGGTCGCAAGGTGGCGCTGGCGATCAACAAGATCGACCGGGTCAAGGCCGAGGTGTTGCTGGCGCTGTCGAAGGATCTGAACGAACGTTACCCCTTTGCCGAGACCTTCATGATCTCGGCCGAAAAGGGCTATGGCGTCGCCGCTCTGAAGCGCTGGCTCGCCGGGCAATTGCCCGAACACCCCTGGCTTTATCCCGAGGATCAGATTGCCGATCTGCCGATGCGGATGATCGCCGCCGAGATGACGCGGGAAAAGCTGACCCTGCGCCTGCATCAGGAACTGCCCTATCAGCTCACCGTCGAGACCGAGAACTGGGAAGAGCGCAAGGATGGCTCCGCCCGGATCGACCAGGTGGTCTATGTTATGCGCGATGGGCACAAGGGCATCGTGCTGGGCCACAAGGGCGAGACGATCAAGGCGATCTCCAAGGCTGCGCGGGAGGAGCTGGAAGAGTTCCTCGGCCGCAAGGTGCATCTGTTCCTGCAGGTGAAGGTGCGGCCGAACTGGCTGGAAGAGGCCGAGCGCTATTCCGAGATGGGGCTTGAGTTCAAGGACGGGAACTGAGCCCGATGCGGCTGACCGCCCGGATCTGGGTCGACGCCTATCTGACCCGCTTGCGCCTGAACGAGATTCCCGCCTTTGTCACCGCCCATGGCGACGACACCGCCGGCGCGGTGCTGGTCAAGCTCAACACGCTCGATGGGCAGGCGGTGGTCTTTCAGCGATCGTTCGATCTGATGACCGGCGACCGCAGATGGATCGAGCTGGCCCGTGGCGACGAGCGCGCGGTCGATGAGGCCATTGCCCGCCAGCGCAGCTTTGATCCCGATCTCTGGGTCGTCGAGGTGGAAGACCGCCGTGGCCGCCACCTGCTGGACGAGGACGGTCTGAGCTGAGCCCGCCCGGACCTGGAGTTGTCGCTCCCGTCGCCCTTGCGGGCACCTCGCCTGGGAGTATTTTGACCGAGAAGAAGGCCCCGCGGGCCGTGATGGCGAGAGGCGATGCAAGATGGAGTGGCGCGATCACGGCATATTGCTGACCATGCGCCGCCATGGCGAGAGCGCGGCGATCATCGAGGTCTTCACCGAGGATCACGGCCGCCATGCCGGTGTGGTGCGCGGCGGGGCGAGCCGCAAGCTGGCGCCGTTCCTGCAGCCGGGGGCTCAACTCGATGTGCAATGGCAGGCGCGGCTGGAGGAGCATATCGGCAGCTATAGGGTGGAACCCCTGCGCAGCCGGGCGGCGGCGGCGATGTCGGGGCGGCTGTCTCTGGCGGGGTTGAATGCGGTCACCGCGCTATTGTCCTTCAGCCTGCCGGAGCGGGCGCCGCACCCGGGCCTCTACCGGCGCAGCGAACAGCTGATGGACCTGCTGGGGCAGGAGGACATCTGGCCGCTGGCCTATCTCAACTGGGAGCTGGCGCTGCTGGAGGACCTGGGCTTCGGCCTCGATCTGTCGTCCTGCGCCGTCACCGGGGCGAACACGGGGCTGATCTATGTCTCGCCCAAGTCCGGCCGGGCGGTGTCGCGGTCCGGGGCGGGGGAGTGGGCCGACCGGTTGCTGCCGCTGCCGCCCTGCCTGCGCGGCGAAGGGCCGGCGCCGGATGCCGAGATCGCCGAGGCGCTGCGCACCACCGGGTATTTTCTTGAACATCGGCTGGCGCCGGCGCTGGGGCATCGGCCGGTGCCGGAAGCGCGCGGCCGGTTCATCGACCTCTTCGCGCGCCGGTTGTGACTGCGGGCGACATCCTGTCTCTTGCGCCGCCGACGGCTGCCGCGTCTGATCGGATCAGCAACAGGAGACTGCGATGGACGAAACACGCGTGGGCGAGGAGCGGCTGGAGTTTGATCCGGCCGACAGGGTGGCGGCCCAGGTTGCCTTCATCGGCCATATCCGCTCGGACTGGGCGCGCGGCACGGCGCCGCGCAATCTGACCCAAGCGCGCGAAGGCGGCGGTGGCGGGGCGCGGATCGACCTTGATCCGGCCTATGTTCGGGGCCTGCAGGGGCTTGAGGTCGGGCGCTGGATCTGGGTGCTCTACTGGATGGATCAGAGCCGTCGCGACCTTATCGTGCAGGCGCCGCGCCACGGTTCGGGCCCGCGCGGCACCTTCGCCCTGCGCTCGCCGGCGCGGCCCAATCCGGTGGCCATGGCCTTGGTGCGGATCACCTCGCTCGATTTCGAGACTGGAGAGATCGGCATCGACGCCACCGACGCCTTCGACATGACCCCGGTGATCGACATCAAGCCCTGGTTCGAGGGCATCGACATCCCGCCGACCGCTTAGGAGCGCGCCTTGCCCCTTCTTCTCGTCCGAAATACGGCGGGGGAGGCGCGGCCTGCCGCGACGGGGGCAGAGCCCCCAACGGCGCACCCGCCCGAAAGTGGCCCCCGGGCAAGAGAAAGGCGCCTTTCGGCGCCTGTCCCGGTGGATCGTCATGTGTTGCCGAGAGCTCGGGGCGTGTCCGTTCCCTGGGCTTCGCCCGTTCGCGGCTGAAACGCTCCACTGGAGCGTTTCCGGGACGCCGCTTTCCCCCGGGCTCCGCCCGTTCGACACTGAAAACAGTCCACTGGACTGTTTTCCGGGCGTGTCTCACCCCAGTAGACGCCGCGCGATCACTTGCGCCTGAATCTCGGCGGCGCCTTCGAAGATGTTCAGGATCCGCGCGTCGCAAAGGATGCGGCTGATCTTGTATTCCAGCGCGAAGCCGTTGCCGCCGTGGATCTGCAGCCCGTTGTCGGCCGCCGCCCAGGCGACGCGGGCGCCCAGCAGCTTGGCCATCCCGGCCTCCAGGTCGCAGCGCTTGTCGTGATCCTTCTGCCAGGCCGAGTAATAGGTGAGCTGACGCGCCACCATGATCTCGACCGCCATCATCGCCAGCTTGTCGGAGACCCGCGGGAAGTTGATCAGCGCCTTGCCGAACTGCTTGCGGTCGAGCGCATATTGCATCGCCACGTCCAGCGCCGATTGCGCCACGCCGATGGCGCGGGCGGCGGTCTGGATGCGGGCGCTTTCAAAGGTCTGCATCAGCTGCTTGAAGCCCTTGCCCTCTTCACCGCCCAGCAGGTTCTCGCCCTTCACCTTGAAGCCGTCGAAGCCCAGCTCGTATTCCTTCATGCCGCGATAGCCCAGAACCTCGATCTCTCCGCCGGTCATGCCGGGGGTGGGGAAGGGGGTCTCGTCGGTGCCGGGGATCTTCTCGGCCAGGAACATGCTGAGGCCGCGGTAATCGGTGGTGTTCGGATCGGTGCGCGCCAGCAGCGTCATCACATGGGTGCGCGCCGCGTGGGTGATCCAGGTCTTGTTGCCGGTCACCTCGTAATCACCCGCGGCATTTTTCACCGCGCGGGTGCGCAGCGAGCCGAGGTCGGACCCGGTGTTCGGCTCGGTGAAGACGGCGGTCGGCAGGATCTCCCCGCTGGCGATCTTCGGCAGCCAGTGTTCCTTTTGCTCGTCGGTGCCCCCGGCCAGGATCAGCTCGGCCGCGATCTCCGACCGGGTGCCGAGGCTGCCGACCCCGATATAGCCGCGCGAGAGTTCTTCCGAGACCACCACCATCGAGGCTTTCGACAGCCCAAGGCCGCCAAGGTTCTCCGGGATGGTCAGGCCGAAGACGCCCAGCTCGGCCAGCTCCTCGATGATCTCCATCGGGATCAGCTCGTCCTTCAGGTGCCACTCATGGGCGAAGGGCTCGACCTTTTCCAGCGCGAAGCGGCGGAACTGGTCGCGGATCATCTCCAGCTCTTCGTCCAGCCCGGTGGCGCCGACGGTGGTTTCCGCCGCGCGCTCCTGCATCAGGGTGACCAGACGGGCGCGGGCGGCGGGGGTATTGCCGCCGGCCACCAGCGCGGCGACCGGGGCGTCGTGCAGCGGCGCCATGTCCTCGGCAGTCAGCCCCAGCGCGGGGAGACGCAGGATTTCCCCCTGGCTCATCGGGATGCCGCCCTGCATCTGGGCCAGGTATTCGCCGAAGGTGATCTGATGGATCAACTGCTCCACCTCGCCGAACTTGCCATCTGCCCGCAGCCGCTCGGCCCAGGCCTGCATCTGGCGCAGCGCCTCGACATAGGTGGCAAGCCAGGACAGACCATGGGCGGCGGCCTGATTCTGCTCCAGCAGCGCGGCCGAGACCTTGCCGCCCTCGCTCAGCTCGTCGCGCAGTTTCGCCTTGGCGACATCCATCACGATCACGGCAGAGGGAATCGCGGCGCCGGTCAGCGTCAGCAGGTCGGGCAGAAGGGCGGTATCGGTCATCGGCTTGGGCTCCTCATCAGCATGGGGCATGAATCGTCCGCGCGGGCAGCGGTCGATTGCTCCTAATTCTTTCGCAGTCGCAGCGCAACAAAAATTCACTCAAGGCATTGCTTGCGTTCGATAGTTGCGTGGTAAATTTTGCAGTGCAGCGCCGGTTCGGGATGCTAAGAGAGGCGCATGGATATGATGACCGCCCTGATGAGCCCCGACCAGATGATCCTTGCCTTCGCCCTTGCCCTGGTGGCGGGGCTGGTCAAAGGCATGGTGGGATTTGCCCTGCCCCTGATCCTGATTTCGGGGCTCAGCAGCTTTCTGCCCCCCGAACTGGCACTGGCCGGGCTGATCCTGCCGACGCTGGTGACCAATGGCATCCAGGCGCTGCGCCAGGGGGTGGCGGCGGCGGTCGATTCGATCAAGCGGTTCCGGGTGTTCCTGATCGTCGGCGGTGTCTTCCTGATGGCGAGCGCGCAGATGGTCTCGATCATCCCGGTGCAGGTGATGTTGCTGGTGCTGGGGGTGCTGATCACCCTCTTCTGCCTGATGCAGCTTGTCGGGGTGAAATTCCACATGGCCGAACCCTCCACCCGGATCGAGGCGATGGTGGCGGCGCTGGCGGGCGCGATCGGTGGGGTCTCCGGGGTCTGGGGGCCGCCGACGGTGGCCTATCTCACCGCCATCAGCACGCCGAAGACCGAACAGGTGCGGGTGCAGGGGGTGATCTACGGGCTCGGCGCGCTGGCGCTCTTGGGCGCGCATCTGAGCTCGGGTGTGCTGAATCGGGCGTCGTTGCCGTTTTCCGTGGCGCTGCTGGTGCCGGTGCTCCTGGGCATGTGGCTGGGCGGTCGGGTGCATGACCGGATCGAACAGGACACCTTTCGCAGGATCACCCTGGTGGTGCTGCTGATCGCCGGGCTGAACCTGATTCGCCGCGCCCTGATGGGCTAGGTTGCCCCCACCTGCGATCTGTGACTTTCTGCCGGCCTGAGTTGCAAGAGGCCGGAGACTGACGATGGAATGGGATACTCTGCTGAACCCGGGACGGCTCTGCCGCCCGGAGTATACGGAAACCGCCGGCCGGCCGGCCTCTTTGCAAGATTACGACCGCATCCTGTTCTCCCAACCGTTCCGCCGGCTGGCGCAGAAGACCCAGGTGCACCCCCTGGTGCATCATGATCACCTGCATCACCGGATGATCCATTCGATGGAAACCTCCAGCGTCGGCCGTTCGCTGGGGATCGCGGTGGGCCAGCGGCTGGTCGACGAGGCAAGGCTCGACGAGGGTCAGCAGCATGTGATCGCCGGCGTGGTCCAGGCCGCCTGCCTGATGCATGATATCGGCAATCCGCCCTTTGGCCATTCCGGCGAGGCGAGCATCGGCGAATGGTTTGCTGGGCTCTTCGCGCGGGATGCGGCGCTGGCGGCAAAGATCGGGGCGCGTCAGGCCGAATTCACCGCTTTCGAGGGCAATGCCCAGGGGTTCCGCATCGCCGCATCGCTGGAGATGGGGCGGCGCGAGGGTGGCATGCGGCTGTCTTACGCGACGCTGGGCGCCTTCATGAAATACCCCTGCACGGCCGCCGTCAGCGGCTCCGCCCCCTATGTCGGGCTGAAGAAATTCGGCGTGTTCGAGACCGAGGCAAGCCTCTTTGCCGAAACCGCCGCCGCGCTCGGCCTGCCGCAACGGGGCGAGGGTGCCAGTCGTTGGTGGGCGCGCCATCCGCTGGCCTTCCTGGTCGAGGCGGCGGATGACATCTGTTACCGCATTCTCGATCTCGAGGACGCCGCCACCATCGGCGATCTGCCGACAGCGCAGGTGATCGAAATCCTCGAAAGCATCGCCGCCCCGGATTGGCCCGATGCCGAGGGGATGACGGCGCATGAGATCGTGGCATCGCGTCGGGCGCTGGCGATCGGCCGCGCGATCGACGCGGCGGTCGATGCCTTCATGGATCACTATGAGGCGATCATGGAGGGAACCTTCAGCGATGGGCTGATGGAAGTCTCCGCCAAGGCCGGCGCCTTCGGTGAACTGAAGGATATCTCCAACGCGCGCATCTTCACCGCGCGGCGCAAGACTGAACTTGAGATCGCCGGGCGGCAGGTGCTGCATGACCTGCTGGATCATTTCCACGGGTTGTTCGAGGCGCTGAAGGCCGAGGGGTGGGAGCCGGAGGCCCTGAAAAGCGGCTATTGGGGCAAGCTGATCCGCGCCACCGATCTCGATCTGCGCGGCGTCGTGGACGATTATACCGCGCTGCACGCGCTGGCCGATTTCGTCTCGGGCATGACGGACCGATACGCCGTGCGCACCCGCGACATGATCGCCGGCCGGGTGGGCTGAGGCCGGCGTCCCCCTTCTTCTCGGTGAAAATACGGCGGGGGTGCGGGGGCAGCGCCCCCGTCCGCGATCTGTTCCAGGCCTGGATTTGCGGCAAAGAAAAACCCCGGCGTTGCGGCCGGGGTCTGCTGTCTCAGCGCTGAGGGACCCCTCAGCCGATGGCGACGGCTTTCACGTCGTCATCGATATGGTCGACATATTGTTGGAAGTTCGCGGCGAACATCTTGACCAGCTTGGCGGCCTGGGCGTCATAGGCATCCTTGTCGGTCCAGGTCTGGCGCGGGTCCAGAAGCTGGGTGTCGACGCCCGGAACCGCGACCGGAACCTCGAAGCCGAAGTTTTCGTCCTTGCGGAACTCGGCCTCGTTCAGCGAGCCTTCCAGGGCGGCGGTCAGCAGCGCGCGGGTGGCCTTGATCGGCATCCGCGAGCCGACGCCGAAGGAGCCGCCGGTCCAGCCGGTGTTGACCAGCCAGCAGGTGGCGCCGTGTTTGGCGATCTTTTCCTGCAGCAGCTTGCCATAGCTTTCCGGCCGGCGCGGCATGAAGGGGGCGCCGAAGCAGGTCGAGAAGGTGGGCTCGGGTTCGACCACACCGCGCTCGGTGCCCGGGGTCTTCGAGGTGAAGCCAGACAGGAAGTGGTACATCGCTTGGGCCGGGGTCAGCCGCGAGATCGGCGGCAGCACGCCATAGGCGTCGCAGGTCAGCAGGATGATGTTCTTCGGATGGCCGCCCAGCGAGGTTTCCGACGCGTTGGAGATATAGTCCAGCGGGTAGGCGCAGCGCATGTTCTCGGTCAGCGAGCTGTCCTTGAAGTCCAGCTCGAAGGTTTCCGGATCGTAGATCATGTTTTCGATCACGGTGCCGAACTTATGCGTGGTGGCATAGATTTCCGGCTCGGCCTCGGCGCTCAGGTTGATGGTCTTGGCATAGCAGCCGCCTTCGAAGTTGAAGGTGCCGTTCTCCGACCAGCCGTGTTCGTCGTCGCCGATCAGCACGCGGGCCGGGTCGGCCGAAAGCGTGGTCTTGCCGGTGCCCGACAGGCCGAAGAAGATCGCGGTGTCGACCGGGTTGCCGACCGCGTGGTTGGCCGAGCAATGCATCGGCATCACGCCTTTTTCCGGCAGCAGGTAGTTCAGCAGGGTGAAGACCGATTTCTTGTTCTCGCCCGCGTATTCGGTGTTGCCGATCAGGATCAGCTTCTTGTCGAAGTTCAGCGCGATCACCGTATCGGTGCGGCAGCCGTGACGGGCCGGGTCGGCCTTGAAGCTGGGGCAGTTGATGATGGTGAAATCGGCGACGAAGCTGTTCAGCGCTTCGCGCTCGGGGCGACGCAGCAGGTGGCGGATGAACAGGCCGTGCCAGGCCAGTTCGGTCACCATGCGGACGTTGATCGCATATTCGGGGTCGGCGCCGCCGACCAGATCCTCGACGAAATAGTCGCGGCCCTTCATGTGCTCGAGCATATCGGCATAGAGCACGTCAAAGGCTTCGGGCGACATCTCGGCATTGTTTTCCCACCAGATGGTGTCGGCCACGCTGTCGGTCTTGACGATGTGCTTGTCCTTGGGCGAGCGGCCGGTGAACTTGCCGGTGGTGACCAGGAACGCGCCGCCTTTGCCCAGGGTGCCCTCGTCGCGTTTAAGCGCGGCTTCGATCAGGGCCGGCTCAATCAGGTTGTAATACACATTGCCCAGACCCTCGATGCCTTGGTCTTCGAGGCGGAATTGGGGATTGACCCGTCCAGATGTCATACGTTCATTCTCCTGTGGCGGCGGCTGGCGTCGCGTGTCGTTCAATCGCTGTTCGGGGCGATGATCGGGCGTAATTCCCGATGCGGCGCCTCTTAGCATGACGTTTTCGGGCTTGAACAGGACGCTTTGGCACAGTTAGCGCCACCATGGCGATGTTTAGCGCAACCATGCGACGCGTTGCCTCGGAGACATGCGACAATTCAACCGCGCTTAAGGAATTTCTGCTGTCCTGAGAACGCAAAGACCGCGCGATTCGCAGTTAAGGATTGATTCGCAACGCGAAAAAAGGGCAGGATATGGGAAAAAATATGGCAGTCTCGAGCAGATAGGTGAACCCGATGTCAAAGATCGCTTTGGTTGATGATGACAGAAATATCCTGACCTCCGTTTCCATGACCC
This sequence comes from Pseudodonghicola sp., assembly GCF_048268305.1. Classification (NCBI taxonomy): domain Bacteria; kingdom Pseudomonadati; phylum Pseudomonadota; class Alphaproteobacteria; order Rhodobacterales; family Paracoccaceae; genus Pseudodonghicola; species Pseudodonghicola sp. Next base: position 60,765 of record NZ_JBLWVT010000004.1, read on the forward strand.
TCGAGGCCGAGGGATTCGAGGTCGAAACCTACAACGACGGGCAGGCGGCGCTGGACGCCTTCAACAAGAAACTGCCCGATATGGCGGTCCTGGACATCAAGATGCCGCGGATGGACGGCATGGATCTGCTGCAGCGGTTGCGGCAGAAGACCCAGATGCCGGTGATCTTCCTCACCTCCAAGGATGATGAGATCGACGAGGTGCTCGGCCTGCGCATGGGCGCGGACGACTACGTCAAGAAACCTTTCTCTCAACGTCTGCTGGTCGAACGGATTCGCGCCCTGCTGCGCCGGCAAGAGGCAGTGTCGGGCGATGCCGTCGGCGCCGGCCCCGAGGCCAAGGTGATGGAGCGGGGCAACCTGCGGATGGATCCGCTGCGCCATTCTGTGGTCTGGAAGGGCAAGGACGTGTCGCTGACCGTCACCGAATTCCTGCTGTTGCAGGCCCTGGCACAGCGCCCCGGTTTCGTCAAAAGCCGCGATCAGCTGATGGACGTGGCCTATGATGATCAGGTCTATGTCGATGATCGCACCATCGACAGCCACATCAAACGTCTGCGCAAGAAGATGCGCAGCGCCGATCCCGATTTCTCGGCGATTGAGACGCTCTACGGGATTGGCTATCGCTATAACGAAGAATAACGGCTGTCCGGGGATGTTCCCCGGATGTGTTTGCCGAAAGGGTTGATGTGCGCGATACCGGTTCCTCTCAATTGCGTCACGACGGTGATGTCGTGCTGGGCGACGACTGGGTCGCTCCGCGCAGCACCGTGGCCGAGGAATTGCGCGCCAAGCGCGACCGGCGCGGGTTCTTTTCTCTGCGCGGCTCGCCGCTGACCCGCAAGATCATCATCTTCAATCTGATCGCCCTGATCATCCTGGTTGCCGGCCTGCTCTATCTCAACAGCTCGCGCGACAATCTGGTGGCGCAGCGCGCCAATGTGCTGGCGGGAGAGGCGCGGCTGATCGCCAATGTCTTCGAGGCGCAGCTCCCCAAGCGCGGGCCGGTGAATCTGGTTACCGGCGACGGTGTCGACGTGGCGGATACATTGGCGGCGCTGACCCTGCGCGAGGGCAGCGAGGTCGTGATCTTCGACACGACCGGTCAGGTGGTGGGACAGATCCGGGGGACTGGCGCAGACCTGCCCGTCCGGCCCGAGGCTGGCAGCGGGCGCACTCCGATCAGCGATGGGCTGTCGGCGCTCTGGGGCGGGCTGGCGGGGCTTCTGGCTGCGAACCACCCGACGCAGGACGCGCCGGTCGAGGTCCAGCTCAGGACGGTGGTGCCCGCGGCGCTTGAAACCGGCGCCACCCAGGTCGGAACCCTGAGCCCCGGCAGCCGCCGCGCCGAACTTGCCGCCGTTACCCCGATCCTGCAGGCCGGCAAGCCGGTCGGGGCGCTGGCGCTGGTCAGCCCTGCGGGAGAGATCGAGGCGCTGATCCGCGACGAACGCGAACGGGTGCTGCAGATGTTCGTGATCGCGCTGCTGGTTTCGGTCGGTCTCAGCCTGGTTCTGGCCTCGACCATTGCCAATCCGCTGCGTGATCTGGCCGAGGCGGCGGAACTCGGGCGCGACCGCAACGCCCGCAAGATGAGCCCCGGACGCGTCCGCATCCCCGATCTGACCGCGCGTCCGGACGAGATCGGCCGCCTCAGCCGTGCGCTCAGGGGCATGGTCTCGGCGCTTTACAACCGGATCGACGGCAATGAACAATTCGCCGCCGATGTGGCGCATGAGATCAAGAACCCGCTGGCCAGCCTGCAATCGGCGGTCGGCACCCTGAGGATGATCAAGCGCGAGGATCAGCGCGAAAAGCTGCTGGATGTCATCGAACATGACGTGCGCCGGCTGGACCGGCTGGTCAGCGACATCTCGAACGCCTCGCGGCTGGATGCCGAGCTGGTGAAGGAAGAGCAGGAAAGCTTCGACCTGCTGACCATGCTGGGCAATCTCAACCAGTATCTGGGCGAGGATGCCCGCGCCAAGGGGATCGACTATATCGCCGATCTGCCGAAGGAGCCGATCGTGATTCTCGGGCTCGAGGCGCGGCTGGCGCAGGTCTTCGTCAATCTGATCACCAACGCGATTTCCTTCTGCGAAGAGGGCGACGCGATCCGCGTCTGGGCCCGCAAGCGGCAGAACCGGGTGCTGGTGGTGGTCGAGGATACCGGCCCCGGTATCCCGGAAGAGGCGCTGACCAAGATCTTCAAGCGGTTCTATTCGCAGCGCCCCGAGGAGCATTTCGGCAATAACTCCGGCCTCGGTTTGGCGATCTCGAAACAGATCGTCGAGGCGCATGGCGGGGTGATCTGGGCCGAGAACATCCGCCCGACCGAAGCCGATGTCACCTCTGACCCGCTGGGTGCGCGCTTCGTCGTCGGCCTGCCGGTCTGATCCATGGCGGACAGAGACAGCGAGACGCTGCATGCCAGTTGCGTCGCCCTGTGCGGCCGCGCTCTTCTGATCTCCGGCGCCTCGGGCAGCGGCAAGTCCGGCATGGCGCTGAACCTGATGGCCCTGGGCGCCGGACTGGTCAGCGATGACCGCACCATCCTCACCCGGCAGGGCGACGGGCTGGTCGCCTCCGCCCCCGAGGCCATCGAAGGGCTGATCGAGGCCCGTGGCCTCGGCCTGCTGCATGCGGAGCCCACCGGGCCCACCCCGGTCTTTGCGCTTCTCGATCTCGACACGCCCGAGGTGCACCGCCTGCCGCCCGCGCGCAACACTTCGATACTGGGATGTGAGATCACCTTGCTTCTGCGCAGCGAGATCCCACATTTTGCTGCATCTCTGATGCAATTTCTCAGGACCGGGCAGCGCACGACATGACAGAGGACAGCTCCAACAGTCCATTCCGGCTGGTACTGGTCACCGGCCCTTCGGGGGCCGGGCGGTCGACTGCCATCCACGCGCTCGAGGATCTGGGGTTCGAGGCGATCGACAACCTGCCGCTCAGGCTGGTGCCGCTGCTGCTCGACGGCCCGGCCCCGACCCGTCCGCTGGCGCTGGGGATGGACCCGCGCAACCGCGAATTCTCGGCCGAGGGTCTGCTCGAGCTGATCGAGACGCTCTCGTCGCGTGCCGATACCGAACTGACGGTGCTCTACCTCGATTGCCGCGACGATGTGCTGCTGCGGCGCTTCTCGGAAACCCGCCGCAGACATCCGCTGGCCCCGGCGGAAAGCCCGGAAACCGGCATCCGGCGCGAACTCGGGCTGCTGGCGCCGCTGCGGGAGCGGGCCGATACGCTGATCGATACGTCGGACATGAACGTCCATCAGCTGCGGGAAGAGATCGAACGCTGGTTCGCCCCCGATACCGGTCGCGCCCTGGCGCTGACGGTGCACAGCTTTTCCTACAAGCGCGGGCTGCCGCGCGGCATCGACATGGTGTTTGATTGCCGCTTTCTGTCGAATCCCTATTGGGTGCCAGCATTGCGCGCTCTCGATGGTCGTGACCCGGCGGTCGCCGCCCATGTCGCCGCCGACCCGCTGTTCGCGCCCTTCTTCGAACGGGTGCTCGATCTCACTCGCTTTCTGCTGCCGGCCTATACCCAGGAGGGCAAGGCGCATCTGTCGATCGCTTTCGGCTGTACCGGTGGCCAGCACCGATCGGTCACCTTGGCGGAAACGCTGGCGAAGGCCCTTGCAGAGGATGGCCGGCAGGTGTCAATTAGGCACCGCGAGCTGGACAGCCAGCGGAACGGATAGGGATCGGATGATCGGAATTGTCATTGTCGCGCATGGGGGGCTGGCCAAGGAATATCTGGCTGCCATCGAACATGTGATCGGCAAGCAGCCGGGCATGGTGGCGATCTCGATCGAACCGGAGCATGACCGGGATGCCAAGCAGCGAGAGATCTGCGTCGCCGCCGATGCCGTCGATACCGGCGACGGGGTGGTGCTGGTGACCGATCTCTTCGGCGGTTCGCCATCGAACCTCAGCCTGCGGGCCTGCACCCCCTCCGATCGCCGCATTCTTTATGGGGCGAATTTGCCGATGCTGATCAAGCTGGCGAAAAGCCGCCAGTTGCCGATCGGCGATGCGGTCCGCGATGCCATGGAGGCGGGACGCAAGTATATCAACAGCCGCAACATCAGCCTCAACGACGCCTGACGGACCAAATGACACGACGCACACTGAAAATCGTGAACGAAAAGGGGCTGCATGCCCGGGCTTCGGCCAAGCTGGTCGAGGTGGTCGAAGGTTTCGATGCCCGTGCCGAGGTCTCCCGCGACGGTATGACCGCCTCGGGAGACAGCATCATGGGGCTTTTGATGTTGGCAGCGTCCAAGGGAACGACTATTGACGTTGAGACGACGGGGCCAGACTCTGAAGCGCTGGCCGATGCGCTTGAGGCGCTGGTCGCCGACAAGTTCGGCGAGGAGTACTGAGCGCGATCACGCGCCGGCGTCGTGATAAACGGGAACAGGCACATTGGTCGAGACTTCGCATAACAGCAATTCCGGGCTCTCCACACCTGCGGGTGTGCCCGGAGCTCAGGCTGAGGGCGAGGTCTACGACCGCCGCACGCTGACCTATTCCAACTCTTTCGATGATCGCTGGACCTCGCTGGCGATCAAGGCGATCGAATGGGTGACCGGCAAGCCGAGCATCCTCAGGATGGTCAACAAGTTCGAGAAGCTGAACGCCGATTTCCGCGGCCAGAAATTCTGGCGCGGCGCGCTCGACGTGATGGGAATCGACCTGCAGACGCCGGCGGAACAGATCGCCAATATCCCCAAGGACGGACCGGTGGTGGTGGTGGCCAACCATCCGCACGGCATGGTCGACGGCATGATCCTGGCCGAGCTGATCGGCCGCGTCCGGCTCGATTACCGGATCCTCACCCGCTCGGTGCTGACCGGGTTGGACGAGGCTGCGACCTCTTTCATGATCCCGGTGCCCTTCCCGCACGACCCCGATGCGCAACGCAAGATGGTCGAGATGCGTGGCAAGGCGATGTCGCATCTGGCCGAGGGCGGCGTCGTGGCGCTATTCCCCTCGGGCGTGGTGATGTCCTCGGATACATGGTGGGGGCCGCCGGTCGAACGTGAATGGCATGCCTTCACCGCCAAGATGATCCGCAAGTCGGGTGCCAAGGTGGTGCCGATCTATTTCCCGGGCCGCAATTCGCGCGCCTATCAGATCTCCTGCCAGATTTCCCCGATCCTGCGCCAGGGCCTGCTGCTGCACGAAATCGTCCGCGCCTGCCACAAGCCGCAGGCGCCGGTGATCGGCAAGGTGCTGACCGACGATCAGATGGCGCCGCTGCAGAAAGACACCCGCGGCTTCATGGCCTGGCTGCGGAACTACGTGCTGGAACTGGACCAGCACCCCGACCGGCTCTGACACGGTCGCTCTGCGCTGTCCCTGCCTTTTTCTAGCTTTAAATATCCCGGGGTGCGGGGCAGCGCCCCGCTCCGACCCGCGCCGCGATCGCCTACTGTCGAATAGAAAAGGGGCCCGATGGGCCCCCCTCCGTGTCGCCGATGCGCGATCTCAGCGCGTCGGCACCGGCTCCTCGCCGCGATAGTCGTAAAAGCCGCGCTTGGTCTTGCGACCCAGCCAGCCGGCCTCGACATATTTGGTCAGGAGCGGGCAGGGGCGGTATTTGGTATCCGCCAGCCCGTCGTGCAGCACGTTCATGATCGCAAGGCAGGTGTCCAGCCCGATGAAATCCGCCAGTTCCAGCGGCCCCATCGGATGGTTGGCGCCCAGTTTCATCGCCATGTCGATCGACTTCACGTTACCGACGCCCTCATAGAGCGTATAGACAGCCTCGTTGATCATCGGCACCAGGATGCGGTTGACGATGAAGCCGGGGAAATCCTCGGCGCTGGCTGCGGTCTTGCCCAGCCGTTCCACCACGCCCAGACAGGCCCGATAGGTCGGCTCGTCGGTGGCGATGCCGCGGATCAGCTCGACCAGCTTCATCACCGGCACCGGGTTCATGAAGTGGAAGCCCATGAATTTTTCCGGCCGGTCGGTGCGGCTGGCCAGCCGGGTGATCGAGATCGAGGAGGTGTTCGAGGTCAGGATGGTGTCGGGGCGCAGATGCGGCCGCAGATCCTCGAAGATCGCCTGCTTCACGGTCTCACGCTCGGTCGCGGCCTCGATCACCAGATCCGAGGCGCCGATATCGGCCAGATCGAGCGTCGTCTTGATCCGCGCCAGCGCGGCGTTCATCTCCGTCTCGGGCAGTTTCCCGCGCGAGACCTGGCGGCTCATGTTGCTGCGGATGGTCTCCATCGCCCGGTTCAGCGCATCCTGGCTGATATCGGACATCACCACGTCGTAACCGGCGAGGGACATGACATGGGCGATCCCGTTGCCCATTTGTCCCGCCCCGATCACGCCGATTGTCTGAATGCTCATGAGCCTGCCTTTCCTAGCGGTTTCGGCGTGACCATACCGGGCCGGCCCCGGGGCGGACAAGAGGGCGTGAACGACTCAATTTGCCTCAAATGCGCGCATTAGCCGAATCGCAACCTTGCCGGTCGCAGGCTAAGTCCTTGCCGTGACTGCCGGGGGGCGAAATGAGCTATCAGATTTCGGGCGCCGGGGCGCTGGACCAGCCGACATGCCGGCTTCCGGGCTCTCAGCTCTGGGTGCGGGGGCCCTGTGGGGTGCCAGAGACCCCATATTTCGCCTTTCTCGGCGGCAGCGAGACCTTCGGGCGCTTCGTGCAGACACCTTTCCCGGCGTTGATCGACCGGCTGACCGGGCAGGCCTGTCTCAATCTGGGCTGCGCCAACTCCGGGCTCGACACGCTGCTGAGCGACGCCGCGCTGATGCGGGCCGCGGCCGGGGCCGAGGCTGTGGTGCTGCAACTGCCCGGGGCGCAGAACCTGTCGAATCGCTATTACCGGGTGCATCCGCGCCGCAATGACCGGTTCCTGGCACCGAGCAACCGGCTGATCGCGCTCTATCCCGAGGTCGATTTCACCGAGTTCCACTTCACCAAGCATCTGCTCAACAGCCTGCTGCGGTGCGGCTCCGACCGGTTCGCCGAGATTCGGGCGGAACTGCGTGGCATCTGGCTGGACCGGATGGAACGGCTGCTGCGCGCGCTTGAGGGGCGGGTGCTGCTCCTCTGGCTGCAATATCCCGATCACTGGCCGCAGGGCGGTGAGCCGCTCGGTGCTGATCCCCTGCTGGTCACGCGGTCACTGATCGACCGGGTCGCGGGGCGCAGTCTCGGTCTGATCGAGGTGCCGGTGGTGCCGGCCGGAGAACAGGACGGCGAGCTGGAGAAGATGGTCTATGGCCCGCTGCAGGCGCCAAGCGCCGAACATATGCCGGGGCCCGCGATGCATCGGACCATCGCGGCCCGGGTGGCGGACCGGCTGCGCGCCCTGGGGTGAGCGGGCGCCAAGCAAAAGGCCCGCCGAAACCGGCGGGCCTTCTATTTTGTCCCATGTGATCCTTCCGATCCCGATCTCGGCGAAGAGGTCCGGAAGGACTGATGAGTGATCAGAGCTTCGAGGTCAGCTCGGGCACGGCCTGGAACAGGTCCGCGACGAGGCCGTAATCGGCAACCTGGAAGATCGGCGCCTCTTCATCCTTGTTGATCGCGACGATGACCTTCGAGTCCTTCATGCCGGCGAGGTGCTGGATCGCGCCGGAGATGCCGATTGCGACATAGAGATCGGGGGCGACCACCTTGCCGGTCTGACCCACCTGCCAGTCGTTCGGAGCATAGCCCGAATCGACCGCAGCGCGCGAGGCGCCGACGGCGGCACCCAGCTTGTCGGCCAGGGCTTCGATGATCTTGAAGTCTTCTTCCGAGCCGACGCCACGGCCGCCCGAGACCACGATCTTGGCCGAGGTCAGTTCCGGACGATCCGAGGCCGCGACCTTGTCCTCGACCCATTCGCTGAGGCCGGGGTTGCCGGCGGCCGCGACGGTTTCGACTGCCGCTGCACCACCTTGACCAGCGGCTTCGAAGGTCGAGGTGCGGAAGGTGATGACCTTCTTGGCGTCCTTCGACTTCACGGTCTGGATCGCGTTGCCGGCATAGATCGGGCGCTCGAAGGTGTCGGCATCGACCACAGCGGTCACATCCGACAGCACCATCACGTCCAGCAGAGCGGCGACGCGCGGCAGGATGTTCTTCGAATCGGTGGTCGAGGGCGCCACGATATGGCTGTAGTCGCCGGCCAGCGACACGATCAGCGCGGCGGTGGCTTCGGCCAGGCGATGACTCAGCGCCGCATCCTCGGCGACCAGCACCTTCGACACGCCGTCGATCTTGGCGGCGGCTTCACCCGCGGCGGCGGCCGAGGCCCCGGCGCAGAGAACGGTCACATCGCCCAGGGCTTTCGCAGCAGAGACCGCCTTGGCGGTGGCGTCAACGGCCAGCACCCCATCGGTGACTTCGGCAAGCAGCAGAACAGCCATCAGATGATCCCCTTCTCTTTGAGTTTCGCCACCAGCGTGTCGACATCGGCCACGATCTCGCCGGCCTGACGGGCGGCAGGCTCGGTGGTCTTGACGATTTCCAGACGCGGGGAGACATCGACGCCGTAATCGGCGGCGGTCTTCTCATCCAGCGGCTTCTTCTTCGCCTTCATGATGTTCGGCAGGCTCGCATAGCGCGGCTCGTTCAGACGCAGGTCGACGGTGATGATCGCCGGCATCTTGACCTTGATGGTCTGCAGGCCGCCGTCGACCTCACGGGTGACCACGGCACTGTCGCCATCAACGCTAAGCTCGCTTGCGAAGGTAGCCTGCGACCAGCCCAGCAGGGCCGACAGCATCTGACCGGTGGCGTTCATGTCGTTGTCGATCGCCTGCTTGCCGGCCAGAACCAGGCCCGGCTGTTCGGCTTCGACGATCTTCGCCAGGATCTTGGCGACCGCCAGCGGCTCGATGTCGGTGTGCACGTCATCGGCGGCGACAACCAGGATCGCGCGGTCGGCGCCCATGGCCAGCGCGGTGCGGAGGGTTTCCTGCGCCTGCTTGACGCCGATCGAAACAACCACGACCTCTTCGGCCTTGCCTGCTTCCTTCAGACGGATCGCTTCCTCCACCGCGATTTCGTCGAACGGGTTCATCGACATCTTCACGTTCGCAAGATCGACACCCGTTCCATCCGCTTTCACACGGACTTTCACGTTGTAATCGATCACGCGCTTGACAGGTACCAGCACCTTCATATGCGTGTGTCTCCTTGGTTGGTGTGCCCAGAAAATCAGGGCGGCTCGTACGTTCCGCCATGTGTTAGCCTCTGTGTCACGCGGAAAACAGAGGAAAATCGAAGGGATTTCTCGCAGAGACGCCGCGTTTGAACGTGAAATCGCGAAAATGCCGCGGGGTTCTGTGCGAGGGGGAAGGGAAAGCTGCCGCGTCAGCGGGTGGCGCCGGGCACCCAGAGCACGTCGCCGGCACCGCCGTCATTGGCGCTGCGGGCGGCGACGAAGAACCAGTCGCTCAGCCGGTTGAGATAGCGCACCGCCTCGGGGTTGACGGCTTCCCGCGCCGCCAACTCGACAGTGGCGCGTTCGGCCCGGCGCGACACCGTGCGGCAGACGTGAAGCTGCGCGGCCAGCGTCGATCCGCCCGGCAGGATGAAGCTGCGCAGCGGTTGCAGGCTCGCGTTCATCGCGTCGATCTCATGTTCCAGCCGGGTCACCTGGCTGGCGATGATGCGCAGCGGCGGATAGTCCGTCTCGGCGTCTTTCTCCATCTCCGGCCGGCAGAGATCGGCGCCCAGGTCGAACAGATCGTTCTGGATCCGGGCCAGTGCCGTGTCCATCTCGGTGCCGGTGGAAGCCAGACGCGCCACGCCCAGAAAGGCATTCAGTTCGTCCACCGTGCCATAGGCATCAACGCGGGGGGCGTATTTCGGCACCCGCGCACCATTGCCGAGCGCGGTATCGCCCTTGTCGCCGGTGCGGGTGTAGATCTTGTTGAGAACGACCAAGCTCAGGCCCCTCCCTGTCGTTTGAGATAGATATAGAGCAGGATCAGAAGAACCGCGATCACCTGCAGCACGATGCGAAGCTGCATCAGCTTGTTGGAATATTTGGCGTTGAAGGCGCCGCCCTTGGCGAAGCCGCCGATGCCCAGCATCAGCACGACCGCCACTGCCAGCACCGCCAGCAACACGATCACGAACAGCGGATCTCCCATCTTGCCCTCGCTTGGCTCTCCTCTTGCCTGACATCTAAGCCAGGGGGCGCCTAAAAGCGACCCGTTTTTCTAGAGTCGCCTGACCAGCCAGTCGGTGGCACGGCTTGACAGCACCCGGCGCAGATAGCCGCCCAGATAGGTCGGCACCGTCACATAATAGCGCGGGTGCGGCCGTTTCGCCTCGAGCGCGCGAATCAGCTTGGCGGTGACCGCCCGGGGCGGCAGCTCGAAAGGGTCGGGGCCGGTCGCCTCGTACATGCGGGGGATCAGCTTGTCTTGATAATCCTTGCGGCGCGGCGAGGACTGCCAGTCGATGAAACGTTCGAAATAGGCCCGCCCGTTTTCGCGGAACTTGGTGCCGATGGGGCCGGGTTCGATCAGCACCACCGCGATGCCGGCCGGCGCCAGTTCGATCCGCATGGTGTCGGAAAACGCCTCGAGCGCGTGTTTGGTCGCGGCATAGGCGCCGCGCCAGGGCATATAGACCAGCCCGAGCGAGGAAGAGCATTGCACGATCCGCCCGTGCCCCTGGGCCCGCATCACCGGGATCACCCGGCGGGTCAGCTCGTGCCAGCCGAAGAAATTCGCCTCGAAGATGGCACGCAGCCCCTCGACGGGCAGATCCTCCACCGCCGCGTTCAGCCCATGCGCTCCATTGTTGAACAGGGCGTCGAGCCGGCCGCCGGTTGCCGTCAGCACCTGGGCGAGGCCGGTCTCGATGCTGGCGGTGTCGGTATAGTCGATCCGCGGGCTGTCGAAGCCCTGGGCGCGCAGCCGGTCGCAATCGCGCTGCTGACGGCAGGCGGCGAAGACGCGCCAGCCCCTTTCCCGCAGCCCCATCGCCGCGTCATGTCCGATGCCCGAGGAGCAGCCGGTAATCAGGATGGTTTTCTGCATCGCTTGTCCGTCTTTGATCCTGTGCCCGCCGCAAGCTATGAGCGGAAATCCGCGCCGGGGCAATCCGTCGGCTGACCCGGGCGGCGCGAGGGCGGGTGGCGGGCCGGTTTTCGCGCCCTCCCGCTGTTATCTCTGCACAAATACTCACATGTCCATCGGCCGTGCGGCATCGCGACGCGCGGTCATCCCGGGGTCTGCTCAGGGTGCTTTCCGACCGACCAGAGAGGCGGCGATCCAGCCAATCTGCCGGTCCGGGCCGCGCAGCCGCAGCCAGCCGGTGCCCGATCTGTCCAGAACCTCGACCTCGTCGCCAAGCTGCAGCCGGGCGATCACTGGATAGATGGTGCCGGGGCCTTCCCGCATGTTGACCCTGAGCCCGGTGATCTGGCGGATGTCGGCGGCGGTTTCCTCGACGGCGGGCGCGTCCTGCGGCGTCTCGGTGGCGGTGGCCATCTCGCGAAGTCCCGCGGCACCCTGGGCCAGGGAGGCAAGCTGCAGCTCGCCCCGGGGCTGGTCGGTGGCCAGCGCGGCGGCGAGGTTGCCGCGCGGCGCCACGCTCTGCGGGGTGTCGACGGCCAGGGTGGGGGTGGGTTTGGGCGCCTGGGTCGTTTGGCGCGGCGCGAGCACCGGGGTGGTGCGTGCCGCCAAAGTGCCGGTCGGCCGGATCGGCGCGGGGTCGGTTCGCGCCGCGACCACGGGCGCCGGTCGCACCCCGCGCGGCACGAAGTCGGCTCCTCCGCTAAGGACATAGAAGACCCAGCCGAGCAGCAGGAAAGAGAGGAAGACGAAGCGCCGCATAAAGAAACTATAGACCATTCCGCGATTCGGGATACCGGGAAGCCCGGCGTCAATTTCCCCGTCGGAGAAGGTGGCGGGAAACGTCGACATCCCTCCTGGGGAGAAGGGGAAACAAGCGCCGCGCCTCGTTCGGCGCCTTGGCCCTCTGCGGAGATTTTGCGGGGATATCGGGACGGTCGGATGCGGGTGGCTTATTCCTGTGGATAGCTGGGCCGCCCGCGGTCGGGGCCGCTTTACGCCCGCCGCGCCCCGGCGTATCACAGGATTTATGAACGACCTTATCGACGACCCCAATATGCAGCCGCCCGAGACGGGCAAGGAAACGGCAGAGCCGTTGCGCCGGGCCATTGGCGACCGCTATCTGACCTATGCGCTGAGCACGATCATGCATCGGGCGCTGCCCGATGCGCGCGACGGGCTGAAGCCGGTACACCGGCGGATTCTCTACGCCATGCGGCAGTTGCGGCTGAGCTCGACCGGGGGCTTCCGCAAGTCCGCCAAGATCTCGGGCGACGTGATGGGCAACTATCACCCGCATGGGGATGCCGCGATCTATGACGCCATGGCGCGGCTGGCGCAGGACTTCAACGTCCGCTACCCGCTGGTCGACGGCCAGGGTAACTTCGGCAATATCGACGGCGATAATCCGGCGGCCTCGCGTTATACCGAAGCGCGGATGACCGTGGTGGCCGAGGCGCTGCTCGAGGGGCTGGACGAGGACGCGGTCGATTTTCGCGACAATTACGACGGCACGCTGACCGAACCCATCGTGATGCCGGCGACCTTTCCCAACCTGCTGGCCAATGGCGCCAGCGGTATCGCCGTGGGGATGGCGACCAACATTCCGCCGCACAATATCGCCGAGCTGTGCGACGCCTGCCTGCATCTGATCAAGACGCCGGGCGCCGATGACGACACCTTGCTGAAATATGTTCCCGGCCCCGATTTCCCCACCGGCGGCACCATCGTCGAGCCGCGTGAGAATATCGCCCAGGCCTATCGCACCGGGCGCGGCAGTTTCCGCCTGCGCGCGAAGTGGGAGGTCGAGGATCTGGGGCGCGGCACCTGGCAGATCGTGGTCACCGAGATCCCCTATCAGGTGCCGAAATCGAAGCTGATCGAGAAGATCGCCGAGCTGATCCAGACCAAGAAAATCCCGATTCTGGGGGATGTCCGCGACGAGAGTGCCGATGACATTCGCCTGGTGCTGGAGCCGAAGTCGAAGAACGTCGATCCCGAGGTGCTGATGAACATGATGTTCCGCAACTCGGATCTCGAGGTGCGGTTCAGCCTGAACATGAACGTGCTGATCGACGGGGTGACGCCCAAGGTCTGTTCGATGAAGGAGGTGTTGCGCGCCTTCCTCGACCACCGGCAGGAGGTGCTGCTGCGCCGCTCCCGCCACCGGCTGGCCAAGATCGACCACCGGCTCGAGGTGTTGGAAGGCTTTATCATCGCCTTCCTCAACCTCGATCGGGTGATCGACATCATCCGATATGACGACGATCCCAAATCGGCGCTGATGCGCGAGGACTGGGCAATCGACCATCCGCGCGCGATGTCGGAAAAGGACTATCGCACCCCGGGTCCGGGCGAGGGCGAGCTGTCGGAGGTTCAGGTCGAGGCGATCCTGAACATGCGCCTGCGGTCGTTGCGGCGGCTGGAAGAGATCGAGCTGATCCGCGAACGCGATGCCCTGATGGCCGAACGTGCCGGGCTCGAGGATCTGCTGGACGACGAGGGGCTACAATGGGCCCGGATCTCCGAGCAACTGCGCGCGACCAAGAAGACCTTCGGCAAGGATTTCGCGGGCGGCGCCCGGCGCACCCTCTTCGCCGAGGCCGGCGAGGCGGAGGACGTGCCGATCGAGGCGATGATCGAGCGCGAGCCGATCACCGTGGTCTGTTCCAAGATGGGCTGGGTCCGCGCCATGACCGGCCATATCGACCTGACGCGAGAGCTGAAGTTCCGCGACGGTGACGGGCCGCGCTTCGTCTTCCATGCCGAAACCACCGACAAGCTGCTGGTCTTCGCCTCGAACGGGCGGTTCTATACGCTTTCGGCGGCGAATCTGCCCGGCGGTCGTGGCCTGGGCGAGCCGCTGCGCCTGATGGTCGATCTCCCGAACGAGGCCGAGATCGTCGATATTCTGGTCCACAAGCCGGGGCAGAAGCTGGTCGTCGCCTCGAATGCGGGCAATGGTTTCGTGGTGGCCGAGGATGACGTGATCGCCCAGACCCGCAGCGGCAAGCAGGTGCTGAACGTCGGGGAGGGCGAGCGGGCGCTGATCTGCAAGCCGGTCGCCGGCGATCACGTTGCCGTGGTCAGCGAGAACGGCAAGTTCCTGGTCTTCCCGCTGGAGGAGTTGCCCGAGATGGCCCGCGGCAAGGGGGTGCGGTTGCAGAAATACAATCAGGCCCGCGGCAAGCAGGGGGCGCTCGAGCTTGATGGCGGGCTGTCGGATCTGACCACCTTCGACTGGGCCGAGGGGCTGCGCTGGCAGATGGGTGGCGGCAAGACCCGGCATGAACCCGATCTGACGGAATGGCTGGGCAAGCGCGCCGGCGTCGGCAAACGTCCGCCGCATGGCTTCCCGCGCGACAACCTGTTCACGTGACCGGGATCATCGCGCCGCGCAGAAGGTTTGCACCCTGCTGCGCGGTAGTCTATCCCGAGAGGCGATGTTCAGCTTCGGAGAGATCATGATCCGCATCTTTGCCCTGCTTGCCGGTTTCGCCCTTCTGTCGGCCTGCACCGCCTCCTCTCCCGACGAGCCGCTGGCGGATCTGGGTGAATTCCGGTTGGGCCATAACATCGTGGTCGCCTCGAAGGCGCAAAAGGGGCCGATTTCGCGCGATGCGACCTCTGAGGAATGGGTTTCGGTGATGACCAAGGCGGTCGCCGACCGCTTCGGTCGCTACGAGGGCAGCCAGCTCTATCACCTGGGGATCTCGGTCGAGGGCTATATGCTCGCTCCCAAGGGGGTGCCGGTGATCTACAATCCGAAATCGGCGCTGATCATCAACGTCACGGTCTGGGATGACGCCGCGGCCAAGAAGCTGAACGACAAGGTCAAGCAGTTCACCGTCTTCGAAACCACCACCGGCAACACGCTTCTGATGGGCTCGGGGCGCGAACGCAGCCGCGAGGAGCAGATGCAGGGGCTGGCCCGTAACGCGGTCGGTCAGATCGAGGGCTGGCTGGTGCAGATGCACAAGGAAGAGGGCTGGTTCGATCGGCGCGAGGGGGCCGAGAGCGAGGCTCATGGCGTGACGTCGGTGACCGAGATCGCGCCGCTGTCCGATGGGGGCGTTACCAGCACGCCCCTCCCGGCCGCAGAGGGCTGAGGCAGGCGGCTGCCGGCCCTCCTTCGGGCGCAGGAGGCGCTTGATTTTCCCTGTCGAACCCAATATGTGCCCCGCGCAGAGGAAACCGGGTCGTTGGGACCCCACGAGTGCAAAAGGGCGCCTAAGACATGGCAAAGGAAAAGTTTGACCGTTCGAAACCGCACGTGAACATCGGCACGATCGGTCACGTTGACCACGGCAAGACGACGCTGACGGCTGCGATCACCAAGTATTTCGGCGACTTCAAAGCCTATGACCAGATCGACGCGGCGCCGGAAGAAAAGGCCCGTGGGATCACGATCTCGACCGCGCACGTTGAATACGAGACGGAAGCGCGTCACTACGCCCACGTCGACTGCCCCGGCCACGCCGACTATGTGAAGAACATGATCACCGGTGCGGCGCAGATGGACGGCGGGATCCTGGTGGTGAACGCGGCCGATGGCCCGATGCCGCAGACCCGCGAGCACATCCTGCTGGCGCGTCAGGTCGGCGTTCCGGCGCTGGTGGTGTTCCTGAACAAGGTCGACCAGGTGGACGACGAGGAACTGCTGGAGCTGGTGGAAATGGAAGTCCGCGAGCTGCTGTCGTCCTACGACTTCCCGGGCGACGACATTCCGATCGTTGCGGGCTCGGCGCTGGCGGCGCTGGAAGGCCGTGATCCGGAAATCGGCGAGAACAAGATCCGCGAACTGATGGCGGCGGTGGATGCCTATATCCCGACGCCGGAACGGGCGATCGACCAGCCGTTCCTGATGCCGATCGAAGACGTGTTCTCGATCTCGGGCCGCGGCACCGTGGTGACCGGCCGTATCGAGCGCGGCGTGATCAACGTCGGCGACAGCATCGAGATCGTGGGGATCAAGAACACCCAGACCACGACCTGCACCGGTGTGGAAATGTTCCGCAAGCTGCTGGATCGCGGGGAAGCCGGCGACAACATCGGCGCGCTGCTGCGCGGCATCGACCGTGACGCGGTGGAGCGTGGCCAAGTGCTGTGCAAACCGGGTTCGGTGAAGCCGCACACCAAGTTCGAAGCCGAAGCCTATATCCTGACCAAGGAAGAAGGCGGCCGTCACACCCCGTTCTTCGCGAACTACCGTCCGCAGTTCTACTTCCGGACCACCGACGTGACCGGGACTGTGATGCTGCCGGAAGGCACCGAGATGGTGATGCCGGGCGACAACCTGAAGTTCGAAGTCCAGCTGATCGCACCGATCGCGATGGAAGAAGGCCTGCGCTTCGCCATCCGTGAAGGCGGCCGCACCGTTGGCGCCGGCGTGGTGTCGAAGATCCTCGAATAATCAGCCGAGCTGATTCTCGAACGGAAAGGGCCTCCCTCGGGAGGCCCTTTGTGCATCCCCGACGCGGCCCTGAAGCGCGCATCAGAGTTTTCCCGCCGCCCCAAAAACGCCCGCCGCCCCGCCGGGCCCGCCCCGCCCCCTTTTTCTAGCCGCAAATATCCTCGGGGGTGAATTGGCCCAAAGGGCCAAGAGGGGGCAGACAGCCCCCTTCCTGCACAAACCGCCTAGTGCCGGTTGGGGCGCAGGGCGGGATTCCCCATGTTTTCTTCAGTTCCTGCTTGTCCTGTTGGGTTTTGCCGTGTATGTGGCCGGGGTTCGCTGACGCGAATAAAGGCGGGACGATTCCCGCCTTTTGGGTTCGAAGAGGGGTTGCGATGAGCGCGGACCCTCCTCTCAACCCCAACGCCTGAATAAAAAGGCAATTCAATGCAAAGCCAAAACATCCGTATCCGGCTTAAGGCGTTCGATTACCGCGTGCTGGACGCCAGCACGCAGGAAATCGTGAACACCGCCAAGCGGACCGGCGCCAATGTGCGCGGCCCGATTCCGCTGCCGAACAAGATCGAGAAGTTCACCGTTCTGCGTGGGCCTCACGTCGACAAGAAATCCCGCGACCAGTTCGAAATCCGCACCCACAAGCGGCTGCTCGACATCGTTGATCCGACCCCGCAGACGGTGGACGCGCTGATGAAGCTCGACCTCGCCGCCGGCGTGGACGTCGAAATCAAGCTTCAGTCGTAAGTTCGGAGGGTAGTGAAGATGCGCTCTGGAATTATCGCAAAGAAAGTCGGCATGACCCGGCTGTTCATGGAAGACGGCAAGCAGATCCCTGTGACCGTCCTGCAACTGGACAACCTGCAGGTCGTGGCGCAACGCACCACCGAGAAAGACGGCTATACCGCCGTTCAGCTCGGCGCGGGCAGCCCCAAGATCAAGCGCGTGAGCAAGGCGATGCGCGGCCATTTCGCCGCCGCGAAAGTCGAGCCCAAGCGCAAGCTGGCCGAATTCCGCGTTGACCCGGAAAACCTGATCGAAGTCGGCGCCGAAATCTCGGCCGAGCACTTCCTGGCAGGTCAGAAGGTTGATGTGTCGGGCACCTCGATCGGTAAGGGTTTCGCCGGTGCCATGAAGCGGCACAACTTCGGCGGTCTGCGCGCCTCGCACGGCGTGTCGATCTCGCACCGTTCGCACGGTTCGACCGGTCAGTGTCAGGAACCCGGCAAGGTGTTCAAAGGCAAGAAGATGGCCGGCCACATGGGTGCCGCCCGTGTGACCACCCAGAACCTGGAAGTGGTCCGCACCGATGCCGGCCGCGGCCTGGTTTTCGTCAAGGGTGCCGTTCCCGGCTCCAAGGGCGGCTGGGTCACCGTGAAGGACGCCGTCAAGAAGAAGCTGCCGGAAGGCGTGCCGTTCCCGGCCGGCCTGAAGGGGGCGGTTGCGGCCGTTGCCGAAGTGGCTGAAGCCCCGGCGGAAGGTGGTGAAGCATGAAACTGGACGTGATCAAACTGGACGGCGGCAAGGCCGGCGACATCGAGCTGTCGGATGAGCTGTTCGGGCTGGAGCCGCGTGCGGACATCCTGCACCGCGTTGTGCGTTGGCAGCGTGCTGCCGCGCAGGCCGGTACCCACAAGGTCAAGACCCGCTCGGAAACCAGCTATTCGACCAAGAAGATGTATCGCCAAAAAGGCACCGGCGGCGCTCGCCACGGTGACAAGAACGCGCCGATCTTCCGTCACGGCGGTATCTACAAGGGTCCGACCCCGCGCAGCCACGCCCATGACCTGCCGAAGAAATTCCGCAAGCTGGGTCTGCGTCACGCGCTGTCGGCCAAGGCGAAAGCCGGCGCCCTGGTGGTGATCGACGCGGCTGAGTCGGAAGGCAAGACCGCGCTGCTGGCCAAGCAGGTCAAGAACCTGGGTTGGAAGCGCGCCCTGATCATCGATGGTGCCGCAGTGAACGAGGGCTTTGCCCGCGCCGCGCGCAACATCGAAGGGCTGGACGTGCTGCCGACCATTGGCGCAAACGTGTATGACATCCTGAAGCGTGACACCCTCGTGATCACGAAGGCGGGTGTCGAAGCTCTGGAGGCCCGACTGAAATGAGCGCGAAGGCAGAACACTACGACGTGATCCGCAAGCCGGTCATCACTGAAAAGGCCACCATGGCTTCGGAAAACGGCGCCGTCGTTTTCCAAGTCGCGATGGGCAGCAGCAAGCCGCAGATCAAGGAAGCGGTCGAAGCGCTGTTCGGGGTCAAGGTGAAGGCGGTGAACACCACCATCACCAAAGGCAAGGTGAAGCGCTTCCGCGGCCAGATCGGCAAGCGGAATGACGTGAAAAAAGCCTATGTCACCCTCGAAGAGGGCAACACGATCGACGTGTCGACCGGCCTCTGATCTGACTTCAGGTCTTGAAGATTGGAAAGCCCCTCGCCGCAAGGCGGGGGGCTCTTCGTTTGGTTTTCCCTTTGTTCAGGGTGACATGGGCTCTCGCGTCTTTTCCAGATGCGGAATTCCTCCCTTGTGGCGCAGTGACGGTAAGCCGAGCCCTAGACACCTCCCTCCGCCTCTGCTACACGCCAGCAATCCTGAAGCCCCGGATTCGTTCCGGGGCTGCTTGATTTTGTAACCGGGGACCTTCGGGGCCCTTCAATTGGCCACCTTCGGGGGGCTTTAACATAGCGGATCCGCAGGCAAGCGCCGAGGGATCCGTGTGCTAGACGGAAGACAGAAAGCATGGCACTCAAGTCGTATAAGCCGACGACGCCGGGCCAGCGCGGGCTGGTGCTGATCGACCGTTCGGAGCTGTGGAAAGGACGTCCGGTCAAATCCCTTACCGAGGGTTTGACCAAGTCGGGCGGCCGTAACAACACCGGACGGATTACCTCGCGTCGTCGTGGCGGCGGGGCAAAACGCCTCTACCGGATCGTTGATTTCAAGCGCAACAAATTCGATGTTGCCGCGACCGTTGAGCGGATCGAATACGACCCGAACCGGACCGCCTTCATCGCGCTGATCAAATACGAAGATGGCGAACAGGCCTATATCCTGGCGCCGCAGCGTCTGGCTGTTGGTGACAAGGTTGTCGCCGGCGCCAAGGTCGACATCAAACCGGGTAACGCGATGCCGTTCTCGGGCATGCCGATCGGGACGATTGTCCACAATATCGAAATGAAGCCCGGCAAGGGCGGTCAGATCGCCCGTGCTGCTGGCACCTATGCCCAGTTCGTCGGTCGTGACGGCGGCTATGCTCAGATCCGCCTGTCTTCGGGTGAACTGCGCCTGGTGCGTCAGGAATGCATGGCCACCGTCGGTGCCGTGTCGAACCCCGACAACAGCAACCAGAACTACGGCAAGGCCGGCCGCATGCGTCACAAGGGCGTCCGCCCGAGCGTTCGCGGTGTTGTCATGAACCCGATCGACCACCCCCATGGTGGTGGTGAAGGCCGGACTTCGGGTGGTCGTCACCCGGTGACCCCTTGGGGTAAGCCGACCAAGGGTGCCCGTACCCGCAACAAGAACAAGGCGTCGCAGAAGCTGATCATCCGCTCGCGTCACGCCAAGAAGAAAGGCCGCTGATCCATGGCTCGTTCTGTTTGGAAAGGCCCCTTTGTTGACGCTTACGTCCTGAAGAAGGCGGAAGCGGCACGCGAAAGCGGGCGCAATGAAGTCATCAAGATCTGGTCGCGTCGTTCGACGATTCTGCCCCAATTCGTTGGGCTGACCTTCGGCGTCTACAACGGTCAGAAGCACATCCCCGTCAACGTCACGGAAGACATGATCGGTCAGAAGTTCGGTGAGTATTCGCCGACCCGGACCTATTACGGTCATGCCGCGGACAAAAAAGCGAAGCGGAAGTAAGTCATGGGCAAGGAAAAGAACCCCCGCCGCGTGGCCGAGAACGAAGCGATGGCCAAGGCCCGCATGCTTCGCACCAGCCCGCAGAAATTGAACCTGGTTGCGGCCATGATCCGTGGCAAGAAGGTCGAGAAGGCGCTGACCGATCTCACCTTCTCGAACAAGCGGATCGCGCAGGACGTGAAGAAATGCCTTCAGTCCGCTATCGCCAATGCTGAGAACAACCACAACCTGGACGTGGACGAGCTGATCGTGGCCGAGGCCTACGTCGGCAAGAACCTGACCCTGAAGCGCGGTCGTCCGCGCGCCCGTGGCCGGTTCGGCAAGATCGTGAAGCCGTTTTCCGAGCTCACCATCAAGGTGCGTCAAGTCGAGGAGCAAGCCTAATGGGTCAGAAAGTCAATCCGATCGGCATGCGCCTCCAGGTCAACCGCACCTGGGACAGCCGCTGGTACGCCGATACCAAGGACTACGGTGATCTTCTGCTGGAAGATCTCAAGCTCCGTGAGTTCATCAAGGAAGAGTGCAAGCAGGCCGGCATTGCTCGCGTGATCATTGAACGCCCCCACAAGAAGTGCCGTGTGACCATCTACACCGCACGTCCGGGCGTGATCATCGGCAAGAAGGGCGCTGACATCGAAGTTCTGCGCAAGAAGCTGGCGAAAATGACCGCCAGCGAACTGCACCTGAACATCGTCGAAGTTCGCAAGCCCGAACTGGATGCCGCCCTGGTGGGTGAATCCATCGCGCAGCAGCTGGAACGTCGGGTGTCCTTCCGTCGCGCCATGAAGCGTGCCGTGCAGAACGCCATGCGCATGGGTGCCCTCGGCATCCGGGTCAACGTCGCCGGCCGTCTGGGCGGTGCCGAAATCGCCCGGACCGAATGGTATCGTGAAGGTCGCGTGCCGCTGCATACCCTGCGGGCCGACATCGACTATGCTCACGCCGAAGCAATGACCCCCTATGGCATCATCGGGATCAAGGTCTGGATCTTCAAAGGCGAGATCATGGAGCACGATCCTTCGGCGCGCGATCGGAAGATGCAGGAAATCCAGGATGGCCCGGCCCCCCGTGGGGCGACCGGCGGTCGTCGTGATCGCTAAGGAGTGATAGAAAATGCTTCAGCCTAAGCGTACGAAATTCCGCAAGATGTTCAAAGGCCGGATCAAGGGCGAAGCCAAAGGCGGCTCCGACCTGAACTTCGGTCACTTCGGCCTCAAGGCGCTCGAACCTGAGCGGGTCACCGCCCGTCAGATCGAAGCCGCCCGTCGTGCCATGACGCGTCACATGAAGCGTCAGGGTCGCGTCTGGATCCGCATCTTCCCGGATACCCCGGTGACGTCGAAACCGACCGAAGTCCGGATGGGTAAAGGTAAGGGTTCGGTGGACTATTGGGCCGCCAAGGTCAAACCCGGCCGGATCATGTTCGAGCTGGAAGGCGTCAGCGAAGACGTCGCTCGTGAGGCCCTGCGCCTCGCCGCGATGAAGCTGCCGATCAAGACCCGGGTCGTGGTCCGCGAGGACTGGTAATCGCGGTCCGGGATGACCCCCGGACGATGACATCGAAACCCCCGTCGAGCGATCGGCGGGGGTTTTTTGTTGCGGCCGGTCGGGCAGAAGGGGGGGCTCTGCCCCCATCGCCTGTGGCGATCCCCCCGGGATATTTCTGCCAGATCGAAGGGGAGGGGCGGGGCGACGGCAGTGGGGCAACGCGCCTCTCGCGCCGGCCAGCGCGGCGCGGTAAAACAGGACCATGTCACAGATCGAATCGCTCTTCGTCACCCGCCTGTACCGTGCCGCGCTGCGCGAACATGGCCCCGTCATCGACCCTGCCGAGCTGGAGGCGTCGTGCTATTCCATCGCCGAGGATGACGAGGCGGGGCAGGAGTGGTGCGAGGACAACGGCTATCCCGGCTATACCTCCTATGCCTCGCTCACCGATCTGCCCTGGCGGTTCCCGATCTTTGCCGATCTGGTCAAATCGCTCGATGCCCATGTGGCGGCCTTCCTCGAGGATCTGGAATTCGATCTGGATGGGCGCGAGCTGAAGCTGGAAGACATCTGGATCAATATCCTGCCCGAGGGTGGCACCCACGCGTCGCATATCCACCCGCACAGTGTCATCAGCGGCACCACCTATGTGTCGATGCCCGAGGGCGCCAGCGCGATCAAATACGAGGATCCGCGCTCTGCCATGCTGATGGCGGCGCCGCCGCGGCGCAAGGACGCCCGGCGCGAGCTGCAGACCTTCGTCTACGTGGCTCCCGAGGTTGGCGATGTGCTGCTGTGGGAAAGCTGGCTGCGCCACGAGGTGCCGCTGAACCAGGCCGAGGAAGAACGGATCAGCGTCAGCTTCAACTATAGCTGGGCCTGATCGCCCGACAGGGAGGAGAGACAGCCTAACCGGGTCGCGGTGCGCCGCGGCCCTGTCCGCGATCCTCATTCTCCGAAGGGCCTGTCGATGGATCCTCGCAAACTCGAAATGACCGTGCTGATGACGCCCGACATGGCGAATTTCAGCGGCAAGGTGCACGGCGGCGCCTTGCTCAACCTGCTGGACCGGGTGGCATTCTCCTGCGCATCGCGGTTTTCCAAACAATACGCGGTGACGCTTTCGGTCGATCAGGTGACCTTCAAGGAGCCGATCAACGTTGGCGAGCTGGTGACCTTCCGGGCCAGCGTCAACCTGGCTGGGCGAACCTCGATGGAAATCGGCATTCGGGTTGAGGCGCAGGACATCCGCGCCGGCACCAGCCGGCATACCAATTCTTGTTATTTCACCATGGTCGCGGTGGACGAGGCCGGCGCGCCGACCGAAGTGCCGCCGCTCGCGGTGCTGGACGAGACCGAGGCCCGGCGCCAGCGGGCGGCCGAGATGCGCAAGAAGTTGCGCCGCCAGTTCTCCGACGAAATGAAGAAGGCCTCCCAGGGCTGAGGCGGAGCGCCAGGGCTCCAAGTTTTCCCTTGCCCTTCATGCGCCCCCCGTGTAGTGAGCCCCATCTCACGGATTCCCGCCCTGGCGGGATTCGTGTGTTTGCAATTCATCCACCAGGTTCAAGGTGACCCGTCAAAAGGGGCCTTCTGGTGTTTTGAGAAAAGGAAGAGGCGATGAACGCCAAAGAACTGCGTGACAAGACGCCGGACCAGCTGCGTGAAGAGCTGGCCAACCTGAAAAAAGAAAGCTTCAACCTGCGCTTTCAACAGGCGACCGGTCAGCTGGAAAACACTGCTGGCATCAAGGCGGCGCGCCGCAATGCTGCCCGCGTGAAGACCATCCTGAACGAAAAAGCTGCTGCTGCAGCCGGCAACGCATAAGGAGCCTGACAGATGCCCAAACGTATTCTTTCCGGCACCGTGACCAGCGACGCCAACGAACAGACCGTCACCGTTCTGGTGGAGCGTCGCTTCACCCATCCGGTTCTGAAGAAGACCATTCGTAAGTCCAAGAAATACCGGGCTCACGACGAGAAGAACGCCTACAAGGTGGGCGATACGGTTCGCATCATTGAGTGCGCGCCGAAGTCGAAGACCAAACGCTGGGAGGTTCTGGAGGCCTAAGCCGCCAGAGCCTTTTGGCTTGTCGAAACCCTGGGGGGAACAACAGACACACCCCCATAGGTCGGGAGAAACCTCATGATCCAGATGCAGACCAATCTGGATGTCGCTGACAACTCCGGCGCTCGCCGGGTGCAGTGCATCAAGGTCCTGGGTGGCTCCAAACGGAAATACGCGTCGGTGGGTGATATCATCGTCGTTTCCGTGAAGGAGGCCATCCCGCGCGGCCGCGTGAAGAAAGGTGACGTCCGCAAGGCCGTCGTCGTGCGCACCGCCAAGGAAGTCCGCCGTGAAGACGGCACCGCGATCCGCTTCGACCGCAACGCGGCCGTGATCCTCAACAACAACAACGAGCCCGTCGGCACCCGTATCTTCGGCCCGGTTGTTCGCGAACTGCGCGCGAAGAACTTCATGAAGATCATTTCGCTGGCTCCGGAGGTGCTGTAATCATGGCTGCGAAACTCCGCAAAGGCGACAAGGTCGTCGTGCTGGCCGGCAAGGACAAGGGCAAAGAGGGGACTATCACCTCTGTCGACCCGAAGGCCGGCAAAGCTGTTGTTGACGGCGTCAACATGGCGATCCGCCATACCCGCCAAAGCCAGACCAGCCAGGGCGGCCGCCTGACCAAGGCCGTGCCGATCGAGCTGAGCAACCTGGCGCTTCTGGACAAGAACGGCAAAGCCACCCGCGTCGGCTTCCGCATGGAAGGCGACAAGAAGGTGCGTTTTGCCAAGACCACGGGGGACGTGATCGATGCTTGATGCTGCAACCTACACCCCGCGCCTGAAAACGCTGTACAAAGACACCATCCGCGCCGCTCTGACTGAAGAGTTCGGCTATAAGAACGGGATGCAGCTGCCCAAGCTGGACAAGATCGTTCTGAACATCGGCTGTGGCGCCGAGGCGGTCAAGGACAGCAAGAAGGCGAAATCGGCTCAGGAAGACCTGACCATGATCGCCGGCCAGAAAGCCGTCGTCACCAAGGCGAAGAAATCCATCGCTGGCTTCCGCGTGCGTGAAGACATGGCGCTGGGTGCCAAGGTGACCCTCCGCGGTGACCGCATGTATGAATTCCTCGATCGTCTGATCACCGTTGCGATGCCGCGCGTGCGCGACTTCCGCGGTGTGAAGCCCTCCTTCGATGGCCGCGGCAACTTTGCCATGGGCCTGAAGGAGCACATCGTGTTCCCCGAGATCGAGTTCGACAAGGTCGACGAGGTCTGGGGGATGGATATCATCATCGCCACCACAGCGAAAACCGACGCGGAAGCGAAGGCGCTGTTGAAGCATTTCAACATGCCGTTCAACAGCTGATCGCGGGAAGGAAAAGACATGGCTAAGAAAGCAATGATCGAACGCGAGAAAAAGCGCGAGCGGCTGGTGGGGAAATACGCCGACAAGCGCGCCGCGCTGAAAGAAATCGCGAATGACGAGAGCCGCCCGATGGAAGAGCGCTTCAAGGCGCACCTGAAACTGGCGAAACTGCCGCGCAATGGCTCGGCGACCCGTCTGCACAACCGTTGTCAGCTCACCGGCCGTCCGCACGCTTACTATCGTAAGCTGAAGGTCAGCCGGATCATGCTGCGGGAACTGGGCTCGAATGGCCAGATCCCCGGTCTCGTGAAGTCGAGCTGGTAAGGAGGGCATAGATATGAACGATCCTATCGGCGATATGCTCACCCGTATCCGCAACGCGCAGATGCGCGGCAAAAGCACCGTCATGACTCCGGCGTCGAAACTGCGCGCCTGGGTTCTGGATGTGCTGGCGGACGAAGGCTATATTCGCGGCTACGACAAGGTGACCGGTGCTAACGGTCATCCGGCGCTGGAAATCAGCCTGAAATATTTCGAAGGCGAACCTGTTATTCGCGAACTGAAGCGGGTCTCCAAACCCGGTCGTCGCGTTTATATGGGCGTCAAGGACATCCCGTCGGTCCGTCAGGGCCTGGGCGTGTCGATTGTCTCCACCCCCAAGGGTGTGATGTCGGATGTGAACGCTCGCAGTGCCAATGTTGGCGGCGAAGTGCTCTGCACCGTCTTCTAAGGAGGTCAGACATGTCTCGTATTGGTAAGAAACCGGTCGAGCTGCCCAGCGGCGTAACTGCCACTGTGTCCGGCCAGACCGTCGAAGTGAAGGGGCCGAAAGGCACCCGCAGCTTTACCGCCACCGACGACGTCACCATCACTGTCGATGACAGCACGGTGAAGGTCGAGCCGCGTGGCAAATCCAAGCGCGCCCGCCAGCAATGGGGGATGTCGCGGACTCAGGTCGCCAACCTCGTGGCCGGCGTGACCGCAGGCTTCAAGAAAGAGCTTGAAATCCAAGGTGTGGGTTACCGCGCTGCGGTGCAGGGCAATTTCCTGAAGCTGAACCTCGGCTACAGCCATGACGTGGATTTCGAAATCCCCGCCGGCGTGACCGTGACCGCACCCAAGCAGACGGAAATCGTCGTCGAGGGCATCGACCAGCAACTGGTCGGCCAAGTCGCCGCGAATATCCGTGAATGGCGCGCGCCCGAGCCCTATAAGGGCAAAGGCATCCGCTATAAGGGTGAGTATATCTTCCGCAAGGAAGGCAAGAAGAAGTAAGGACGCTCAAGATGGCAAACAGCAAACGTACCCTGTTTCTGAAACGCCGCCTGCGCGTTCGGAACAAGCTTCGCAAGGTCAACGCGGGGCGGCTTCGCCTCTCGGTGCACCGCTCGAACAAGAACATCAGCGTGCAGCTGATCGACGACGTTCGTGGCGTGACTTTGGCCTCGGCTTCCACCCTGGAGAAAGATCTGGGTGTGGTCGGCAAGAACAACATCGAAGCGGCCACCAAAGTGGGCGCGACGATTGCCGAACGCGCCAAGAAAGCCGGTGTGGAAGAGGCCTATTTCGATCGTGGCGGCTTCCTCTATCACGGCAAGGTGAAGGCTCTGGCCGACGCTGCGCGTGAAGGTGGTCTGAAGATCTAAACAGTGCGGGCGGTGGCGACACCGCCCCGATGATCCGGGAGCCGCGGCGCTGGCGCGGCGGCTCACCAGGATTGAGACAAGCCGGCGCCTGGCGCCAGGATGAAAGGAATGCCGTATGGCAGAACGTGATAACCGTCGGGGTAACCGTCGCGAACGCGAGGAAACCCCCGAATTTGCCGATCGTCTGGTCGCAATCAACCGGGTGTCGAAAACCGTAAAGGGTGGTAAGCGCTTTGGCTTCGCCGCTCTGGTGGTGGTCGGTGACCAAAAGGGCCGTGTCGGCTTCGGCAAGGGCAAGGCCAAAGAGGTCCCCGAGGCGATCCGCAAGGCCACCGAGCAAGCGAAACGCCAGATGATCCGCGTGCCGCTGCGTGAAGGCCGTACCCTGCACCACGACATGCACGGCCGTTGGGGCGCGGGCAAGGTCGTCATGCGGGCGGCTCCGGAAGGGACCGGGATCATTGCCGGTGGTCCGATGCGCGCCGTCTTCGAAATGCTCGGCATCAAAGACGTGGTGTCGAAGTCGATCGGTTCGCAGAACCCCTACAACATGATCCGCGCCACGCTCGACGGTCTCAAGAAAGAGCAGTCGCCGCGTCTGGTCGCGCAGCGTCGGGGCAAGAAGGTCGCTGACATTCTGCCCAAGCACGAGCATCACGCGCCGGCCGCCGAGCCGGTTGCAGAGGAGGCGTAATCCATGGCCAAGACCATCGTTGTCAAACAGATCGGCTCGCCGATCCGTCGCCCCGCCAAACAGCGCCTCACGCTGATCGGCCTGGGCCTGAACAAGATGCACAAGACCCGCGAGCTTGAGGATACCCCTTCGGTCCGCGGCATGGTCAACTCGATCCCGCATCTGGTCGAAATCATCGAAGAACGCGGCTGAGCCTGCGCCGGGCTTCGGCCCGGGTCAGCTCCAGCGATCTGACAAGGCGTCCTGGGTTCTCCCGGGGCGCCTTTTCGCTTGGCGGTGAGGGCATCGCACAGGACTTGTGCGGCGGGGTGGCTAGGCAGAAGGGGCCCGGTGACCTAGTTTCCCTTTCGAAATCTTGGGAGACGGTCATGGAAGTGGGGCTCTACACCTTCGGCGATATCGGCACTGATCCGGTCACCGGCCATCGGGTCGACGCGCAGGCGCGGCTGGACAATCTGATGGAGGAGATCGAGCTGGCCGATCAGGTCGGGCTGGATGTCTTCGGCCTGGGCGAACATCACCGGCCCAATTATGCCGTGACCGCGCCGGCGGTGGCGCTGGCGGGGGTGGCCCGGACCACCAAGTCGATCCGGCTGAGTTCCGCGGTCTCGGTGCTCAGCTCCGACGATCCGGTGCGGGTGTTCGAACAATTCTCGACATTGGACAGCCTGAGCAACGGCCGGGCCGAGCTGATGGTGGGGCGCGGCAGTTTCATCGAGAGCTTTCCGCTCTTCGGCTATGATCTCGATGATTACGACGAACTCTTCGAGGAAAAGCTGCAGATGCTGCTGGCGATCAACGAAGGGGAAAAGCTGCGGTGGAAGGGGACCAAGCACACCCAGCGGGTCGAAGGGCTGGGGGTCTATCCGCGCCCGGTGAAGGGCAAGCTGCCGGTCTGGATCGCCGCCGGTGGTACACCCAACAGCATGATCCGCGCGGGCGTCCTCGGCTGCCCGCTGGCCCTGGCCATCATCGGGGGGGAGCCGCGCCGGTTCAAGGCGCTGGCCGATCTCTATCGCCGCGCTGCCGATCAGGCGGGCAATGGCGACAAGGCGCGGGTGTCGCTGAACGTGCACGGTTTCGTGGGCGAGGATGGCAAGGCCGCGGCTGACCTGTTCTTCCCGGCGCAGAAGGCGGTGATGGACCAGCTCGGCCGCGAACGCGGCTGGCCCCCGCAGAGCCGGGCGCAATACGACGCCGCCATGGGTCCGGAAGGCGCGATGTTCGTGGGATCTCCGGCGCAGGTGGTCGACAAGATCCTCGGACTGAAGGAAGATCTGGGCTTCGACCGGGTGTCGATCCAGATGGCGATCGGGGTGATCGAACACAAGGAAATGTTGAAGGCGATCGAGGTGCTGGGCACCAAGGTCGCGCCCGAGCTGAGGAAGGCGGGGTAGGGGACGCTTTCAGCAAGACCCGGAAGAACGCCGGGTCTTGCGATCGGGTTCGAGGCCGATTCTTCCGCGGGGCGGGAGGCGAGTTCTGCTCTGAATAAATTCATTTGAAGGCGCGGCGGCGAGGGGGAGGCTGCCACCAAATCCTTGCAACGAAGCCCGCTGGCGTCTATACGCGCCCGGTGGCCCCTTGGGCCCGACTCAGCAACAAACAAGAAACGCCGTGGTCGTCCCATCCGCTTCGGGGGCGCATCCGGCAAGGAGAAGCGACATGAAACTTAACGAACTTCGCGACAATCCCGGCGCCGCACCGAAACGCAAGCGCATTGCCCGTGGTCCGGGCTCGGGCAAGGGCAAGACCGCCGGTCGCGGTATCAAAGGTCAGAAATCCCGTTCGGGCGTGGCCATCAATGGCTATGAAGGCGGCCAAATGCCGCTGTACCAACGGCTTCCCAAGCGCGGCTTCAACAAGCCGAACCGCAAGGACTATGCCGTTGTGAACCTGGGCCTGATCCAGAAATTCATCGAAGCTGGCAAGCTCGACGCCGGCTCGGCCATCACCGAGGACGCGCTGGTCGCCTGTGGCCTGGTGCGCCGCAAGCTGGACGGCATCCGCGTGCTGGCCAAGGGCGAATTCAGCTCGAAAGTGACCATCGAGGTCACCGGTGCTTCGCAGCCCGCAATTGCTGCGGTCGAGGCAGCCGGCGGCGCTCTGAAGGTCGCAACCGTCGAAGCTGACGCCTAAGCGGTTGTGGGCGGCTTCCGAGCCGCTTAAATAGACCTCAGTTTTCCATGACGCCGCTCGTGCCGGAAAACGGCCCGGGCGGCGCAGTCATAAGAGAGACCTCTTTCATGGTATCAGCAGCGGAACAAATGGCGGCGAACACGAGCTGGGCCGCGCTCGGCAAAGCCACCGATCTGCGCAACCGCATCCTCTTCACCCTGGGCCTGCTGATCGTCTACCGGCTGGGCACCTTCATCCCCGTGCCGGGGATCGACGGGGCCGCGCTGCGTAACTTCATGGAAGGTGCGGGGCAGGGGATCGGCGGCATGGTGTCGATGTTCACCGGCGGCGCGCTTGGGCGGATGGGGATTCTGGCCCTCGGGATCATGCCCTATATCTCGGCCTCGATCATCGTGCAGTTGCTGACCGCCATGGTGCCC
This sequence comes from Pseudodonghicola sp., assembly GCF_048268305.1. Classification (NCBI taxonomy): domain Bacteria; kingdom Pseudomonadati; phylum Pseudomonadota; class Alphaproteobacteria; order Rhodobacterales; family Paracoccaceae; genus Pseudodonghicola; species Pseudodonghicola sp. The sequence goes on from NZ_JBLWVT010000004.1 coordinate 90,872, forward strand.
GCGCTCGAACAGCTCAAGAAAGAGGGCGAGCAGGGCCGCAAGAAGATCAACCAGTACATGCGCTATGGCACGGTGGTGCTGGCGACGGTGCAGGCCTACGGGCTTGCCGTTTCGCTTGAGGCGGGCGATCTGGCCACCGACCCGGGGCTTTATTTCCGCTTCTCCACCGTGGTGACGCTGGTCGGCGGGACCATGTTCCTGATGTGGCTGGGCGAACAGATCACCTCGCGCGGGATCGGCAACGGCACCTCGCTGATCATTTTCGTCGGCATCATTGCCGAGGTTCCGGCCGCGCTGGCAAAGTTCCTGGCCTCCGGTCGCTCCGGTGCGGTCAGCCCGGCGGTGATCGTGGGCGCCATCGTCCTGGTGATCGCGGTGATCACCTTCGTGGTCTTCATGGAACGCGCCCTGCGCAAGATCCATATCCAATACCCGCGCCGTCAGGTCGGGATGAAGGTCTATGACGGCGGCTCGTCGCACCTCCCGATCAAGGTGAACCCGGCCGGGGTGATTCCGGCGATCTTCGCCTCGTCGCTGCTCCTGCTGCCGACCACCATCTCGACCTTCTCGAGCAGCGCGGCGAGCGGTCCGGTGATGTCCTGGCTGCTGGCGAACTTCGGGCCGGGGCAGCCGCTCTATCTGCTGTTCTTCTGCGCGATGATCGTCTTCTTCGCCTATTTCTATACCTTCAACGTCTCGTTCAAACCGGACGATGTGGCGGACAACCTGAAGAACCAGAATGGTTTCGTTCCGGGGATTCGGCCGGGCAAGAAGACGTCGGAATATTTCGAATATGTGGTGAACCGCATCCTGGTGCTGGGCGCGGCCTATCTGGCCTTCGTCTGTCTGATGCCGGAAATCCTGCGCGGCCAGTTCCATGTGCCGTTCTACTTCGGCGGCACCTCGGTCCTGATCATCGTGTCGGTGACCATGGACACCATCCAGCAGGTGCAAAGCCATCTTCTGGCCCATCAATACGAGGGGCTGATCGAGAAATCCCAGCTGCGGGGTCGCAGCGGTAACAAGAAACGTGCAAAACGAGGGCCGGCACGGCGATGAATATCATTCTTATGGGCCCGCCGGGGGCGGGCAAGGGCACACAGGCGCGCAATCTGGTGGAAACCCGCGGCATGGTGCAGCTGTCGACCGGCGACATGCTGCGCGAGGCCAAGGATAGCGGTACCGAGATGGGCAAGATCGTCGCCGAGGTCATGGCCAAGGGGCAGCTCGTCACCGACGAGATCGTGATCGGGCTGATCAAGGAAAAGCTGGAGACGGTGAAGGCCAATGGCTTCATCTTCGACGGCTTCCCCCGCACCCTGGCGCAGGCTGATGCCCTGGGCAAGCTGCTGGAAGGCGAAGGCCAGACACTGGACGCCGTCATCGAGATGGAGGTTGACGACGCCGCCCTGGTGCAGCGGATCACCGCGCGGTCGACCTGTGCCCATTGCGGTGAGGTCTATAACGACATCACCAAGCCGATCCCGGCCGATGGCAAGTGCACGGTCTGCGGCGGAACCGAGTTCAAGCGGCGCGCCGACGACAATGAGGAAAGCCTCAAGACCCGGTTGATGGAATACTACAAGAAGACCTCGCCGCTGATCGGGTACTACTATGCCAAGGGCATGCTGACCAAGATCGACGGGCTGGCCGATATCGACACGGTGCAGGGCGAGATCGCCGCTGTGCTGCATAAATAGGGCCGGACATACAGCCGGGGGTTGACGCTTGGGGCAAAACCCCATATCGACCCGCATCCCCATGGGGAATCAAAGGCGTGGCGGGATTCGCCCGGCGCGCCGATCACCTCGCAAAAGTGCCGGCTTCTGGTATTGATCAGCGGTCGAGCGTTGTGAAAAAAGGTTCTGGAGATACGGAACCGCAACGAAAGGAAAGTGACACGTGGCACGTATTGCCGGCGTAAACATCCCGACCTCTAAACGGGTCCCGATCGCCCTCACCTATATCACCGGTATCGGCCATACTTCGGCCAAAGCCATCTGCGACGCCGTCGGCATCGACCAGACCCGCCGGGTCAACGAACTGACCGACGCCGAAGTTCTGCAGATCCGCGAACATATCGACGCCAATTACACCGTCGAAGGCGACCTGCGCCGCGAAACCCAGATGAACATCAAACGTCTGATGGACCTGGGTTGCTATCGTGGTCTGCGTCACCGCCGCAACCTGCCCGTCCGTGGTCAGCGCACGCATACCAATGCGCGCACCCGCAAAGGCCCGGCGAAACCCATCGCCGGCAAGAAGAAGTAAGGGGAGGCTGATCAATGGCACGTGAAAAGACTCGCGCTAAGAAAAAAGAGCGCAAGAACATTGCCGCCGGCGTGGCGCATGTGAACAGCTCGTTCAACAACACCAAGATCCTGATCTCGGACGTTCAAGGCAACGCGATCTCCTGGTCGTCGGCCGGCACCATGGGCTTCAAGGGCTCGCGGAAGTCGACCCCCTACGCCGCCCAGATGGCCGCTGAAGACGCTGGCCGCAAGGCGCAGGAACATGGTGTGAAGACCCTGGAAGTCGAAGTGCAGGGCCCCGGCTCGGGCCGTGAATCGGCACTGCGCGCGCTGGCTGCCGTCGGCTTCAACATCACCTCGATCCGGGATGTCACCCCGATCGCCCATAACGGCTGCCGCCCTCCGAAGCGTCGCCGCGTCTAAGGGCAGAACGATTTGAACGGGGCTGTGCCACTGCACGGCCCCGGTCCGTCATTTGAAACCTCGGGCGTCTGGGCTTTAGGACATGGAGCGCAGACAGGAATGGAGGGACCGCATGATCCATAAGAACTGGGCCGAACTGATCAAGCCGACGCAGCTTGAGGTGAAGCCGGGCAACGATCCCGCACGCCAGGCTACTCTGGTTGCTGAACCGCTTGAGCGCGGCTTTGGTCTGACTCTGGGCAATGCGCTGCGCCGGATTCTGATGTCGTCGCTGCAAGGCGCGGCCATCTCCAGCGTCCAGATCGACAACGTCCTGCACGAGTTTTCGTCGGTCGCCGGCGTGCGCGAGGATGTAACCGACATCATCCTGAACCTCAAGGGCGTGTCGCTGAAGATGGAAGTCGAAGGGCCCAAGCGCCTGTCGATCTCCGCCAAAGGCCCGGCCGTGGTCACCGCCGGTGACATCGCCGAAACCGCCGGGATCGAGGTTCTGAACCGCGATCACGTGATCTGTCATCTGGATGATGGCGCCGATCTGTTCATGGAACTGACCGTGAACACCGGCAAGGGCTATGTCTCGGCCGACAAGAACCGGCCGGAAGATGCCCCCATCGGTCTGATTCCGATCGACGCGATCTATTCGCCGATCAAGCGCGTCAGCTATGACGTCCAGCCGACCCGTGAAGGTCAGGTTCTGGACTATGACAAGCTGACCATGAAGATCGAAACCGATGGCTCGGTCACTCCGGACGACGCCGTGGCCTTCGCTGCGCGTATCCTGCAGGACCAGCTGTCGATCTTCGTGAACTTCGACGAACCCGAGGCCGCCGGCCGCCAGGACGAGGATGACGGGCTGGAATTCAACCCGCTGCTTCTCAAGAAGGTGGACGAGCTGGAACTGTCGGTCCGTTCGGCGAACTGCCTGAAGAACGACAACATCGTCTATATCGGCGACCTGATCCAGAAGACCGAAGCCGAGATGCTGCGCACCCCGAACTTCGGCCGCAAGTCGCTGAACGAGATCAAGGAAGTGCTGTCCGGCATGGGTCTGCACCTTGGCATGGATGTCGAGGACTGGCCGCCTGACAACATCGAGGATCTGGCGAAGAAATTCGAAGATTCCTTCTGATTGCGGGGGGCGGACCGGTGGTCCGCCCTGCGCCACCCGGGTGCGGGCCCTTCGCCCGCCCCAACTGCCCGGGCCAAGCGGGATTTGATCCTGCTGCGCCCCAAGGAGAGCCGGTGACACGCATCGCCGGTCGGACAAAGCAAAACCGCCCGTAGAGGGCAAAAGATGGAGAAAGACAATGCGTCACGCACGTGGCTATCGCCGCCTGAACCGCACCCATGAACACCGCAAGGCGCTGTTCGCCAACATGGCCGGCTCGCTGATCGAGCACGAGCAGATCAAGACGACTCTGCCGAAGGCCAAGGAACTGCGTCCGATCATCGAAAAGATGATCACGCTGGCCAAGCGCGGCGATCTGCACGCCCGCCGTCAGGCCGCTGCCCGTCTGAAACAAGACGCGCATGTTGCCAAGCTGTTCGAAATTCTCGGCCCGCGCTACAAGGATCGTCAGGGCGGTTATGTCCGGGTTCTGAAAGCCGGCTTCCGCTATGGCGACATGGCACCGATGGCGATCATCGAATTCGTCGATCGTGATGTCGACGCCAAGGGCGCAGCCGACAAGGCCCGCGTCGCTGCCGAGGAAGTCGCCGAGGATTGATCTCGGCCGCCTGGCAAAGGCTCTGGTACAGAATTCAGGGGCGTCCCGTCGGGGCGCCCCTTTCGTATTTCAATCTTCCATCGCGTCGAGCGCGGCCTTCACTTCGGTCTCGATCTTGTCGCGCGAATGGTGGGTCAGGTCCTTGTCGATCTCGGCGATGATCTTGCTTTCCACCTCGGGGTGAAGCTCGTCCCGGATTTCCCCTAGAATCTTCGGTGCCGCCACCAGCACCAGCCGGTGGAAGTCGCCTCGATGCGCATGGGTATAGAGGATCTCCGCCAACTCCTTGGCAAAGCGGTCTCGGGCCAGCTCACGCCAGTCCGTCGCCTCCATCGCGGACATTTGATTGGGGCCCGGATCGGGCATGCGTCCGGGGCGGTCGGAATTTTCCGGCACCTCGGGCTGATCCTCGCGGGCAATGACTTCGAAGTTCGGGTCGCGATGGTCGGTCAGGTTCCGCATCAGCAGCGCCTTTTCGCCATCGGCCACGACGATCCAGGTTCCGTTTGTCAGTTCAGGCATTGCGAGACTCCCTTTCTCGGCTGGGTGGTTCGACTGTAGCCGCTGCGAGGCGTTCAAGAAACCGTCACCAGCAGCAAGGGGGCTGCGGCTTGCAATCGCAGGGCGCGCGGCGCATATCCGAAGCCAATGGAAAGGAGGCCCGATGTTCCGTATTCTCCTGATTGTTCTTGGGCTGTCGATGGCTCAGCCCGTTCTGGCAGAGACCGAGGTGCCGCAGTCGCAGGCCGAAATCTCGCTGGGCTTCGCGCCGCTGGTGAAAGCCGCGGCGCCCGCCGTGGTCAATATCTACGCCAAGATCGTGACCCAGGGCTATGACAGCCCCTTTGCGGGGGATCCGTTCTTTCGCAATTTCTTCCAGGGTTTGGGCACGCCGCGGCAGCGGGTGCAGAATTCGCTCGGCTCCGGGGTGATCCTGTCGCCCGATGGCATCGTGGTGTCGAACTATCACGTGGTCGCCGAGGCGAGCGAAATCCGCGTCGTCACCGCCGACCGCAAGGAATATGACGCCAAGGTGGTGCTGGCCGACAAGGATGCGGATCTCGCGGTGCTGCAACTTCAGGGGGCCAAGGATTTGCCCTATCTGCGGTTGCGCAATTCCGATCGGGTCGAGGTGGGTGAGCTGGTCCTGGCCATCGGCAACCCCTTCGGCGTCGGCCAGACCGTCAGCAGCGGCATCGTCTCCGGCCTGGCGCGCACCGGCGGCGCCGGCGGCAGCGGGCTTGGGTACTTCATCCAGACCGATGCGCCGATCAACCCCGGCAACTCCGGCGGGGCGCTGATCGACGTGAACGGCAATCTCATCGGCATCAACTCCCGCATTCTCACCCGTTCGGGGGGATCGAACGGGATCGGGTTCGCCATTCCGGCCAATCTGGTCGAACAATTCGTCAAGCAGGCCCGCGAGGGCAAGGATACCTTTGAGCGTCCCTGGGCCGGCATGGCCGGCCAGCCGGTCGACGCCGATCTGGCCCATTCGCTGGGGCTCGAGACGCCCGAAGGTATCCTGATTTCCGATCTGCATCCCGACAGCCCCTTTGGCAAGGCGGGGTTCAAGGTGGGCGATGTGATCACCCAGGTCGATGGGTTGCCGGTGAACTCCGCCCCGGAGATGATCTTCCGGATGACCGTCACCGGCATCGGCGAGACGGCGAAATTCACCCGTATCCGCGATGGCGAGGCGACCGATATCGAGGTGCAGATGATCGAGGCGCCGGATTCGCCGGCCTCGGAGCCGATCACGCTGGGCGACAGATCGGTGTTGCCGGGGCTGCGGGTGGCGCGCGCCAATCCGGCGGTGATCTCCCACCTTAACGTGCCGCTCTCGGCGGAAGGCGTTCTGGTCATAGACCCGGGCCCCTATGGCGCGCGGGTGGGCTTGCAGCCGGGCGATGCGATCATCGCCATCAACGATCAGGAGATCACCCGTACCAAGGATGTGCAAAAGGCGCTGACTGACCCCGGTCGCTGGGTGCAGATGGACCTGATGCGGCAGGGCCAAAAGCTGAGCCTGAGGTTCCGGCTGTAACCGTCATGGCGGATCTTTTCGACAGTCCTGACGGGGAGGCTGAACCTGCCGCCCCGAACCGGCCGCTGGCAGATCGCCTGCGGCCGCAGGCGTTGGATCAGGTGATCGGCCAGCAGCACATCCTGGGCCCCGACGGGCCGCTGGGGGCGATGCTGGCGGCGCATTCGTTGTCCTCGCTGATCCTCTGGGGGCCGCCGGGCGTGGGCAAGACCACCATCGCCCGGCTGTTGGCGGAAAAGAGCGATCTGCATTTCGTCCAGATCAGTGCCATCTTCACCGGCGTCGCCGATCTGAAGAAGGTGTTCGAGGCCGCCAAGCTGCACCGACGTGCCGGCAAGGGCACTTTGCTTTTCGTCGACGAAATCCACCGGTTCAACAAGGCGCAGCAGGACGGGTTTCTGCCCTATATGGAGGATGGCACCATCCTGCTGATCGGGGCGACCACGGAAAACCCCTCGTTCGAACTGAACGCGGCGCTTTTGTCCCGTTCGCAGGTGCTGGTGCTGGAGCGGCTCGGCCTTGCCGATCTGGAACGCCTCGCGCAGCGGGCCGAAAAGGAACTGGGTCGGCCGCTGCCGCTCGATGGTCCGGCGCGCGAAGCCCTGCTGGAGATGGCGGATGGCGACGGGCGAACCTTGCTGAACCTGATCGAACAGGCGATGGCCTGGAAGGTGACCGGCAAGCTGAATACCGACCAGCTCGCCACCCGGCTGATGCGGCGGGCGGCGAAATACGACAAGTCGGGCGACGAGCATTACAACCTGATCTCGGCCCTGCACAAATCGGTGCGCGGATCGGATCCGGACGCGGCGCTCTATTGGTTCTCGCGAATGCTCGAGGGGGGGGAAGATCCGCGCTATCTGGCCCGCCGGCTGGTGCGCATGGCGATCGAGGATATCGGCCTGGCCGATCCGCAGGCGCAGACCCATTGCCTGCACGCCTGGGAGATCTATGAGCGCATCGGCTCGCCCGAGGGCGAATTGGCGCTGGCGCAGGCGGTGATCTATCTGGCGCTCGCCCCGAAATCCAACGCCGGCTATGTCGCTTACAAGGCGGCGCGAAAGCTCGCCAAGCAAAGCGGCAGCGCGCCCCCGCCCAAGCATATCCTGAACGCGCCCACCTCGCTGATGAAGGATCAGGGCTATGGCGCCGGCTATGCCTATGATCACGACGCCGAGGACGGGTTTTCCGGGCAGAACTATTTCCCCGAGGACATGCGCCGCCCGGTGATCTATTCCCCGGTCGAGCGCGGTTTTGAGCGGGAGCTGAAGAAACGGCTCGATTTCTTCACCCGGCTCAGGCTGCAGCGGCAGGGAAACTAGGCTGCGCTTGACTCTGATGCGCCCCCGCGCGACAGACCGGCAATGATCTATTCGGTTGCACTTGTGGCGGTGGGGGGCGCGATCGGCGCCTCTTTACGCTATCTGACGGGGCTGGCGGTCACATGGCTGCTGGATCACCCGGCCTTTCCCATGGCGATCCTGACGGTCAATATCCTCGGCTCCTTCATCATGGGGCTTTTCGTGGTGACTGCGGCGCATAAGGGGCTGACCCATCTCAGCCCGCTGGTGGTGACCGGGTTCCTGGGTGGTTTCACCACCTTTTCTTCTTTCTCGCTGGAGACGGTGACGTTGATCGAACGGGGCGACATGGCGCAGGCGGCGCTTTATGTGGGTCTCTCGGTTGGCGTCTCTGTCCTGGCATTGGCCGGCGGCATGATGCTGGCGCGTGGGGTTTTCGCATGAGCAAGGTTCAAACCATCACCGTGGCCGAGGGCGACGGCGACCAGCGGCTTGATCGCTGGATGAAGCGGCAGTTCCCCCATATCAGTCAGGGTCGGATCGAGAAGATGTGCCGCAAGGGCGAGCTGCGGGTCGATGGTGGCCGGGTCAAGGCCTCCACCCGGCTGGAGGTCGGCCAGCAGGTGCGGGTGCCGCCGCTGACCGAGGCCGACCAGAGACCGGCGCCTGCGGTGACGCGGACCCGGGTCAGCGAGGCCGACGCCAAGATGATCCAATCCTGCGTGATTTATCGCGACGACGATATCATCGCGCTGAACAAGCCGCCCGGGCTGGCGGTGCAGGGCGGCTCTGGCATGGCCAAGCATGTGGACGGGCTGAGCGAGGCGTTGCGCTTCGGGCTGGATGAGAATCCGCGGCTGGTGCACCGGCTCGACAAGGATACCTCGGGGGTGTTGCTCCTGGCGCGCCGGCGCGAGGTCGCCACCGCCTTGACCGCGAGCTTCCGCCACCATGATACCCACAAGATCTATTGGGCCGTGGTCGCCGGTGTGCCGACCCCCTATCTGGGCGAGATCAAGGCCGGTCTGGTCAAGGCCGGCGGTCATGGTGCCAAGGGCGAGGGCGAGAAGATGATCGCGGTTCACCCCCGCGAGATCGACAGCACGCCGGGGGCAAAGCGGGCGCATACGCTTTACGCCACGCTCTACCGCGTTGGCAGCCGCGCCGCCTGGGTGGCGCTGGAGCCGCTGACCGGTCGCACCCACCAGCTTCGCGTGCATATGGCCGAGATGGGGCATCCGATCGTGGGGGATGGCAAATACGGCGGCTCGGGCCAAGAAAACCTCGGCGATGGCTGGGGCGCGCAACTGGGTGGCATCATCAGCAAGAAGCTGCACCTGCATGCTCGCAGCCTGACTTTCCAACATCCGGTGACCAAGAAGAAGATGACCATCACCGCCGATCTGCCGGAGCATATGAAACACACCTGGGAGACCTTCGGCTGGACCGAGGATCTGGCCGAGGACGATCCGTTCGAGGCGCTTCGGTGACGCTGCGACTGGCGATTTTCGACGTCGATGGCACCCTGGTCGACAGCCAGGCCGCCATCGTCGGGGCGATGGAGGCGGCCTTTGCCGCTCAGGGCCTGCCGGTGCCATCGCGGGCGGCGATCCTGTCGATCGTGGGCCTGTCGCTGGATCACGCCATGTTGCGGCTGGTGCCCGAGGCCAGCGCCGATACCCGTGCCCGGCTGGTCGACGGCTACAAACAGGCCTATCAGGCCGAGCGGTTGGTGCAGGGGGCGGCCCATTCGCCGCTGTTCCCCGGTGCGCGCGAGGTGCTGGAACAGCTTCATGCCCAACCCGACACGCTGTTGGCGGTGGCCACCGGCAAATCGCGCCGCGGCCTCGATGCGCTGATCGAGGCGCATGGGTTGGAACGCTTCTTCATCTCGCGCCAGGTGGCCGACGATCACCCGTCGAAACCGCACCCCTCGATGATCTTCTCGGCGCTCGCCGACGCGGGGGCCGAAGCCGCCGAGGCGGTGATGATCGGCGATACCAGTTTCGACATGGAAATGGCGCGCGCTGCCGGGGTGGCCGGGCTTGGCGTCGGCTGGGGCTATCACCCGGTGACGGTGCTGGAGCCGGTGGCGCGCCGGGTGGTGCAGCGCTTTGACGATCTGCCCCCGGCACTGGACGCACTTTGGAGGGATCGGACATGAGCGAATGGAAACGCAAACGGTTTTGGGATGAGGCCAGCGTCACGGAACAGGATGGCGGCTTTGCCGTGTTGCTGGACGGGCGGGGGCTGAAAACTCCGGCCAAGGCGGCGCTGATCCTGCCGACCCCCGAGATGGCCGAGGCGGTCGCTGCCGAATGGGCGGCTCAGGAGGGCGAGATCGACCCGGGCAGCATGCCCTTCACCCGCTCGGCCAATGCGGCGATCGACAAGGTGCGCCCGCAACAGGCCGAGGTTGCCGATATGCTGGCCGATTACGGCGACAGCGATCTTCTGTGCTATCGCGCCGATGCGCCGCAGCATCTGGTGGACCGTCAGGCAGAGCATTGGGATCCGGCGCTGGAGTGGGCCGCGGCCGCGCTGGGGGTTCGGTTGGAACCGCGGGTCGGCATCATGCATCAGCCGCAGGAGCCCCAGGGCCAGGCACGGCTTCGGGCGCAGGTCCACGCGCTCGATCCCTTCCAGCTCGCCGCCTTTCACGATCTTGTGAGCTTGACCGGCTCGCTGATCCTTGGCTTCGCTGCGGCGCAGAATTGGCGTGATGCCGATGCGATCTGGCAGATGTCGCGCCTGGACGAGCTGTGGCAGGAAGAGCAGTGGGGCCAGGACGAAGAGGCGCAAGCTGCTGCCGAACTCAAGCGCGGGGCCTTCCTGCACGCCAAGAAATTCTTTGATTTTGCGTGATTGTTCACGGACTGGGCGCGGGTTCTTCAACCGCGGCCCGGTGAGGGGCGCACCCATTCAATTGCTTGATCGTGCCCTTGACGTAGCTTGATGAATCCGCCCACACTTGAGGCCACTGAAGGGGAGTTTCCATTTCGGTAACCGGACCGGCGTGAATTCTGCCGGATAAATCCGCCAACGCAGGTGGCGGAAAATCAGGAAGAGGTGAAAATGAAAAAAACCGTATTTTGGGGTGTGCTTACCGTCGCCGGTCTGGCTGCGGGCGCAGCCGCTGCGGGGACGATGGACGACGTCAAGGCCCGCGGCAAGCTGAACTGCGGCGTCTCGACCGGCCTGGTCGGTTTCTCCGCGCCCGATGCAAACGGGGAATGGGGTGGCTTCGATGTGGCGGTCTGCCGTGCGATCGCTGCCGCCGTGCTGGGCGATCCGACGGCTGTCGAATTCGTGCCCACCACCGGCAAGACCCGTTTCACCGCGCTGGCCTCGGGCGAAATCGACATCCTCGCGCGCAACACCACCTGGACGTTCTCGCGCGATGTCGATCTGAAGTTCGAATTCATCGGCGTGAACTATTATGACGGTCAGGGCTTCATGGTTCCGAAGTCGCTGGGCGTGTCCTCGGCCAAGGAACTGGACGGCGCCACCGTCTGTATCCAGACCGGCACCACCACCGAGCTGAACCTGGCGGATTTCTTCCGCGCCAACAACATCAGCTATGAGCCGGTGCCGATCGAGACCAACGCCGAGGCGCAGCAGCAATATCTGGCCGGCGCCTGTGACGTCTATACCACCGACGCCTCGGGTCTGGCCGCGACCCGTGCCACCTTCGAGAACCCGGGCGATCATGTGATCCTGCCCGAGATCATCTCGAAAGAGCCGCTGGGCCCGCTGGTCCGCCATGGTGACAGCGAATGGGCCGACGTCGCCCGCTGGACCCTGAACGCGCTGATCGCCGCCGAAGAATACGGCATCACCTCGGCCAATATCGAGGAACTGTCGAAGGGCACCAACAACCCGGAAATCAACCGGATGCTGGGCACCGAAGGCACCTTGGGCGAGATGATGGGCCTGGACAAGGAATGGGCCAAGCGCGCCATTTCCGCCGGCGGCAACTATGGCGAAATCTTCGCCAAGACCATCGGCGAAAACACTCCCGTCGGTCTGGCGCGCGGCCTGAACGCGCAGTGGACCAACGGCGGTCTGCTCTATTCGCCGCCGTTCCGGTAAGGCGAACGACCATCAGGGCGCGGGAGCATTCCGCGCCCTTTTGCATTGATGACATAACAGGTCCGGTCATCACGGAGCGGGGATCAACCCCGCCGGAGGAGAAGACCGCGACGCACGGGGATTGCAACGGTCATGACCACTATTACTGACCCGCCGAAACACCAATTTCGGCTGTCCATGCTGCTTTACGATACGCGCTATCGCGCCGCCACGATCCAGGTGGTCGCATTGTTCGTCTTCATGCTTTTGGCAGCATGGCTTATCAACAACACGGCCCATAACCTCGCCGAACTGGGCAAGCCCATCGACTTCGGGTTCTTTGGCGAAGTCGCCAGCTATGACATCAATCAGCGGCTGCTGGACTATACCTCGCAGGATACCCATCTCCGGGCGGCGCTGATCGGGCTCTTGAATACGCTGGTGGTGGCGATTCTGGGCTGCGTGACGGCGACCATCTTGGGTGTCTGCGTCGGGGTGCTGCGGCTGTCGCACAATTGGCTGATCGCCCGTCTGATGACAGTCTATGTCGAGATGTTCCGCAACGTGCCGGTGCTCTTGTGGATCGTCTTCATCATGGCGATCCTGATCGAGATGCTGCCGGCGCCAAGCGCGTTTCGCGGCAGCAACGCCAGCGCCAGCATGATCCTGGGCGATAGCGTCGCGCTGACCAACCGCGGCATCTATGTCCCCGAGGCGCTGTTTTCCCACAGTCTGGGCAATATCCACCTGTTCGGCAGCAGTAGCCTGCGGTTCGACGTCAGCCTCGATCTGGTTGCCTTCCTGATCGTCCTGGCGGCCGGGCTCTGGGCCTCGCATCGGATCAAGCTGCGCGCCGACCGCATTCAGGAGGAGACCGGCGATCGCCCGACCACCTGGTATCTGCGCGCGGGCGTGGTGCTGGTGCCCGTCGTCGCCCTGCTGGCGGCGCTGGGGTTCCATCTGGGGATGCCTGAACTCAAGGGCTTCAACTTTTCGGGCGGCACCCATCTGCGCAACTCCCTGATCGCGCTCTGGCTGGCGCTGTCGCTTTATACCGCCGCTTTCATCGCTGAAATCGTGCGGGCCGGGATCCTGGCGATTTCGAAGGGCCAGACCGAGGCCGCCGCCGCGCTGGGACTGCGTCCTGGCCGGGTGATGCGGCTGGTGATCCTGCCGCAGGCGCTGCGCGTCATCGTGCCGCCGCTGATCTCGCAATACCTCAATCTCACCAAGAACTCGTCGCTGGCGATCGCCGTGGGCTACATGGACATCACCGGCACCCTTGGGGGCATCACCATGAACCAGACCGGACGCGAGCTGGAATGCGTGCTGCTGTTGATGGCGATTTATCTCGTCATCAGCCTGACGATCTCGGGGGTGATGAACTGGTACAATGAATCCGTCAAGCTGAGGGAGCGCTGAGATGAGCAAGCAACTCGCCTATGTCCGCACCGAAATGCTTCCACAACTGCCGCCTCCCTCCACCTCGGTGGGCGCGATCGGCTGGGCCAGGGCAAACCTGTTCTCAAGCTGGCTGAATGCAATCCTCAGCATCCTGTCGGCTGCGGTGATCCTCTTGATCCTGGCGGAGAGCCTGCCTTGGATCATATCGCCGACCTGGAGCGGCACCTCGCTGAATCAATGCCGCGAGATACTGGCCGCTGTCGATCATGGCGGCGGCGCCTGTTGGGGGGTGATCCGGGAACGCTGGGTGCAGCTCCTGTTCGGCTTCTACCCGCCGGAACTCTATTGGCGGCCGATCCTGGCCTTCGTCTTTCTGGGGGTGGCGCTGGCGCCGATCCTGTTTTCCGACAAGGTGCCGGCGAAACTTCTGTGGTTCTCGGCGGCCTATCCCTTCATCTTCCCCTGGCTTCTGTGGGGCGGGATGATCTGGGGGCCGATCTCGGCCGCCATGGGTCTGGTGCTGGGGTTCATTGCCTATCGTCTGGTCGCCGCATCCTTCGGCAGCCTGCCGGGGGTGATCGCCGGTGTCGTCATGACGCTGCTGTGGTGGCTGGTGCTGTCACATAATGCGACCGGCGCGCTCGACAGCATCCTGCCGATCGGACTGGAGCCGGTCGAAAGCCGCAGGTTCGGTGGCTTCATGCTGTCGATCACCATCGGCATCGTCGCCATCGCCTGTTCGCTGCCGCTGGGCATCCTGTTGGCGTTGGGGCGGCGGTCAGATCTGATGATCGTCAAATACCTCTGCGTCGGTTTCATCGAGTTCATCCGCGGCGTGCCGCTGATCACCCTGCTGTTCGTGGCTTCGACGCTGCTGAACATCTTCATGCCGCCGGGGACCAATTTCGACATCATCCTGCGGGTGCTGATCATGGTCACGCTCTTCGCGTCGGCCTATATGGCCGAGGTGATCCGCGGCGGCCTGGCGGCGCTGCCCAAGGGGCAGTACGAGGGCGCCGATTCGCTCGGCCTCGATTACTGGCAGGCGCAACGGCTGGTGATCTTGCCGCAGGCGCTGAAGATCTCGATCCCCGGGATCGTGTCGACCTTCATCGGGGTGTTCAAGGACACCACGCTGGTGTCGATCATCGGTCTGCTTGATCCGCTTGGCCTGTCGAACGCGATCCGCGCCAATGCCGACTGGAACGGCATCGTGTGGGAGCTTTACGGCTTCATCGCGCTGATCTTCTTCATCTTCTGCTTCGGCATGTCCCGGTATTCCATGTATCTGGAGCGCAAGCTTCAGACCGGCCACAGGTAAGGAAACGCAATGTCTGAACTTGCTATCGACCGTGAAATCAACCGCTCGAAGATGACCGTCTCGGACGAGATCGCGGTCGAAATCCTGAATATGAACAAGTGGTACGGAACGTTCCACGTGCTGCGCGACATCAACCTGACGGTGAACTCAGGCGAACGCATCGTCATCGCCGGCCCTTCGGGGTCGGGGAAATCGACGCTGATCCGCTGTATCAACCGGCTGGAGGAACACCAGTCCGGCAAGATCATCGTCGACGGGACCGAGCTGACCAGCGATCTGAAGAATATCGACAAGATCCGCTCGGACGTCGGCATGTGCTTTCAGCACTTCAACCTGTTCCCGCATCTGACCATTCTGGAAAACTGCACGCTGGCGCCAATCTGGGTTCGCAAGATCCCCCGGAAGGAGGCGATCGCCACCGCGATGCACTTCCTGGAGAAGGTGAAGATCCCCGATCAGGCCAACAAGTACCCCGGGCAGTTGTCGGGTGGTCAGCAGCAGCGGGTGGCGATCGCCCGGTCGCTGTGCATGCGGCCGCGCATCATGCTGTTCGACGAGCCGACCTCGGCGCTTGATCCCGAGATGATCAAGGAGGTGCTCGACACCATGATCGAGCTCGCGGAAGAGGGGATGACCATGCTCTGCGTCACTCACGAGATGGGCTTTGCCCGCCAGGTGGCGAACCGGGTGATCTTCATGGATCAGGGGCAGATCGTCGAACAGAACGAACCGGAAGAGTTCTTCAACAACCCGCAGAGCGAACGGACCAAGCTGTTTCTCAGCCAGATTCTGGGCCACTGAGGGGCTTTGGATGACGAGGGAAGGGCCGGGCCTTGTGCCCGGCCTTTTTCATGCCTCGATCAGGTCGCGCGGCACGATGAAATCCACCGCCTCGCCGCCGCGCCAGGCGATGCGAGACCAGTCGTCGACATCGAAATCCGCCACCAGCGTGGCACCGGTGGGGTAATCGTCGAACTTCGGGTGCTCTGGCGGGTCTCCCAAAATCTCGGCGGCGAACTGGCCGATGCCGGGATTATGGCCCAGAAGCAGCACGGTTTCGCCCTTGGCCTGCGACAGCACCCGCAGGATCTGGTTGGCGGTGACCAGATACAGATGATCGGTCACCTCGGGGGGGATATCGAAGCCCATCCGCTTGTAGGTCTCTTGCGTCCGGCGGGCGGAGGAGGTCAGCACCTGATCGGGCATATAGCCCTTCTGGCGCAACCAGTGGCCCAGGGCTTCGGCCGAGCGTTTGCCGCGTTTGTTCAGCGGGCGCTCGGGATCGGAAAGCTCGGGTTTGTCCCAGGCGGATTTGGCGTGGCGGGTCAGGATCAGGCGGCGGGTCATCGGTGAAAAGACCTCATGTGGTGGGCGGATTGCGCCGGGCGCCGTTCGGCGCCCTGGCTGACCGGACAGGCGCGGCGCACCGCGCACCCTTCCATCATACAGGATTTTCCCGCGTTGGACTCCAGAAAGACGTGACATCTTGGCACATCATAGGGGTGCCCCGCGCCCAGGGCCCCGACCGGGCAGGCCGAAAGACAGGGTTTTTCAAGGCAGTCGTCGCAGGGGGAGGGGGCCATTGGCAGGGGAAAGGCGATGGTTTCCGCGAAATGCAGCGCCCCGCGATAAGAGATCATCATGCCGACCCGGTCATGCACCAACATGCCGGTAGGGCTGGAAAAGGCGCGGCCGGATTTCAGCGCCCAGTCGATGAAGGGGGCGTAAGGTGGCCCGCCGAACGGATAATGGGCGCGGGCGCCAAAGCCTGCGGCCAGCCCGCCCACCACCCGGGTCGACCAGCGGTCGATCGGGTCGGGGACGCCGTCGACCGATTCGGGCGCGGCGGTGAACGTGTCCCAAAAGCCCGGTCCGGCGCCCAGCAGGATCAACGTGCCGCCCTCGATCCCCTTGGCATCGGAGGCGGCGACGTCGAGCGCCCCCATGACGATCAGCCCCGCCGCCTCGGCAGCCTGGCGGATCGCCTCATAGCGGGCGCTCATGGTGTCAGCCCTTGCGGATCAATGATCCCGCGCCATGTTCGGTGAAGAGTTCCAAAAGCACGGCATTGGGCGCGCGGCCGTCCAGGATCACCACCGCCCGCACGCCGCCTTCGATGGCATCCAGCGCGG
The DNA here is from genome assembly GCF_048268305.1 of Pseudodonghicola sp. Classification (NCBI taxonomy): domain Bacteria; kingdom Pseudomonadati; phylum Pseudomonadota; class Alphaproteobacteria; order Rhodobacterales; family Paracoccaceae; genus Pseudodonghicola; species Pseudodonghicola sp. Next base: position 107,550 of record NZ_JBLWVT010000004.1, read on the forward strand.
TTTCGGTCTTTGGGATCATGCCGCCGGCGATCACGCCCTCTTCGGTCATCTGGATGATCTGGGCCGCGGTCAGTTCGGTCAATACCTCGCCCGCGGCGTTCTTTACGCCCGACACATCGGTCAGCAGCAGCAGCCGGTCGGCCTTCAACGCGGCGGCGATGGCGCCGGCGGCGGTGTCGCCGTTGACGTTGAAGGTCTCGCCATTGCGGCCGGCGCCGATCGGGGCGATCACCGGGATGATGTCATGCGCGAAGAGATCGCGCAGGATGGAGGGGTTCATGTCGGCGGGGGTGCCGACGAACCCCAGCGCCGGATCGGTCTGATCGCAGATCATCAGGTTGGCATCCTTGCCCGACAGGCCCACGGCCATGCCGCCCTGCCGGTTCACCGCCTGCACGATCCGCTTGTTGACGAGACCGGAAAGCACCATCTCGACCACTTCGACGGTCAGCTTGTCGGTCACCCGCTTGCCGTTGACGAATTCCGACTTGGCGCCCAGCTTGTCCAGCATGGCGTTGATCATCGGGCCGCCGCCATGGACGATCACCGGGTTCACGCCCACCTGGCGCATCAGCACCACATCGCGGGCAAAGCTTTCCATCGCCTCGTCGCTGCCCATGGCGTGACCGCCCAGCTTGATCACGACGATGGCGTCGTCATAGCGCTGCAGATAGGGCAGCGCGCTCGACAAAGTGGCGGCAGTGGCAATCCAGTCGCGGTTCATGTCCTGAGTCTTCATCGATTGTGTCCGTTTCGGAGCGGGTTCTCATGTTTTGCGCTTTTGGCGCAAGTTATTCCTCGGTCAGCCCGGCGATGATGGCGCGCAGGCTGGCGATGCCATCGCCCTTCTCGCTCGAGGTCAGCACGATCTCGGGATAGGCGGCGGGGTGTTTCGCCAATGCGCCGCGCACCTGGGTCAGCACCTTGTCGCGATCCGCCGCCTTCACCTTATCGGTCTTGGTCAGCACGCATTGGAAGGTCACGGCCGCGCTGTCGAGCAGTTTCATGATCTCGTCATCGACGGCTTTCACCCCGTGGCGCGCGTCGATCAGCACGAAGGCGCGGCGCAGGGTCTGGCGGCCGGAGAGATACTGTTTCAGCAGCTTTTGCCATTTCTCCACCACCGCCAGCGGCGCGTTGGCATAGCCATAGCCGGGCAGGTCGACCAGATAGAGGCCGGGGCCTTGGGCGAAGAAGTTGATCTCTTGCGTGCGGCCCGGGGTATTCGACGCGCGCGCCAGCCCCTTGGTTCCGGTCAACGCATTGATCAGAGAGGATTTGCCGACGTTCGAGCGGCCGGCAAAGCAGATCTCGACCCGGTCGGCGGGGGGCAGGCCGGACATGGCGACCACGCCCTTGACGAATTCCGAAGGACCGGCAAACAGCAGGCGGCCCTTTTCGGCGGTCGGCGCATCAGGCTCTTCAGCCGGGGGAAAGGGCAGTTGCATCAGTTCATAACCTCGATTTGGCAGCCTTCGGTCAGGGTGCCGCCGCGGGTGACCCGGGCATAGACGCCACAGATCTGGTGCCCCCAGCCGGTTTTCAATGCGCCAAGCGTATCGGCGTCGCGAATCCCCGTCACGGGGTTGGCGGTGGTGGCCATGCAGCGGGTGATCGGTTCGATCACCTCCAGTTCGATCTCGCCCAGGCGCAGGGTCTTGCCCGGCCAGTCCAGCTCGGCCCAGGGCGCCAGGCCGTCGAACAGCAGGTTGCCGCGCCACCTGAGCGGTGAGAGCGCCTGACCGAGCTCCGCCTCGACAGCGGCATGGGTGGCGAGGCTGATCAGCGAGATCGAGGGGAAATCGGTATCCGTCATCGCCTGATCCGGCGCGCGCACCAGTCGGGCGGGCTGCGGACGGTCGGGGTTGGTGACGGGGCCGGCCCAAGCGACGAAGCGCGCTGCGTCCTGGGGATCGGTCGGGTCGATGGTGATCGCGGGCCGCTCCGGATGGGTCAGGGTGATCTGCCCGGTCGCCTCATCCACCCGCGCTTCGATCGCCATCAGCGATGGCGATCCTGCGGCACGGGTGAAGTTGCGGCAGGGGGCCCAGGCGGGGGCGGCTTCATCAAAGCGCGCCGCGTCATGGGCGACCGCCCAGGCCCTGTCCCAGGGCAGGGCGGCGCCTGCGGTCAGATCGACCCGCGCCAACCGCTCGCGCCCGTGGGCCTTGATCGGATGGCGCCAGATTTCCCTGACCGTTGCCGTCACTTCTTGTCCTCGGGCGGGGCCTTTTTGAACGTCTGCTTGATGTTGCCGAAGACGTCCGGCTTATAGCCCTGCATCCGCATGATCAGATACTGCTGGGTGAAGGTGATCGTGTTGTTGGTGATCCAGTAGACCACCAGCCCGCTGGCAAAGCCGCCCAGCATGAACATGAAGACCCAAGGCATCCAGGCGAAGATCATCTTCTGCGTCGGATCGGTCGGCGCCGGGTTCAGCTTTTGTTGCAGGAACATCGAAATCCCCAGCAGCAGCGGCAGGATGCCGATCAGCACCGTGGCCAGCAGGGTTCCCGGCACCGGCCCGGCCCAGGGGGCCCAGCCGAAGAAGTTCATGATCGAGGTGGGATCGGGCGCGCTCAGGTCCTGGAACGGGCCGAACCAGGCGGCGTGGCGCAACTCCATCGTGACCGAGATCACCTTGTAGAGCGAGAAGAAGATCGGGATCTGCAGCAGGATCGGCAGACAGCCGGCGGCCGGGTTCACCTTTTCCTTCTTGTAAAGCTCCATCATGCCCTGTTGCAGCTTCTGGCGGTCGTCGCCGGCGGCTTCCTTCAGCGCTTCCATCTGCGGCTGCAGTTCCTTCATCTTCGCCATCGAGACGTAGGATTTGAATGCCAGCGGGAACAGGATCGCTTTCAGGATCAGGGTCAGGGCGATGATCGACCAGCCCATGTTGCCGATCAGCTTGTGGATATTGTGCAGCAGCCAGAAGATCGGCTTGGTCAGGAAGAAGAACCAGCCCCAGTCGATCGAATCAATAAAGCGGTCGATGCCGGCGCGCTCATAGGCGCGGATGGTTTCCCATTCCTTGGCGCCGGCGAACAGACGGGTGGTGACGGTGGTCGATTGCCCGTCGCTGAGCGTCTCGGTCGGCAGCACCGCCTCGGTCTGATAGATGTCGCGGCGCTCGTCGTATTTCGCCACTTGCTTGAAGGCGCTGCCGCTGGAGGGGATCAGCGTGGTCATCCAATAGTGGTCGGTGAAACCGATCCAGCCGTCTTTCTCCACCTGCTTGACCTCGGCCCGGGCGCCTTCGCGCTCCTGGAAGTCGAAGTCCTTCATCTTCTTGTATTTGGTTTCCGACAGCGTGCCGTCGGTCATTTCGATCACACCCTCATGCACGACCGAGAAGCCCTTGGGGCCGACCGGCAGGCCGTGGCGCGCCAGCACCCCATAGGGGGCAAGGCCGACGGTGCCGCCGCTGGCATTCTCGACCGACTGGGTGACGGTGAACATGTAATTGTCGTCGATCGAGATTTCGCGCTTGAACGTCAGGCCCTTGCCGTTGTCCCAGCCGAGGGTGACCGGCTTGCCGACGCCCAGCGTGTCGCCGGCGAGCAGGCTCCACTGCGTGTTGGGGCCCGGCACGTCGTCCAGCGTCAGACCGGCGCCGGGCGCCCAGCCATAAAGCGCGTAATAGGCGTCTGAGGCGCCGACCGGGTGCAGCATCTGCACGATGGGCGAGGTCGGATCGACGGTGTCGTGGTAATCCTTCAGCGCCAGCTCATCCATCCGCCCGCCGAGCAGCGAGATGCTGCCGGACAGCCGCGGGGTGTCGATCCTGAGCCGCGGCGCATCGGCCACCTCGGGTGCGGTCGAGGTCTCTGCCGCGGCAGAGGCCGGGGCGTCGGGCGTGGCGGGCAGGCTGCCCGTGGTGTTGCCGGTATCGGTCTGGGCGACCTGCGGCGCGTTCGGATCCACGGTCTTGTCCTCTGGCGGGAAAAAGAAGAACCACCCGAGGATCACCAGGAAGCTAAGCGCCGTTGCGAGGATGAGGTTCTTGTTCTGATCGTCCATCGGGGACCGCCACCTTGTGCTGCCTATGCTATGACAGGGTGGGTTCAACAGAGTAGCGCCCCAAAGGTCAAGCGATTTCCGGGGCGCAACCCGGGCCGGATGGACCCGGGCGGGAAGGATCAGCCGGTTTCGCGGCCGATCCGCGGCGCATCGCGCAGTTTCGCGCGATGGGCGGCAATCCAGTCGAGCGTCTGTTCGAAGGGCATCGGCCGGCCGATGCCGAAGCCCTGTACGTGATCGCAGCCGAGCTGGGCCAGCAGCGCGTGTTCCCCCACCGTCTCGACGCCTTCGGCCAGGGTCTCGATCTCCAGCCGTTCGGCCATCGTCAGGATCGCGGCGATCATGCGTTGCTGTTCCGGGTCGCGGTCCGCCTTCATCACGAAGGAGCGGTCGATCTTGATCCGCGATACCGCAAAGCGGCGGATCGAGGAGAAAGAGGCGTGACCGGTGCCGAAATCGTCCAGGTCGATTCTGCAGCCCAGCTTGGCGAGCCCGGCGATATTATGGGCGATGGTGTCGTCGGGGTCGGTGCTGACCACCGATTCCAGGATTTCCACCGACAGCCGGTCCGGCGTCAGGTCGAAGCGGTCAAGCTCCCAGCGGATGCGCTCGACCAGCCCGGGATTGCGCAGCTCCTCGGGCGAGAAGTTGACGCCGACCTGCGGCACCTCGACCCCGGCGCTGTCCCAGGCCTTGAGCGCGGTCAGCGCGTGATAGAGGATCACCTGACCCAGCCGTTCCATCAGCCCGGCCTCTTCCAGCGCCGGCAGGAAATTGTCGGGCGGCAGCATGCCATGCACCGGATGCACCCAGCGCGCCAGGGCCTCGAAACCGGTGATCAGCCCGGTATTGGTGGAAATCTGCGGCTGGTACCAGGGTTGGATCTGACCGTTTTCCAGTGCAAAGGCGGCCTCTTCGCGCAGATCGTTGCGCGCCTGCGACCGGCGGTGGGTGTCGCTGGTATAGACCCGGATGCCCGACGGCCCGCTGCGCTGCGCTTCGGCCAGGGCCTCGCTTGCCGCCTCGAGCCAGGCGGAGGCATCGCTGCCCGGCGCGCGGCGGCGCATGCACAGCCCGACCGAGGCGGTCATGTAGATCGTGCTGGCGTCGAGCGAGATCGGATCCTCCACCGCGCTCTGCATGCGGCCGGCAAGCTGGATGCAGAGTTCCAGATCCAGCATCCGCACCGGGGTCAGGCAGACGGCGAAGCGGCTGTCGCCGATCCGGGCGACGATATCGTCGCTGCGCAGCGCGGCGCAGATGCGTTCGCCGGTGCTCTGCGCCACGCGGTCGGCGGCGGCCATGCCGTGGCGTTCGCTCAGTTCCTTATACTCATCCAGTTCCAGCACGAAACAGGCCGAGCGCAGGCCAGAGCGCTTGGTATCGGCATAGACACGGGCCAGCGCCGCCTCGAATCCCTCGCGCAGCATCAGCCCGGTGACCCCGTCGCGCGGCAGCGCCGGGGCGCGGGCCCGCTCGTCGAAGGCCCCGACGAAGGCGAAGAGCAGCGGCAGTCCGAGCGATACGATGACCAGTGCAGCCTCTCCCCACAGCCAGAAGACCCCGAGGGTGAGCGCCGGCAGGAAGGCCAGGATCGGCGGCCCCATCAGGATCGGCAGGATCCTGTTGCGCAGCCGGGTCATGGGGCTGGATTTGGGCAGTTGCATCACGGGGCCTTTCACCTTTGCGTCAGTTCGCGCAAGATGACCCTAACCCGATGTTCTGACTGGGATGTTAACGCAGACGCGGAATTTTGTCGTCTTCGTCGTTGCCGGGGGTCCCCATGCCCCGCGTCAGCCCGGCGAAGTCGAACAGCTTCGGATCCAGCATGTGCGAGGGGCGGATATTGGTCAGCGCCCGGAACATCACCTGCCGCCGGCCGGGAGAGTTTTTCTCCCAATTATCAAGAATTTGCTTGACCTGCTGGCGCTGCAGCCCGTCCTGCGATCCGCATAGGTCGCAAGGGATGATGGGATAGTTCATCGCCCGGGCGAATTTCTCGCAATCCTCCTCGGCGACATGGGCCAGGGGACGGTAAACGAAAAGATCGCCTTCTTCATTTACCAGTTTCGGCGGCATGGTCGCGAGGCGGCCACCGTGGAACAGATTCATGAAGAATGTTTCCAGGATATCGTCGCGGTGATGCCCCAGCACCACCGCCGAACAGCCCTCTTCCCGGGCGATTCGATAGAGGTTGCCGCGCCGCAGCCGCGAACAGAGCGCGCAATAGGTGCGCCCGGCCGGCACCTTGTCCATCACAATCGAATAGGTGTCCTGATATTCGATCCGGTGCGGCACCCCCATGCGTTCCAGAAACTCCGGCAGCACGGTGGCGGGAAAGCCCGGCTGGCCCTGATCCAGGTTGCAGGCCAGAAGATCGACCGGCAGCAGGCCGCGCCACTTCAGCTCGTAGAGCACGGCGAGCAGGGTATAGCTGTCCTTGCCACCCGACAGGCACACCAGCCAGCGCGCCGGCTTGGCATCCTTGTCATGGGCGTCGGTTTCGATCATCCCATAGTGTTCGATCGCTTCGCGCGTGGCTCGCACGATGCGTTTGCGCAGCTTTTTGAACTCGGTGGTCGAGGGCGCACCGTGAAACAGCGGATGGATATCGTCGGACTCGTCAAGCATGGGTCGGCTTTAGTTGAATCCATCGGTTCGGGCAAGCGGCGGCAATGCGCAGGAACCGGGTCGCGGGGCGGTGCTGTCCGGGGCGATGAAGGGGCCACCGATGTTTGGGAGCCCGCCATGCCTGATCTGACCCTGCCGCTGCTCGCCTTCCTGTTCCCGCTGGCCTACAGCCCGGGGCCGGGCAACATGATCTTCGCCGCCACCGGCGCGCGGTTTGGCCTGATCGCCACCGCCCCGGCGAGCCTTGGCTATCACCTCGCCACCTGGATCGTCACCGCCGCCCTGGGCTTCGGTTTCGCCACTGCTCTGGCGCAGGCGCCGCTCATGTTCTCGCTGCTGAAATGGGCCGGCGCCGCCTATGTGCTCTGGCTGGCACTCGGCCTCTGGCGCGCGGGGGCGGTGGCGCAGGGGGCGCGGGCCCGGCCGATGGGCGCGCGCGACGGCGCGGTGCTCCTGCTTCTGAATCCCAAGGCCTATGTGATCATCGTGCTGATGTTCAGCCAATTCCTCGGCCCCGCGACCGGGCCCGCCGGCGTGCTCTGGATCACCACGGTCTTCACCCTGAACAACACGCTGGCCTTCGCGGTCTGGAGCCTGATCGGCGATCGGCTGGCGATCCACTTCCGCGATCCGCAGCAGGCGCGTCGGCTCAATCGCGCCCTGGGCGCGCTCCTCGCCGCAGTGGCGCTCTGGATGGCGCTGGGCTGAGGTAAAGCGCGCGCCTTTGCCTTCTCTTCGTCCCAAATACGGCCGCCGGAGGCTCCCACCCGCAGCGGGGGCGCCGCGGTTCGACAGGTCATCCCCCCGTAGCCCCAAAGCCTCTTTCCCGACCCGTGGAGGTGGGCGATGTCAGCCCGCTCCTTGGCGCAGCCGCGCCGTTTCCGCCTCATCCACCTGCGGCGGGGTGCCGGTCACCGCCACGCCGAACAGATGCGCCGCCTGTTTCGCGGTATAGCGGCCCATCTCGACGTCGTAGCGCACCGCCTCGGTGGGCCGTGCGAAGGGGTCGCCATAGCCGCCACCGCCCGGGGTGCGCACATGCACCCGGTCTCCGGGGCCCAGCGGGATGTCCTGATCCTTGGACAGATGCGGCGGGACATAGGCCTCGCCGCCGCGCCAGACGGTGACATGGTTGACCGCCCCGTCACCGCCGCCAAGCGCGCCCTGCGGCCCGGTCCGCCCATGATCCATCACGAAGCTCGCCCGCGCCTCGCCGCGCCGCAACTCCACCTCGTAATCGAGACCGAAGCCGCCGCGATGGAACCCGGCGCCGCCCGATCCCTCGTGCAGCGCATAGCGATGATACAGCACCGGATAGGCCTGCTCCATGATCTCGATCGGCGGCGCCTTGGAGATGCCGATGGTGGAGCAGCCGTTCGACAGCCCGTCGTGATCGGCATTGCCGCCATAGCCGCCCCCCGAAATCTGATACATCACGTAATCCCGCCCGCGCGCCGGATCGTGGCCGCCGAGCGCGAAATTGCCGCTGGTGCCCGCCGGCGCCGCCGTCACCCGGTCGGGCAACGGGCCCACCAGCGCGGCGAACACCGCCTCGGCGATCCGCTGCGACACCTCCGCCGCGCAGCCCGACACCGGTCGGGGGTATTGCGCATCAAGGAAGGTGCCCTCGATCCCCGTCACCTCCAGCGGTTCAAACGCCCCGGCGCTCATCGGCACCTCGGGGAAGATATGGCGGATCGCCAGATAGACGGCGCTGAGCGTGGTGGCGCGGACCGAGTTCATTGGCCCGGCGCAGGGGGCGCTGGAGCCGGTGAAGTCGAAGACCAGACGGCCCTCTGCCTTCGTTACCGTCAGCCGGATCGCCAGCGGCTGGTTCACCACCCCGTCGCTGTCGATCCAGGCGGTGGCCTGGTAGGTCCCTTCCGGAATATCGGCGATGAAGGCGCGCATCTGGGTGGCGGCGCGGCGGCGGAGTTCCTCGATCGCCTCGCTCACGGTGTCGTCGCCATAGCGGTCGAGGAGCGCGTTCAGCCGCTCCTCCCCCACCAGCAGGGCGGCGGCCTGCGCCTTGACGTCGCCGATCCGCTGGTCGGCCACCCGGATGTTGGAACAGATGATGGCATAGATTTCCTGATCCAACTCGCCCTGCTTGAACAACCGCACCGGCGGCAGCCGCAGCCCCTCCTGCTCCACCGCGGTGGCGGAGGCGGAAAAGCCGCCGGGGACCGAGCCGCCGGTATCGGGCCAATGCCCGGTATTCGACAGCCAGCAATAGAGCGCGCCGCCCCGATAGAACGGCATGGCAAAGCGCACGTCCATCAGATGGGTGCCGCCCAGATAGGGGTCGTTGACGATATAGATATCGCCGGGCGAGGGTCCCGGCGTCACCCCGCGGCGGATGCGGTCGATCAGCTGCCGGGTCGAATCCTGCATGGTGCCGACGAAGACCGGCAATCCCTGGCTTCCTTGCGCGATCAGCGCGCCATCCTCGGCGGCATAGATACCGTCCGAGCGGTCGTTGGCCTCGGCGATCACCGGCGAGAAGGCGGCGCGGGAGAAACTCAAGTCCATCTCGTCGCAGACCTGTTGCAGCCCGGCCTGGATGACCGAAAGGGTGACGGGATCGAGGCTCATGCCGCACCTCCGATTTCGACGATGATATTGCCGTCGGCGTCGCCGGTGGCGCGGTCGCCCGGTTCGATCAGCAAAGTGGTGTCCATCTGCTGGACGATGGCGGGGCCGGTGATCTCGAACCGCTCGGGCAGGTGATCGCGCCAATAGACCGGCGTATCGTGCCAGCCGCCGCCGGCGCCCGCGTCGGCGAACCAGACCGGGCGGCGCGACATCTGGGCCTGGTCCAGCGTCGCCTTGCGTTCTGCCGGGTTGATCAGCGACGACAGGTCCAGTTCGGCCCGTGCTCCGATGACCGAACAATTGGCGTTCACCAGATTGGCGCGGATATCGTCCAGCGCGACGCGGAAGCGTTTGTAATAGGCGGCCTCGAACAGCTCTCTCAGCGTCTCGACCGCCACATCCGGGCGGTCGAGCGGAACCCGCAGCAGATGGGTCTGGCCCTGGAACTGCATGTCGACGCTGTAAAGCCGGCGGATCCCCCGGATTTCGATATTCTCCTTGCCGATCAGCGCCTCGCCCTCTGCCGTCTGGCGGGCGAAGACCTGCGCCAGATGGCCGGGGTCGAGCGTATCGAGCGGACGGTTGACCGTGGTGACGAAATCATGGCGCAGGTCGGCCACCACGCAGCCCAAAGCATTGGTGATGCCGGGGCGGGCCGGGACCAGCACGCGGGGGATCGACAGCTCCCGCGCCAGCGCCGTGGCATGGAGCGGCCCGGCACCGCCAAAGGCAAACAGCGCGAAGTCGCGCGGATCGGCGCCGAGCGAGACCGACACCATGCGGATGGCGCCGGCCATCTTGGTATTGGCGACCCGGATCACCGCGGCGGCGGCCTCGGTCGCCTCCAATCCTAGGGGCGCGCCCAGATCGCGGGCGAAGATCTCGCGCACATGGTCGATGGAAACGCCGCCCTCCACCGCGTTCAGCCCGGCGGGATCGAGCCGGCCCAACAGCAGGTTGGCATCGGAAATCGTCGGCCTTTCGCCGCCGCGGCCATAGCAGATCGGCCCGGGCCGGGCGCCGGCGCTTTCCGGCCCGACCTCCAAAAGCCCGGCCGGGTTCACCCGCGCGATGGAGCCGCCGCCGGCCCCCACCGTGCGCACATCGACCATCGGCACATGGATCGGCATGGCATATTCGATCTCGATCTCGTTCGACACCGTGGGCTCCGCCCCCCGGATCAGCGCCACGTCGGTCGAGGTGCCGCCCATGTCATAGGTGATCAGGTTCTCATGCCCCGACCGCCGCCCGGTATAGGCCGCCGCCATCACGCCCGAGGCGGGGCCGGACATCACCGTCTTGGCGGCTTCCAGCGCCACACGTCTGGCCGAGACCATGCCGCCGTTGCCGTTCATCACCAGCACTTCGCCCGTATAGCCGCCCGCGGCCAGATGGTCGGTGAGCCGGCGGATATAGCGGTCGAGCAGCGGCTGGACCGAGGCGTTGACCGCCGCCGTCACCCCGCGTTCGAACTCGCGGCTTTCCGACAGCAGCGCATGGCCCAGGGTGATGTGATCGTTGGGCCAGATCGCGCGCAGGATTTCCGCCGCGCGCAGCTCGTGGGCGGGGTTGGCATAGGCGTGCAGGAAATGGATCACCAGCGCCTCGCAGCCCTGATCCAGCAGCGCCTGACCGGCGGCGCGCAGCCCGGCCTCGTCCAGCGGCACCAGCACGTGGCCTGCGGCATCCATCCGCTCGGCCACTTCCAGCCGCAGGTTGCGGGGGATCAGCGGTTTGAAATCCCCCTTCATCCCGTAGGCCTGCGGTCGGGTGCGGCGGCCCAGTTCCAGCACGTCGCGAAAGCCGGCGGTGGTGATCAACCCGGTCTTCGACAGCTTGCGTTCCAGCACCGCGTTGGTGGTGGTGGTGGTGCCATGCACGATCAGGTCGAGCGCGGCCAGATCCGATCCAGCCTCGCGCAAGGCGGTCAGCACCCCATGGGCCTGATTGTCCAGCGTGCTCGCCACCTTGGCCAGCCGCACCCGGCCGCTGCCGGGGTCAAGCTCGATCAGATCGGTGAAAGTGCCGCCGACATCGACGCCGACAACCGCGCCCGGGGTCTTCTCAGCCATGCCCATCCGCTCACACTATATATATTGTTCGTACACAAATGATCTGCGCAAGCGGGTGGTCCTGTCAACGATGGTGATCCTCTGGTGCCGAAGGAGGCGCGGGCGCTGCCAAAAGGGACGGCGATTGCAAGGAAAGGGCGCAGGTGCGGGGAACAGGCTTTCCCTGTTACCGGCTCCGGGTACACTCGTGCGCATGAGACAGATGTTTGCCCCGCGCCTTATCGGCGCCGCGATTCTCGCCCTGATCCTCGGAACCGGGGCGGCCCTGGCGCATGCCTCGGAACAGGGGCTGGTGCTGCTGTTGCCGACGGATGTCTATATCGCCTCCGGCGCGGCGGCGGTGGCGTTGACCGTGCTGCTGATGGCGGTGCTGCCCGAGCGGGTGCTCGAGGTGATCTTCTCTCCCTTGCGGCTGATGCGCCTGCCGATGAGCGCCGCGCCGCTGGTCACTTCGACCTTCGCGGCGCTGGGTTTTCTGGCCTTGGTGGCAAGCGGCTTCGCCGGGCCGCGCGATCCGGTGGAGAACCCGCTGGTGCTGGCCATCTGGACGGTGTTCTGGATCTGCGTGGTGGTAACCCAGGGGCTGCTGTTCGACATCTGGCGCTGGATCAACCCCTGGCGTGGGCCGCTGGCGCTGATCCGGCAATTGACCGGGGTGCGGTCACCAATGCACCTGCCGGCCCGGTTGGGCCATGCGCCGGCGATCGTCACCTTTCTGGGCTTCGCCGGTTTCCTGATGGCCGATCCGGCGCCGGCCGATCCGGCGCGGCTTGCTCTTGTTGCCGGCACCTATTGGCTGCTGACGCTGATCGCCGGGCTGGTCTTCGGGCCGCGCTGGTTGATCCGGGGCGAGGGGCTTTCGGGGCTGCTGCGCTGCTATCGCCAGATGTCCCTGCTGGCGCGGCGCGGCGGGCGGCTGCAACTCGGGCTGTTCGGCTGGCAGATCCTGAAGACGCGGGCGCCAAAGGGGGGCCTTGCGATCTTCATGCTGGTGATCCTCGCCTGCGGCAGTTTCGACGGGGTGAACGAAACCTTCTGGTGGCTTGGGGTTCTGGGGATCAACCCGCTGGAGTTTCCCGGCCGCTCCGCCGTGGTCTGGCAGAATGTGGTGGGGTTGCTGACTGCAAACGCCCTGCTGGTGGCGATCTTCGCCGGGACCATCAAGGCGGGGCTGCTGCTGAACCGCTCCGACATGGCGCTGGGCGCGGCGATGCGGATCTTTGCCCCCACCTTGCTGCCGATCGCGCTGGGCTATCACATCGCGCATTACTACACTGCGCTGCTGGTCGATGGCCAATATGTGCTGGAGCTGCTGCGCGACTGGGCCGGGGCGCTGGGCCATGGGCTGGAGCACGGGCTGATGCCGGATCACGACCATGCCCATACCGAGGAGCTGCAGCACCTGCACGTCACCACCGGCTTCTTCAACGCCACTGACACGATGCGGGCGATCTGGCTGACCCAGGCCGGCGCCGTGGTGCTGGGGCATGTGATCGCGGTGATGCTGGCGCATGGGCTGGCGCTGCGCGCCTTCGGCAGCAATCGTCGTGCCCTGCTCAGCCAGGCGCCGCTCGCGGCCTTCATGGTTGGATACACATTTTTTGGGCTTTGGTTGCTTGCCTCGCCCCGTGGCGTATAGAAAACAAGCGAATCGGCTGGATCCGTTACCAGTTTGTTTGCACACTAACAAGATCAGAAGCCGGGCAACGGACACGCATCTTTGTCGCATGGGGGACATGCCATGACCATCAAGACCACGACATCCACCGGAACCACCCGGCGCGGCGCGCTGAAGACCCTGGCCGGCGGCGCAGCCGCAGCCACCAGCCTGCCGCTCTGGGCGCGCTATGCCCAGGCCCAGACCGCCGAGCCGATCCGTATCGGCTTCCAGATGCACCGGACCGGGATCGGCGCCGCCTATGGCCGTTGGTATGGCCGCACCACCGAGGCCGCGACCCGGCTGATCAACGAGGCTGGCGGCATCAACGGACGCCCGGTCGAGATCGTCATCGAGGATGACGGCACCGATCCCAAGCGCGGCGCCGAGGTGGTCGAGAAATTCGCCACCCAGCTGAAATGCGATATCGGGTATGGCACGCTGTTTTCCCATGTGGTGGCGGGCTCCGCCCCCCGCGCGGGCGAGCTGAAGCTGCCCTATTTCATCGTCTCCGAAGGCCATCAGCTCGCCTCGGGCGCGCTGAACCGCTATACCATCCAGCCCGGCATCACCGATGTGAAAAGCCAGGTGAAGGCGATGGCGCCCTTCGTGGCGGCGAACCTCGGGAAGAAGGTCACCATGATCTATCCCGACTATGCCTTCGGCCATGACCACCGCGATTTCTTCTCCGAGGCGATCGCGGCGCAGGGCGGCGAGGTGGTGGCCAAGCTGGCGATCCCGCCGACCGAGACCTCCTTCACCAAGTATTTCCCCAAGATCCCGCGTGAGACCGAGGTGATCTATCACGTCATGGTCGGCCCGGCCGTGCTGACCTTCGTCAAGGAACTGGGCGAATTCTTCGGGCCGTCCCGTCCCGAGATGTTCGGCTTCATCGACAGCCTCGAAGCGGTTGATATCGCCAGCCCGGGGCTCGAATTCCTGGAAGGGTCGTATTTCTGGGAAGGCATGCCGCGCTATGCCCAGCCTGATCAGACCTCGTTCGACAAGTTCTATCGCGAACAGGTGGGCGTCGATGCCAATGGCGCATCGGTCGCCGATCCCAAGGACGTGTCGACCTACGCCCATATGTTCGCCTGCTGGGAGACGCTCTATGTCATCAAGGCAGGGATGGAGGCCGCGGGCTATCAGTCCTTCAAGGATCGTCCGGCGCTGATCGAGGCGGTCGAGGCGATGACCGACATGGCGCAGTCGAACGAACACCCGCAGGGGCCGAAGCTGTTCAACGGCAAGACCCATCAGGTCTTTGGCCAGCAGTACATCAGCCAGGTGACCGACGGGAAACTGTTGGTGAAACACACCACCTCGCTTGAGGATGGGTTCTATCCGGACGAGACCGACTATACCAAGATGTCGTTCTGATGGAGGTTCTGAGCCTCGCGCATCTGGCTTTCTTCGTGCCGGCGGCCGCTCTGGTCGCCGCCACGCCGGGGGCCAACAACATGCTGTCGCTGGTCAATGGCATCCGGGCCGGGACCGGCCGCACGATGCTGAGCCTGTTTGGCCGCATGGCCGCCTTTGCCCTGCTGCTGGCGGGGGTGTCGCTGGGGCTTGGAACCCTGTTCGAAACCTCGGCGCTGATCTTCGGCGTCGTGAAATGGGCCGGCGTCGCCTATCTGGCCTGGATGGCGATCGGCATGATCCGGCGCGGCTCGCTGGGTCTGGCCGAGGCACAGCAGGCGGCGCCGCGCAGCACCGCGCGCATGGCCCGGCATGAATTCCTGGTCGCCATCGGCAATCCGAAGGCGATCCTACTGTTCACCGCCTTCCTGCCGCAATTCGTCCTCTCGGGCGCGGATTTCGCGGCCCAGCTCTGGGCCTTGGGGCTGGTCTATCTGATGATCGAATTCACCGTTGCAAGCCTTTATGCCGCTACCGGTGCCCGCATGGGCCGGATCGTGACCACGCCGGGACGCGAGGCCATGGCGGCACGGGTCAGCGGCGCCATTCTTCTGGCGATGGCGGGGCTTCTGGCGACGGCGCGGCGCAGCAGTTAGCAGGCAAGGACGCAATGGATTTCGGACCCTACCTTATGCTCGCCACGCTCGAGGGCGCGGTGATGGCCGCCGTTCTCGCGCTGACCGCCGTGGGGCTGAGCCTTGTCTTCGGCGTCATGCGGGTGGTCAACGTGGCGCATGGCGAATTCTTCATGCTGGGCGCGGTGCTGGCCTGGTGGATCGCCAGCCATGTCGGCGGGCCGCCGGCGCTGGGTTTTCTGGCGGCGCTGATCCTGGCGCCGCTTGCTGTCGGGGCCCTGGCGGCGCTCGCCGATATCATCATCCTGCGGCGGGTTGATTACGACCCCGAACGCACCATCGTGGCGACCATCGGCATTCTCTATATCCTGCAGCAGGTCACCCTGATGACCTATGGCCCCGAGGCGCGCCCGGTCGAGCCGCCCTTCAACAGCCGCCTGGCGCTGCCCTGGTTCGAATGGGGCGACAAGGGATTCCAGATGTACTGGCCCTGGGGGTTGAGCACGACCAGCTACAAGCTCTTCGTGATCGCCGCCGCCGTCGTGGTGCTGCTGGGGGTCTGGGCGCTGATGTCGCGCACCCGGATCGGCCTTTTGATGCGGGCCACCCAGCTTGATCGCGACATGGCGCTGGCCTTCGGCATCCCGGTCGAGCGGGTCTATGCCACGGTCTTCGGCCTGGGCGGGGCGCTCGCCGCGCTGGGGGCGGTGCTGATCGTGCCGATCCAGCAGGCGCATTACCTGATGGGGGGAGATCCCTTGCTGCTGTCCTTCATCGTGGTGATCATCGGCGGCCTGGGCAGCCTGCCCGGCACCGTGGTGGCCGCCATCCTGATCGGTCTGAGCGATGGCATCATCTCGGTCTTCTTCTCGCCGACGCTGGCCAAGATCTTCGCCACGCTGCTGGTGGCG
This sequence comes from Pseudodonghicola sp., assembly GCF_048268305.1. Lineage (NCBI taxonomy): Bacteria > Pseudomonadati > Pseudomonadota > Alphaproteobacteria > Rhodobacterales > Paracoccaceae > Pseudodonghicola > Pseudodonghicola sp. The sequence goes on from NZ_JBLWVT010000004.1 coordinate 123,430, forward strand.
CTGGTGCTGGTGTTCCGCCCGCAGGGCCTGTTCGGAGTGAAGCCACGATGAGCGACAGCACCAAGACGGTGATCCTGCACGGCGGGCTTTTGGTCCTTCTGTTCCTGCTGCAATTCCTGCTGCCGGCCTATCACCACGGCAATCTCGCCCGCATCATGGTGCTGGCGACCTTCGCCATGGGGTACAACGTGATGTTCGGCTATACCGGGCTTCTGAGCCTCGGGCACGCGCTGTTCTTCGCCGCCGGCATGTATGGCATGGGGCTGGCGATGCAATATGCCGGCGCCGGCCCGGTGCTGGCGATGGGCGCGGGGCTGGTCGCCTCGGTCGCGGTGGCGCTGGTGGTGGGGCTTCTGGCCCTGCGCACCGCCGGGGTCGGCTTCATGATCGTGACGCTGATGTTCGCCCAGGCGGGGTATCTGATCATCCTCTACTATGGCGCCTGGACCCGCGGCGACGAGGGGCTGGTGATGCCGCAGGCGCTCAGGATGCTGGGGGCGATCGACTTCTCGCAACCGGGGCCACGGTATTTCGCCGCCCTCGGTCTTTTCGCGACGGGCTTTCTGCTGACGCTCTGGATGATGCGCTCCCCCTTCGGCAAGGTGCTGATCGCCATCCGCGAGAACGAGGAACGCGCGCGGATGCTGGGCTATGATGTCTTCCGCTACAAGCTGGCGGCGGTGGTGATCTCCGGCACGCTCTGCGGGTTGGCGGGTGCCGCCTATGGCCTCCTGTTCGGCTATGTCGGGGCGACCTTCGCCTCGGTGCAATATTCGATCTTCCCGCTCCTTTGGGTGCTGCTCGGCGGCGCCGGCACGGTGATCGGGCCGCTGATCGGCACGCTTTTCATGTTCTACCTGATCGACCTCTCCAGCGCGGTCACCAGCGCCTATATGCTGGTCGCGGGGGTGGTACTGGTGCTGCTCACCCTCTTCGCGCCGCAAGGCCTGGCGGGTGAGCTGCGGGCAAGGGTCTGGAGGGGGCTGCCATGAGCCTTCTGTCCACCCGCGGCCTGTCGCGCAGCTTTTCCGGCCTGCGCGCGGTGCATGAGGTTGATTTTGATTTGCCCGAGGGCGAAATCCGCGCCCTGATCGGCCCCAATGGCGCCGGCAAGACCACCTTCGTCAGCCTGCTCTGCGGTCGCATCCTGCCGACCTCGGGCCAGGTCTTCTTCGACGGGCGCGACATTTCCGCCCTGCCGGCGCACCGGCGGATCGGGCTGGGGATGGCCTATACCTTCCAGATCACCTCGGTCTTCTCGCGGCTCAGCGCCTATGAGAACGTGGCGCTGGCTGCCCGCCGGCGGGTGCATGGCCGGGCCGAGGTCGACCGCGTGGTGATGCGGGCGCTGGAACAGGCCGGGCTGCACGACCGCCCCGATCAGCCCGCCGGCGATCTGAGCTATGGTCACCAGCGGCTTCTGGAGATCGCCATGGGGCTGGCACAGGCGCCGCGCCTGCTGATCCTCGACGAGCCGACGCAGGGCCTGTCGGATGGCGAGGTCGCCGCCTTCAAGGCGCTGATCCGGGGCCTAAAGGACAGGACCACCATCCTGCTGATCGAACACAACATGAGCGTGGTGATGGAGACTGCCGACCGGGTGACTGTGCTGAACTTCGGTGAAATCCTGGCCGAGGGCACCCCGGCCGAGATTCATGCCAATGCGCAGGTGCAGGCCGCCTATCTGGGGACCGGATGATGCTGCAGCTTGACAAGATCAACGCCGGATACGGCCGCGCCCAGATCCTGCGCGACCTGAGCCTGACCGTCAGCCCGGGCGAAATCCTCTGCCTGCTGGGCCGCAATGGCGCCGGCAAGACCACCACGATGCAGGCGATCATGGGGCTGTTGCCCTTGATGTCCGGCGCCGTGCGGCTGGAGGGGGAGGAGATCAGCAAGCTGGCCGCCCATAAGATCGCCGGGCGCGGCATCGGCTATATCCCGCAGGGCCGCCGGCTTTTCGGCGAACTGACGGTGGCGCAGAACCTCGAGATCGGGCTGCGCGCCGGCAGGTCCGGGCCGGAGGTGCTGGAGGATGCGCTAGAGCTGTTTCCCCGCCTGCGCGAAAGGCTGAACCAACGGGCGCAGACGCTGTCGGGCGGCGAACAGCAGATGCTCGCCACCGCCCGCGCGCTGTGCCTGCGACCACGCATCCTGCTGTTGGATGAGCCGACCGAAGGGCTGCAACCCTCGATGATCGCGGCGATCCGCGATGTCACCACGGTGATGCGCGACCGCGGCGTCGGCATCCTGCTGGTCGAACAGCGGGTCGACGCGGTGCTCTCGGTCGCCGATCGGGTCGCCTTCATCGAGAACGGCCGCAACCTCGAGACGCTGGAGGCCGAGGCGCTGCGCCGCGATCCTGGGCTGATCGCGAAACATCTGGGCGTCTGAGCCGGCTCCGACCGGGCAGGGGGCTCTGCCCCCCGGCCTGCGGCCGTCCCCCGCCGTATTTGTCACGAAGAGAAACAGGCGGGCGCCGCGCTCTGGCGCTTCTTCTCGGCGCAAATACGGCCGCCGGAGGCATGGCGCGGAGCGCCATATGGGCGCTCAGGTCAGTTTTTCGAGCAGACTCAGGAAAGTGGCGCGGTCCTCTTCGCTGAGTGGCTCCAGCGTCTCGGCAGTAATGGCATGGGCGGCGGGCACCAAGCTGGCATAGAGCGCGCGGCCCTCGGCCGTCGGAGTGAGGGTCAGGCGGCGCTGGTCGTCGGGATCGGGGGCGGTGGCGATCAGTCCGCGCTTGCGCAGCCGGTCGGCGACCCCCTTGATCGTGGCCGCGTCCATCGCCGTGGCGCGACCAAGCGCGTTCTGGGTGGCCTGGCCCAGCTCACAGAGCTTGGCGAGGGCGGCGAATTGAGTCGAGGTCAGATCCGGAATACCACGGGCGAAGATCGCCAGGTGTCGCTGGTTGGCCCGCCTGAGCAGGAAACCCACCTGGGGATCGAGCCTGTAGCTGGGCAGATTGTCATCGTGCTGGGTCATCAGTATCCCCCTTCGGGGTCAGTTTTGTTGACAGATCGGGGGCGCTGTCTCAGAGTCTGTTTGTATACTAACAATAATCCTGTCCAACAGAGCGAGGGTGTGGCCATGAGCCTGTATCTGCGCCCCAGCGAATTGCAAGAGGCGCTGGCCGCTTTGGCGGTGGCTCCGGTTCGGGTTGCGGCCGGATGCACCGATCTGTTCCCGGCGACGGAGCGCGCGACCCTGCCGGGGCCGGTGCTGGATATCACCGGCATCGCGGCTTTGGGCGGGATTTCCGAGACGGCGGAGGGATGGCGGATCGGCGCCACCACCACCTGGGCCGAGATCGCCCAAGCTGATCTGCCGGGCGGCTTCGACATGCTGCGCCAGGCGGCGCGCGAGGTGGGCGCCTGGCAGATCCAGAACGCCGGCACCATCGGCGGCAATCTCTGCAACGCCTCGCCCGCCGCCGATGGGGTGCCGCCGCTTTTGGCGCTGGGGGCGGAGGTCGAACTGGCCTCTGCACAGGGCGGGCGGCGACTGGCCCTGGCGGAGTTCCTGCGGGGGCCGCGCCGTACCGCGCTCGGCCCGGGGGAATTGCTGCTGGCGGTGCATGTGCCGAAGGCCGCCGGGGCGGGCGCCAGCCGGTTTCTGAAGCTGGGCGCGCGCAAGTCGCTGGTGATCTCGATCGTCATGGTGGCGGCGCGGCTGGTGGCGCGGGATGGGCGCGTGGCCGAGGTGGCGCTGTCCATCGGCGCCTGCGGGCCGGTGGCCAGCCGTCTGCCGGCGGTGGAGGCGGGTTTGACCGGTCTGCCTCTGGCCGATCTGGCCGGGGCGATCCGGGCGGCGGAGGTGGCTGACGCGCTGTCGCCGATCGACGATATCCGCGCCGATGTCGGCTATCGGCTGGAGGCGGCGGTGGAACTGCTGCGGCGGGCGGTGGCGGACTGCGGGGAGGCCCTGGCATGACAGACACGGTCGGGATTTCGCTGACGCTCAACGGCGCGGCGGTTCTGCTGCAGGTGGCGCCGGGACGGCGGCTGTCCGAGGCGCTGCGCGGCGATCTGGGGCTCACCGGGACCAAGGTGGGCTGCGACGCGGGGGATTGCGGCGCCTGCACGGTGCTGATCGACGGTCAGCCGGTCTGCGCCTGTCTGACCCCGGCGATCCGCGCCGAGGGGCGCGAGGTGGTGACGGTCGAGGGGTTGGCGGCGCGTGCCGCCGATCTGCAGGCGGCCTTTCTACGTCACGGCGCGGCGCAATGCGGCATCTGCACGCCGGGCATGCTGACCACGGCGGCGGCGCTCTTGGAGATCAACCCGGCGCCGACGCGCGCGGATGTGGAGGCGGCGCTGGGGGGCGTGCTCTGCCGCTGCACCGGCTATGCCAAGATCATCTCGGCCGTGCTGGATGCGGCGGGGCAGGGGGCGCGGCCTGATCCTGTCGCGATGCCGGGCGCGGGTCAGGCGGTGGGGGCACGGATCGAACGGCTCGATGGCGCGCCCAAGGTCGACGGGCGGGAGAGTTTCGGCGCCGATCACATGCCCGAGGGCGCCCTTTGGGTGCGCGCCCTGCGGGCGCCGCATTTCGCGGCGCGTTTCACGCTGGGCGATGTCGGGGCCTGGGCGGCGGCGAAGGGGGTTCAGGTCTTTACCGCGGCGGATATCCCGGGGCGCAACCTCTTCGGGGTGATCCCCGATTGCGCCGATCAGCCGGGGCTGGCCGAGGGGCGCGTGCGGATGCGGGGCGAGGCGGTGGCCGCCATCGCCGGGGCGCAGGCGGTGATCGAGGCGCTGGAGCTCGATGATTTTCCGGTCACCTGGCAGGAGGAGCCGGCGCTTCTTGAGACTGCCGCCGCGCGGGCGGCGGGGGCACCGCTTTTGCATCCGGGGCGCGAGGGCAATATCCTGATCGGTGGCCTGGTCCATTCCGGCGATCCTGAGGCGGGCTTTGCCGGGGCCGCCCATATCGCCGAGGGGCGGGCCGCGACCGCTTTCGTCGAACATGCCTATATCGAACCCGAGGCGGGCGTGGCTTGGATGGAGGGCGACGTTCTGGTCATCCGCGCCTGTACCCAGGCGCCGGTGATGGATCGCGACGATATGGCCCGGCTGATGGGCTTGCCGCAGGATCGGGTGCGGGTGATCCCCTCGGCCATCGGCGGCGGCTTCGGATCGAAGCTCGATCTCTCCCTGCAGCCGCTGATCGGGCTGGTGGCCTTCAAGACCGGGCGGCCGGCGCGGATGGTCTATAGCCGCCGGGAAAGCATGGCCTCGACCACCAAGCGGCACCCGGCGAAGATGGTGGCGCGGGCCGGCATAGATGCCGACGGGCGGCTGCTGGCGATGGCGTTTGACGGCGATTTCGACACCGGCGCCTATGCCAGCTGGGGTCCCACCGTGGCGGTGCGGGTGCCGGTCCATGCCTCTGGTCCCTATCGCATCCCGAATTACCATGCCGAGGCGCGGGCGGTGCATACCAACGGGCCGCCTTCGGGCGCCTTCCGGGGCTTCGGGGTGCCGCAGGCAGGCATCCTGCAAGAGACGCTGTTTGATGATCTGGCGCTGATGGCCGGGATCGACCGGCTGGAGTTCCGCCGCCGCAACGCCCTGCGCGATGGTGATCGCAGCGTCTGCGGGCAGGAGATGCTGGGGGTGGGGATCGGCCCCTGCCTTGACGCGCTGCAAGCGCCCTGGGCGCGGGCGCTGGACGAGGCCGAGGCGTTCAACGCCCGCCATGCCGGGGTGAAGCGCGGCGTCGGCGTCGCCTCCTGCTGGTATGGCTGCGGCAATACCGGCATGCCGAACCCCTCGACCATGCGGTTGGGGATCACGCCCGAGGGGCGGCTGCGGCTGCATCAGGGGGCCACCGATCTTGGCCAGGGATCGAATACGGTGATCCCGCAGATCTGCGCCGATGCGCTGGGGGTGCCGCTGTCTGAATTCACCTTCATCGGCCCCGATACCGCGCTGACCCCCGACGCCGGCAAGACCTCGGCCTCGCGCCAGACAGTGGTGTCGGGGAATGCGGCCTATCTCGCCGGCAAGGCGCTCAGGGCGAAGCTTTTGGCGCTGAGTAATATGGGAGAGACCGCTCGCATCGGCTTCGAGCCCGGCGCTGTCATCGTCGCGGAGGGGGCGGAGCGGCGGCGGATCGACCTGGCGGGGCTTCCGGTCGATGCCCATGGCTATGCCCTGGCGGTCGAGGAAAGCTATGACCCGCCGACCGAGGCCTTGGACGAAAACGGGCAGGGGCGGCCTTATGCCGTCTACGGCTATGGCGCCCATCTCGCCGAGGTCGAGGTCGATCTGGCGCTGGGCACCGTCCGGGTGATCCGGCTGACCGCGGCGCATGATCTGGGCCGGGTGATCAACCCGATGCTGGCCGAGGGCCAGATCGAGGGCGGCGTGGCGCAGGGGCTGGGTCTGGCGCTGATGGAGGAATTCATTCCGGGCCGAACCGAGAACCTGCATGATTATCTGATCCCCACCGCCGGGGATATGCCCAAGATCGTGCCGATCCTGATCGAGACCCCCGACCCGGAGGGGCCCTATGGCGCCAAGGGGCTGGGCGAACACGCGCTGATCCCCACCGCGCCGTCGATTCTGAACGCGATCCGCCATGCGAGTGGGGCCAAGATCACCCGGCTGCCGGCGCTGCCGCATCGGGTCTTGGCAGCAATCCGGGAGGCGCGGGGATGAGGAGGGGATTCATCAGTATAGGCAGAGAACGGAGGGTGGCGCTCAGCCCGGGCGGGTGCGGCAGCGCCCGCCTTGGGGGCGGGGCGGGCGCTGCCCGGCGTAAACGCCGGGCGGAGCGGTTGTTTAGCGCGCGTCCGGATCGTCAGGAGCACCGCTCATGACGGATCGTGCCGAACGTCCCCGCGAAGACAAGATCCGCTGCGATGCCTGCCCGGTGATGTGCTATATCGCCGAGGGCCGCGCCGGGGCCTGCGACCGCTATGCCAATCAGGGCGGTCGCATCGTCCGTTGCGACCCGCTGACCGTGCTCGACCGCCGCATCGCCAAGGGCGACGAGATCCGCCCCTTCCTCAAGGCGGAATGGGACGGTCGGCTGATCCATGATGACGATCTCTTCGTCACCGCCGTGGGCGCCGGCACCACCTATCCCGATTACAAGCCCGCCCCCTTCATCGTCTCGCGTGAGGTCGACGGCGCCGATTTCGTCACCGTGGTGACCGAGGCGATCTTTTCCTATTGCGGCGTCAAGGTGAAGATCGACACCGATCGTCACCTCGGCCCCGAGGGCGCGGTGATCCGTGCGCAGGGCGAGGCAGTGGGGCTGATGATCACCTCGGAATACGGCTCGCAGATGATGTCCCTGGGCGGGGTCGATCACCTCACCGGCGGATCGAAACCCGAAGGGCGCATCACCTGCGACACGCTGATGCGGCTTTGCAACCGCGAGGCGGTGGAACTGGCGGTCGACGGCGGCGCCACCGTCATCGTGCAGGCGGGACAGCCCCCGATCGTCGATGGTCATCGCGAGGAACGGATGCGCGTCGGCTGCGGTTCGGCTACCATCGGCATGTTCGCCTCGCAATGGCAGGGGCTGGTGGACGAGGTGGTGGTGGTCGACGACCATATCACCGGCGTGGTCAGCGAACATCAGGCCGGCAAGGTGCTGGGCTGGCCCGATACCGGGATCAGGATCAACGGCCGCCGCTCCACTCCGGGGCGCTATTTCCAGGTGGCAGAGCCCGGGCTGGGTTGGGGCGGCACCGATGTCTCCGATCCGCTGACCATCCTCGGCGCCTGGAACCCGAAGAAGGGCGCGCGGCCGGGGCTGAGCCTCTTGATGGTCTCCACCACCGGCGAGCAATATGGCTATTACGTGCTCGACGCCGATCTGGTGCCGCGGCCGCATCCGCTGCCCGAGAAGCTGAAACCCTCGGTCGATCTGATTGCCGAGAATTGCGAACCCGCGCTTTGCACCGTGATGTTCATGGGCGGCGCCGGCGGTTCGTTGCGCTCTGGTGTGACCAAGAATCCGGTGCGGCTGACCCGCTCGGTCCAGGCCGAACGCACCCGGGTGACGGTGGGGGGCGCGCCGGCCTATGTCTGGCCCGGCGGTGGCATCACCATCATGGCCGATGTGACCCGGATGCCCGACAATGCCTTCGGCTATGTGCCGACCCCGGCCATCGTCGCGCCCCTGGAATTCACCCTGCCGCGCGCCGAGTACCGGGCACTTGGCGGGCATGACGACAAGGCCCGCGCCATCGACGACATTCTGGAACATGGCGGCGAATATGGCGCCGATCTGCGCGCCGTGCCGCCGGCGGACAAGGCGGGTTGAGATGCCGGGCCCTCAGGCCGCCTTTCTGCCCGACGGACGGCGCCTGCACCTGCAGCACGGGCCGATCGACCTGATCCTTGACGCCGAGGGGCCGGGGCGCGCCGCCGCGATTGAGGCCGCCAGCCAGAGGTTCGACACCGTGCTGGAGGAGCTGGTGGGGGAACTCCCTCTCCTGCGTGCGCCGGTGGGCACCCTGCCCCGGGGCGCGATCGCCCGGCGGATGCACGCCGCCACCCTGCCTTTCGCGCCCCGCTTCATCACCCCCATGGCCGCCGTCGCCGGCGCCGTGGCGGAAGAGGTGCTGGCGGGGATGACTGGGGCCGGCGAACTGACACGGGCCTATGTCAACAACGGCGGCGACGTGGCGCTGCATCTCGCCCCGGGCGAAAGCTTCACCGCCGCGCTGGCGGGCGGCACGCCGGGCCGGGTGGTGATCCGCGCCGAAACCCCGATCCGCGGCATCGCCACCTCCGGCCGCAATGGCCGCAGCCACTCCCTTGGCATCGCCGACAGCGTCACCGTGCTGGCCGGCAGCGCCGCCCAGGCTGATGCCGCCGCCACGATGATCGCCAATGCCGTCGATCTGCCAGGCAGCGCCAAGGTGACCCGCGTGCCGGCGCGCAGCCTCGCCCCCGACAGCGATCTGGGCGACCGGCTCGTCACCGTCGACCTTGCCCCCCTCAGCGCGTCAGAGGCCACCCTCGCACTGTCCCGCGGCGCCGGTTTTGCCGAGACCTGCCGCGCCCGATCACTTATCATTGCCGCCGTGCTTTCCCTCGCGGGCCAGTCCCTCGCGGTCGGCGCGGTGCAGACACTGCAACTCAAGGACTTAAGCCATGCCTGACTTTCCCCTGCGCAAGACGATGATCTTCATCGAGGATATCCATCACGACGGTGGCTCGGCGCCGAAGCTGCCGCGTCGCCGCGCCGCCATCATCGCGATCGTCCAGAACCCCTTTGCCGGGCGCTATGTCGAGGAACTGCGGCCGGCGATGGACGACCTCAAGCCGCTGGGCCTGATGATGACCGACCGGCTGATCGAGGCGATGGGCGGGATCGAGGGAATCGATGGCTATGGCAAGGCGGCGCTGGCCGGCGAGGGCGGCGAGCTGGAGCATACCGCGCTCTGGCACGTGCCCGGCGGCTATGCCATGCGCGAACGGCTGGGCGAGGCCAAGGCCATCGTGCCCTCTGCCATGAAGGTGGGGGGCCCCGGCACCCGGATCGACGTGCCGCTGGGCCATATCAACGCCGCCTATGTGCGCAGCCACTTCGATGCGATGGAGGTGGGAGTGCCTGACGCCCCCCGCGCGGGAGAGCTTCTGTTCGCCCTGGCGATGAGCCGGGGGCCCCGCATCCACAACCGCATGGGCGGCCTCGCCGCCGAGGACGTCAAGGGCGAGGATGGGCTGCGCTGACCCTGCGGCCCTTTTTTCCGCCTTTTTCTAGCTGAAAATATCCCGGGGGCTGAGCAGGCTACCCGGAAACGCTCCGGCGGAGCGTTTCGCCTGCGAAGGGGCGGAGCCCCGGTGGGGGCAGCGCCCCCAGATTTCCCGGGGGAACGGCTTATCGCCGCCAGTCGAAAAAGCCGGGGCCGGCGCGGTCGAGCAGATCGCGGGCCATCTCCGCCCCCAGGGCGGCGCCATCCTCGATCGGGCAGCTCCGGTCGTCGGCGATCGCCTCTGACCCGTCGGGGCGCAGAACCTCGCCGCGCAGGCGCAGCGTGGAGCCGGAAAGCTCCGCCAGCCCGGCGATCGGGGTTTCACAGGAGCCGTCGAGCCTGGCCAGAAAGGCGCGCTCGGCCGCCAGACGCTGGCCGGTGGGGGTATCGTGGATCGCCGCCAGCATCTCGGCCACATGGCTGTCGGCGCTCCGGCGCTCGACCCCGATGGCCCCTTGGGCCACTGCCGGCAGCATGATGTCGGGATCAATCGGCGTCGCCGGCGCATCCATCCGCCCCAGCCGGATCAGCCCGGCCATGGCCAGAAAGGTGCAATCGGCCAGCCCGTCATGCAGCTTTTTCAGCCGGGTCTGCACATTGCCGCGGAAATCCACCACCCGCAGATCGGGGCGCCGGTTCAGCAATTGCGCCCGCCGCCGCAGGCTCGAGGTGCCGGCCACCGCGCCCTGCGGCAACTCGTCCCAGCCCGACAGCACCGGCGACACGAAGGCGTCGCGCACATCGCTGCGCGGCAGGTGACAGTCCAGGATCAGCCCCGCCGGTTGTTCCACCGGCATGTCCTTCATCGAATGCACCGCGATGTCGATATCGCCGCGTGAAAGCTGCTCCTCGATCTCCTTGGTGAACAGCCCCTTGCCGCCCAGTTCCTTCAGCGGCCGGTCCTTGGCGATCAGCGCGGCATCGTCGCCGGTGGTCTTGATCACCATGATCTCGAAGGCCTCCAGCGGCAGGTCGAAGGCCGCCGCCAGCCGGTCGCGGGTTTCACAGGCCTGGGCCAGCGCCAGGGGGGAGCCGCGGGTGCCGATTTTCAGCGGCGCGGCAGGAGAGGGCAGAGCGGTTTTCATGAGGATCTCCTTTAGTCGGAGCGCTCTGGCCTGGCAACCGTGGGCTTGACAAATGGCTGCGTGAAAGGGACGCGTAGCCCGGATGTGAAAAGGGGGCGGATATGAGCAAGGACAAGAAACTGCTGCGGTCGCTGCGCGGCGAGGTGCAAGAGGTGCCGCCGGTCTGGATGATGCGTCAGGCCGGCCGCTATCTGCCGGAATATCGCGCCACCCGTGCCAAGGCCGGCGATTTTCTCAAGCTTTGCTATACGCCCGATCTGGCGGCTGAAGTGACGCTGCAGCCGATCCGCCGCTATGGCTTCGATGCCGCCATCCTCTTCGCCGATATCCTGCTGGTGCCGCAGGCCCTGGGGGCCGAGCTGTGGTTTGCCCAAGGCGAGGGGCCGCGGCTCTCCACCATTCAGGCGCCGGAGGATCTCGCCGCGCTGAAACCGGCCTCGGCCATCCACGAGACCCTTGCCCCGGTCTATGAAACCCTGCGCATCCTCACCCGCGAGCTGCCCGAGGAGACGGCGCTGATCGGCTTTGCCGGCGCCCCCTGGACGGTGGCCACCTATATGATCGCCGGCCGCGGCACCCCGGCACAGGAGCCGGCCCATGCGCTGCGCGAGGGCAACCCCGCGCTCTTCGATGCGCTCATCGCGCGGATCACCGAGGCGACGATCGAATATCTTTCCGCCCAGATCGAGGCCGGGGCCGAGGTGATCAAGCTGTTCGACAGCTGGGCCGGGTCGCTGAAGGGCGAGGCCTTCGACACATATGCGGTGGAGCCTGCGCGGGTGATCACCCAGGCGCTGAAAGCGCGTCACCCGGGCATCCCGGTGATCGGCTTTCCGCGTGGTGCGGGTGAGAAATATGTGGGCTTCGCGCGGACCACCGGGGTCGATTGCGTCGCGCTGGATCAATCGGTGGACGCGGATTGGGCGGCGGCCCATGTGCAGATCGACGGCTGTGTGCAGGGCAATCTGGCGCCCGAGCATATGGTGACCGGCGGGCAGGCGCTGGTCGAGGAGACCCGCCGAATCGCCCGGGCCTTTTCCAAGGGGCCGCATATCTTCAACCTGGGCCATGGCATCACCCCGGACGCCGATCCGGAGAATGTGCAGCTGATGGTCGATACCCTGCGGCAGGGCGCGCGGGGCTGATCGGGAAGGGGGCGCCCCTTCGGGGCGTGCCTCCGGCGGCCGTATTTGCGACGAGAAGAAGCGGCAGGGCGCGGGTCTTCCTGCTGTCGCAAGGGAACGATCCGGAGGGGTGCGGCGCTAATCGCCCTGCTCCATGCGCTGGCGGAAGGCGCGCGGGGGCAGGCCGGTGCCGCGGGTGAAGACGCGGGAGAAATGCGCCGGGTCGGCGAAGCCCAGCTCATAGCCGATCTGGGCGGCGCTGAGGGTGGTATAGGTCAGCAGCCGCCGCGCCTCGCGCAGCATTCGTTCGGCGATCAGCGCCGAAGCCGGGCGGCCGGTGGCCTGGCGGATCACCCGGTTCAGATGGGTGGGCGAAACCGCGAGCCGCGCCGCATAGGCGGCGACCGGCAGCCGCTGGCGGAAATTCTCTTCGACCAGAGCCTCGAACCGGCGCAGGAGCGGGGTGTCGGCATGGGGATCGGGCGGTGCCTGATCGGCGTGGATCGCCCGCGCCGCCAGCCCCAGCAGCGCGCCGGCCTGCGACCGCAGGATCTGCGCTCGGGCGAAATCGCGGTTGTGATATTCGGTGAGGATGCGCCGCGCCAGCGTCTCGATCTCCGGCGGCAACGGGACCGCGCAGGGCTCGGAAAGCGGCAGGCGCAGCCCCTCGCGGTCGCGCAGCGCCTCGTCCATCAGATCGACGCTCAGCGTGATCACCCAGCCTTCGGTGCCCTGCTGGAAGCGGAAGCCGTGGACAAAGCCGTGTGGCATGTTGATCAGCACCGGCGGGATCAGCGGCAGGCTCCGCCCCTCGATCTGCGCGTTGCCGCCGCCCGAACAGAGGATCAGGACCTGGTGCAGCCGGGCGTGGCGATGCGGCCGCAATTCCCAATTGTGCAGCTCCGACCGCTCGGGGATGGTTTCGCAATGCACCACATCGGGCACCTCGGCGATTTCGCCGAAGAGATTGTAATTGCGGATCGCGGTGCTGTCTGAGGGCTCGGCCATGTTCGAAATATACAAGAAGTTGCGCGGTTGATCCATTCCCGGACCGCCTGACGAGAGGCATATTCTGCCAATCGAAGGAGGAGCACCCATGACCACGTCCAGGAAAACCAAGGTTGGCATCATCGGCGGCGGCCCGTCGGGCCTGCTGCTGTCGCAGCTGCTGCACCTGAAGGGAATCGACAATATCGTGCTGGAAAAGCACAGTCGGGATTATGTCCTGAGCCGGATCCGCGCCGGCGTGCTGGAGCATGGGTTCGCCGCGTTGATGCGCGAGGCGCAATGCGGCGAGCGGATGGACCGCGAGGGCGAGATCCACGAAGGCTTCTTCATCGCCCATGATGGGGTGAAGGACCGGATCGATCTGCACAAGTACACCGGTGGCAATTCCGTCATGGTCTATGGCCAGACCGAGCTGACCCGCGACCTTTACGAGGCGCGCGACAAGATGGGCGGCGAGGTGATCCACGAGGCGCTGGACGTGACGCCGCATGATCTGACCTCGAACGCGCCCTGGCTGACCTATCGGCTGGGCGATGATCTGTACCGGATCGATTGCGATTACATCATCGGTGCCGATGGCTTCCACGGCGTCAGCCGCAAGTCGATCCCGAAGGACGTGCTGACCGAATACGAGAAGGTCTATCCCTTCGGCTGGCTGGGGGTGCTGTCGCGCACCAAGCCGGTGTCGCCGGAGCTGATCTATGCCAAGACCGAGCGTGGCTTTGCGCTCTGTTCCCTGCGCAGCCAGGTGCTGAGCCGCTATTACATCCAGGTGCCGCTGACCGACCGGGTCGAGGATTGGTCGGACGAGGCGTTCTGGGAGGAGCTGAAGAAGCGGTTACCACAGGAGGTGGCGGATCAGTTGATCACCGGCCCGAGCATCGAGAAGTCGATCGCGCCGCTCAGGAGTTTCGTCGCCGAGCCGATGCGCTATGGCAACCTGTTCCTGGCGGGCGATGCCGCCCATATCGTGCCGCCGACCGGCGCGCGCGGGCTGAATTCAGCGGCATCCGATATCTATTACCTCTATCACGCGCTGATGGACCACTATCTGAAGGGCGATGACAGCGGGCTGGAAAGCTATTCGCAAAAGGCGCTGGCGCGGGTCTGGAAGGCGCAGCGGTTCTCCTGGTGGATGACCTCGATGCTGCACAGCTTCCCGGAGAATTCCACCTATGACCAGCGGTTGCAGCAGACCGAGATGGAATATCTGCTCTCCTCCGATGCGGCGAAGGCGGCCCTGGCGGAGAATTACGTCGGATTGCCGTTCTGAGGCGGGCGGGGGGCTCTGCCCCTTCGCAGGCGAAACGCTCCGCCGGAGCGTTTCCGGGCTGCCTGCTCAGCCCCCGGGATACTTTCAGCTAGAAACAGGCGGAACGCGGGGTCACTTCGGGGCCCCGTTTTCTTTTGGCGGACGGCGTGCTTCCCTGTCGGGTGAGGAGAGAGGGAGGAGAGACCATGGCGGTCGTGGACTATGAGGTCGACGGGCGGATTGCGCGGATCGCGCTGAACCGGCCCGAGGTGATGAATGCGATCAATGACGAGCTGCCGGTGGAGCTGGCGGCGGCGGTGGCGCGGGCGGATGCCGATCCGGGCGTGCATGTGATCGTGCTGTCGGGGCGCGGGCCGGCGTTCTGCGCCGGCTATGACCTGACCTATTATGCCGAGGGCAATGGCAGCGGTGAGGTGACGCAGGAGATGCCCTGGGATCCGATCAAGGATTACAGCTTCATGTGGCGCAACACCCAGCATTTCATGTCGCTTTGGCGGTCGATGAAGCCGGTGATCTGCAAGGTGCATGGGGCCGCGGTGGCGGGGGGATCGGATATCGCGCTCTGCGCCGATCTGACGGTGATGGCCGAGGAGGCAACCATCGGCTATATGCCGGCGCGGGTCTGGGGCTGTCCCACCACGGCGATGTGGGTCTATCGGCTGGGGGCGGAGCGGGCCAAGCGGATGCTGTTCACCGGTGACAAGATTTCGGGCCGCGAGGCGGCCGATATGGGGCTGGTGCTGGAGGCGGTGCCGGCGGATCGGCTGGACGATCGGGTCGAAGCGCTTGCGGCGCGGATGGCGAGCGTGCCGATCAATCAGCTTGCGATGCAGAAGCTGGTGATCAATCAGGCGATCGAGCAGACCGGGATGATGCAGACCCAGCGGTTGGCGACCATCTTTGACGGCATCACCCGGCATTCGCCGGAAGGCATCAACTTCAAGACCCGGGCCGAGGCGGTGGGCTGGAAGCAGGCGGTGCGGGAGCGTGACGAGGGCAGTTGGGACTGGACCGCGAACGAGGAACTGCCGCGCCGCAACCGTTAGCGGCGCGGGGGGTCAGCGTTGTGAGATCTGCCAGTTCGGGTTGATCCAGGGCTCGGCGGTTTCCGGGGCCAGCGGCGTGCGGCCCAGGATATGGTCGGCGGCCTTTTCGCCGACCATGATCGACGGCCCGTTGAGATTGCCATTGGTGATCTGCGGGAAGATCGAGCTGTCGGCGAGGCGGAGGCCTTCGACGCCGATCACCCGGCACTCCGGGTCAACCACCGCCATCGGATCGTCGGCGCGGCCCATGCGGGCGCTGCCGCAGGGGTGATAGGCGCTTTCGGCATGGGCGCGGATGAAATCGTTCAGCGCCTCGTCGCTTTGCGCCGCGCGGCCCGGCTGAATCTCGTGTCCGGTGAAGGGTTTGAAGGCGGCTTGCGCGAAAATCTCGCGGGTCAGCCGGATGCAGGCGCGGAAATCACGCCAGTCGTTCTCGTGGCTCATGTAGTTGAAGGCGATCTTCGGCGCCGCCATCGGGTCGGCCGAGGCCAGCGTTACCGCACCGCGGCTTTTCGACCGCATCGGGCCGACATGGGCCTGGAACCCGTGGCCCTCGGCTGCCGCCTTGCCGTCATAGCGCACGGCGATGGGCAGGAAGTGGTACTGGATATCGGGGTAGCGGACGCCCGCGCGCGAGCGGATGAAGGCGGCGCTTTCGAACTGGTTTGAGGCGCCGGGGCCGCCCTTGGTCAGCAGCCACTGGGCGCCGACGAAGGCCTTGCCGAAGGGGTTCCAGTATTTGTAGAGGCTCACCGGCTGGGTCGCGGCCATCTGCAGGTAAAGCTCAAGATGGTCCTGCAGGTTCTGACCGACGCCGGGGCGGTCGGCCACCACCGCGATGCCATGGTCCGCCAGATGCGCCGCCGGGCCGATCCCCGACAGCATCAACAGTTTCGGCGAGTTGATCGAGGAGGCGGCAAGGATCACCTCGCGCCGGGCGGTGATCACCTCGGTCCGACCCTTGCGCAGCACCTCGACACCCTTGGCGCGGCCGTCTTCGATCACCACGCGCTGGGCATGGGCGCGGATCAGGTCGCAGTTGGGGCGTTTCAGCGCTGGTTTCAGATAGGCCTCTGCCGCCGACCAGCGGCGCCCTTGCCAGATGGTCGCCTCCATCGGGCCGAAGCCTTCCTGCTGTTCGCCGTTGTAATCGTCGGTGGTGGGATAGCCGGCCTGGCGGCCTGCCTCGACAAAGGCGCGGGTCAACGGGTTGTCGCGCTTGCCGCGGGTGACATGCAGCGGGCCGCTCTCGCCGCGCCAGGCGGGA
Source organism: Pseudodonghicola sp. (assembly GCF_048268305.1). Lineage (NCBI taxonomy): Bacteria > Pseudomonadati > Pseudomonadota > Alphaproteobacteria > Rhodobacterales > Paracoccaceae > Pseudodonghicola > Pseudodonghicola sp. The sequence goes on from NZ_JBLWVT010000004.1 coordinate 139,954, forward strand.
TCGCCGCCATGGCCGCCGTCGTGCCAGCTTTCCATTCGTTTGAAATAGGGCAAGACATCGGCATAGGACCAGCCCGTCGCCCCCATCTCGGCCCAGGTGTCGAAGTCGCAGGCATGGCCGCGCACATAGACCATGCCGTTGATCGAAGACGATCCGCCGATCACCTTGCCGCGCGGGGTGGCGAGGCGGCGGCCGCCCAGGTGCGGCTCGGGCTCGGACTGGAAGCCCCAGTCATAGGCCTTCATGTTCATCGGATAGGAGAGCGCGCCGGGCATCTTGATGAAGGGGCCCGCGTCGCTGCCGCCATGTTCGATGACCAGGACCGAGGCGCCGGCCTCGGTGAGCCTATAGGCCATGGAGCAGCCGGCGGAACCGGCGCCGACGATGACGAAATCCGCTTCCATCGCGGGGCTCCTCAATAGGGCGCTTGGGTGGGGGTCAGCGCGACGTAGACGGATTTGAGCTGCGAATAATGCTCAATCGCCGCATGGCCGTTTTCGCGCCCGAAGCCCGAGGCCTTGACGCCGCCGAACGGCATTTCCACCGGCGTCAGGTTATAGGTGTTGATCCAGGTGGTGCCGGCCTTGAGCTGCCCGATCACCCGGTGGGCGCGAGTCAGATCGGCGGTGAACACCCCGGCGGCCAGGCCGAACTGGGTGGCGTTGGCGCGTGCGATCACCTCGGCCTCGTCGTCGAAATCCAGAACCGCCATGACCGGGCCGAAGATTTCTTCGCGGGCGATGGTCATCTGGTCGGTGACATCGGCAAAGACGGTGGGGGCGACGAAACAACCGTCGCGGTCAGCGCGGGTGCCGCCGGTGATCAGCCGGGCGCCTTCGGCCTTGCCGATCCCGATATAGGAGAGAACCTTTTCCATCTGCGCCGGGCTGATCAGCGGGCCGAAATTCACCGCCTCATCCAGCGGGTCGCCCATGACGACACCTTGCAGCCGCTCGGTCAGGCGTTTCAGGAATTTCTCCTTGATGCGCTTCTGCACGAAGACACGGGTGCCGTTCGAGCAGATCTGGCCGGAGGAATAGAAATTGCCGAGGATCGCGCCGGAGATCGCGTTTTCGATATCGGCATCCTCGAAGACGATCAGGGGGGATTTGCCGCCCAGCTCCATCGTCACATGTTTCAGCCCCTCGGCCGCTGCGGCATAGACGCGCCGCCCGGTGGGGACCGAGCCGGTGAGCGAGACCTTAGCGACGCGGGGATCGGTGGACAGGGCGGCGCCAACCGGCCCCATGCCCTGCACCACGTTGAACAGACCCGCAGGCGCCCCCGCTTCGATCAGGATTTCGGCCAGCTTCAGGGCGGAAAGCGGTGTGATCTCAGAGGGTTTGAACACCATCGCATTGCCGCAGGCCAGCGCCGGGGCGCATTTCCAGCTGGCGATCTGGATCGGATAATTCCAGGCGCCGATGCCGACGCAGACACCGAGGGGGTCCCGAACGGTATAGGCGAAATCGGCCCCCAGCGGGATATGCTCCCCGGTCAGACCGGCGGCGATGGAGCCGAAATAGTCCAGCGCGTCGGCGCCGCTGGCGGCATCGGCGACCAGCGTTTCCTGCAGCGGCTTGCCGGTGTTGCGGGTCTCCAGCTCTGACAGCTCGCGGTTCCTCGTGCGCATGATCTCGGCGGCGCGGCGCAGCACGCGGCCGCGCGCGCCGCCGGAGAGCCTTGCCCACTCCGCCTGGGCGCGGGTGGCGGCGTCAAGCGCGCGGTCGATCAGTGCCGGTGTCACGGCATGCAGGCGGGCGATCTCCTCTCCCGTCGCGGGGGAGATCACCGGGATCGGATCGCCGGCGGCATCTTCAAGATAATGGCCGTCGATGAAATGGCTGGCGGGCGGTTGGCAAAGCGCGGTCATGGGGCACCTTCGAGGTCTTCTGGGCCATCCGGGCGGGGGAGTCGCCGAGGCCGCAATTTCGGGCAGAACAGTTTCTCTAGACCGTATATTGATTGACCAGTCAATCAGTGCGGTTGCGGGAATCTCAAAATTGTGGTTCTTGAGTCGGAACAAATTGAACATGGGGAGTGATCATGACGTTCAGACTGTCGATTTCGGCGCTGGCCCTGGTGGCCATGACAGGCGCCGCGAGTGCCGCGGATTGCGGCAAGGTGCGGTTTTCCGATGTGGGCTGGACCGACATCACGGCGACCACGGCGGCCACCACGACGATTCTGGGGGCGCTGGGCTATGACACTGACGTCAAGGTTCTGTCGGTGCCGGTGACCTATACGTCGCTCGCCAAGGGGGATATCGACGTCTTCCTGGGCAACTGGATGCCGACGATGGAGGCCGATATCGCCCCCTATCGCGACGCTGGCACCGTCGATACGGTGCGCGCCAACCTGCATGGGGCGAAATACACGCTGGCCACCAATGCCGCCGGGGCCAAGTTGGGCATCACCTCGTTCAAGGCGATCGCCGAACATGGCAAAGAGCTGCACGACACCATCTATGGGATCGAGCCGGGCAATGACGGCAACCGGCTGATCATGGACATGATCGCGGCCGATGCCTTCGGGCTGAAGGATTTCAAGGTCAAGGAAAGCTCGGAGCAGGGGATGCTGGCGCAGGTGGCCCGTGCCGATCGCAAGGAGGAACCGATCATCTTCCTCGGCTGGGAGCCGCACCCGATGAACGCCAATTTCAAGATGACCTATCTTGAGGGGGGCGATGACTGGTTCGGCCCCGATTTCGGCGGCGCAACGGTCTATACCAATACCTCCGCCGGCTATGCCGAGACCTGCCCGAACGTGGGCAAGCTCCTGCAAAACCTCGAATTCTCCCTGGCGATGGAGAATGAGATCATGGGCGCCATCCTGAACGACGGCACCAAGCCGGAAGTGGCCGCCAAGACCTGGCTGGCGGCGCATCCGGATGTCCTGGCCCCCTGGCTCGACGGCGTCACCACCAAGGACGGCGGCAACGCCATGACGGCGGTCAAAGGGGCGCTGGGGCTCTGACCCCGCCCCGGGCCCTGCCGCTGGCGGGGCCTTTCCGGCGATTGACAGCGCCCATCCTGCTGGCGCCAATGATCCGTGGGCGATGCCGCTCAGGGACGGGGTGGTTGCATCTTCCGCCCAGAGGGCCTTGCTGCGCGCGGCTCTGCCAGGCCTGGCGCCAGACACCGAGACGACACTGAAACAACAAGGCGAGCTGAATGACCTGGCTGAGCGATCACAAGATTCCCATCGGCGACGCGGCAGAGGCATTTTTCCTCTGGCTCCAGGATCATGGGAGTTGGTTCTTCGACGGGCTCGCGACCGCGATGGAGAATCTGATCGGCGGTATCCTCTGGGGCTTGCAGACACCGCCGCCGCTGGTGGTCATCCTGGTCTTCGTGGCGATCACCTGGGGGCTGCAGCGGAACTGGAAAACCTGCCTTTTCGTGGCGCTGGGGTTCCTGTTCATCCTCAATCAGGACTATTGGACCGAGACCACCGAAAGCCTGACGCTGGTCTTGTCGGCCTGCGTCTTCTGCATGGTGATCGGGGTGCCGATCGGCATCGCCGCCGCGCATCGGCCCAGGCTCTATCAGGGGCTGCGGCCGATCCTCGATCTGATGCAGACGCTGCCCACCTTCGTCTATCTGATCCCCGCCATCGTCTTCTTCGGTATCGGCATGGTGCCGGGGCTGCTTGCCACCGTGGTCTTCGTGCTGCCGGCGCCGATCCGGATGACGCATCTGGGCATCTCCTCGACCCCCCAGCCGCTGTTGGAGGCGGCGCAGGCCTTTGGCGCCACCGGGCGGCAGACGCTCTATAAGGTCGAGCTGCCCTATGCGCTGCCGCAGATCATGGCCGGGATGAACCAGACCATCATGCTGTCGTTGTCGATGGTGGTGATCGCGGCGCTGGTCGGGGCCGATGGGCTGGGGGTGCCGGTGCTCAGGGCGATCAACACGGTCAATATCGCGCTTGGGTTCGAAAGCGGCTCGATCATCGTGGTGCTGGCCATCATGCTGGACCGCATGCTGCGGATGGAGCGTTAACCCATGACCACGGCTGTGAAATTCGAAAATGTCTCGATCGTCTTCGGCGAGGCACCCGAAGTGGCGCTGCCGCTGATGGACAAGATGCACTCCCGCGCCGAGGTGCAGGAGAAGACCGGCCAGGTGCTGGGGGTCCACGACTGTTCGCTCGAGGTGGAAGAGGGCGAAATCCTGGTGCTGATGGGGCTTTCGGGGTCCGGCAAATCGACGCTGCTCCGGGCGGTGAATGCGTTGACCCCGGTGGCGCGTGGCGCGGTCTGGGTGAAGGATGGCGACCAGATGGTCAGCGTCACCGGGGCCGATGCCGCCAGCCTGCGCCATATCCGCCAGCGGCAGGTGGCCATGGTGTTCCAGCAGTTCGGCCTGCTGCCCTGGCGCACGGTGCGCGAAAACGTCGGGCTGGGGCTGGAGCTGTCCGGCGTACCGAAGGCAGAGCGCGCCCGCCGGGTCGATGGGCAGCTTGCCCTGGTGGGGCTGGCGGACTGGGGTGATCACAAGGTGGCGGAACTGTCGGGCGGCATGCAGCAACGCGTGGGTCTGGCCCGCGCCTTCGCGACCGAGGCGCCGATCCTGTTGATGGACGAACCGTTCTCGGCCCTCGACCCGCTGATCCGCACCCGCCTGCAGGACGAGCTGTTGGACCTGCAGAAGACGCTGAAACGCACCATCATCTTCGTCAGTCACGATCTGGACGAGGCGTTCAAGCTGGGCAATCGCATCGCCATCATGGAAGGCGGCCGGATCGTGCAATGTGGCACGCCGCAACAGATCTTTTCCCAGCCCGCCGATGACTATGTCGCTGAATTCGTGGCGCATATGAATCCCCTGGGTGTGCTGCGGGCGCGTGATGTGATGGGCCCGGCGACCGGCGCCCCGGAACGGTGCGTCGCGCCGGATGCGCCTATCCAGGAAGTCATGGCCTGCATGGTCGCCGCCGGTGCGCCGCTGGGTGTGGCCGAGGGCGGAAAGCTGCTGGGCGAGATTACCCAGGATGCGGTGCTGACGAAGCTTCTGGACCCGCGCGGTTGACTGTGCTGTCCTGATCTCAGCCCGCGTCAAGACGGGCTGTGATGGGGAGTTCGTCATGAGACAGACAATATTAGATCAAAAATTAGGCGTTAAGCACAATAATTGTGCGATTGTTTTCGGCCGGAGCGCCGGGACGGCGCGGCGCTTCGCCGATCCCTTGCTGTTCCGTTAACGACGGAGGCTGATCATCTCATGGCCCACACCGATAAACAGTTTGATGAAATGCTTGCCGGCCTCGACGGGGCCCGGCCGCCTTACGAAGGCTATTACGATTGGTTTTGCGGCGAAGACCTGAAGGGGCTCCGGCGCAAATCGGCAGAGGCCGAAGCGTTCTTTCGCCGCATCGGCATCACCTTTAACGTCTATGGGCAGGAAGAGGCCGACGAGCGGCTGATCCCCTTCGACATCGTGCCGCGGATCATCTCGGCGCGCGAATGGGCCAAGCTCGAACGCGGCATCGAACAGCGCGTGCGCGCGATCAATGCCTTCCTGCATGACATCTACCACCGCCAGGAAATCCTGCGTGCCGGACGCATCCCGCAGCATATCATCGCGGGCAACGATGCCTTCCTGCCCGAGATGATCGGGGTCAACCCGCCGGGCGGCGTCTATACCCATATCGTCGGCGTCGATCTGGTGCGCACCGGCGAGGATGAATTCTTCGTGCTGGAAGACAACGCCCGCACGCCCTCCGGCGTCTCCTACATGCTGGAGAACCGCGAGACGATGGTGCAGATGTTCCCCGAACTCTTCACCCGGCTGAACGTGCGTCCGGTCAGCTCCTATCCGCAGCTTCTGCGCCGGTCGCTGTCGGACAGCGCGCCGCAGAATTCGCCGAACGACAAGCCGGTGGTGGCGGTGCTGACGCCGGGCATCCACAACTCGGCCTATTTCGAACATGCCTTCCTGGCGGATCGGATGGGGGCCGAGCTGGTCGAGAGCCATGATCTGCGGATCGAGGACGGCCGGGTGGTGATGCGCACGACCCAGGGCTATCAGCCGATCGACGTGATCTATCGCCGGGTCGACGATGCCTATCTGGACCCGCTGACCTTCAATCCCGAAAGCCTGCTGGGCGTGCCGGGGATCATGGATGTCTATCGCGCCGGAAACATCACGCTGGCCAATGCGCCGGGCACCGGTATCGCCGATGACAAGGCGCTTTATTCCTACATGCCGGACATCATCGAATTCTATACCGGTGAAAAGGCGATCCTGCCCAACGTGCCGACCTGGCGCTGTTCCGAGCCCGATGCGCTGGCCTATGTGCTGGAGCATCTGGCGGAACTGGTGGTGAAAGAGGTTCATGGCTCGGGCGGCTATGGCATGCTGGTGGGGCCGGTCGCCAGCAAGAAGGAAATCGCCGCCTTCGAGAAGAAGCTGCGCGCCAAGCCGGGCAATTACATCGCCCAGCCGACGCTGTCGCTGTCGACGGTGCCGATCCTGACCAAGGCGGGGCTGGCGCCGCGCCATGTGGACTTGCGGCCCTTCGTGCTGGTTTCGCCCAACCGGATCGACATGACCCCGGGCGGGCTGACGCGGGTGGCGCTGAAAAAGGGCTCTCTGGTGGTGAACTCGTCGCAGGGCGGTGGCACCAAGGATACTTGGGTTCTGGGGGACTGAGGCATGATGCTGGGAAAGAACGCCGGCGGACTGTTCTGGATGTTCCGCTATCTTGAACGCGCCGAAAACACCGCCCGCCTGCTTGAGGCAGGCTGGTACATCGCGCTGACCCACGTGAATGACGACGGGTCGAACGAATGGGAATCGATCCTGACCACGGCCGGGATGAACGCCACCTTTCTGGAGAAGAACGACAGTTATGACGCGCCCAGCGTGATCAACTTTCTGCTGCGCGATCGCTCCAACCCCTCCAGCGTGATGAGCGCGATCGAGGCGGCAAGATCGAACGCCCGGATGGTGCGCACCGCACTGTCGGGCGAGGTCTGGGAGGCGGTCAACGAATGCTGGATGGACCTGAAGGCGGCGTTGGCGCGGCCGGTGACCGAACGCAACCTGCATGAGACGCTGACGCTGGTGCGCAACCGGACCTCGGTGGTGCGCGGCGCCTTGCATGGCACCATGCTGCGCAACGATATCTATGCCTTCTCGCGGCTCGGCACCTTCATCGAGCGGGCCGACAACACCGCGCGCATCTTGGACGTGAAATACTATGTGCTGCTGCCCTCGGCCTCTTTCGTCGGCTCCAGCATGGACAATGTGCAATGGGAGGTGATCCTGCGGTCGGTGTCGGCGGAACGGTCCTATCACTGGCTGAACGGGGGAGAGGTCACGCCGCAGGGGATCGCCGAATTCCTGATCCTCGACAAGCGGGTGCCGCGATCGCTGGCCTTCTGCTATCTGAAGATCGGCCAGTATCTGGATCTCCTGGAAGAGGAATACGGAATACGCCAGGACAGCCAGGTGCAGGCGTCACGCATTTGCGCACGGCTGGACAAGGCGACGGTGGAGTCGATCTTCGACGAGGGGCTGCACGAGTTTCTCAGCGCGTTGATCGCCGACACTGGCACCCTTTCTCACCATATCGAGACCGACTTCCGCTTCTACGGATGAGATAAATGCGGCTGAAGATTACCCACGCGACCACCTATGAATTCGAGCTGCCGGTCTATTACGCGCTGCAGCAACTGCGGATGACGCCACAGAGCGGCGACGGGCAGGAGGTGATCGAATGGTCCACCTCCATCACCGGCGGCAAGAAGGAGCTGAGCTTCGAGGATCAGTTCGGCAATCTGACCGAGCTGGTCACGATCGAGCCCGGCACAACCAGGGTCGAGATCGTGATCGACGGTGTGGTCGAGGTCGAGGATCGCAATGGTATCATCGGCCCGCATCGCGGTTTCGCCCCGCTCTGGCTGTTTCGCCAGGCGACGCCATTGACCGCGAGCGGGGCGCAGCTTCGACATCTGGCCAGCCGTATCCGCAGTGAGTTCAAGGAACTTGGCGGGGTGGAGCCGCTGCATACGCTGATGGCCGAGATTTCCGAACTGGTGGAGTATGAAACCGGCCATACCGACAGCACCACCACCGCCGAGGCGGCTCTGGCCGCCGGCCGCGGAGTCTGCCAGGATCACGCCCATATCATGATCGCCGTGGCCCGGTTGCTTGGCTATCCGGCGCGTTATGTCAGCGGGTATCTGCTGGTCGAGGATCTGGTGGATCAGGATGCCGCCCATGCCTGGGCCGAAGTCTGGGCAGAGGGGCTGGGTTGGGTCGGTTTCGACGTCTCGAACAGCATCTGTCCGGATGCCCGCTATGTGCGGGTGGCAACCGGGCGCGATTATCGCGATGCCGCTCCGGTGCATGGGCTGCGGCAAGGCGCGGGTGGCGAGAGGCTGCATGTTTCCTTGCAAGTCCAGCAATAGGCTGATTGATAGGCGCGGTCGCTAAAGAGGTGCCGTCAAATGACCTATTGTGTGGGACTCATGTTGAACAAGGGGCTGGTGTTCATGTCGGACACCCGCACCAATTCGGGCGTCGACAATATCTCGACCTTCCGCAAGATGTTCACCTGGGAGGTGCCGGGGAACCGGTCGATCACCCTGATGACCGCCGGCAATCTGGCGACCACGCAATCGGTGGTCAGCCTCCTGGAGGAACGCAGCAAGGAGCCCGCCGCGCGCCAGCCCGGCATTCTCGAGGCCAAGTCGATGTTCCAGGTTGCCACCCTGGTCGGCAATACGCTGAAGGAGGTGATCGCCACCCATGCCGAAGTCGGGCAGCGGGCCGATGCGACCTTCAACGCGACGATGCTTTTGGGCGGTCAGGTCAAGGATGGAGAACCGCGGCTGTTCCTGATCTATCCCGAGGGGAACTTCATCGAGGCGAGCTTTGATACCCCCTATTTCCAGGTCGGTGAGACCAAATATGGCCGCCCCATCCTGGTCCGGGCCTATAATCCCGAGATGACCTTTGAAGAGGCGATCAAGCTTCTGCTGGTCTCCTTCGATTCCACCATCAAGGCGAACCTCTCGGTCAGCCTGCCGCTGGATGTGCATGTCTATGAGCGCGACAGCCTGCGGACCGGGCGCTTGTTCCGCATCCAGCAGCATGACCCTTATTTCGAGGAAATCTCGAATGGCTGGGGCATCGCGCTGCGCGACGCCTTCGGGCATCTGCCGGATTTCACCTTTCCCGATCAGGGCGCCTGAGGCGGGCTGATCTGTCGCGGGCGGCGGGGAATTGCCTTTGTCCGGGAAACCGGGCAGAGTTTGCCGCATGACCTTGAATGGCCGCCTTCGATCGCTCGGGATCTTGCTGGTGCTGATCCTTGCCGTTGCGACGGGTGCCTTGGGATTTGCCCATCGGCCACCCTCGGCGGATCATGAGGCGCTGGTTGCCTATGTGCTGGCAGGTGGCAATCCCGCCGATATCTGCGGCGACAGCGATGGTGACGGCCTGGCCGATCATGGCTGCCCGGCCTGTCATCTGACCGGCAGCGCGCTTGTTCTCGATCCGGCCGAAACGCTTTATCTTGCGGAATATCGCTATGTCGCGCGGGTCATCGCCCCGCGTGAAAGCCGTGCCGTGCGTGCCGTGCTCGATCCCGCGCTGGGACTGCGGGCGCCACCGCTGGTCTGACCCACCCCCAGCCATCCCTGACCTGATCCTGCCCTTTGTCGGCCGATCCCGGGGTCGGGGTGATGTGCTGTCTTCCGATTAGTCCGAAAACAGAGCCGCGCCCCCGCCAGGGCCGAACGCTCTGGGCCGGTTGGGCATGCCGGCCACCTCAATCCACTCTGATGCCCCGAGGAGGAACACGATGAACCGAATTCTGACCACGCTCGCCGCGCTTGCACTGACCGCGCCGGCTGCGATGGCCCATGTGACGCTGGAACAGCAGCAGGCGGCGCAGGGCGCGACCTACAAGGCCGTGCTGCGGGTTGGCCATGGCTGCGAGGGGGAGGCGACGAAAGTGCTGCGGGTGACGATCCCCGAAGGGGTGATCGCGGTCAAGCCGATGCCCAAGCCCGGCTGGAGGCTGGAAACCGTCACCGGCGCCTATGCGGCCACCTATGACTATTACGGCACGCCGCTGAGCGAGGGGGTGAAGGAAATCATCTGGACCGGCGAGCTGCCGGATGACTGGTACGATGAATTCGTCTTTCGCGCCAAGCTGACCGATGCGCTTCCCGAAGGCAGCACGGTCTATTTCCCGGTGGTGCAGGATTGCGCCACGGGGTCAAACGCCTGGGTCGAGATCCCGGCCGAGGGGCAGAACGCCCATGATCTGGAAAGCCCTGCCGCCGGGCTGACGATCACCGGCCCGGAGCACGGCCATCACTGAGTTCATGGGCCCGCGGAGGGACGTCCCTTTCTTCGCGGGTCTATGCCCGGTCAGATCGTTCTGCGTGTGAGGTCTGGCCGACTTTCCCCGCCGGGTGGCGACCCGGCGGGGTTTTTTATTCCGCCACGGGCCGGTGGACCAATTCGGGTTGGCTTAGAAGCCGCCCCGATACTTCTTAAATGAATCAATTTTTCCGGATATGATTTCGAAATGGCGGAAAAGATTTTCGGATGTCTGATTGTCGCCGGATTTATTCGGCGGCCTTGGCGCTTTCTGTCTCGGAATCTATGATCTCTTCCGAAAAGTGTTTCAGTCCGCTCGCCATCCTTTCGATTTCATGCAGCGGGATATTGCGCAATTTGCGCGCGGTTTCGCCGCGATGCAAAAGCAGCGCCTTTTGGAAAACCGCCAGCCCCTCTTTCGTAATCGCGGCGCGGAAGGACCGGCGATCGCCGGGCGCGACCGTCTTGGTCACGTAGCCGTCCTTTTGCAGCCGGGCAATCAGGCCCGAGACATTGCCGTTGGTGACCTTGAGATTGGTTGAAAGCTCGCTCATCGAAAGCCCGTCGCGAAAGCGGTAAAGCTGTGCCAGGACATCGAATTTCGCGATGCTGAGCCCGGCACCCGACAAGAGCGCGCTGTTCAGGTCATCGAAGATCAGCCGGTGCACCTTCAGCACCTGCAGCCAGAACCGGGTCTCGGCCTGCTGACGCTCTGTCAAGGCCGCCTCCCCCTCGACCAGGATGTCGTGCCGATCATCATCGGCCAGAGGGAGGGAAGGAAGGCTCATGTCTAAATCCCGTTTTTATGTAAGTGAATTGCTGTGTTCGTAATAAGTGGTCAGAGCATCTTTGATGTCTGCGGGAATGGGAATGGGGCGCAGCGTTTCCAGTGATGTCGTCACGGTCGTATACTCCCCGCGCAGGGCTTCATTCTCGCCTTTCATGGCGTGCAGGGTCAAGCTGTAAGAACTCGTCCCGATTTTTGCCACTCGAATAAAGATATCGACTTGGTCGCCCATCCTGCAAGGGGCAAAAAAGACCGCCGACGCCTGCGCATATCCCAGACCCAGCCGACGCGGCCCCAGCAGATCATAATAGTTCAGCCCGAGACGTTCGCAGAACCAGGCCTCGATGGCCTGATTGAAGACGTCGAAGAATTTTGGCGTATAGACGATGCCGGCCGGATCGCATTGCCCATGGCGAAAGATGATCGGGTGCGACCACAGATCCTTGGGCAGCTCTGCGCGGGTCAGCGGGGTGGGGCGGGATACGGCCGGGGTGTCGGTGGTCATGGGCGGTCTCAACGGTTTGACGGGGCGCATCCATTCTGGGGTGGCTCTGTCGCGATCTTCACCATGGCGGAGCCTGAGGAGTGCCCTGAATTCTCTTTATGTATAAAGCAAATCAGGAGGGATGCGGTTTCGCAAGGGGAAATGCCCGGAACGCGACCGGAAACCGCAGAACAACACCGACCGGGGCCGGGGGCTAACCGCCAGTGTCGGCGGTCCTGAGGTTGTCGACCAGCCTGAGCAGCATCGTCATCAGGCCGTCCAGCTCATCCGGGGTGAACCCTTCGGTGGCCCGGTTCAACACCGCACGGCGGATCGGGCGCATTCGCTGAAAGGTGTCTTGCCCGGCCTGGCGCAGATGCACTTCGATGGTGCGCCGGTCGCCGGCGCGTGGGCGGCGTTCAATCAGCCGCTGTTGCTCCATCTGCGTCAGCAGATGGCTCAGCGCGGTGCGTTCGATCCGGGTCTGGCGGGACAATTCGGAAATCGTCAACCCGTTCATCTCGGACAGGACCGACAGCGTCCGCCAGATCGACACTGCGGATTTCCCTCCACCGGTCTCTCGCAAGAATTGCTGGTTGGCGAGCTGTTCGAACGCGCCGACCCAATAGAGAAGGGATGTCCGGAAAGACTCGTCTTCGTCAGGACCGCTCATTGTCTCACCAACCATCGTGGCGCAGCGCGCCAGGCTACGAAGGGGATCGTCGCAACCCTGGGTGGTTTCGACAAGGCGCGACAGTGAGCAGATGGCGAAATTTTGATCGTTTGGTCAAGCGCGTTGAAGACATGTCCCGGGTCTCAGATCACCTTGCCCGGGTTCAGCAGCCCCCTGGGGTCGAGCGCCGCCTTGATCGCCCGCATCGCGGCGATCTCGGCCGGGCTGCGAGAATAGGGCAGCCAGTCGCGCTTGTAGGTGCCGATGCCATGTTCCGCCGAGATCGAGCCATTGCGCGCCCGCACATGACCATAGGCGATGCGGCAGATCCGTTCGGGCAGCGACGGGTCGGTCGAGGGCAGATCAAGCGTCAGATGCAGATTGCCGTCGCCGACATGGCCGTAGATGTAGATGATGATGCCGGGCACCTCGGCCCTCAGCTCGGCGGCGCAGGCGGTGGCAAAGGCCTCCATGTCGCCGACGGCCAGGCTGATGTCGAGATTGTAGAGGTTGACGATCGGCCGGATCGGCGCACCGAATTCGCGCAGGCTCCAGAACCGGCGGGCATCGGTCAGGGATTGCGCCACCAGCGCGTCCTGGACATAGCCTTCCTCCAGCGCCGCCTCGAGCGTTTCCATCAGTCCGGCCCCCTCGGCCTCGATGATCACGGTGAAGGGGGGCACCTCGGGGAACAGGCCCTCGCCGCCGCCGAAGATGAAGAAGTCACTCCACATCACCTCGAAGGCCGACAGCACCAGATCGCGCCGGGCACGTTCCAGCAGGCGGATCACCGCATCGAAGCTGTCCAGCGCGCAAAGCGCGGTCTCGACCGCGCGGGGCAGCGGTTTCAGCGCCAGCACCGCCCGGGTCACCACCGCCAGCGTGCCTTCTGATCCGGCGATCAACTGGCCCAGGGCATAGCCGCTGTTGTCCTTGGTGACCTTCGACAGGTGTGACAGCACGGTGCCATCGGCCTGCACCGCCTCGATCCCCAGAAGGTGCTGGCGTGTCATCCCCTGGCGGATCACCCGCAGCCCGCCGGCATTGGTGGAAATCACCCCACCCACCTGGCACGACCCGCGCGAGCCGAGGTCGATCGGCAGCAGGAACCCCGCGTCCTCGGCGGCGCGTTGCGCGGTTTCCAGCACGGTGCCGGCGCGCACCGTCATGGTGCCGGCGATCGGGTCGATTTCCTCGATCCCGCTCAGCCGGGACAGCGACAGCGCCACCTCACCGGGCCCGACATTGCCGCCGCCGGCCAGCCCGGTCATGCCGCCCTGGGGCACCACCGGCTGGTTGTGGCGATGGCAGATCGCCAGCGCCTGCGACACCTGTTCGACGCTCTCGGGCCGCAGCAGGGCGACCGGCAGCTCAGCCTCGGAGACCTCGGTCGTCTTGTCCGACAGCTTGGCGACCTCGGCCATCTCCGGGCCGGTGAGGCAGCCGGCCGGCCCCAGAAGGGTCCGCAGTTCACTGATCAGATCGGCTGTCATCTTCTGCTCCGCTGCATTGCCATGCCAAAGGCATTCTCTGTTCGGCCCCGCCGGTCAATCCCCTGGGGCGGCAAAGCGCGACAACGGGCGGTGATCCCGCGCGGTTGCATAATCCCTGACCGTGGTGCGACGGGACCGGGTCGGAGGGAATTCGCCTGCGGGATCTCGCCCCCGATCACCTGCGGGCTTGCCAGATTTCGCAGAGATCCCCATACCTTAAAAGTTCCCGCGTCAAAGGCGCGGGGCAGATACCTGGCTTCACAGAAATGGCGCCCTCGCCCGGCGGAGAGACCTGATGCCCAATTCCGTTCCGACGCTCGTGGTTTTTCGCAACCGAACCTTCCGGATGCTCTGGATCGCGACCTTGGCGTCGAATTTCGGCGGGCTGGTGCAATCGGTGGGCGCCGCCTGGATGATGACGACGCTCACCTCGTCGCAGTCGATGGTGGCGCTGGTGCAATCCTCGGTCACCCTGCCGATCATGATCTTTTCGCTGACCGCCGGGGTCTTCGCCGACAATTACGACCGCCGCAAGATCATGCTCTGGGCACAGGGTTTCATGTGCGTGGTCTCCATCATGCTCGCCTTTCTGGCCTATGAGGGGCTGTTGACGCCCTGGCTGCTGCTGTCCTTCACCTTCCTGATCGGCTGCGGCACGGCGCTGCACACACCGTCCTGGCAGGCTTCGGTCGGCGATATCGTCAGCCGGGAGGAGTTGCCGGCAGCGGTGTCGGTGAACAGCATGGGATTCAACATGATGCGCAGCGTCGGCCCGGCGGCGGGCGGTGCCATCGTGGCCCTTGCCGGGGCGGCGGCGGCCTTTGCGGTCAATGCCTTCAGCTATATCGCCATCATCGCCGCGCTGTTCAGCTGGCAACCGCAGCGACCGCCGCGAAAACTGCCGCGCGAACCCTTCGGCAGCGCCTTTGCCGCCGGGCTGCGCTATGTCGCGCTGTCGCCCAATCTGATTCGCATCATCCTGCGCGGCTGCATCTTCGGGGTATCCGCCGTGGCGGTGCTGGCGCTGCTGCCGCTGGTGGTCCGGGACCATCTGGCCGGCAATGCCTTTACCTATGGTGTGCTGCTGGGCTGCTTCGGCTTCGGCGCCGTGGGGGGCGCCCTGGCCAACAGCCGGCTGCGCGAGCGGTTCCACAACGAGGTGATCACCCAGCTTGGCTTTGCCGGGTTCATCATCACCTTTTTGGTGCTGGCGCTCAGCTCCTCGGCGCTGTTCAGCGGCATCTCGCTATTGCTGGCGGGCTTCTGCTGGGTGATCTCGCTGTCGCTGTTCAATGTGACCATGCAGCTGTCGACGCCGCGCTGGGTGGTCGGGCGGGTGCTGGCGCTCTATCAGACCGGCACCTTCGGCGGTATGGCGGCGGGCAGCTGGATCTGGGGGGCGATCTCAGAAAACGCCGGGCTGAACGTGGCGCTTTTCATCGCCTGTGGCGCGCTTTTCGTCGGCATCCTAGTGGGTTTTGTGGCGCCTTTGCCGGATTCTCACGAATTGAACCTGGATCCGCTCAACCGCTTCACCGAACCGCCGCTGCAACTGGATATCACCCCGCGCAGCGGACCGATCATGATCATGGTGGATTACGAGATCGACCAGGCCGATGTGCCGCGGTTTCTCGAGCTGATGAGCCAGCGCCGCCGGGTCCGTGTTCGCGACGGGGCGCAGCAATGGTCGTTGCTGCGAGATCTGGAAAACCCCGATCTGTGGACCGAATCCTATCACGTGCCCACCTGGGTCGAATACATCCGCCACAACGAACGTCGCACTCATGCCGACGCCGGGGTGTTCGACCAGATCCGCGCATTGCACAAGGGGCCGCTGCCGCTCAGGGTGCACCGGATGATCGAACGCCAGACCGTGTCGCCCCGCGACGACATCCCCCGTCGGCAGGGCGGGTCCGGGGAAGGGTAGCGGGCGCGGCGCTTGCGGATTATTTCGCTGCGTTCACATTTTACCGCTTGTGGGCTTTGCTCGTGCCAATCCGCTTGAACTTTTCTTTCCGATGGCACAAGGCAGGTCGATGAATTTTTCCCCCGCAGATAAGGCAAGTCCCGGCCGGGGGCTGGCAAGGAGAACGATCGGTGCAATGGTCTGATATACTGGCGTCTCGGGCCCTTCGCATGAAGGCCTCGGAAATCCGGGAACTGCTGAAACTGCTGGATCAGCCGGATATCATTTCCTTTGCCGGCGGCATTCCCGACCCGGCGCTTTTCCCGGCCGAGGATTTCTCCCAGGCGATGTCCGACGCGCTGTCGGGGACGTCGGCGCATGTCGCGCTGCAATATTCGGTCAGCGAAGGTTACCTGCCGCTGCGGACCTGGATTCGCGGCCGGATGGAACAGCTTGGCATCACCTGCACCGAAGAGAACATCCTGATCACCTCGGGCTCGCAGCAGGCGCTGGATTACCTCGGCAAGCTGCTGCTCAGCCCCCAGGACACGGCGCTGGTCTCCTGGCCGACCTATCTGGGCGCGCTCGGCGCCTTCAACGCCTATGAGCCCGTCTATGATCGGCTGTCGCTGCGCGGCAACCGCACCGCGGCGCAATATCAGGCGGCTGCGGCCGATGCCGGCGGGCGGGTCAAGTTCGCCTATCTCTCTGCCGATTTCGCCAACCCGACCGGGCTGAGCCTGACGCGGCAGGAGCGCGAGCGGCTGATCGACCTGGCCGATGAGCTGGACTGCGCCATCATCGAGGACGGCGCCTATCAGCAGCTGCGCTATGATGGCGAGGCGATCCCGCCGGTTCTGGCGCTGGAGATCGAGCGCAAGGGCGATATCGAGAAATGCCACACGGTCTATTCCGGCTCCTTCTCCAAGACCCTGTCGCCGGGGCTGCGGGTGGGCTGGATCGTCGCCGCGCGCGAGGTGATCGACCGGCTGGTGCTGCTGAAACAGGCCGCCGATCTGCATTCGGCGACGCTGAACCAGATGGCGATTGCCCAGGTGGCGGCGAAGAGCTTCGACACCCATGTCGCCCGCCTGCGCGAGATCTATGGCCGTCGCCGTGACCTGATGTTGGCGGCGCTGGAGCGCGAGATGCCCGCGGGCGTCACCTGGACCCATCCCGAAGGTGGCATGTTCATCTGGCTGGAACTGCCCGAGGGGCTGGACGGCGCGGATCTGCTTGAAACCTCGCTCAAGACCGAAAGGGTCGCCTTCGTGCCGGGCCGGGCCTTCTATGCCGACGGCACCCATGGCAATACCCTGCGGCTCAGCTTCTCGCTGCACGAGAAGGAGAAGACCGACGACGGCATCGCCCGTCTCGGCCGGTTGATCCGCGATGCGATGAAATAGGCGCCTTGGCGTCGGGGGAGGGGCGGTGAACGGCCGCCGCTTCCCCCTTTGCCTCCGCATCCGCAAGATCTGGATGCGGCGATATCCGGCGCGGCCGGGGGCTGGTCGGCCACCCGCCGCCGTTCAACACAGGATCGTGCCGCCCTGCGCCGATCCCGCGCCGGCCCAGTTCTTCCCCATGACGATCGAAGAGGGCCCGCCGCCGGTTGCGGTCAGGTCGCCACCGTCATCTTCTCGATCCCATAGAGCCGGTCAGCGACCAGCAGAGCCACCACCGCCAGCGCCAGTTGCAGCGTCGAGAGCGCGGCAATGGAGGGGTCGAACTGATGCTCCATATAGGCCAGCATCACCACCGGCAGGGTGTTGGTCTGGGCCGAGCCGAAGAAATAGCTGACCGGCAGGTTGTCGAAAGACGTCAGGAAAGAGAACAGGCAGCCGGCGGCGATGCCGGGGCGGATCAGCGGCAGGGTGACTTCGCGAAAGGTGGTGACGCGTGAGGCGCCGAGGATCAGCGCCGCCTCCTCATAGGCCGGGGAGACGGTGCGATAGACGGCGGTGACGGTGCGGATCACGTAAGGAAGGCAGATCACCGTGTGGACGATGGTCAGCGCCAGGAAGGAAATCCCGAAGCCCATCGCCGAAAGGAAGAACAGTGAGGCGAAGCCGATCACGATCATCGGCATCGACAGCGGCGATAACAGGAAGGTGGTCAAGGCGGTGGCCCAGCCCGAACGGCTGCGAGACAGGGCCAGCGCGGCGGGAATGCCCAAGATGCAGCTTGCCACCGTGGCGACCACCGCCAGCTCCAGGCTGACCCAGAGCGAGTCGATGAAGGGCTGGTAGTCGAAGATCCGCGCGAACCATTTCAGCGACCAGCCCGGGATCGGAAAGGCGGCATAGCCGGCCGAGGTGAAGGAGATCACCACTACCACCAGGATCGGCAGCATCATGAAGATGAAGAAGGCGATGGTGAAAACCCAGAGGAGCGTGTCGATCAGTTTCATCTCAGACCCCCTGGCGCCGGACCAGGCGCAGTTGCAGCCACAGGCAGGCGACGGCGATGACCAGAAGGATCGTGCTCATGGTCGAGGCCAGCGCGAAATCGCGGGTGGTGTTGAACTGCTGATAGATCAGCAGTGGCAGCGTCTGGAACCCGCCGCCCAGCAGCACCAGGGTGACGAAGGAACCGGTGGCGATCATGAAGACCAGGATCGCGCCGGTGCCGACCCCGTCGAGCGTCAGCGGCAGGGTGACCTCGAAGAAGGTGCGGATTTTCGAGGCGCCGAGGATCAGCGCGCCTTCCTCCAGCCGGCGGT
Source organism: Pseudodonghicola sp. (assembly GCF_048268305.1). NCBI lineage: Bacteria > Pseudomonadati > Pseudomonadota > Alphaproteobacteria > Rhodobacterales > Paracoccaceae > Pseudodonghicola > Pseudodonghicola sp. The sequence goes on from NZ_JBLWVT010000004.1 coordinate 158,362, forward strand.
CGACCCCCTGCAGCACCGAGGCGATGGAGAGGACCGCGAAGGGCACCAGCACATGCACCAGGGCGGCGATGGCGAGGCCGGGCGTGTTCAGCCAGCGCAGTGGCGCGTCCAGCAGGCCGAGGTCATGCACCAGCCATTGGTTGACCAGCCCGCGCCGGGCGAACAGCACCTGCCAGCCGAAGGTGCGCATGATGATCGAGGTGAGCAGAGGTGCGATCAGCAGGAAGATGATCAGCCCGGAGAGCCGCCCCGCCTTGCGCACCAGCACATAGGCCACCGGATAGGCGATCACCACCGAGATCGCGGTGACCGCGGCCGATAGCGCCACGGTCTCGACGATGACCCCCAGATAGAAACGGTCGGTCAGGAAGGCGACATAGCGCGCCAGAGTGATCCCGCCGGCATCGTCGCGGAACGAGCGCAGCGAATTGTCGAACAGCGGCATGACGAAGAACACCGCAAGAAAGACCAGCGCCGGCGCCAGCAGCAGGGCACGGCGGTATCGGGCGGCAAGGGATGCGGTGTCGGACATGGCGGTTCCTCAGGGCGGGGCTCCCGCCGGTGGCCCGGCGGGAGATGAGTGTTACATGCCGATTTCGCGGTTCCAGCGATCGACCCAGGCATTGCGAACGCGGGCGATCTCGGCATAGGGCGGCAGGTTGGCCTTGCTCAGCGGCGTGACCCGCGACGCCAGCTTCTCGCTGTACTGCACCTTGGTGTTGGTGACGCCGTAATTCAGGATCTCGGCGAACTTGGCCTGGTTCTCAGCCGCGAGCACCTCGTTCAGATAGTCCCAGGCGAGATCCGAGGCATGCTTGGGCTTCTGGATCGCCACTGCGGTCATCGCGCCGCCCTCTTCGGGATTGATGAAGTCGATCCAGTCGACCCCCTCGTCGACATGGTTCCAGGTGCGACCGTCGAAATAGATCCCCAGATCGGCCTCGCCCGAGGCCAGGTGGTTGAAGAAGTCGTTCGGCCCGGCCCAGAACACCAGGTTCGGTTTCATCTTCGCCATCGCCGCGAAGAAGGGGTCGACATTGTCGACGGTGCCGCCAAGCGCGTGGTTCATCGCCCAGATGAAGAACACCGGGGTAACGCCATAGGAGATCGAGGGAACGGAGGCGACGAATTCGCCGGCTGACACCCGATCGACGAAGGCGGCAAAGCTTTTCGGCGGCTCTGCAACCGTCTGCTTGTTGTAGGTGATGCCGCCGACGCCATAGTCGAAATAGGTCCCCTTGCCGAGACAGGCGTCGGTGAACTCCTGCGGGATATTGGCAAGGTTGGGCAGCTTGTCGACGGTGAAATCGTCCATCAGATCGCCTTCGGCCGCGATCACGGCCAGATCGGGCGTCATGATCAGCACGTCGAGCGGCGGGGTCTCCGGATTGGCCTCGACCTGGGCCAGCCATTGCGCCGGCCCACCGAGCGACACGGTGGCGGTGGCACCGGTCTTGGCCTCGAAGGGGGCGACAAAGCAATCGCGGATCGCCTTTTCCCACACGCCGCCATAGGCGGTGACGTTCAGCGTGCCACCGGCGGCGCGCAGGGGCTGGCCGCTCAGGCCGATCAGGCCGCTGGCGGCGGCACTGCCAAGAAAGGTGCGTCTGTTCAGTTTCATCGGGCTCTCCGTTGGGGATGTGGCCGGTCGCTCCCGGCTCTGGTTCACAGGGTGCTCAGACAGGTTTCAAGACGTTTGACCGCCGCTTCGCGCTGGGTGTCGCTGGCGGGGGTGCGGGGGAAGGTCGAGGGGAGATCGGCCAGCACGGTTTCGAAGATCTCGCGCCGGCGGCTGTGGCGGCGCGACAGCGGCAGCGCCAGCAGGGCGGCGTTCAGCCGATCCATCCGCGCCGGGCTGAAGATGCTGTCCCAGGTGTCGCGTTCGGGGCCGAAGATGGTGCCCGTGGCGCCCTTGGTGTCGCTGCGCAGCGCCCGGGTCGCCTCCAGGTCGAGCTGCCCGGCGCAAAGCGCCACGCCATAGGTGCGCCGCGCGGCATCCGGGGTGACGAAGCCGGCCTCGATATCGGCCAGCACCGCCGCCGGGTCGCGCTGCATCGGATCGCCCCAGCCGCCGGCGCCGGGGGTGCGGAAGGTGACGATATCGCCGGCCTCGACCTCGAGCACGTCGATCTTGCCCAAGCGGCGTTCGCGCGGCTGGCCTTCGTTCACCACCAGCGATCCGGGCAGCCCGGGCTGGCCGCCGGCCTGCCCCCAGGGACGGAACAGCAGCCGTTCCATGCCGCGGCCCAGCACGTGGGATCCATCGGTCAGCACCCGGAACGACAGCTCCATGCCGCAGCCGCCGCGCCATTGGCCGGCACCGCCGGAATCCGGGCGCAGGCTGTATTGCAGCACCTCGACGCCAAGCTCGGCTTCGACCGTCTCGACCGGGTTGTTGGCAAGGTTGGAAATGCCGCTGTCGCGCCCGTCGACGCCGTCATGCCCCTGCCGTGCGCCGGTGCCGCCGATCAGCGGTTCGATCACCTGCACCATGCGGCCGCCATGGGCGGCCGGTTCGCTCATCACGATGGGGATCACCGTGCCCGAGGCGGCGGCGGGCATCACCTGGGGCAACGCCAGGCCGAAGGCGCCGTTCAGGATGTCGTTTACCCGGATCGCTGCCGCATGGCGCACGCCGGTGGCGGCGGGTTCCTCGGGGTTCACCAGGCTGCCCTTGGGCGTGGTGACCGACAGCGGCGCCAAAAGACCCGCGTTCAGCGGCGCGTGGCGGTCCAGCGTCTGCACCAGCGCCAGCATCCGCAGCGTCAGCCAGGCATGCGGCCGCCCGCAAGAGGGGATGTTCATCGCGGTCGCCACCTGCGGATCGGTGCCGGTGAAATCCAGATGGATCTTGCCCTCGGCGATCTCAACCGTCACCGACAGGCGCACCGGCAACCGGCTGGCGGCATCGTCGTCGAGATAGTCGGAAAAGCTGTAGCGGCCTTCGGGGATTTGCCGCAGCACCGCCTCGGCCTTGCCGGCGGCATAGTCCATCAGCGCCTTTTGCGCCACGGCCAGCTCTGCCGCGGCGTGCTGTTCCAGCATCTGCGCCAGACGCCGCCGGCCGGTCGCCAGCGAAGCGAGCATGGCGCGGATGTCGCCCATATTGGCCTCGGGGGTGCGGGAATTGGCGTCGAGGAACAGTTTCACCTCGGCCGACATCTCGCCCCGCCTCATCAGCTTGACCGGCGGGATGCGCAGCCCCTCCTGGAAGATCTCGGTATTGACCGGCGAGATCGAGGAGGCGACGCGGCCGCCCACGTCGGAACAGTGAACGAAGCACCAGCCATAGGCGACGATGGCGCCATCGTGGAAATAGGGCTCGATCATATGGAGATCAGGCAGGTGGGTGGCGAGCCCGACCGAGCGATAGGGATCGTTGGTCAGGATCACGTCGCCGGGCTCCAAGGGTCCGCCGGCGGCGACCGCGGCCTCGATCGCGGGCAGGCATTCCAGCCCGACGAAGCCGGAAACCCCGATCGAGCGGGGATAGGCGAAGAACCGGCCATCCGCCCCGGCCAGCGCACAGGCGAAATCGGCGGTTTCCTTGACATAGAGCGTGCGTCCGGTGCGCTGCAGGGTCAGGCACATCTCCTCGGTGACCGAGGCGAACTTGTTGCCGAGGATCTCGAGCAGGACGGGGTCCAGGGTCTCCTGCGTCATGCCTTGGTCCTTTCGATGACGATATTGCCCCGGGCGTCGACCGTGCCGGTCCAACCGGGAAGAATGACGGTGGTGGTCTCTGGCTGTTCGATCACCGCCGGGCCGGGCAGGAGGGCCCCGGCGCCAAGCGTCTCGCGATCATGGATGCGGGCCTCGTGCCAGGCGCCCTTGTGGAACAGGGGCCGCAGGACGCGCACCGGGGCGGCGCCATCGACGCCGGTGGCGGCAGAGGCGGCCAGCGGATGGCCGGCGCCGATCATGGCCAGCCGGATGGTGCCGATCTCGACCGGGGCGCCGATGTCGCGGAAGCCATAGATCCGTTCATGTTCGCGGTGGAAGGCCTCGGCCAGGGCGACGACATCGGCGCCGGGCTCCAGTTCCACCCGCAGCTCATAGGCCTGGCCGGCATAGCGCATGTCGGCTGAGCGTTCGGCGCGGCGCCCCTCGATCAGCGGCAGCTCGGCGTCGAGCCAGGCGTTGCCCTCGGCCTCCAGCGCGGCAAAGACGCCTTCGGTCTGCGCGGCGGTCTCGGCACTGAGCGCGACGCGCAGCGAGCGGACGAAATCGCGCCGCAGATCGGCGCCGGCAGCGCCCATGGCGCAATAGGCGCCGGCTGCCTGGGGCACCAGGATCCGGTCAATGCCGATCTCCTCGGCCAGCAGGTTAGCATGCGTCGGCCCGGCGCCGCCGAAGGGCAGCAGCACGAAATCGCGCGGGTCGAGCCCGCGTTCGGCCATGGTGCGGAACAGTGACCCCGCCATGCCGGCCGAGGCGACCGAGAGAGCCCCTTCGGCCAGGCGCGCCGGACGGTCGTCGCCGGTCATGCCGATGCGTTCGGCCACGGTATCGAGCGCGGCACGGGCGGCCTCGCCATCAAGCGGCATGCGGCCGCCGCCGAAATTCGCCGGATCGATGAAGCCCGCGGCGATGAAACAGTCGGTCACCGCCGGTTCGGTGCCCCCTTGGCCGTAGGAAACCGGGCCCGGGAAGGCGCCGGCGCTGTGCGGGCCGACCTTGAGGATGCCCAGCGCATCGGCCCAGACGATGGAGCCGCCACCGGCGCCGATGGCGTTCACGTCGACCACCGGCAGCACCAGCGGCAGGCCGCCGATATCGGTGCGGGTGGCGATGCCGGCGACGCCATCGGTCGCCACCGCCATGTCGGAGGAGGTGCCGCCCATGTCGAAGGTGATGATGTTCTGCATCCCCGACTGGCTGGCCTGCCGCACCGCCGCCATCACGCCTGAGGCCGGGCCGGACAGGATGGTTTCCACCGGCCGCGCCACCGCCGAGCCGACCGAGAGACTGCCGCCGTTCGAGGCGGTGACCAGCAGGGGCGCGGTCACTCCGATCCGCTCCAACCCTTTGGTGAGGCGATTGAAATAGGCGTCCATCAGCGGCTGGATATAGGCGTTCAGGCAAGCCACCAGGGTGCGTTCGTATTCGCGGATCTCGGGCCAGATCGTCGCGGCCGAGGTGATCGACAGCGCCTCGATCCGGTCGGACAGGGCGGCGGCGATGCGGCCCTCGGTCTCGGGATCGGCATAGCCGTTGATTAGCATCAGCGCCGCCGCGTCGAGGTTGAGCGCGGCAATCTCCTGCGCCACCCGGTCCAGTTCGGCGGCGTCGGGCTCGCGGCTCAGTCGGCCGGCGCGGTCGAAACGGGCGTCGATCTCGATCACCCGGGCGCGGGGCACCAATGGCACCTCCTTGTCGGCGTGCAGATCGAAGGAGGAGGGCATGCGGCAGCGGGCGATTTCCAGGATGTCGCGAAAGCCCTTCGACACGATCAGCCCGATCCGGGCGCCGCGCCGCTGGATGATGGCGTTCAACCCGATGGTGGTGCCATGCATCAGGCCGCCGATTTCCTCGGGGCCGACGCCCTCGCGATCGAGGAACTTTTCAAGCCCCTCGATCAGCGCGCGCGACGGGTCATCGGGGGTGGAGGGCTCCTTGAACAACGCGACGCGGCCGGTGTCGGCATCGGCCATGACGAAATCGGTGAAGGTTCCGCCGACGTCGATGCCGATTCTCAGGCGCCCCTGTGATCCCGTGGCAGTATCTTTCATGTCTTCTCTCATTCTTCGCCCTCTGGCTCAGGCCGTCACGATGATGCTGTCTTCGGCCGGCCAGCCGAGGCTCAGCCGGTCGCCGATGGCGAGGCCTTCGGCGCCAAGCGCGGCGTCGGCCTGCCGATAGGCGGTGATCTCCACCCCGGTGGCGTCCAGGGCGATGCGATAGGCGGCATAGGAGCCGCGGAAGGAGCTGGCGATCACCCGCCCGGCAAGCTGCACCGGCAGGCCGGCGGCGGCGCCGCCCAGCACCACCCGTTCGGGACGGATCGACAGGGTCAGCGCGCTGCCCGGCATCGCCGGGGCGGGCAGCGGTAGCGACCCGGCCACACTCTCAAGCATCTTGCCATCGGCGCCGACCTTGCCTTCGAACAGATTCGAGGTGCCAAGGAAGGTCGCCACGAAGGCGGTTTGCGGCCGGTCGTAGATTTCGTTTGGCGCGCCAAGCTGCAGGATGCGACCGCCGTTCATCACCGCGATCTGGTCGGACATCGACATCGCTTCTTCCTGATCATGGGTGACCAGTAGGGTGGTGATCTCAAGCCGCTGCTGCATCTCGCGGATTTCGAACTGCATGCTCTCGCGCAGCGCCTTGTCGAGCGCGCCGAGCGGTTCGTCCAGCAGCAGGACGCGGGGGTTGACCACCAGCGCCCGGGCGAGGGCGACGCGCTGTTGCTGCCCGCCGGAGAGCTGCGCAGGAAAGACATCTTCCCGCCCGGACAGATGCACCATGTCGAGCATGCGGCGCACCTCCTCGGTCTGGGTCTGCCGCGAGGCGCCGGCCATCCGCAGGCCGAAGGCGATGTTTTCCGCCACCGTGCGATGGGGGAACAGCGAATAGCTCTGGAACACCATGCCCAGACCGCGGCGATTGGGGGCGAGCCGGGTCACATCCTCGGCCCCGATCTCGATCCGGCCGGAATCCGGCTGTTCGAACCCCGCGACCATGCGCAGGGTGGTGGTCTTGCCGCAGCCCGACGGCCCGAGCAGGGAGACGAGCGCGCCGGGGGCGACCGCGAGATCCAGATTGTCGACCGCCATGAGAGCGCCGAATTTCTTGCGGATCGCGGAAAGGGTCAGGGCAGATGGCGCGTCGGTCATGCAGGCTCCACTGGTGCCGGAAAGGCGTCTGTATTGAATTTGTAGCGCTACAAATTCTTTGTAAAGCGCAAATCGCGGTGCCCGGGGCCTCTTGTCAATCGGGGCGCCCCGCCGCATCCTGCTGCAAGCCAGAGAGACAGCATGCCTGACGCGCCAAGATCCGAAGTTCAGAAAAGACTGACGATGCAAGACGTTGCGCGGGCCGCTGGCGTGTCCCCCATGACCGTGTCCAATTGCTTTCGCTATCCGGACCGGGTGCAGGAAAAAACCCGCAACGCTGTGCTGAAGATGGCTTCGGAAATGGGCTATGTGCCCAATTTGTCGGCCGGACTTCTGGCGGCGGGCAGCAGTCAGGTGATCGGCGCGGTGCTGCCGTCGATGCGGAACTCCTCCTTCTACAACTATACCGTCGGCCTGCGCCGGGCCGCCGCCGAGCGGGGCTATCAGTTGATCACGATGATCGCCGAAACCCCGGAGGAGGAGCTTGCCGCGGTGCAGAGCCTGCTGGGCTTGCGGGTCGCCGGGCTGGCACTTGTGGCCGGGCCGCATCTGCCGGAACTGCGCCGCCTGCTGGATCGTGCCGATACCCCGGTCGTCGAAAGCTGGGGCGGGGAGCAGGCGATCGGCCGCGGCGTCGGCTATGATGTGGGCGCGGCCAGCCGGCAGTTGACCCGACATCTGATCGCTCAGGGGCGCCGGCGCATCGGGTTTGTCGAGGTTTCGGGCGGTGGCGGCCAGCGCTATTCGATGCGCCTGCCGGCCTTCCGGCAGGAGATGTTCGCCGCCGGCCTCGCCGACGATCTGGTGCTGACGGTCCGGGCGGCCGACGGTTTCGGCGCCGGGGCGCGGATCGTGGACGAGTTTCTGGCGCGGGACGCGCGCCTCGACGCGATCCTCTGCCCGACCGATGTGGTCGCGGTTGGCGCCGTTTTCGAATGCAATCGCCGCGGGCTGGAGGTTCCGGGAGAGGTCGCGGTGGCGGGCTGGGGCGATTACGACATCGGCCGGCAGCTCTATCCGACGCTGACGACGATCGTGCCCTATGCGGACGAGATCGGGACCGGGGCGATCACGGTCCTGCTCGACCCCAAACTTCGCGCGGTCGCGGCGCCGCTGCGCACCCGCTTTGCGCTGGAAATCCGTCAGAGCGCCTGATGGGGCGGCACTTGGCTCCCTCCGCCGCCATTCCGCGGCAGGCGGTCCGCGCCGCCTTGGTCACAGGTTCCAGAGTTGCAGCGGCAGGTCGCTGAAGGTCTCGGCCCCCTGGCCGTCCTCACCGATGGCGAAGGTCTGGCCGATGCCGGCGGTCAGCCCGGTGGTGGCGTCGGGGATCATGATATGGACGAAGAAGACCATCCCCGGCTCCAGCACCAGCGGATTGCCGGTATAGATCATCGGCGGCACATCCATCCAGGTCGGCTTGAAGGTGCACCCCAGCGCATAGCCGCAGGCGGCATAGCGCGCCTTGGCATAGCCGGCGGCGTCCAGTACCCGGCGGTGGATGTCGTCCAGCGTGCCGAGCCGCGCGCCAGGAACCGCTGCTTCCTTGATCTGGGTGAGCGCGTCGATCGCCACATCCATCTGGGTCTGCTGGCGCGGATCGACCCGCCCGGTCACCGCGGTATGTTCGATCACCACATGATAGCGGCAGGCGGAGCCGGCAAGCTCGATCAGGATCTGGTCATTCTCCTCCAGCCGGCGCGGGCCCCCCATGCCGCGCCCGAACAGGGCGCGGGGGCCGACGTTCAGCAGCGGCCCGCCCGAGGGCATGTCGGCCCCGGCGGCGAGCTGGGCCGTGATGGCGGCGCCCGACATTGTGGTGTCGAAGACGCCGGGTTTTGCCGCATCGAAGGCGGCAATGACGGCGATATCGGCCAGATGGCCGGCGGCGCGGGTCATCTCCAGTTCGGCCGGCGATTTCACCAGCCGCAGCCGGCGCACCACATGCGAGGCGTCCGACAGGGTGACGAAGCCGGCAAGATTGGCCTCCACCCGCTGCCAGTTGGCGGCGGTCAGCCCGTGGCTGTCCATCTCGACCCCGACCTTGCCGCCGGTCACGCCCAGCTCGGCGAGGATCTCGCGCAGTTCTGCCGCGGGGTCGGCGTCCTCGGCGTTCAGCCAGATGCGCACCTCGTCATAGAGCGAGGCAACCTCGGCTTGGCGCTTGTCCGGGGTGCGGGTCAGCACCACGGTCTTGTCGTCACTGGCAGTGATCACGCCGACCTGAAAGAAGACATACCCGGCGGTGTCGAAGCCGGTCAGGTAATAATGGCTCTCCTGCGCGAAGATCAGCAGCGCGTCGAGCCCCTCGGCCGCCAGCCGGGCGCGGGTGCGGGCCAGTCGGGCGCGATATTCGGTCTCGGGAAAGCGCAGCGCGACGCTGCGACCGCTGCCGGTGCGGCCGGGGTATTCCTGATCCAGGGCGATCATGCGACCTCGCAGATGTGACAGAGGGTGAGAAGATAGATGCGGATGCAATCGAGATAATCGGCGATGTCGACCCGCTCATCCGGCATGGTATTGTATCGCCCGCCGGGGCCGCAGACCACGCCGGTCATGCCGCCGTGCTTGAACAGATGGCCGGCATCAGTGCCGAAAAAGCCCGGCGGGGTGATGGCGCCGGTCGGCTGATCCGTGCCCCGCACCGCCTTGTAGGCGGCATTCAGCGCGGTGACGATCGGGCTGTCCTTGGCGACCTCGAAGGCGGGCATGATCGGGCGATCCGCGCGCGCCTCGGCCCGGACCTCGGCCTTCAGCCCGGGGTGGCGGGCGCAAAGCCCATCCAGCACCTTGCGGATATCGGCCAGCGCGTTGTCCTGCGTCTGCCCGGGACCATAGCGGCCCGATCCCTTGAGGCGGACGAAATCGGCCACCTGCGGCGGGCGCCATTCGTGCAGATCGCGCCCCAGCGCCCCGTGCATCACCCCGACATGGACCCGGTTGATCGATCGGTGTTCCTCGCTCGGCGCGTCGGAAAAGGTCAGATCGCTCAGCTCCGGCACCAGCTCGCAGGCGGCGAGGATGGCATCCACCGCCTCCTCGCGTTTCGACAGATGCCGGGTCACGCCCTCCAGCTCGATGACGAAGGTGAAGGCCTCGGCGTGCATGGTGATCGCCTGCAGGTCCGAAGGCTCCGAGTTGATGAAATAATCGGCGCGCAGCCCGCTCTTCACCGCCGCATAGGTGCCGACGCCGCCCTGCAGCTCGCCGATCACGAAGGTCAGGATGACATCGCCCTTCAGCCGCACGCCCCGTTCGATCAGGCTGCGCAGGGCGCAGAGATAGGCGGCATCGCCCGCCTTCATGTTCGACACGCCGATGCCATAGATGAAGGTGTCGTCCACCAGCCCGCCCCAGGGATCGACTGTCCAGCCCTCGGTCGCCGGGTTGGTGTCGAGATGGCCGTTGAACAGCAGGCTCTTGCCGCCGCCGGTGCCGCGCCAGATGCCGATGGCGTTCACCCGCTCCCCCTCGACTGGCATCAGATAGGCCTCATCCAGGCCCATGTCCTGCATCAGCCTGACCATATGTTCGGCCAGCACCCGTTCGCCGGGGGTCTCGGTATAGGATTTGTGCCGGACCATCTCGGAAAGGGTCGCGAGGCAGGCCTCTTCGTCAATCGAACGGGCTAGGGCAAGGGGATCGGTCATTTTACGGGAACCTCGGGCAGGGGAGAGAGGGCATGGGCCACCGGCACCGCGTTCAGCAGCGCGCGGGTGTAATCGGCGCGTTCGGGCCGCTCGGCATCGGCGGCGGCGAAACTGTCGACCAGCTCGCCCTGGCGCATCACCACGATACGATGGGCCAATTGGCGGATCAGGTTCAGGTCATGGGTGATGAAAAGACAGGCGGCGCCGCTCTTGGCCTGAAGATCGACCAGCAGCCGGGCCACCGCCGCCTGCACCGAGACGTCGAGCGCGGCGGTGATCTCGTCGCAGATCACCAGCTTGGGTTCGGCGGCAAAGGCGCGGGCGATGGCGACGCGCTGTTTCTGTCCGCCGGACAGCTGATGCGGATAGCGGCTGGCGAATTCGGGCGGCAGCAGCACCATCTCGAGAAGCTTGGCCACCCGCGCCTTCACCTGCGCCGCCGGCACGATGTCATAGAGCCTGAGTGGGCGCGACAGGATGCGGCCGATGGTTTCGCGCGGGTTGAGGCTGGCGTCGGGGTGCTGAAACACGATCTGCACGTCACGGCGATAGGCGCGGTCGAAATCCTCGCGCCGGTCGAAGTGGCGGCCGTCGAAGGTGATTCGCCCCTCGAAGGGGGTCAGCCCGGTCGCGGCCTTTGCGATGGTCGATTTGCCCGACCCGCTTTCGCCGACCACGCCGAGCAGTTCGCCGGCGCGCAGGTCGAAGGACATCTCCCTGGCGCCCAGATGCGCCTTGGCCTTGGGGTCGAGCAGCCGGGTCAGCCAGCCCGGGTCGTTATAGCGCACGCTGATCTTGTCGAGCCTCAGCAGCGGCGTCTCGATCTTGGGCTCGGCCACCGCGATGCGGTCCTGCGGCCGCGGCAGCGCCTCCAGCAGGCGGCGAGTATAGGGGTGTTCGGGCCGGTTGAACACGGTCTCAACATCGCCGGCCTCCACCACCTCGCCCTGATAGAGCACCGAGACGGTATCGGCGATCCGCGACACCAGCCCCAGATCGTGCGAGATATAAAGCGCCGCCACCCCGGTTTCCTCGCGCAGCTTGACGAAGAGTTCCAGGATCTGCTGCGCGGTGAGGATGTCGAGCGCGGTGGTCGGCTCGTCGAAGATGATCAGCTCGGGCGCGCAGGCGAAGGCGGTGGCGATGATGACGCGCTGCTTTTCCCCGCCCGAGGCCTCGTGCGGATAGCGCCGCATCAGTTGCGCCGGATTGCGGATGCCGGTGCGGGTCAGTGCTGCTTCGGCCTCGTGTCGGGCCTCCTTCGGCGTCATGCCGCGGTGGCGGATCAGCACCTCGGTCACCTGATCGCCGAGCCGCATCGAGGGGTTGAGCGCCGCGCTCGGATCTTGGAAGACCATCGAGACGCGCTTGCCGCGCAGATCCGACAGGGCGCGCGGGCTCTTGCTCAGCATGTCCTCGCCATCGAGCAGGATGGCGCCGCCCAACTCGCGGGCGTTGCCCGGCAGGGCGCGGGTGATCGCCCAGGCCAGCGTCGACTTGCCCGAGCCGCTTTCGCCGACGATGGCGTGGGTTTCACCCGGGGCGATGCGCAGGGTGACCTTCTTCAGGGCGTCGACCCGGCCGTCCTCGGTGTCATAGCCGAGCGAATACTCCCAGACATCGAGCACCGGGCGAGGCTTCGGGGATACGGACATCAGCGGCTCCGTTTCGGGTCGAAGGCGTCGCGCAGGGCGTCACCGAACAGGTTGAAGCCCATCGCCGTCATGGCGATGGCGATGCCGGGGATGGCGACGCACCAGGGATTGCGGAACATGAACTGCCGCGCTTCCGAGACCATCAGCCCCCATTCGGTCGAGGGCGGCTGGGCGCCGAGGCCGAGAAAGCCGAGCGTGGCGCCGATCATGATGGCGAAACTGACCCGGATGGTGGCTTCCACGATGATTGGCCCCAGGGCGTTTGGCAGCACCTCGCGGAAGACGATCCAGGTGCGGGATTCGCCGCGGGCGATGGCGGCCAGCACATATTCCCGTGTGCGCACCGACAGGACCGAGGATCGCGCGACGCGGGCCATGCCGGGGGTGAAGGTAACGGCCACCGCCAGCAGCGCCTGGCCGGTGCCGCCGCCCAGGAAGGTGACGATCAGCAGGGTGAACAGCAGCTCCGGCATCGCCAGAAGGCCATCGAGCAACCGCATGATCAGGCTGTCGGTGCGGCCGCCGGCGACCCCGGCGATCACCCCGATGACCGAGCCGACGCCGACGCCGAGCGCGGTGGCTCCCAGCCCGAAGAAGACGGTGGAGGGGGCGCCGGTCAGGATGCGGGACAGGATATCGCGACCATATTGGTCGGTGCCCAGCAGGAATTGCAGGCTCGGCGCCTCAAGCCGGTTGCGGGGGTGGAACTGCTGCGGGTCGAAGGGGGCGAGCCAGGGGCCGAACAGGGCGATGGACAGCACGATGATCAGCAGGAGCGTGCCGGCGATCCCGTTGGGAGAGGAGAGGATCTTACGCATAGCGCACTCTCGGGTCGAGTTTGGCGATGATCAGATCGGCCAGCAGGTTCGATAGCGCATAGACCACGGCGAGCAGGAGGGTGATCGCCTGGATCACCGGCAGGTCGCGGTTCTGCAGCGCATAGATCAGCAACCGGCCCAGCCCGGGCCAGGCGAAGATCTCCTCGACCACGATGATGCCGCCCAGCAGATAGCCGATGTCGAGCGAGATCACCGCCACCGCCGGGGCCAGCGAATTGGGCAAAGCATGGCGCCAGATCACCCGGCCTTCGCTCAACCCCTTGAGCCGGGCGGCGCGGACATAGTCCGACGACAGCACCTCGGACATCTCGGACCGCACCTGGCGCGAGATATGGGCCATCAGGATCAGCCCCAGCGTCATCGCCGGCAGCACCGCGTGATCGAGGAACGAGGGCAGATCCTCGGTCGGCGGGGTAAAGCCGCCAGCCGGGAAGATCGGGTTCTCCGGCCGGGCAAAGACCACCAGCAGGAGCGTCGCGGTGACGAACTCGGGCAGGGCGGTGCCGACATAGGAGAAGAGACCGATCACGGTGTCGACGATCGTGCCCCGCTTGATCGCCGCGAGGGCGCCAAGCGGGATCGCGATCACGGTGACGGTGGCCAGCGCGATGCCGGCCAGCCAGAGGGAGTTCACGAAGGCGCCGCCCACAACATCCGAGACCGGCAGTCCCAGCCGCAGCGACATGCCGAAATTCCCCTGCAGCACCCCGCCGATCCAATGAAGATATTGCAGGTGGAGCGGCTGATCGAGGCCGAGCTGGCGTTCGAGCGCGGCGAGGTTTTCAGGGGTCGCATTTTCGCCCAGGATCATCAGCGCGGCGTTGCCGGGCAGCACATTGGTGATCGCGAAGACCGCGAGTGTGACAATGGCCAGGACGACAATCACCGCGCCCAGGCGCCGGATCAGATAGCTGAGGCTCACGCGTTCGTTTCCCCGGTCTTACTGGTCGAGCCAGACGTTCTCGACGAAGAAATAGCGTGAAATCGGCGCCACCTCCCAGTCGTGGGTGCTGTCGCGGCTGGCGGTCAGCACGTCTTCGAAGAAGGGCACGATATAGGGGGTATCGCGCAGCTCCATCGCCTGCGCCTCGGCATAGATCTTGGCGCGTTCCGTCGGATCGGTGATCGACCGGCCCTTGGCGATCAGCGAGTCGAACTCGACATTCTTCCACTCGGTGTCCTGATAGGAGGCGTCCGAGGTCAGCAGCAGATTATAGGTGGCGTCGATGGTCGGCTGCATGCCCCAATAGCCGATATAGAACGGCCCCTTCATCCAGACGTTGGCCAGATAGGTGTCATGCGGCATCGTCTCGATCTTGATGGTGAAACCGGCGGCGGCGGCGGTCTGCTGCAGCGCGATGGCGGTCTGGGTGCGGATCGCCGGCCGGTCCGAGGCCACCAGCGTCACCTCGATCCCGTTGGGATAGCCGGCCTCGGCCAGCAGCGCGCGGGCGCCCTCTGGGTCATAATCGATCACCGGCTTTTCGGTGGCATATTGCAGCTCGGGCGGTACGAGGCTGTCATAGGCGGGGCGGCCCAGACCTTCGAGGATGATATCGACCAGCAGGTCACGGTCGACCGCCTTGGCCAATGCCTTGCGTATCCGGATGTCGGACCAGGGCTCGGCATCCTGACGCATCACGATGCAGACATAGCGACCCGAGTTCACCCGCTTGGCGTCGATCCCGGCGCTGGCGGCGATGCGCTGGAAATCGGCCTGCTGCACGGTCAGCATCACGTCGGTGGCGCCGGACAGGAAGTTCGCGGTCTCGGCCGTCAGATCGGGGAAGAGCATCATCTCGACCGCGTCGAGATAAGGCTTGCCGGGAATATAATAGGCCGCGTGCTTGACCATGCGCACCATGCGAGCGCTGTCATAAGTCTCCAGCTTGAAGGGGCCGGTGCCGTTCACGCTGGTTTCCAGCGCCGTCAGATCGCCCTCCAGTGCCTTGCGCGACAGGATGCAGGCATTGGCATGCGCGGTCGAGAACGGCAGGTCGGCGAAGGGCGCCGACAGGGTGAAGCGCACGGTCAGATCGTTCAGTGCCTCGACCTTCTCCACCATCTTCAGCACCGAGGTGGCCGAGGCCGGGATGTCCGGGTTCAGGATCGCCTCATAGGTGGCGACCACATCGTCGGCGGTGAGCGGCGAGCCATCGTGAAAGGTCACACCGGCGCGCAGGTGATAGGTGAATTCGGTCGCATCCGCCGAGGCATCCCAGCTTTCCGCCAGATCGGGATGCGGCTGGCTGTCGAGCCCGATCCGCGTCAGCCGGGAATAGAGCATGTCGATGCAGGGATATTCCGCCGGTCCCGACAGGGTCAGCGGGTTCAGCGTGGCGATGCGGGTGGAGTGGCTGATCTTCAGCGTTCCGCCGGGTTTGGGAGCGGTCTGCCCGAAGGACATCGAAGGCAACGCGGTGGTGGCGGCAAGCCCCATCAGCACATGGCGGCGTTTCAAGGTCAGGTGGTTCACGGGATACTCTCCTGTCAGGTTGGGCCCCGGGGGGAGGGGGGCAGATGGGCACTTTGGCGGCCCGGTCTTATTGGCCTTGCGGCGCTACGCGATGACGGTCAGGTCGTCGGGCAGATCGGTGAGGCGCTCGGGCGCGCCTTCGGTGACAAGCAGGGTATGGCCCACGCCCATGGCAAGGCCGCTGTCCTGATTGCCGTTCATCACGTGATAGAACAGCGTCATGCCGGGTTCGCAGAGCGTGGCGCTGCCGGAATAGATCATCGGCGGCACGTCCATCGAGGTGGGCGCATAGGAGATGCCGACCGAATAGCCGGTGGCGCCATAGCGCGAGGCGGCGAAGCCGGCGCGGTCGAGGTGATCGGCATAGCAGTCGAAGATCTCGCCCAGCGAGGTGCCCGGGCGGGCGAGGTCGGTCATCCGCGCCAGCGCCTCGCGGGCGACGTCATACATGCGGCGCTGTTCGTCGTTGAGCCGGCCCAGCACGATCAGCCATTCGGTCTTGACGTTGTAATGCTTCAGCGGCACCGGATATTCGACCAGGATCTGGTCGTTGGCCTCAAGCCGGCGCGGATTGGTGACGCCGCGCCCGAAGACCGCGCGTTCGCCGGAGTTGAAAAGCGGCGCGTTCGGCGGCATGTCGGCCCCGTCGCCCAGGATCGAGGCGAGGTATTCCGCCTTCAGATCGCTGTCGAGAATGCCGGGGCGGGCCGCTGCGATCACCCGGCTCAGCGCGCGGTCGCAGATCTTGCCGGCCTGGCGCATGATCTCGATCTCGGCCGGGGATTTCACCACCCGCAGCTTGCGGATCAGCTGGTCGTCATCCTCCAGCCGGCACCAGTCGCCAAAGCTCTGCTGGCAGCGCCAGAGGTTCCAGCCGGTCAGCCCGTGGGTGTTCAGCTCGATCGCCACCCGGGCGCCCTTCAGCCCATGTTCGTCCAGGATCGCCTTGAGGTCCTCGGCCGGATTGGCGTCGTCGGCGTCCCACCAGATGCGGATATCCTCGATGGTCGAGGTCATCCGCGCCTGGATCAGGTCGGGCCGCCGCGTCAGCAGCACGATGGGCCGGTCGTCGGCGGTGACCAGCGCGCATTGGAAGAAGACGAAACCGCCGCTGTCATAGCCGGTCAGCCAGAACAGGCTTTCCTGCGAGAACACCAGCATCGCGTCCAGCCCGCGATCGGCCAGCGTCTTGCGCAGCCGCGCCTGACGCGCGTCCAGCTCGCTGCGCGCGAAGGGCAGCATGCTCTGGGGGGCAAAGGCCAAATCCAGATCCTCTCCTGTGATGGCGCCGACGTTACCCGCCGTGCGACTCGGTTTATGGGGCGACCTTAGAAAGTGGTATACCACTAGTCAACCAATGGAATTCTATTTGCATGTTATGCCGGGACTGGGCTAATCGGGGGGAACTGTTTAGCGTTCCGGGCGATTGGAACGACAAGGATGGACGCCGAGGTTCCGGGTGCCTGTGCTTCCCTTTGGGGGGCTGAGACCCGCGGCGGATAAAGGGAGCGTGATGCTGAACTCGCCCGATAAACGGCTTGCTCTGCAGGCCTATGAGGCCATCCTCAAGCTGATTGAGGATGGCGATGCGCGTCCCGGCGACCTGGTGACCGAACGGCGGCTGGCTGACCGGTTGTCGATGTCGCGCACGCCGGTGCGCGATGCGCTGCTGATGCTCGAAGGCGAGGGGCTGTTGATTCGTCAGGGCAGCCGTGGCCTGCAGGTCAAGCAGATGCGGATCGAGGAATACATGGATGCGCTGCAGATCCGCCTGCTGCTGGAACCGCCGGTGGCGCGGATGGCGGCGGGCAAGGTGCCGCAGGCCGAAATCGACGCTCTGCGTGCCGAGTTGGAGGCGCTTCTCGCCGCCGGCCAGGGGCAGGCCGACCGCGCCGTGGTGCGGGATCTGGACGAAAACCTGCACGGTGGACTGGCGCGGGCGGTGGGCAATCCGCAACTGGCCCATATCATCCAGACGGTACGACGGCAGACCCAGATGTTCGACCTGCGTGCCATGCCCGAGCGGCTGGAGGACACCTGTCGTGAACACCTCAAGGTTCTGGCGGCGATCGAGGCTGGCGATGGCGCGGCCGCCGAGGCGGCGATGGCCGAGCATCTGGGACGCGTGCAGGACAGTATCATCAAGAGATTGACGCGCAGATGACCACCGCCCCGATGCAGAACCTGACCCGGGCGCAGGATGCGCCGGGCGCCGCGCCGCTGTCGGCAACGGCGCCGATGCCCGATATCGCGCTTGCGGTCCGGCTGTTCGACGAACTCAGGGTCCGCACCGGCGGTGGCCGCCCGGAACGCGGCATCACCCGCGCCTCCTATGGGCTGGGCGAGCAGATCGCCCATGAGATGGTTCAGCGCGAGGCGCGCCGGCTCGGGATGAGCTGCGAGATCGACGCGGGCTGTAACCTCTATATGACGCTCAAGGGGCAGCAGGAGGGGCCGGCGGTGATGGTCGGCTCGCATCTGGATTCGGTGCCCTCGGGGGGCAATTTCGACGGCGCCGCCGGGGTCTTGGCGGGGCTCGCGGTGGCCTCGGGCTTCGTCAAGGCGGGGTTGCGGCCGGCGCGCGATCTGGTGGTCGTGGCGATCCGGGCCGAGGAAAGCACCTGGTTCGGTGCCTCCTATATCGGGAGCCGCGCCGCCTTCGGTGCGCTTCGGGGCGAGGAGCTGGATAGTGTGCGCCGCGCCGGCGACGGCATCCCGCTGGGGGCGGCCATCGCCTCGGCCGGGGGCGATACCGACCGCCTGCGCGCCGGGCAGGGCTATCTCGATCCGACCATGATCGCCGCCTTTGTCGAGCCGCATATCGAACAGGGGCGGGTGCTGGCGGAGGAAGGGCGCGCCCTTGGTCTGGTCACCGGCATCCGTGGCAGCTTCCGCCATCGCCAGGCCTGGTGCGAGGGCAGCTATTCCCACTCCGGCGCCACCCCGCGCAGCCACCGGCAGGATGCGGTCCTGGCCACCGCCCGGCTGGTCGTCGCGCTGGACGAGGCCTGGAAACGGCTTGCCGCCGCGGGGCGTGATCTGGCGGTGACCTTCGGTCAGATCGGCACCGACCGCGATCAGGCGGCCTTTTCCAAGGTCGCGGGGCGGGTCGATTTCTCGGTCGACATTCGCAGCGAAGAGCCGGATACGCTCGACCTGATGCGTGGCGAACTGGCCCGCGCCGTGGCCGAGGTCGAGGCGGAATGCGACGTGCATTTTCATCTGGGGCCGGAGACGTCGAGCCAACCGGCGCGGATGGATCGGGGGCTGATCGCCCAATTCGCCCGCATCGCCGCCGAGCAGGAAATCGACGCCCGGCCGATGGCCTGCGGCGCCGGCCATGACGCCGCCGTCTTCGCCCAGCATGGGGTGGCAACGGCCATGCTCTTCATCCGTAACCGCAACGGCAGCCATAACCCTTTCGAGGCGATGGAGATCGAGGATTTCGCCGAGGCTGCGCGCCTGCTCTCGGTCTTCTGCGCCGAAGGTCCGGAGACCAACCGATGAAATGCGTGATCCTGCAACCGATCGACCGGCGTGGCCTCGATATCCTGACCGAGGGCGGGGTGGAGCCGGTCTTGGCGCCCTCGACCGATCTGGAGGTGCTGGCGCCGCTGCTTGCCGGGGCCGAGGCCGCGATTACCCGCAACTGGGGTTTCCCGCCTGCGGCTTTCGATCTGGCGCCCGCCCTGCGGGTGCTGGGCGTGCATGGCACCGGGACTGACCGGGTGGCGATGGATATCGCCCGCGCGCGCGGCATCCCGGTGGTCACTACCCCCGGCGCCAACGCGCAGAGCGTGGCGGAACATGCGCTGGGGCTGATGTTGGCGGTGGCGCGCGGCATCCCGGTCTCGGACCGGGCCATGCAGGCGGGGGATTACGACTTTCGCGAAAGGTTCCGCGGCGTCGAGTTGTCTGGGCTCTGCCTTGGGCTTTGGGGCTGGGGCAAGATCTCGCAGTTGTTCGCGCCGATGGCCCGCGCCCTTGGGATGCGGGTGCTGGTCCAGTCCACCCATGCCGATCCAGCCGCGCTGGCGGCGGAGGGGTATGAGATGGCCCGCGACGTGGGCGACCTGCTGGCGCGGTCGGACGTGCTGTCGTTGCATGGTCGTCCGGGGCCAATTCCGGTGCTGGGTCCGGCCGAGATCGCGGCGATGCGCCCGGGCGCCATTCTGGTCAATACCGGCCGCGGTGCCCTGGTCGATGAGGCGGCGCTGGCCGAGGCGTTGCGCGCGGGCCGGATTTTCGGCGCCGGGCTCGATGTCTTCACCCGCGAACCGCTGCCCGACGACAGCCCGCTTTATGATTGCCCTCGGCTGATCATGACCCCGCATGTCGGCGGCAGCACCGAGGCGGCGTTGATCCGCACCGCCAGCACGGTGGCGCGCGGCGTTCTGGCGGCGCTGCGGGGGCAGGGCTAGGGGCGATGTCGCCGCTGCCCGATCCGCGCATCCTGCCCTGTGGCGACAGCGCGCTGAGCGTGGATTTCGGCAATCTGATTTCGCTCCCCGTCAACCGCCGGGTCCATGCGCTCGACGCCGCCCTGACTGCCACCGCCCTGTCGGGGGTGATCGAGGCGGTGCCGAGCTATCGCGCGCTGACCGTGTATTTCGACCCCTTGGCGATCGCCTATGACGATCTGGTGGCCGAGCTTTGGGGGCTGATCCGGCAGACCGCCGGGGCTGCCGATCGGTCGCCGCGCCGCTGGCGGGTGCCGGTGGTTTTCGGCGGGCCCTGGGGCGAGGATCTGGCGGATTGCGCCGATCTGCTGGGGCTGAGTGAGGCGGGCTATGTCGAGGCCTTCGTTGCCGAGACTTTCCAGGTGATGATGATCGGCTTCATGCCCGGTTTCGCCTATCTCGCCGGCCTGCCCGAGGCGATGGCGCGGCCGCGGCGCGCGGTGCCCCGGCCGCGCATTCCCGCCGGATCGGTCAGCATCGGCGGCGCCCAGGCCGCCATCGGCAGTGTCGCGGGGCCGAGCGGCTGGCACCTGCTGGGCCGCACCCCCGCCTTGCCCTTCCTGCCGGGGCGCGACCCGCTGTTCCTGTTCGACGCCGGCGACGAAATCCGCTTCGAGCCGATCCCGGCAGAAGATTGGGACCGGCTGGCCGAGGCCGCCCGCCAGGGCGCGCCGGTGATCCGTGCCGGGGAGGCCGGGACATGACCTCGCTCCGGGTCGAGGCCGCCTCTGGCGGGGTGACGCTGCAGGATTTCGGCCGCTTCGGCTGGCGCCGCCATGGCATCTCCACCGCCGGGGCGATGGACCGGCTGGCGCTGGCCACGGCCAATGCGCTGGTCGGCAATGCGCCGGACATGGCCGGGATCGAGGCCGCGCTTGGTGGCTGCCGGCTGCGGGTGGGGGAGCGGTCGGTGCTGGTCGCAGCCGCCGGTCCCGGGGTGACGCTCATCATCGACAGCCGCGTCATTCCTGCCGGCCAGTCAGCCGAGGCCGCGCCGGGCGCGCTGATCACCCTCGTCCCACCCCGGGGCGGGGTCTATGGCTATCTCGCCATCG
Organism: Pseudodonghicola sp.; assembly: GCF_048268305.1. Taxonomy (NCBI): domain Bacteria; kingdom Pseudomonadati; phylum Pseudomonadota; class Alphaproteobacteria; order Rhodobacterales; family Paracoccaceae; genus Pseudodonghicola; species Pseudodonghicola sp. The sequence goes on from NZ_JBLWVT010000004.1 coordinate 179,333, forward strand.
CCGGCGGGGTCGATCTGGCCGGGCAGATGGGCAGCCTGTCGACCCACCGCCGGTCCGGCGTCGGTGCGGCGCCCATCGCGGTGGGCGACCTCTTGCCGCTGTGCGGCACGCCGCCGGGGGCGCAGCCATTGTCCTTCGACCGCTTACCCGACCACGAACCGGGCCCGATCCGGGTGATGGCCGGGCCGCAGGACGATTGGTTCGGGGCGGAGGCGCTGGCGCGGCTCTGCGCCACCGATTGGCGGGTGGCGCCGCGGTCCGACCGGATGGGGCTGTTCCTTGAGGGCGGCGCATTGGCGACGCGGGCGGAGTCGATGGTCACCGACGGGGTGATGCCCGGCAGCATCCAGGTGCCGCCGGCGGGCGCGCCGATCGTTCTGATGCGCGACTGCCAGACCACCGGCGGCTATCCCAAGATCGCCACCGTCATCAGCGCCGATCTCGACCGGCTGGCGCAGATCGGTCCGGGGCAGGGGCTGCACTTTGCGGTGGTGAGCCGCGATCAGGCGCTGGAGGCGCTGCGCACCGCCCGCGCCCGGATTGCCGCACTGCGCCCGGGGCCGGCCTTTCGGTCCCCCGATACCGCCCGGCTGCTGCGCGAAAACCTGATCAGCGGGGTCTGGGGCGGTCAGCCCTGAGAGGAGCCCTGACAGAGCGATGAGCGGATGGCATAGCCAGCCGCCGTCAGCCCCTCACGCAGCAGGCGCGCCATGCTGACCGCATGCGGGCTGTCGCCATGCACGCAGATGCTGTCGATCTCCACTGCCAGATGCGAGCCGTCGGTCGCGGTCAGCTGTTTGCTCTCGACCATCTCGACGATCCGCGCCAGCGCTTCCTCCGGGTCGTGGATCATCGCGCCCGGCTGGCTGCGCGGGGTCAGGTTGAACCCGGGGGCATAGCTGCGATCGGCATAGATCTCGTTGATCGGGCGCAGCCCCAGCGCCTCCGCCGCCCGCGCCGTGGCGGTGCCCGGCATCACCATGAAGGCGAGCGAGGGGTCGACCGCGCGGATCGCGCGGCCCACCGCCAGCGCCAGATCGTCGTCATCGGCACAGGCGTTTCCCAGTGCGCCATGGGTCTTTACATGGGTCGGCCGGTGACCGACCAGCGCCGCCATGCCGGCAAAGGCGCCGATCTGATAGGCGACCAGATTCTCGACCTCGGCCACCGTGATCCCCGGCACCGGCCGTCGACCGAAGCCCGCCAGATCGGCATAGCCCGGATGCGCCCCCACCGCGACGCCATGGTCGCGTGCGGCAACAAGGGTGGCGCGCATGGTCTGCGGATCGCCGGCATGGGCGCCACAGGCGATATTGGCGGTGCTGACGATCTTCAGCATCGCGGCGTCGTCGCCCATCGCCCAGGGGCCGAATCCCTCGCCGAGATCGGCATTCAGATCGAGTGATATCATCCTCTCTACCCTTCCGTGTCCGGCCCGAGACTGTCGGCGCATTTGCTTGATTGTCAATCGGTCTCTCGATGGTATACCAATGGCGCACAAATGAGCAACACCGGCCGGCCCGGCCGGCCGCCCGCGACGCTGAAGGAGGCCCGATGTCCCACAAACGCCTGCTCTATCTTGGCAATGGCCGGCAATTGCAGTCGGTCGCCAAGCTCGACGATCGATTCGAGGGCTGGGGCCTTTCGGTCGACCGCCGCTGGGCCTTCGGCGGCGATTTTCCCGACAGTCTCGACGGCTATGATGGCATCTTCCTGTCCGGCAGCCCGCATGGTGCCTATGAGGCGATCGACTGGATCGACCGCGAACACGACCTGATCCGCGCGGCGGCAGACCGGGATATCCCGATGTTCGGCATCTGCTTCGGCCATCAGATCCTGGCCTCGGCCCTCTGCGGCAGGGATCAGGTGTTCCGCCGCGATTCCTGCGAGATCGGCTATGAGGACCTGAGCGTCACCGAGGCCGCCCGCGACGATGCCCTGGCGCAGGATTGGGGTGACCGCGTGCGCATGTTCGTCTGGCACAATGACGAGGTGCGCGGCGATCATCCCGACATGGTGATCCTGGCCCGCAGCGCGATCTGCCCCAATCACGTCTGGCGCCACCGCAGCCATCGCGCCTGGGGTGTTCAGGGCCATCCGGAGGTGACCCGCGCCCAGGCGCCGATCTGGTTCGAGGACAACCGCGCGCGGATGACGCGCGACGGCGGTGACGTCGACGCTTTCATCGCCCAGGCCGATCCGGCGCTCGAGGCGAAATCCATGATCACCCGATTTGCAGAACTCGTGAAGAAAGGCTGAGACATGGTCCAGACCGCCTATTGGTTCGATCCTGCGGAATATCGCGCCCGGCTGGTCCGGGTGCAGGCCGCGCTCAGGGCGCGGGGGCTGGATGCCATGCTGGCCTTCCTGCCCGAGACCGTCACCTGGGTGACCGGCTATTTCACCCGCGCCTATGGCACCTTCCAGTTCGCCATCATCCCGGCCGAGGGAGAGCCGACGCTCTTTGCCCGCGATGTCGAGGCCTATTATCTCGACAGCACCTGCGTCTTTCCCGACCGGGTGCTGTGGACGGATAGCGATGATCGGCTGGCGGTCGCCGTCGGGGCGGTGACCTCGCGGGTGGGCAAGGCCGCGGCGATCGGGGTCGAAAAGGGCGCCTGGGTGCTGAACGCCGCCCGCTGGGAGGCGATCGCGGCGGCCCTGCCCGGCGCGCGGATCGAGGATACCTCCGACCTCGTGGCCGATATGCGCAAGATCAAGTCCGAGGCCGAGATCGCCTATCAGCGCGTTGCCGCCCGCGCCGCCGAAGCTGGCATGCGCGCCGGGATCGACACCGCCGGCACCGGCGTCAGCGAACGCGAGATGGCGGCGGAGATCTGCGCCGCGATGATCCGCGCGGGGTCCGACCTGCCGGGGCCGGGGGTGCTCTCCTCGGGCGAGCGGGCCTTTCACCTGCACGGCGGCTATTCCGACCGGGTGATGCAGCGCGGCGATATCATCCAGCTCGAGGTGACGCCGAACAATCACCACTATCACGCCCGCTTCATGCGCCCGATCCGGGTGGCGGAGGCGAGCGATGCCGATGTCGCCCTGGCCGAGAAGCTGATCGGGATTCAGGACGCCGCCATCGCCGCGGTGCGTCCCGGCGTGCCGGCGACACTGCCCGACGCAATTTACCGTGACGGGGTCCTCTCGGCGGGGCTGCGGGAGACCTATACCAACAAGACCTTCTATTCGGTGGGGCTGTTGCTGCAGCCGAACGGTGGCGAACCGCTCGAGGCGCATCCCGCCGCCACCTGGGCCTTTGAGGAGAACATGGTGTTCCACACCTATGTGCTCGCCCGGGGCTTCGGCATGTCCGAAACCATCCGCGTCACCGCCGAGGGGGCGGAGCGGCTGACCAATTTCGACCGCCAATTGTTCGTCACCGCCAGCTGAGGCGCATCATTTCCGAGGGAGGGCCGCAGATGGCCATGATCAGTGAAACCACGCGCGGGGTCTTCGTCATCTCGGTGACCCCGTTCCACCTCGATGGCAGCATCGACTGGCAGAGCCTCGACCGGGTGACCGATTTCTATTTCGAGACCGGTGCCGACGGGCTCACCATCCTGGGCATGATGGGCGAGGCGCCGAAGATGACGCAGGCCGAATCGATCGAGCTCAGCCGCCGCATCATCACCCGCGCCGAAGGCCGGCCGGTGGTGGTGGGCGTCTCGGCCCCGGGGCTCGCGGCACTGCGCGATCTGTCGGTGGCGGCGATGGACATGGGGGCGGCGGGCGTCATGGTGGCGCCGCCCGGCAGCCTGAAGACCGACCCGCAGATCCATGGCTATTACGGTCAGGTCACTGACACGCTGGGGGCCGATATCCCGGTGGTGCTGCAGGATTTCCCGCTGAGCACCGGGGTGCATATCAGCGACGACATCCTTGGCCGGATCATCGAGGATTACCCTTCGATCAAGATGCTCAAGCACGAGGATTGGCCGGGGCTCGGCAAGATCACCCGCCTCCGCGCGGCCGAGGCGGCGGGGCGGCGGCGGATCTCCATCCTCTGCGGCAATGGTGGCGGTTTCCTGGTCGAGGAGATGGGGCGCGGTGCCGACGGGGCGATGACCGGCTTCGGCTATCCCGAGATGATGGTGCAGGTGGTCGATCTGATGGGCAGGGGAGAGGAAACGCGCGCCCGCGATCTCTTCGACGCTTATCTGCCGCTGATCCGCTATGAATCCCAGCCCGGGCTGGGGCTGGCGGTGCGCAAGCACGTGCTGGCGCGACGCGGCGCCATCGCCTCGCCGGCGCTCAGGCGACCGGGCGCCGGGCTCGATCCCCTCTCGGTGGCCGAGGTCGATCTGATGATGACCCGGCTGGAGCAACGACTGAAGGAGCTGAACTGATGGATCTGGGGCTGACCGGCAAACGCGCGCTGGTGCTGGGGGCGAGCCGGGGGCTGGGCGCCGCATCGGCGAGGGAACTGGCGCTGGAGGGGGCGGAGGTCTTCGCCGCCGCCCGCACTCCTGCCGCGATCACCGATTGGGCGGCGGCGGCGGGGCTGGCCGGCAAGGTCACTCCGGTCGCGCTCGACCTCACCGACGCGGGGGCGGTGGCGGCGCTGGGCGAGACCATGGCCGAGGCCGGCATCGACATCCTGGTGAACAATTGCGGCGGCCCCGTCGCCGGCCCCGCCGAGGGCCAGAGCCGGGCCGCCTGGCTCGCCGCCTATGAGGCGATGGCGCTGCCGGTCTTCGCGCTGACCGACGCGCTGCTACCGGGGATGATCGCGCGCGGCTTCGGGCGGGTCGTCACCATCGGATCCTCCGGCATCGTCGCACCGATCCCCGGCCTGGCGCTGTCCAACGGCGTGCGCGGCGCCATCGCTGGCTGGTCCAAGACGCTGGCGGCCGAGGTCGCGGCGCAGGGCGTCACCGTCAACATGGTGCTGCCGGGCCGCATCGGCACCGACCGGGTGCGCGAGCTGGACGCCGGCAAGGCCGCCAAGAGCGGTCAGCCGGTCGAGGCGGTGGTCGCGGCCTCCAAGGCCACCATCCCGGCCGGTCGCTATGGCGATCCGGCGGAATTTGCCGCCGCCGTCGCCTTCCTGGCTTCGATCCGGGCCAGCTATATCACCGGGTCGATGATCCGGGTCGACGGTGGACTGCTGCGCAACCTCTGATCCCGTCGCCGGCCCCTTCGGGGGTCGGTGCCCATGCTCTTTGCCCGCGCCGACAGCGAGCAGGCGCCAGTTTCGCCGACACCTGGGCAAGGCGTCGCCGGGCCTGAGCGCGGCTCCGTCCAGAATAGACCGGCATGGGTGCGCCCACCCGCTGGCGAAAGGGCGCCGATTGCGCCCTCTCGGGCCCTTGAGCCCGCGGCGCCCTGCAGAATAGTGCCGAAGGTGACGATTGTTCCTTTAAAGATGTGCTTTTTTCGCTTTATTCCAAGACTATGGACATCATCGTCGTCACCACCGTCATCGCGTCGTTGTTCCTTGTCATCGGGCTGGCCGAGCCATTGGCCGCGCGGTTGCGGGTGCCCTATAGCGTGATCCTCGCCGCGCTCGGGATTCTCATCGCCTCGGGGGCGATCTTCTTTCTGCGGACCCCGCTGACCGATGCGCTGAACCCGGTGGCCGAGGCGATCCTGAACCTGCCGATCCGTTCGAACGTCTTCCTCTATGTCTTCCTGCCGACCCTGCTGTTTCAGGCGACGATCGGGATGGATCTGCGGCGGATGCTGGACGACTGGGTGCCCATCCTGGTGATGGCGGTGGTTGCCGTGGTGGTCGCCACGCTGTCGGTGGGCTTTGCCCTGTCCTGGACCAGCTCGCTGCCGCTGGTCGCCTGCCTGCTGGTGGGGGCCATCGTCTCGACCACCGACCCCTCGGCGGTGATCTCGATCTTCCGGTCGCTGTCGGCGCCCAAGCGGCTGGCGCGGATCATCGAGGGGGAGAGCCTGCTGAACGACGCCGCCGCCATCGCGCTGTTCGGGTTCTTCATGGGCTTCGTCATGCTGGGCCTGCCGGATCCGACCCTGCGCGACGCGCTGACCCGGTTTCCGATCCTGATCGGCGGCGGCGCGATCACCGGCTGGATCATCGCGCGCGTCTCGATCTGGCTGATGAGCCTGTTCGGGCGCTATGAGCTGGCGCTGATGTCGGTCTCGGTCTCGCTGCCCTATCTCGCCTATATCGTCGCGGAACAGAGCATCGGCGCCTCGGGCGTGATCGCGGTGGTGGCGGCGGGGCTGACGCTCAACCTGGCCGGGCCGGGGCGGCTGCCGCCGCAGGCCTGGGGCAATCTGCGCGAGATCTGGGGCCTGCTGGCCCATTGGGCCGGGGCGCTGATCTTTATCCTCGCGGCGCTGCTGATCCCGCGCCTGCTGGAAGAGCTGCGGCTTTCCGATTTCGCGCTGATCGGCGTGGTGGTGCTGGCCGCCATGGTGGCGCGGGCGGCGATCCTGTTCGGCCTGTTGCCGCTGCTGACCGCCCTGCGCGCCTCGCCGGCGGTCGAACGCCCCTATCGCGTCGCGATCCTCTGGGGTGGTCTGCGCGGGGCGGTGACGCTGGCGCTGGCCCTGGCGGTGACCGAGAGCTTCCGGGTGCCGGCCGATGTGAAACGTCTGGTCGGCATTCTGGCGACCGGCTTCACGCTTTTCACCCTGATCGTCCAGGGGGTCACCCTGCGCAGCGTGATCCGCTGGCTCGGGCTTGACCGGCTGTCGCCGGTCGATCAGGCGCTGTCAAAGCAGGTCGTCGCCGTCGCGCTGCAGACGGTGCGCGAGGATGTCGCCAGGACGACCGAGAACTATGAACTGGGCCACGACATCGTGCGGGCCGAGGCCAAGCGGTTCGGTGACCGTCTGGAGAGCGCGGTGAAAGAGGCCGAGGACAGTACCGAGATCCTCGACCGCGATCGGGTCACGCTGGGCCTGCTGGCGCTGGCCGGGGCGGAGCGCGACACCATCATCGCCCGGGTGCGCGAACACACGATCTCGGCCCGGCTGGCGGAACAGCTGCTGTCGGATGCCGACGGGTTGATCGAGGCCACCCATTCCGGCGGGCGCACCGGCTATCGCAAGGCGGCGCGCGAAAGCATCGGCTATGGCCGGACCTTCCGGCTCGCGGTGATGCTGCACAACCGCCTCGGCATCTCGCGGCCGCTGGCCCGGCTCACCGCCGACCGTTTCGAGCTGCTGCTGTCGCAGCAACTGATCCTGCGCGACCTGGACAGTTTCATCGACGGCCGCATCCGCCGCATCCATGGCCGCCGGGTGTCCGACCTGCTGCACGAGCTGCTTGGCCGCCGGACCGAGGCGGTGAAAACCGCGCTCGATGGGCTGCGCCTGCAATATCCGGGCTATGCCGAAGAGCTGGAGCGCCGCTTCATCCGCCGCACCGCCCTGCGGCTGGAGGAGCGGGAATATGCCATCATGCGCGCCGACGGGCTGATCGGATCGGAGTTGCACACCGCGCTGATGCAAAGCATTGCCGACCGCCGCGCCGCCGCCGAAGACCGGCCCAAGCTTGACCTGACGATGCAGCGGACCGAACTGGTCCGGCAGTTCCCCCTGTTCGCCGATCTCGATGAAGAGGCGCTGGCCAAGCTCGCCAAGGGGCTCAGCACGCGCTATGTCGGCGCCGGCGAGACGGTGATCCGCCGGGACGGGCCGGCGCGCAGCGTCTTCTTCATCGCCTCGGGCGCGATCGAATTGCAAAACGCCGGGCAGACCTGGCGCCTTGGCCGTGGCGAGATGTTCGGCCAGATGGCGATCCTGATGAACAGACCGCGCCGGGTCGAGGCGAAGGCGATCGCGCCGACCACGCTGCTTGTGCTCGACGAACAGCGGTTCCGCCGTCTGCTGCAAGGCAGCCCGATGCTGCAGGAGGCAGTGCGCGCCAGCGCCGAAAAGCGCGGCATCGCGCCGGAGAAGCTGCTTGCGGACTAGATGTCGCGCCGCCCGCGCCGGCCTTAGCGGCAGACCTGCAGCAAGGCATCGCGCAGCAGATGCAGCGCCGGCAGATCGTCGATTTCCTTCAGGGTGACCGCGCAGATCCGGATCGGCGGCAGAAAGAGATCCGGGGTCACCAACGGCACGATCCTGCCCCCGGCAATCTGTGAATCCAACACGACGCGCGGCACACAGATCAGCAGTTCGATCTCCTGGGCCAGGATCAGTTGCGATGTCGGATCGGCCGAGACTTCGACCACCGGCAGCGGCGCCGAAACACCGCAATTGCGAAAGGCGGTCTCGATGGTGCCCCGGTTGTTGGTGTCGCCCGAGGGCAGCGCCCAGGGCCATTGCGTCAGCTCGGTCGCCAATACCTCGGCGCGCTGGGCGAGCGGATGATCGACCGAACATGCCACCACCAGGTCGGTTTCGGTCAAAGGCTCATAGCGCAGCAGATCGGCCACCTCAGCCGGCATCGCCGCCCAGTCCACCCGCCCGACATAGCAATCCAGCTCTCCGTCGAGCAGACGTGACATCATGTTGTCGACGGTGCCTGCCTCCAGCCGGAACCGGATACCGGCACGATGCGCCTCGAGCTGGCGCAGCGCCGCGGGCAAGAGCCGGAACAGGCTTGCCGGATTGGTGCCGACCCGCACCACCGACGGCAGATCCGTGGCCAGATCGGCGGCGAGGTGATCGAAGACCGCCAGACCGGCCCGCGCCCGCTGCAAGGCCACCCGCCCGAGCGGCGTCAGCGCCGCCCCGCGGACAGAGCGATCGACCAGCGTCACGCCGAAGGCATATTCCAGGTCCTTCAGCATCTGCGATACCGCCGGTTGGGTCAGGTTCATCGCCTCGCCCACCGCGCGCAACGACCGGTGACGGTCGATCAGCTCCAGCAGCCGGAGTTGGCGCAGACGCAGGTGATCGAGATGCGGCGAGATCGAAGGCATAAGAAATATCTATCACATTCAAGAAAGTTCCGACTACTCCTTTTCACCCTGGCTCGCTACCCCTGAGAGAGAGGAGAGACCGCGACCGGAGCAAGCCCCGGAGGCGGAGGAACAGAGGGTGCGCACCCTGTCGACCAGTTGACCCGCGCCCGCTGTCACATGGGAGGACAGTCATGAAACGAGCCGACCTCATTTCGGGGGCGATACTTGCGGCGTTCGGTCTGCTGATGCTGATCGTCGTCATCCCCGCACAGATCGAAACCGCGCCCGACGGCTTCGTTTCGCCGCGCCTGGTGCCCAATCTGGCGATGATCCTCGTCACCGGGCTGTCGCTGCTCCTAGTGGTGAAAAACCTGCGTCCGAGCGGGGACAGCGCCTGGGCGCCAGCCACCGTGTTTTCGCGCGGCGAGATGATCGCCCTGCTGAAGATCGGTGCCGTCTTCGCCGTCAGCCTCGCGGCCTTCCTGTTCGGCTCGCCGCTGGTCGCCGGGATCGTCCTGGTCGCCGGTACGCTGCTGCTGTTGGGCGAGCGTCGTCCGCTGATCCTTATCCTGATGCCGGCGGCGTTGCTGCTGGCGATCTGGGCGCTGTTCTACAAGCTGCTCGGCAGCCCGATCGTGTGAGCGCGTCATGGACCATCTGATCACCGGCTTTCAGAACGTGCTGACGCCCTCGACCCTGTTCTGGGTCACCGTGGGGGTGACGCTGGGCTATGTGCTGGGGGCGCTGCCGGGGCTGGGCAAGGCCACCGGAATCGCGGTGGCGATCCCGATGACCTTCTATCTGTCCCCGGTCGCGGCCATCGCCATGCTGATCGGCATCGCCAAGGGCAGCGCGGCGGGCAGCGCGGTTTCGGCGATCCTGCTGAACACCCCGGGCGAGCCGTCCTCGGCGCCCACCGCGCTTGACGGCTATCCGCTGGCGCGGCAGGGCAAGGCGCAGAAGGCGCTCAAGATGGGGCTTTTCGCCTCGGTCATCGGCGATTTCCTGTCGACCATCGTATTGATCGTGCTGGCGGCGCCGCTGGCGCATTATGCGCTGCTGATCGGCCCGGTCGAACTCTGCGCCATCCTGCTGTTCTCGCTGACCTTCATCGGCGGGCTCGCCGGGCGGTCGATGCTCAAGGGGCTGATCGCCGCCGCCTTCGGCGTCTTCTTCGCCACCATCGGGATCGAGACCGAGACCTTTATCCCGCGATTGACCTTCGGCATGATGGAGCTGGACGACGGGATTTCGCTGGTGCCGATGGCAATCGGCATGTTGGCGGTCGCCGAGATGGTGATCCAGGCCGGCAATGCTCATGCGATCGACCGCGAGGCGACCGAGATCGGCGACGGCACCTCACCCGACGACCGGCGGGTGACCCGGGACGAATGGCGCCGCTGTCTGCCGGTGATCGCGCGCGGCACGCTGATCGGCTCGATCGTCGGCATCCTGCCCGGACTGGGCGCCAGCGTCGGGTCGTTCCTGTCCTATGGCGCCACCCAGCGCGCCTCGAAGACACCCGAGAAATTCGGCACTGGCATGATCGAAGGTATCGCCGCGGCCGAAAGTGCCGACAATGCGGTGGTGCCGTCCAGCTTCGTGCCGCTGTTCGCGCTGGGGATCCCCGGCAGCGTGATCGCCGCCATCCTGATCGCCGCGCTCACGCTCCACGGGCTGACGCCGGGGCCGATGATGTTCGTCGAACAGCCGCAACTGGTGGCCGATCTCTATGCCGCGATGCTCTGCGCCAGCGCGATCCTGCTGGCCGTCGGCTATGCCGGCCAGCGCATCTTTGCCCAGATCATCCGGGTGCCGGTGCGGCTGATCATCCCGGTGGTGCTGCTGCTGTGCTGCATCGGCGCCTATATGGAGACCAACAGCCTGTTCTCGATCTATCTGATGCTGGCCTTCGCCGTGCTGGGCTTTTTCGCCCGCAAGCTGGAGTTCTCTTTCGTCACCTTTCTGATCGGCTTCGTGATCGGCCCCAATCTGGAGCTGACCTTCCGCCAATCGCTGCAGATCCTGAACCACGACCCGTTGCGCCTGCTGGGCCACCCGATCGCGCTTGTCTTCGGTCTGCTGACCATCGCGACGGTCGCCATGATCAACCGCAGCAACAGCCGGCTTGCCAGGCGGCAGGCGGCCCGGGCCGAGACGACGGCGACCACCGAACATTCGCATATCTGAACACTGGGAGGAAAACAGATGCGCAAGACCAACAGAAGACAGCTCTTGGCGGTCGCGACGGCGGCGCTCTTGGCGCTCGCCGGGCTGGAGCCATCCACCGCCACCGCCGGCGATTACCCGGATCGCCCGATCACCATGCTGGTGGGCTACAAGGCCGGCGGCCAGACCGATCTGGTCGGGCGCGGCGTGGCCAAGGTGTTGGCCGAACAGCTCGGCGTGCCGGTCAATGTGGTGAACAAGCCCGGTGGCGGCGGCATTCTCGCCGCGCACGAGCTGCGCAAGGCCAAGCCCGACGGCTATACCATCCTGCTGCACTCCAGCAGCGTGATCAATACCGAGCCCTTCGTGATGGCGCGGGTGGATTTCAAGCCGGATGATTTCGACTATGCCGGCATGATCACCGCCTATCAGGTCGCGCTCGCGACGCAGAAGGACGCGCCCTATGACAACCTGGCCGAATTCGTCACCTGGGCCAAGGCGCATCCGGGGTTCAGCTATGGTTCGCTCAGCCCGACGGCGCGGATGACCATGGAAGTGATCGCCAAGCAGGAGGGGCTTGATGTGAACATCGTGCCGCTCAAGGGCGGTGGCGACATGCTGAATGCGCTTCTGGGCAATCAGGTGGCCTTGGTCATGTCCGGCGGCATCCATTACAAATACCCCGATCAGCTCAAGTCGATCGCGGCGCTGACCACCTTCCGCCATCCCTCCGCCCCCGATGTCGAGACCATCAACGAGGCCGGTTATCCGCTGGGCATGGATTCGCGCACCACGCTGATCCTGCCGAAGGGCACCCCGCGCGCCGCGCTTGAACGGCTCAGCACCGCGTTGAAGGCGGCGGAGACCGATGCCGATTTCGCCAAGGTGGTCGCTGCCGCCGATATCCCGATCATGTACAGGGATCTGGATCAGGCCGCCGCCGAGATCGCAAACAGCTACGTCACCAACAAGGCGATCTTCGAGGCCGCCGGGGTCACGCCGCAGTGACCCCGCGCCCCCGCGCCTGAGGGGTCGGCAGACCGGTCAGCCCGGTCCGCCGCTCCCAGAGACTCCCCAATTGTCATCCCGAGTGTGAGGCAGACCATGTTCCAGCCGCTTGAAGGCCTTCGCGTGATTGATCTGAGCCAGGTTCTGGCCGGACCCTATGCAACCTATCAGCTCGCCCTGATGGGGGCCGAGGTGATCAAGATCGAAAAACCAGGTGAGGGCGACTGGACCCGGCAGGGCGGCCCGCTGCCCGGGCTGGCCGAACGCGGCATGGCGCTGGGGTTCCTCGGCCATAACGCCGGCAAGAAATCCGTCACCCTCGATCTGAAATCACCCGAGGGCGTCGCGCTCGCGCGCGAGCTGGTCGCCGGCGCCGATATCTTCGTCGAGAACTTCAAGCCCGGGGTTGCCGAGCGGCTGGGCCTGGGGTTCGAGGCGCTGCGCGAGATCAATCCGAAGCTGGTCTATTGTTCGATCTCCGCCTTCGGTCAGGACGGCCCCTTTCGCGACCGTCCGGCCTATGATCACGTCATCCAGGGCATGTGCGGCATCATGCTGACCACCGGCAAGCCGGGCGACGGGCCGGTCAAGGTGGGCGCGCCCTATGTCGACTATGCCACCGGCATGAACGCCGCCATGGCGATCATGGCCGGGCTGCGCGAGGTCGAGCGCACCGGCGCCGCCGTGCAGGTGGATGTGGCGATGCTCGATACCGCGCTGATGCTGATGGCCTCGCTGATGAGCATGCATCTGACCACCGGTTGGAAACCCGTTCAGAATGGAAACGAGGCCTGGAGCGCCAGCCCCTCGTCCGGCGCCTTCGACACCGCCGACGGCATTCTGATGCTGGCGGCGAACCACGACATCCAGTTCCGCCACCTGTGCCGCGCAATCGGCCGTAACGACATCCTGCGGGACGCCCGCTGGGACAGCGTTCCCGAGCGGCACAAGAACTGGCAAAGCCTGCGCGAGACGCTGGAAGACACCTTCCGCAGCAGGCCGGCGGCGGACTGGGAGCAAATCCTGGCGGCCGCCGCGGTACCTGCCGGCCGCATCCGCGGCATGGACGAAATGCTGGCCGAGCCGCAGATCGCCGCCCGCGGCCTGACCCGCGAGATCCGGGTCGAGGGCCATGACGGGCCGATCCATATCCCGACCCTGAGCTTCAAGGCCAATGGCGAGAACGGCACGACCGATCTGCCGCCCCGCCCGCTGGGCGCCGATACCGAGGCAGTGCTGCGCGCCGCTGGCGTCACTCAGGACCGGCTCGACGCGCTGCGGGCGGCGAAGGTGGTGTAAGCCTCGTGCCGGTCCGCCTGAACGGGGGGGGCGTGAAACGACTGACGCCCCGGTTTCCCTGGTTTCCCCCCGGCAGGTGGCGCGGAGCGTGCCACATGGGCCGCCCGTGCTATCGTCCGCCCGTGCCGGGCGCGCGCGTCAGCATCCAGACCAGATAGGCGCCGCCGAGCGCGCCGGTGGTCAGCCCGATGGGCAACATCAGGTTCATGGGCGCCCGTTGGCTCAGCAGGTCGGCCGCCAGCAGGAGCACCGCACCGGCAAGCGCGCCGGTGACAATGGGGATTTCGGGCGCGCGGCTCAGCCGGCGGGCCAGTTGCGGTGCCGCCAAGGCGACAAAGGCGATCGGGCCGGTGGCGGCGGGGGCCACCGCCGTCAGCCCGACCGCCGCCAGCACCAGCAGCAGCCGCGTCCGCTCCGGCCGGATGCCGAGCTGGCTGGCCAGATCGTCGCCCATCTCCAGCATCGCAAGGCGTCGGGCGTTCAGGATCACCAGCGGCGCAAACAGGATCAGCCCCACCAGCACCGGCAGCGCATGGGCCCAGCTGCGCGCCGACAGTGATCCGGCCAGCCAGATCTGGGCCGAGATCGCCTGATCGAGATCGCCCTTCACCATCAGCAGCGTGTTCAACCCGGTCAGGATGGCGCCGACGCCGATGCCGATCAGGATCAGCCGATAGCCGCCGGTGCTGCCATCCTTGCGCGCCAGCAGCATCACGATGGCCGCCGTCATCAGCCCGCTTGCCACCGCCGCGGTGGCGGTCTGGGCGGCGCCGGCGTTGAAGAGGATGATCTGTGCGATGGCGCCGGTCGCCGCCCCGGTGGTGAAGCCGATGACATCGGGCGACCCCAGCGCATTGCGCGACAGCGACTGGAACACCGCGCCGGCCATCCCCAGCGAGGCGCCGACCAGCGCCGCCGTCGCCACCCGGGGCAGCCGGATGCGCTGGACCACCCGCGCGGCCATCGGATCGTCTCCCGTCCCGGTCAGGCTGGCCAATACCTCGGCGGGGGAAAGCGCGATGGTCCCGGTCCCCATGAGCAGCACGGCCAGCGCCAGGCCGATCGCGACCAGCCCCAGCGCCAGCAGCACCGCGCGCGGTCTCCAGCCGATCGACAGCCGGCCGCAGCGCAGATGTCTTTTCCCCGCGCTCACAGCCGCGCCATCCGGAAACGGCGCACCGCGAGGATGAAGAAGGGCCCGCCCAGGAGGGTGGCGAGGATGCCGGCGGCGACCTCCTCCGGGGCGGCGACGACGCGGCCGAGGATATCGGCCAGCAGCAGCATCGCCGCGGCCATCAGCGCCGCCAGCGGCAGGGTGGCGCGGGCGTCCGGCCCTGTAAAGGCGCGGGCGGCATGGGGCGCGACCAGCCCGACGAAGGCGATCGGGCCGGCGGTGGCGGTGGCCGATCCGGCCAGCACCATGACCGAAAGACAGGCGAGCGCCCAGATCCGCGCCGGGCTCAGCCCCAGGGCCTGCCCCATGTCGCGGCCCATCGCCAAGGCGTTCAGGCTGGGGCCGAGTGCCAGCGCCAGACCACCGCCGGCGATCAGCGCGCCCCACATGGTCAGGGCGGCGGCCAGCCCGCGCCCTTCGAGCGCGCCGGCGCCCCAGCTGCGGAAGACGTCGAGCACGTCGAGTGCCGCGTTCAGCAGGACGATGCCGGTGGCGGCCCCCAGCACCATCGACAGGCCGGCCCCCGCCAGCACCAGCCGTATCGGATCGGTGCCGGTCTCATGCGCGCGGCCCAGCAGGAAAACCGCGACACCGGCGAGCCCGGCGCCGAGAATGCTGAACCAGATGTAATCGGCCGTTGCCGTCAGCCCGAAGGTCGAGGCGCCCAGCACCACCGCCACGGCGGCGCCGGCGTTGATGCCCAAAAGCCCCGGTTCGGCCAACGGGTTGCGGGTGACCGCCTGGATCACCGCGCCCGCCAGTCCCAACGCCGCCCCGGCCGAGATTGCCAGCAGGGTGCGCGGCAGCCGCAGCTCGCGCACCACCAGATGCAGGTCGTTGCCGGGATCGAAGTGCCAAAGCGCCGCCAGCACCTGCGCCGGCGGCACCGGTCGCGATCCGATGGTCAGGCTCGCAAGGCTCAGCCCCGCCACCACCAGGGCAGCCAGCCACAGCCCGCGCCGCGCGCTGCGGCGGCTGGGGGTCATCGGCGGGCCGTTCCTCATCTGGTGAAATAGGGCCTCAGCGTCTCGATCATCTCCAGACCGGAGTAATAATCGATGCGAAAGGAACTCGGCCCCATCGGATAGACCTGGCCCTTGGCGACCGCCGGCAGGTTCGCCAGGACCGGATCGGCGCAGAAGACCTGCACGCTTTCCGCGCTGCCGCTCATCAGAAAGACGCTGTCGCCGGTGATCGCTGCCGGCAGGTTCTCGTGCGAGATGAAGTCGAAATCGGAGGACCGCGCCACCGCGCCCTGCAGAGCGTCGGGTAGACCCACCACATCGAATCCCAGCGCGGCGGCAACCTTGGCCTGCGGGCTGCTGGGTTTGCCGACCGCATAGGTGCCCGCCAGATTGTGGGAAACGATGCTGACCTGCCCGGGTGGGCGGGTCAGCCCGGCGCCGACCCGGGTGGCGCGATCGGCGAAATCCCGGATCACGCGCTGCGTGCCCTCGTCCTGCCCGCTGGCCCGGCCCAGGGTTTCGGCCAGCTCCTCCCAGCCGTGGCTGGAGTAATCCAGCACCATGACCGGAAGCCCTTGTTCCTCGATCAGCGGCAGATAGGGCAGCACGCTGTCGCCGCCGGTGGCTGAGGCGATCACCAGATCGGGCGCCTGCACGATCAGCCCCTCGATATCGAAGGCGAGATTGGGATAGAGCACCTCGACCCCGCGATCATGGGCGACCTTGGCCCATTGACGGAAGAACCCGCTGTCATCGGTCAGTCGACCCACCGCGGCGGCGGCGCTGGCGACCAGCGGCGCGCCGATGGCCAGCAGGATGCCGGTCAGGCTGGGGGCGGTCGACAGGATGCGCCGGGGCGGCGCGGGCAGCAACAGCTCTCCGGTCTCGTGCGGAATGCGCCGGGGCCAGCCGTTCTCTCCGGTTGCATGGACGAGACGCGGGGGCAGGGCGGCGGCCAATCCGCCCGCCAGCCCCCCGGCCAGAACCGCGCGCCGGCTGGGGCGCCGATCAGACGGCCAGGTCGTCATCATCCAGCGCCTCCATGGTCAGGCCGCGCTTGCGCAGGTTGGAATAGGCCCGCAGGCGCTGGCGGTCGATGTCGGAACTGCTGGTGCCGCGCTTCCAGTATCCGAAGATGCGCAGATCGTCGCGGCCATAGCCCAGGGCGCGGAAATGGGCGCGGATGTCGCGCATCTCCTGCCGCTCGCCGGCGGCCCAGATGGTCCAGCCCGCGGGATCGGTGAGGTCCGCCTTGGCGGTGGCGAAAAGCTGGCCGGTGGTCCCGGCCGGCTGGTCGGGGCCGCGCAGCAGCAGGTGCAGGCCAACGCCCGGGACGGCGGGCAGCGCGTCGAAGGCGGCGCGGTCGTCGGTGTCGATCCAAACATTGCCTCGGGCGCCTTCGGGCCAGGCCTTGAGAATGGCGTAGACCGCCGGGATCGCGGTGTCGTCGGCGAAGATGGCAGCGCGCTTGCCGCTGTCGAGGTTGGGGGTGAAATGCTGGCGCGGCCCGATCATCGACACCCGGGTGCCCGGCCGCGCCGCCTGCAGCCAGCGCATCGCCGGGGTGTCGTCGGGGTGCAGGACGAAGTCGATCTCGGCCACCTCCCGCACCGGGTCGAAGCTGCGGATGGTATAGATGCGGGTGATCGGGCGCTGACCCTCCGGCGTCTCCACCTCGATCCGGACGGCGAGGTTCGCGGGCGCCCAGGCCTCGGGCCTGGCGGCGAAGATGCGGCCGGTGACCCGACCGATCGAGGGCGAGGGGTAGGTGATCGCGATGACCTCCATTTCCACAGGCTCCATGTCGCGCATGTGGTCTTCCTGTTCGAGAAGGTTTTCGGGGTCTTCGACCACATCGGGGGTGAGAGAAGCCATGGGGGATCCTTTCCGTCCCGCGGCCGGGCCGCAGGGTCTTGTCGCGAGGTTGTTTTGACGGATGGCTTCCGGTGCAGCGCCGGGGGCGGCTGCCGAAGTGGCTTGTCTCATATTGCAGACTGCATTCCGCAATGCAATACGGTGAAGCAGGGATTGGATCAGCACGGGGGACCGGTGATGGCAGATCGACTGAAGGCCGAGCGGGTGACATTGCGCTATCAGGACCGGCTGGTCAGCCAAGACCTGAGCTTGGCGATCCCCGACGGCGCCTTCACCGCGATCGTCGGGCCGAACGCCTGCGGCAAGTCCACCTTGCTGCGCGCGCTGTCACGGTTGTTGGCCCCGCGCGAGGGGCAGGTGATCCTTGACGGCCAGGATATCGCCGCCCGCGCGCCGCGCGATGTGGCACGGCGGCTGGGTTTGTTACCGCAGGCGCCCTTGGCGCCGGACGGGATCACGGTTGCCGATCTGGTGGCGCGCGGCCGGTTTCCGCATCAGAGCTTTCTGCGGCAATGGTCGCCCGAGGATGAGGTCGCCGTCGCCGGGGCGATGGCGGCGACCGGGGTGTCTGATCTGGCCGATCGGCCTGTTTCCGATCTGTCCGGCGGGCAGCGGCAACGGGTCTGGATCGCCATGGCGCTGGCGCAGGAAACGCCGATCCTGCTGCTGGATGAACCCACCACCTATCTGGATCTCTCGCATCAGGTGGAGCTGTTGGAGCTGCTGGCCGCGTTGAACGCCCAAGGCCGCACCGTGGTGGCGGTACTGCACGAGCTGAACCTGGCCTTCCGCTATGCCAGCCATCTGGTGGCGATGCGCGACGGGCGGGTGGTGGCCGAGGGCGCGCCGCAGGAGATCGTCACCGAGGCGTTGATAGACGAGGTCTTCGGCCTGTCGGCGCTGATCCAGCCCGATCCGGTTTCGGGGCGGCCGATGGTGATCCCGCGCGGCCGGGCCGGAACGGGCGATCAGCCGGCCAGCGCGCTCTGACCGCCGGTGGCCTGGTTGATCTGCCGGGCCACGGCGCGCAGCGCCAGCCGTTCGTCTTCGGTTTCCAGCCGGCCCAGATCGGTGACGGTGGTGACGACGCAGACCAGTTCCCCCTGCGCGTCGAGGATGGGGGCGGCCTGGCCGGTGACATTCGACAGCAGGTGATTGGTCATCTCGGCCCAGGCCTCGGCCCGGGTACGGGCGATCAGGGCGGGCTCGGGGCGCGGGCCGCGGAAATGCGGTGGCTGGTTGCCGCGGGCGACGTCGATCTGCGCGGCGGGCAGGAAGGCCTGGCAGACCAGCCCGCAGGCGGTGTTGTCGACCGGCAGGATATCCCCCAGCCCCAGCGGCGTGATCGCAAAGCCGGCGCTGCGATACCAGCGCACCAGCGTCGGGCCGCGTTCGGTCCAGATCGCGACGCCGCCGCTCATCGCCCGGGTCTCGGCCAAGAGCTTCATCTGCTGACCGGCGATCTCGACTGCGTCGACGCGGTTCAGCGCAGCCATGCCGATCCCCAGCGCTGCCGGTCCCAGATCGTAATGGCTGCTGATCGGATCCTGGCTGGCAAGGCCCTCCTTTACCAGGCTCTGCATATAGCGATGCGCGGTCGACCGTCCGGTGCCGGCCCGTTGCGCCAGTTCCGCCAGCGGCAGGGCGCGATTCGCCATCGCCATGATGGTCAGGAAACGTGCCGCGATGCTGATCGACTGGATGGTGGAGGAGCGTTTCGGTTGCGGCGCCTTGGCTTCGTCATCGGCAAACGGCTCGAATTCCATCATCTGGTTGGTCCTTTCTCGCCGCCTCCGGCGCCCGGGCCGGATCGGCCGAAGCCTGCGGAGAGTATCGTCTTGGGGTCAGGGTCGTAAAGGGCGGGTGGGGCGATTGACATGCGGTATGCGTTATGCAATGCGGAACATTACGCGCATCGCCAGCCATCAGCGCCCCAGCCAGCGTGACATTCAGGGACAGACTGGGGAAAACCATGCAGAAGACAGACGGCGGCTCGCTGGCGCAAGGCGTCAGCCGCCTTTCGCTTGTGGCCGCGCTGGCGGCAATGGCCGCGGCGCCGGCGGCGGCAGAGGGCAGGGAAGACGAGATTTTCGCGTTGGAACCGATCACGGTGACGGGCGAGAAAGTGGATCGTGACCAGAAGCACACCGCGTCTTCGGTCAGCGTGATCTCGGGCAAGGAGCTGGAAGAGGAATACCCGGGGAAATCGGATGTGAACAGCGTGATCGCCGATACGCCGAACCTGGTGTTCAGTGATTCCGTCGGTACGCCGGTGATCCGGGGACAGGATGCCCAGGGGCCGCACAATGGTGCAGTGGCCTTCTTCGCCGGCACCGTGCCGCGCGCGACCATCAATCTCGATGGCCATTACCTGAGCTATAACGAATTCTACTTTGGCGCGACCTCGGTCTGGGATGTGCAGTCGGTCGAGGTGTTCCGGGGGCCGCAGACGACATCTCAGGGCGCCAATGCGATCGCCGGGGCGATCGTGGTCAATACCAAGGATCCGACCTTCACCCCTGAGGGCGCCTATCGGTTCGAGATCGGCAACTACGGCCAGAAGCGCGCCTCGATGGCATGGTCCGGTCCGCTCAGCGAACAAGTCGCAGTGCGCCTGGCGCTCGATTCCTCGGGCCGCGACACCTTCATCGACTACACCAACCCGAGCTTTATCCAGAACGAATACGGTCAGAACTTCAAATCGCGCACCGCGCGGTTCAAACTGTTGTGGGCGCCGGTCGACATCCCCGGCCTTGAGGCCAAGCTGACGCTGTCGCATTCCGCCAGCGACCGGCCGTCGCAGGAGGCGGCGTCAGAGCCTTACGAGCAGCTCGACAGCATCCATGCCTCGATGCCGAGCTGGCGGCAACAGACCGATACCGCTGTCATTGATGTCAATTATGATTTCTTCAATGGCTGGCGGCTGTTCAACCAGACGCAATATTCCCACAGCAACGTCAAGCGGCGCACCGGGATCACCCATGGCGGCGACGCGGATGTGTCGCAGGACAATGTGTCGAACGAATTCCGCCTGAGCTATGGAACCGAGGACGATCCGCTGAGCGGTTTCTTCGGGCTCTACTATGCCGATACCGACCAGAGTGAATATCTCGATCTCAGCGGCCGCTATTCTTATGTCGACAGCTACAGCTCGACCTTTGAGGATCACAAGAAGAACCTCGGGATCTATGGCGAACTGAGCTGGCATCCGGCCGACCGCTGGACGGTGATCGGCGGGCTCAGGTTTCAGCGCGATCAGATCCAGCGGTCGGGCTATTCGACCTATTCACCGACCCAGGTGGATTACGACAACACCTTCTCTGCCATGTTGCCGAAGTTGAGCGTCGCCTATGACATCTCTCCGGACTGGACCGTGGGGGCGATGGTCAGCCGTGGCTATAACCCGGGTGGCGTGTCGCTGAACTTCAGCAATGGCGAATGGATCGAATTCGAGGAGGAGAAGATCTGGAACTACGAGATCTTCACCCGCGCCTCGCTGCTGGATGATCGGCTGTTCCTGAGCGGGAACCTGTTCCTGATGGATTACAAGAACGGGCAGTTCAACATCCCGGTCTTGGTGGATTCGGTCTATTACACCTATACGATCAACGCCGAGAAGGCGCAGTCCTATGGGGCGGAGCTGGCAGTCGACTATCAGGTGACCGAGGCGCTGCGCCTGCGGGCGAGCGCGGGGCTGTTGCACACCGACCTGCAGGAGGTGTCGAGCAATACCGCCTATGAGGGCAACGAATTCCCCAAGGCGCCGGGTCAGACCTTTAACGTCAGCGCAAGCTGGGATGCCACCGACCGGCTGAACCTGGGCGGGCGGGTGCGCTATGTCGACGGCTATTATTCCGACACCAGCAACACCGCCGCCTATGCGGTGGACGGCTATACGCTGGTCGATCTGGAGGCGAGCTATACCCTGCGCGACGGGCTGGAGCTTTATGGCTTCGTCAACAACATCTTCGACGAGCGCAAGCCGCTGGCCCTGCAGGCCGCGCGCGGCACCAGCGTCTTCACCTCGGCCAGCATGACCAGCCCGCGGATGATCGGCATCGGCATTCGCGGCACGTTCTGATCGCAGAACATCACGGCGCGCGCCGGCCTGTCTGGCGCCCCGATCCACGGAAGGACATTCATGAAACTGCGCGCGAAACTCTGCATCGGCATGTCGCTGGCGCCCACCTGGCTCAGTGGCGAGGGGTGGCGGCGGCCCGACAGCGGTATCGAGGGGCTCTATTCTAGCGATTTCGCGCTGGAGATCGCCCGCCGGGCCGAGGCGGCGCATCTGGATTTCGTCTTTCGACCCGATACCTATTATCTGCCGCTGGAGCCGTTGGAGCAGTCCTTCGGCTTTTCCAGTCTCGATGCGACCCTGATGATGGCCGCAATCGCGCGGGAAACGTCGCGCATCGGGCTGCTGACCACGATCTCCACCACCTTCAGCGCGCCTTACATGGCGGCGCGGCAATTGATGTCGCTGCATTGGCTCAGCCGGGGACGGGCTGGCTGCAATCTGGTCACCGCCCTGTCGGGGAACGAGAATTTCGGCCTGCCGGAAATGCCCACCTCCAACCAGCGCTATGCCCGGGCGGCGGAGTTCATTCAGGTGATGCGCGCGCTCTGGTCCAGCTTCCCGGCCGAGGCGCTGCGGATCGACCGGGCGGCGGGGCAATATGCCGACACCACTTTGATCCATCCGATCGACCACAAGGGCGCCGACTTCGCGGTCAAGGGGCCGCTGAACCTGCCGGAATTTCCCGGGCCCCGCTTGCCGCTGATGCAGGCGGGCGGCTCGGTCACGGGAATGGATTTCGCCGGATCGGTCGCTGACATGGTCTTTGCCCAGACCCCCGACATGGCCGCCGCGCTGGCGATGCGGCAGGAACTGTCTGCGCGGGCCAGGGCGCATGGCCGCGCCCCCCGCGATCTGCGGCTGTTGCCGGGGCTCAGCCTGTATCTGGGCCGCACGCGGGCCGAGGCGCGCGATCTCTTTCTGTCCACCCACGCTCGCGTCGACCGGGCGCAGCGCATCGCCCGGGTGAAGGCGGCGACGGGGCTGGACCTGACCGGCTGGGAGGGCGACCGGCGGATTACGGCCGCGGATTTGCCCGATACGCCGCCCGCCGCGCGTAGTCCCACCCAGGCGGCAGCGCTGGCGGCCGCGATCCGGCGGGAGACGCCCCGGGTCGATGATCTACTGGCCCGGCCCGAGGTGCTCGCCTCGCTGCACTGGCAGGTGATCGGCACGGTCGAGGATGCGGTTTCCGAGATCACCCGCTGGTTCGAGGCCGGCGCCGTCGATGGCTTCGTCGCCGTGCTGGGCGGCGCGCCCTCCTCGCTCGACCTGACACTGGGCGAGTTGATCCCGCGTCTGGCCGAGGCGGGGCTGTTCCGCAGCGCCTATTCCGGCACCACCTTCCTGGAGCATCTGGAGCAGGACTGAGGCGCGGCCGGGTCATTGCCCGGCGTGGCAGTCGCCCGCGGCGGACCGGCTTTTGCCGGTCGGTCTCCGCGGGGTGACCTCTTTGCCGACATTTAATTAGCTTGCAAAATGTTATCAAGCTATGTAAATTTGAGGGCAGGAGGAGAGGTCATGATCAATTATGACGAGCTGATGGCGCGTGAATTTCCCGTCATCGCGCACAGCTATACCATCAAGGATACCATTCTTTATGCGCTGGGTCTCGGGCTGGGAACAGATCCGCTCAACCCCGCGCATCTGCGCGTGACCTATGAGCGGGCAGAGGGCTTTGGCGCCCTGCCGGCGATGGTCAATGTGATCGGCTATCCCGGGTTCTGGGCGATACAGCCCGACACCGGGTTGACCTGGCAGAAGATCCTGCACGGGGAACAGAGCCTGACGCTGCACGCGCCGCTGCCGGCGGAAGGCACGCTGGTCAGCCAGACGAAGATCACCGGGATCATCGACAAGGGCGAAGGCAAGGGCGCGCTGATCTATTCTGAACGCGCCATGACCGATCAGGCCACCGGCACCTTGATCGCCACGGTGTCCTCGACCTCCTTCGCGCGGGGTGACGGCGGTTTCGGTGGCCCCTCGGGGCCGGTCAAGTCGGTTCAGCCGATGCCTGAAGGCGAACCAGAGGTCAGTTACGATTTCCGCACGCCCGAGGGAGCGGCGCTGATCTATCGCCTGTCGGGCGACTTCAACCCGCTGCACGCCGATCCCGCCGTGGCGGCCCAGGCCGGGTTCAAGCGGCCGATCCTGCACGGGCTCTGCACGCTGGGCGTCGCCTCCTGGTCGATCACCCAGGCGCTGGCGGCGGGTGATTTCGCCGCGCTCAAGCATCTTGAGCTGCGCTTCACCTCGCCGGTCTACCCGGGCGAGACGGTGCGCACGGAAATGTGGCGCGACGGTGCCGAGGTGCGGTTCCGTGCCCGCGTGGTCGAACGTGACGTCGTGGTTCTGAACAACGGGCTGGCCCGCCTGGGCTGAGCCGAAGTCATCATCGGAGGAGAGACAGAATGACCGACCGGCCCGTGCCGACAATCTATCCCGAAACCCGGTTCTACTGGGACGGGGCCAAGCAGGGAAAGCTGCTGCTGAATGCCTGCAATGCCTGTGGCGGCAAAGCCTATTTCCCGCCGCGTCCCTTTTGCCCCGCCTGCGGATCGCGCGATGTCGGCGTGATCGAGGCCTCGGGCAAGGGGCGGCTTTATTCCTATATCATCAACCATCTGCCGGCCCCCGGCTATGAGCCGCCTTTCACCGTGGCGGTGGTGATGCTGGACGAGGGGGTGAAGATGGTGGCCAATATCCTCGATTGCCCGCCGGAGCCCGAGGCGCTGGTGCTCGACATGCCGCTGGAAGTGACCTTCGAGCCGCGCGGCGAGATCGCCCTTCCCCAGTTCAGACCCGCAGGAGATGCCGCATGAGCCGCGCCCGTATCGCCATCGTCGGCGCCGCCGAGACCGCCCGCATGGGCAAGGTGCCCGAGCTGAGCCAGACCGGCCTGCATGCCGATGCCGCGCTGAACGCTATGGCCGATTGCGGCCTGACCCCCGCCGATATCGACGGCGTCGCCACCGGCGGGCATGACGTGGCCGAGATCGTCCAGTACCTCGGGATCACGCCGACCTGGTATGACGGCACTTCGGTCGGCGGCTGTTCCTTCATCACCCTGGTGCGCCACGCGGCGGCGGCGATCGAGACCGGGCTTTGCACCACGGTGCTGATCACCCATGGTGAAAGCGGCCGGTCGAACAACCGCAACCATCGCCCGATCTTCCCCTCGATGCAGCAGCAGGAATTCGAATCGATCTATGGCCCGCTGTTCCCGCCGTCGCGGTTCACCCTGCCGGTGATGCGCAAGATGAAGGACGACGGGTTGACCGAGGAACAGCTTGCCATGGTCGCGGTGGTGCAGCGCGAATGGGCGGCGTTCCACCCCCGCGCCACGATGCGCGACCCGATCACCGTCGACGACGTGCTGAACTCGAAGATGATCGCCTATCCGTTCCGGCTGATGATGTGCTGCCTGGTCTCGGACGGCGGCGGCGCGCTGATCCTGACCTCGGCCGAGCGGGCCAAGGATTTTCCGACCAAGCCGGTCTATCTGCGCGGCATGGGCGGCGAAAGCGCCGAGGGGCCGATGATCAGCCAGATGGAAAGCTTCACCTCGTCCAAGGCGTTCCGCGTCTCGGGCAAGGCCGCCTTCGACAGCGCCGGGATCAGCCATGCGGATGTGGATCACCTGATGATCTATGACGCCTTCGCGCATCTGCCGATCTATGGGCTCGAGGACCTGGGATTTGTCAAACCGGGCGAGGGCGGTGCCTTCATCGCCGAGGGCAACACCCGGCCCGGCGGCAAGCTGCCGCTGAACACCAATGGCGGCGGGCTCAGCTATATGCATTCGGGCATGTACGGCATGTACGCCCTGCAAGAGGGCGTGCGGCAGATGCGCGGCGTCTCTCCGGCCCAGGTCGAGGGTGCGAAACTGTCGGTCGTCCACGGCGTCGGTGGCATGTTCAGCGCCGCCGCGACGGCCGTGCTGACGACGGAGGATCAATGGTGAGCGGTTTCGCCGGCAAGACCGTCTTCGTCTCGGGCGGAACCAGCGGCATCAATCTGGGGATCGTGCGGCATTTCGCGGCGGCGGGGGCGAAGGTCTTTGTCATCTCCCGCGATCCGCAGAAGGTCGAGACGGCGGTCGAGGGGCTGCGCGCCCTCGGCGCCGAGGCGGCAGGACAATCCGCCGACGTGCGCCAGGCCGATCAGGTCGAGGCCGCCGTCGCGCGCTGTGCCGAGCTGTTCGGAGAGATCGACATTCTCGTTTCCGGCGCGGCGGGGAATTTCCTTGCCCGGGCCGAGAAGATCAGCTCGAACGGCTTTCGCGCGGTGATGGAGATCGACGTGCTCGGCACCCATCACGTCATGCACGCGGCCTTCCCGCATCTGAAAAAGCCCGGCGCCTGCATCCTGAACCTGTCGGCACCGCAGGCCAGCGTCGCCATGGTCGGCCAGTCGCATGTCTGCGCCGCCAAGGCCGGGATCGACATGCTGACGCGCACGCTGGCGCTGGAATGGGGGCCGCTGGGGATCCGGGTGAACTCGGTCTCGCCGGGGCCGATCGCGGATACCGAGGGCCAGAGGCGGCTGGTGCCCGATCCGGCGGCGGTGGAGGAACGGGTGAACGCCATCCCACTCAAGCGGATGGGCACACTGGAGGATGTGGCAGAGCTTTGCGCCTTTCTCGCCTCGGACCGGGCCAGCTATATCACCGGGACGATCATCCCGGTCGATGGCGGCACCACGCTGAACCCGACGCCGACGCGGATGGCGAAATTCCTCGATGGGTGAGGTCTGTCACTCAAATCGAATGCCGGAATAAAAGCAGGGGCCGATGGATCATCGGCCCCTGTCCGTTTTCGGCTCTGTTTTCGCGCCTGCTTTCCGGGGCGCGCCACGCGACGGCCGCGTGCCCCGGGCGGGGGTCACTTGAAATCGAACCGGGGCGGCAGCTTGCGGGTAAACCGGTCGATCGCCTCCTTGTGATAGTCGCTGGTCAGGCAGATCGACTGTGCCTGCGCCTCCATCTGCAGCAGGGTGTCGCTGTCGAGTTCCAGCGATCGGGCCGAGATCGCCTTGGTCAGCCCGAAGGCGGTGCGCGAAGCTTCGGTCATCTGAGCCGCGATCGCCTGCGCCCGGGGCAGCAGCGCCTCGGGCGGGTGCACCTCCATGCAGATGCCGATCTGCCGGGCCTCCTCGGCCTTCAGGGTGCGGCCGGTATAGAACAGCTCGCGCGCGCGCTGCAGGCCGACCATCCGGGGCAGGGTGAAGAACAGGTTGCCGTCCGGCACCGCCCCCACCTTGCAGAACGACGCGTTGAACGACGCCCGCGTCGAGGCGAGGATGATGTCCCCGGTCAGCGCCAGCCCCAGCCCGGCGCCATAGGCCGGCCCGTCCACCGCGACGATCACCGGCACCGGCAGGTCGCGCAGCAGACGCAACCAGCGGTGCAGGTGTTTCATCCGGGGCGTGATATCCTCCGCCCCGGAGACCAGCCCGGCCTTGTGATTGGCCAGCATCTTCTTCAGATCGCCGCCGGCGCAGAAGACGCCATCCGACCCGGTGAGGATCAGCGCCTGCAGCGTGTCGTCGGTCGACAGCGCCTGGAGGGTGTCGTGAAACCCCTGCCGCATCGCGTCGGACAGCGCATTGCGGCTGGCGGGTTCCATCATCTCGATCTGGACGGTGCCCCCGGTGCGGGTGATGCGCAGCGGATCGCTCATGCCTGACCCCCTTCCTCGCGGGCGGAGAGGACCATCGCGCGGATGGTCTTCTTGTCGATCTTGTTGGTGGGCGACAGCGGCAGCGCGCCGTCCCAGATGGTGACGCCACGGGGGGATTTGAAATCGGCGATCCGCGACCGGCAGAAGGCGATCAGGTCGTGCTCCTCGGCGCTCTGGCCCTCGTGCAGGGCGACCACGGCATGGACCATCTCGCCCCATTTCTCGTGCGGGATGCCGATCACCGCCGCCTGGGCCACGGCCGGATGCTTGGACAGCGCATTCTCGGTCTCGATCGGATAGACGTTCTCGCCGCCTGAGATGATCATCTCCTTGGTGCGCCCGACCAGCGTCAGATATCCGTCCTCGTCCAGATAGCCGGCGTCGCCGGTGTGATAGAAGCCGCCGCGCATCGCCTGTGCGGTCTCCTCCGGCCGGTTCCAATAGCCGTTCATCACCTGCGGCCCGCGCAGGATGATCTCGCCCGGTTGGCCGACGGGCACCGGCTGGTCGTTCTCGTCGACGATGCGCAGATCGGAATAGATCATCGGCCGTCCGACCGAGCCGAGCTTGCCGATCATCGGATTGCCGGGCACGTGATCCTCGGGCGTCAGCACCGAGAGCACCGGCGATGTTTCCGTCATCCCGTAGCCCTGGCAGAAGGTGACGCCGGGGATCGCCTCGATCGCGCGTTCCATCAGCGACAGCGGCATCGGCGCGGCGCCATAGGTCAGGCAGCGGATCGACGAGAAGTCGAAATCGGAAAACCGTGGGTGGTCCATGATCATGCGCAGCATGGTCGGCACCAGCGTCATCGTGGTGATCCGCTGATCCTGGATGATCTGCATGGTCTCCTCGACCTCGAAGCGGGGCTGGATCACCATCGTGGTGCCATAGGCCACGGCGGTATAGACCCGGCTGCCGGTGCCGAGGTGGAAGAGCGGCCCGGAGAGCAGCAGCACATCGGTTTCCCGATAGCCGTAAAGGTGGCCCGAACCGGTGGCGTTCACCAGCAGGTTGGAATGCGACAGCATCACCCCCTTCGGCACGCCGGTGGTGCCGGAGGTATAGAAGATGATCATCGTGTCGTCCGATCGGCTGGCGCGGTCGTCGAAGGCATCGTCGGTGACGGGACCCGCGGCGGCGATCAGCGCGTCATAGCACAGCGTGGCGTCTGGCACGCCGGGGGCGGTGCTGTCCCAATCGGCAAAGATCAGATGGCACAGCGATGGGCAGCGCGCCATCAGCGCCGCCGCGCGGTTGATGAAATGCCGGTCGACCACCAGAATCTCGGGCGTGCAATCGGCGATGACCTCGGCCATCTCCTCTTCCGAGAGGCGATAGTTCAGCGGCACCAGAATGCCGCCGACGGTGCAGGGGGCATAGTACATCTCGACCAGCCAGTGCGAGTTCTGCCCGAGATAGGCGACCCGGTCGCCGGGCCTCAGCCCGAGATCGACCAATGCCTTGCCGATGCCCTGGATGCGGTCGCGAAACTCGGCCCAGGTGAAATCGCGGCCTTCGAAATGGGTCGCCTTCTTGTTCGGAGTCCTGAAGGCGTATTTCCGGATCAGGTCGGGATAGCGGATCATTTCCGCCCCCCGAGCACCGAACGGCCGATGATCTCGCGCATCACCTCGCCGGTGCCGCCGGCGATTCGACCGACGCGGGCATCCGCCCAGGCGCGGGCGACCGGGTATTCCCACATGTAGCCATAGCCGCCAAACATCTGCAGCATGTCGTCGAGGCAGCGGCACAGGGTTTCCGAGGTCAGCATCTTGCCCATGGCGGCGTCCACCGCATCAAGTTCGCCTGCGACATGCATCTCCAGGCATTTGTCGGTGAAGACGCGCATCAGCACCGCCTGCGCCTTGATCTCGGCGATCTTGAAGCGGGTGTTCTGGAAATCGCCGATGGTCTGGCCGAAGGCCCGCCGCTCGGTCACATGGGCGACGGTCCAGTCCAGCGCGGCCTCGAGCGCGGCGGTGGCGCGGACGCATTGCAGCAGCCGTTCCTGCGGTAGCTGTTCCATCAGTTGATAGAAGCCGCGCCCCTCGGCCCCCAACAGGTTGGCGGCGGGCACCCGGACGTTGTCGAAGAACAGCTCGGCGGTGTCCTGCGCCTTCCAGCCGACCTTTTCCAACAGCTTGTTGCCCTTGCGAAAGCCGGGCGTATCCGTCGGCACCAGGATCAGCGAGGTGCCCTTGGCCCCCAGCGTCGGGTCGGTCTTGCAGGCCAGCACCAGAATGTCGCAATTGCCGCCGTTGGTGATAAAGACCTTCTGGCCGTTGATGACGAAATCGTCGCCGTCGCGGATCGCGGTGGTCTTGATGCCCTGCACGTCCGACCCCGCGGCAGGCTCGGTCATGGCGATGGCGCCGATCGCCTCGCCCCGCGCCATCCGTGGCAACCATTCCTGTTTCAAAGCTTCCGAGCCGTAATGCAGGATATAGGGGGCGACGATATCGGAATGCAGCGAAAACCCGGGCCCCATGGCACCGGCTGCGGCCAGTTCCTCCATCACCACCATCGAGAACAGGAAATCCGCGCCGGCGCCGCCATATGCCTCGGGCATTGCGGCACAGAGCAGCCCGTTCTCGCCCGCCTTGCGCCAGGCCTCGCGGCTGACGCGACCGTCCTTTTCCCACTGGGCGTGGTTCGGGGTGATCTCCTCTGCCACGAAGCGGCGGACCTGATCGCGAAACATCTCGTGGTCTTCATTGAATATGGAACGCTTGAACATGCGTCGCTCCTCCCTCTCTCCTCCGTATCGGCGACGACCGATACCCTCGCCCGTTCATAATTAGCTTGCAAACTTTTATCAAGCTAATTACATCTGGATCAACCTGATGAGGAGGAGATCGAGAGATGCTCGAAGGGAAAACAGTGATCGTGACCGGCGCCGGCCGGGGGATCGGCCGCGATATCGCGCTGATGATGGCGTCGAAGGGCGCCAGGGTCGTGGTCAACGATCTGGGCGGCGCGCCCGACGGGGCGGGGGCCGATGCCACCCCGGCGCAGGAGGTGGTCAACGAAATTCGCGCCGCCGGCGGCGAGGCGGTGGCCAACTTCGGCAATGTGGCCAAGCCCGGGGACGCCAAGGCGATGGTCGAGCAGGCGATGGATGAATTCGACGGCATCGACGTCATCGTCAACAATGCCGGCATCCTGCGCGACGTCATCTTCCACAAGATGACGGAAGACGATTGGGACAGCGTCATCGCCGTGCACCTGAAGGGCAGCTTCAACATGGCGCATGCCGTGGCGCAGCAGTTCAAGATGCAGGCCTCGGGCTGCTTCATCAACTTCACCTCGACCTCCGGGCTGATCGGCAACTTCGGTCAGGCGAATTATTCGGCGGCGAAGATGGGCATCATCGGGCTGTCGAAATCGCTGGCGCTGGACATGGCACGGTTCAACGTGCGGTCGAACTGCATCGCGCCCTTCGCCTGGTCGCGGCTGATCGGCACCATCCCGGCCAAGACCGAGGCCGAGAAGGCCCGGGTCGAGCGGATCAAGGAAATGACGCCGGCCAAGATCGCCCCCCTCTGCGTGGCGCTGGCCGATCCGGCCTCGGATGTGACCGGCCAGATCTTTTGCGTGCGCAACAACGAGATCTTCCTGATGTCGCAGCCGCGCCCGATCCGGTCGGTGCATCGCTCGGAAGGCTGGACTCCGGAAACGGTGCGGGATCATGCAATCCCGGCGATGCGGGCGAACTTCTTCGACCTCGAACGTTCGGGCGACGTGTTTACCTGGGATCCGATCTAAACCTCTCGCGCTGAGAGGTCGGAAAAAATAAACTGGCCGCCAGGTTGGGCGGTGGTGATCGAAAGGGCAATTGAATCGTGAGCGACACAAAGCAGGAAAAACAGGTGGCGATATCTCTGGGAGAGGACAACAATCCGATCTATCAGGATATCGCGCGGTTTCGGGCCATCCTGTTCGACGCGATGCTGAAACCTCACGACATGACGATGTCCCAGGGCTGGGTTCTGGTGCACCTCGTGCGCGAGAACGGGCTGAGGCAATCGGAACTGGCCGACAGGCTGGACGTTGCCACCGTCACCACCTCGAAGCTGATCGACCGGCTTGAGGCGCGCGGCTATGTCGAGCGCCGCACCGATCCCGAGGACCGCCGGTCGAACCGGGTCTATGCCACGCCACAGGCGACGCATCTGGTCAAGGTGATGACCAAGACGATTTTCGAGGTCGACAAGATCGCCAACGAGGGGATCGAGGTCGCCGACCTTGAGGTCACGCGCCGCGTGCTGGCCCGGATGCGCAAGAACCTCAGGGCAGCGCTCGACAACCGCTGAGCGGCCGGTTCCCCGCAAAAGGGGATTTCAACGAAAGGATACCGCGATGCTGACACCGGCATCCGCGCCGCCCTTGCATGGGCTGCGTATCATCGAATTCTCCGGTATCGGCCCCGGCCCCTTCGCCGGGATGATGCTGGCCGACATGGGGGCGGAGATCATCCGGATCGAGCGGCCTGGCGCCAGCTCTCCCACCGGGCAGGGCGATCCGGCGCTGGATTTCCTGGCACGTGGGCGCAAATCGCTGGCGCTGAATCTCAAGGCGCCAGGCGCGGTCGACCTGGCGCTGCGGCTGATCGCGGGTGCCGATGGGGTGATCGAGGGGTTTCGCCCCGGGGTGATGGAACGGCTGGGGCTGGGGCCGGAGGTTTGTCTCGCGCGCAACGACCGGCTGGTCTATGGCCGGATGACGGGCTGGGGGCAGGAGGGGCCGATCGCCCAGACTGCCGGCCACGATCTGAACTATATCGCCTTGACCGGGGCGCTCTGGGCCAGCGGAGAAAAGGATCGCGCGCCCAGCTTTCCGCTGAACCTTTTGGGCGATTTCGGCGGCGGCGGCATGTTTCTGGCCTTCGGCATGGTCACCGGCCTTTTGCAGGCGGCGCGGACCGGGCGCGGCGATGTGGTCGATGCGGCCATCGTCGACGGCACCGCCGCGCTGATGGCGATGCTCCACAGTCGCCGGGCGATGGGGCTCTGGCGGGATGAGCGGGCCTCGAACGCGCTGGACGGCGGGGTGCCCTGGTACGGGGTCTATGATTGCGCGGACGGTGGCTGGATCACCATTGGCGCGCTCGAGCCGCAGTTCTGGGCGGTTCTGCTCGACAAGCTGGGGCTGACCGAGGCCGAGCTGGGCGACCGCAAGGAACCCGGCACCTGGCCCGCCATGCGCGCGCGGCTCGCCGCCATCTTCCGGTCGCAGCCGCGCGATCACTGGGTGGCGCTCTTGCAGGACAGCGACGCCTGTTTCGCCCCGGTGCTCAGCCCGGCAGAGGCGGTGGAACATGCGCACAACCGGGCGCGCGGCATCTTTTCCGATGCCCCCGTGCAACCGATGCCGGCGCCCCGGTTCAGCCGGGCGCCGACGCCCTTGCCCGATGCCGCCCCGGTGCCCGGGGCCCACAGCCGCATGGTGCTGGAGGCGGCGGGATTCTCGATGGCGGAGATCGAGGAGTATTTCCGCGACGGCACCGTGACCTGACGCCATGACCTGAGGGCAGTATTGGGGAGGAGACCCATATGACTTTGCCGGACAGATTGAAGTCGCTGCGCCTGCCATTGATCGGCAGCCCGCTTTTCATCATCTCGACCCCCGATCTGGTCATCGCCCAATGTCGCGCGGGGATCGTGGGATCCTTCCCGGCATTGAACGCGCGCGAGAAGGATGGCCAGTCGCTGGAGGAGTGGATCCTGCGCATCAAGGCGGCGCTGGCAGAGCATGACGCGGCGCATCCCGACCGCCCGGCGGCGCCCTTCGCGGTCAATCAGATCGTGCATCGGTCGAATGCGCGGCTGGAGCGGGATGTGGAGCTTTGCGTGAAACACCGGGTGCCGGTCTGGATCACCTCGCTCGGGGCGCAGGAATGGGTCTATGAGGCGGCGCATTCGGTGGGGGCGATCGTGCTGCACGACGTCATCAACAACCGCTTCGCCCACAAGGCCATCGACAAGGGCGCCGATGGGCTGATCGCCGTGGCGGCCGGGGCTGGGGGCCATGCCGGGGCGCAATCCCCCTTCGCCCTGGTCCAGGAAATCCGTGACTGGTTCGATGGGCCGCTGTTCCTGTCCGGGGCCATCGCGCGCGGCGATTCGCTGTTGGCGGCGCTGGCGATGGGGGCGGACGGTGGCTATGCCGGCACCGCGTTCATCGCCACGGAGGAGGCGAATGCGGTCGCGGCCTACAAGCGGATGATCGCAGAGCACGGGGCCGAGGATATCATCTATTCCAACCTCTTCACCGGGGTCTGGGGCAATTATCTGAAACCCTCGATCGCCGCTGCCGGGATGGATCCGGAGGCATTGGAGCGGTCCGATCCGTCGAAGATGAGCTTCGCCGAGACCCGGGAAAAGCCGAAGAGCTGGAAAGAGATATGGGGCGCCGGTCAAGGCATCGGCGCGATCCGAGAGACCGTGCCGACGGCAGCGCTGGTCGATCGTCTCGAACGGGAATTCCAGGCGGCACGGGCGCGTCTTGGGCTTCGCTTGGCCGGGATCTGAGCCTTGCAAACCCACGCTGAAAGGGAGACTGCCGCAAGATTAGATTGCTAGATAATTATTATCATGCTATCAAAATTTCCAGGAGGACCGGGTGCATAACCCGGATGGGAAAAGGGAGGAAGACCATGAATTCACTCGTCAGAACCGGCCTGATCGCGGCGTCTGTTTCTGTCCTGGTGCTGAGCGCACATGCAGAGATCACGCTGATCGCCAACGAACCGGGGCCGAACCGCGGGGTCCGGGCCAAGGCCGTGGAATACATCGGCCAGCAGATCAATGAGCGCACCGGGGGGGAGATCCGGATCGAGCAGAACTGGGGTGGTGCCCTGTTCAAGATCAATGCCGCACTGGAGTCGATGTCCACCGGCGTCGCCGACATCGGGCTGATCATCGGCGCCTATGCGCAATCCGAATTTCCCGAACTGGCGATCGGCGATCTGCCGGTGGCCACCGCCGACCCCTGGGTCATGATGATGGCGATGAACGAGCTGTTCCATACCAATCCGCGCATCCAGGAACGGCTGGACGAGCTGAGCCTGGTCTATGTCGCCCCCTTTGGCACCTCGCAGGGGATCCTCGGCTGCCAGGACAAGGCGATCAAATCCGCCGATGACTTCAAGGGCGTCAAGATGCGCTATGCCGGCGCCTATGGCGAGATCTACTCGAACCTGGACGCGAATATGGTCGACATGTCGATCTATGATGCCTTCCAGGGGATGGAGACCGGCCTGCTGGAATGCACGCTGACCTATCCCTATTTCGCGGTGGCCACCAAGCTCGACGATATGCTCGACAGTATCACGCCGATGAATTTCAACGGCTCGACCAGCCTGGGCACCTTCATCAACAAGCTGACCTTCGAGACGCTCACCCCCGAGCAGCAGAAGGTTGTCACCTCTCTCGATCTGGACGTGATCAACTTCTATTCCGAACAGATGTTCGCGGCCGATGCGAATGCCTGGGCGGTGATGCGCGATCAGAAGGGTATTCCTGTCTACGAACTGTCGCCCGAGGATTACGCCCGGATGGACAAGGCGGCAGAGCCGATGATCACCCGCTGGAAGGTCGACGCCACCGCCAAGGGCTTTGACGCCGATACGCTGTTGGGCGAGTTCCGGACGCTGATCGACAAGTACAACGCCGTAGTGAAATCCGAAGGCTATCCCTGGGATCGGAGCTGACCCAGCCCCGGGGCGGCTGCCCCGCGAGATCTCGCCCCCGGCCGCGCGGGCCGGGGTGTGCTCCAATTCGGAAGGCTTGATCCAATGACCCGATTGATTGAGCGGTGGCTCAATACCGCGGCGGCTGTCGCGATCCTACTGCTGTGCCTGTTGATCGTCGCCAATGTGTTCGGCCGGCAATTCCTGCACCGCGGTATTCCCGACGTCATCATTCTCGTGCGCGAACTCATGGTTCCCGCGATCCTCTTCCCGCTGGCCTCGGCCACGTCGTCGCGGGCCCATGTGGCGATCGATGTCATCGCCCAGCATTTTCCCGCCGCGCTGAACCGCTGGATCGCGGTCCTGGCGATCCTGTTCGGCCTTCTGGTGGCCACCGTGCTGCTCTGGGCTGGCTGGGAAGAACTCGTTCGCACCTGGAAATCCGGTGCCCATTACTCGGGTGATTTCCAACTGCCCAAATGGCCGAGCCGGCTGATGTTTGTCCTGGCCATCGGCCTGTTCGAACTGCGTCTGCTGCAACTGCTGTGGGTCGATCTCAAGGCGGCCGTCACCGGCGTTCCCGCGCCCAGCCAAATCTGACGGAAGGAACCGCATCATGGACATGGCAACTGTGGGCTATATCGCCTGCGCCCTCGTCATCTTTCTGCTCGCCATCCGGGTGCCGATCGCCTTCGCCATCGGCGGGGTGGCGGTGGCCGCGATCTTTATCGTCTTCGCCTTTCGCACCGGCACCTTCATGCCGGAGCGTGCGATCCGCACCACCCTGTCGCTGGCCTTCTCCTCGGCCTTCGATCTGGTCCATTCCTATGATCTGTCGATGATCCCGCTGTTCATCGCCCTGGGCCATGTCGCCTATAGGGCGGGGATCACCACCGAGATTTACGAGGCCGCGCGGGTCTGGCTGGTGCGTCTGCCCGGCGGCGTCGCCATCGCCTCGGTCGCGGGCTGCGGCGGGTTCTCGGCGATCTCGGGGTCGTCCATCGCCTGCGCCTCGACCATGGGACGGATCTGCACGCCCGAGATGCTGCGGCTGAACTATGATCCCCGGCTGGCGACCGCCTCGGTCGCGGCAGGGGGCACGCTGGGCTCGTTGATCCCGCCGTCGGTGCTGTTCATCATCTACGGCATCTTCACCGAAAGCTCGATCAGCCAGCTGTTCCTGGCGGGCTTCCTGCCGGGCATCCTGTCGCTTCTGGGCTATGCGCTGGTGATCATCCTCTGGGTGCGCCGCTCGCCCGAGATCGCGCCGGTTCCGACCGAGGTGTTCAGCACCCGGCAGAAGCTTGCCGCCGCCGTCGCGGCCTGGCCGGCGGTCCTGCTGTTCATTCTGGTGCTGGGCGGCATCTATGGCGGCTTCTTCACCGCGACTGAGGCGGCGGCTCTGTCGCTGATGTTCGCGACGCTTCTGGGGATCGCGCGCCGCAAGATCCGGGTGACGGATGTGATCCCGCTGATCCGCGAGACCATGGGCACCACCGGCGCGATCTTCCTGATCGCCGCCTGCGCCAAGATCTTCGTTGCGCTGATCGCGCTGACCGGCCTGTCGAACAGCCTTGTCGGGTTGCTGAACGCCGCCAACGTCGGCCCGGGGTCGTTCATCCTGATGGTCTGCGTGATCTATCTGGTGCTGGGGATGTTTCTCGACCCGGTGGGGATCATCGTGCTGACCCTGCCGCTGATGATCCCGATGGTCGAGAATTACGACATGAACCTGATCTGGTTCGGCGTCGTGGTGGTGAAGCTGCTCGAGATCGGGCTGATCACCCCGCCGGTCGGGCTGAACGTCTTCGTGCTGGCCTCGGTGCTTGAGGAAAAGGTCGAGATCGGCAAGATTTTCGCGGGTCTCTGGCGGTTCCTCGGGATCGATCTGGTGGTGCTCGCGCTGCTGATCCTGGTGCCGGCGATATCGCTCTTCCTGCCGACATCGATGTATTGAGGGACCTGACATGATCCGTTTCACTCCCCCCGCGGTCGAGAACGAACAGTTCATCAATTTCGGTGCAGCGCTGGCCGAGAACGCGGTACGCTTCGCCGATAAGCCGGCGGTGATCCTGCCCGACCGTCAGGTCACCTGGGCCGAATTCGGCGCCCTGGTGGCCCGGGTCGCGGGCAGGCTCGCCAAAGAAGGCATCGGCCGGGGCAGCTTCGTCGCGACCCTGGCCGAGAATTCGCTGGAAAACGTGGTGATCTATTGCGCCACGCTGGCGGTCGGGGCCTGCATCGTGCCCCTGCCGTTCTCTGCCACACCCGAGGCGCTTGTCCGGATGGTCGCTGACAGCCGCGCGGCGCTGCTCTTCGCCTCGCCCGCGCAGCGGGCGGTGGCCGAGGGGCTGGGGGCGCCGCAGGTGCTGGACCTCGCGACGCTTCTCGACTGGGCGGCGGCGACCGATCCGATCCCAGCGGCCGGGATCGCGCCGGAGGATCTTTTCAACATCATCTACTCCTCCGGCACCACCGGGTTGCCCAAGGGGATCTTGCACGACCACCGGTTCCGGTCGCGGCAATTGTCGCGGGTCACCCGCTTCGGGTTGAACGAAACCTCGCGGCTGATCATCTCGACGCCGATCTATTCCAACACAACGCTGTTCGGGATGCTGCCGACGCTGATGCTCGGGGCGACGCTGGTGGTGATGCCCAAGTTCAACACGGTGGAATTCCTGCGCCTGTCGCAGGACCACAGGGTCACCCATGCGATCCTGGTGCCGGTGCAATACATGCGCCTGATGGCGGAGCCGACATTCGGCGATTACGACCTGTCCAGCTATGAGTGCAAATTCTCCACCTCGGCACCGCTGCCGGGCAGGCTGATCGCCCAGATCATGGCGCGCTGGCCCGGCAATCTGATCGAGGTCTATGGCATGACCGAGGGCGGGATTTCCTCCGCGCTGAACTGCGCGGCCTTCCCTGACAAGTGGGATACCGTCGGCCGCCCCGGCGAGGGGGTGGACATGCGGGTGATCGACGAGGCCGGGCAGGAGCTGCCCCAGGGCGCCTTTGGGGAGCTGGTCGGGCGCGGTCCGTCGATGATGCCGGCCTATCACAACCTGCCGGACAAGACGGCAGAGCTTTTCTGGCAGGATGCCGAGGGCCGTCATTTCATCCGCTCCGGTGACATGGGCCGGATCGACGAGGATGGCTTCATCCACCTGATGGATCGCAAGAAGGACATGATCATCTCTGGCGGCTTCAATATCTATGCCGCCGATCTTGAGGCGGCGTTGCGCCAGCACCCGGAGGTGGCCGATGCCGCGGTCATCGCGGTGCCGAGCGAGGCCTGGGGGGAAACGCCCCTGGGGGTCGTGGTCTTGGCCGAAGGCGCGACGGTGACGGCGGCGGAGCTGCGCGACTGGGCCAATGCGCGACTGGGCAAGACCCAGCGGCTGTCCGATGTGGTGCTGATGGAGGCGCTGCCGCGCAGCGAGATCGGCAAGGTGCTGAAACGCGATCTGCGCGCCCCCTATTGGCAAGGGCGGGCGTGACGGGAAGGCCTCGCGCCCTGTCGCCCTCCTAGTGTTGCCCGAGGGGGCGCTGCCGCCAGTCGATGCGACGGCTGGCGAAATAAGTCACTGTCGCGGATCAGGCGGAGGCAAGGCCGTGTCGCTTCAGCCTGCGACAAGGCCTGGAGCGCAGCCCGTCGCGACATCCCGTCCGAGGCCGAATGATGCCATCGGTCGGGAAACATCCCGGTCGCCCTGCGGCGAAATTTCATGTGCTTTGAGGGGAATGGTAGCGGAGGAGGGACTCGAACCCCCGACACGCGGATTATGATTCCGCTGCTCTAACCAACTGAGCTACTCCGCCATGGGTGCAGGCGATTTAGGGGAGACGGCAGAGCGGGTCAAGCGGGAATTTCGCCCCGTGGGCAATGTTTTCCCCTTTCTCGTCGCGCGGCTCTCAGGCGGCTTCGCCGTGGGCCTCTGCCACGCGCCGGATGAAGTCGGCGCAAAGCCCCGGCGCGGTGATCGGCAGCATGTGGCCACGTTCGGGAACGGATTCGAAATGCAGGCCGAAGGCCCGCATCTTCTGACCCTGGCCATCGGGCGGCAACAGATTGTCCTTGGCACCGAAGAGCACGCCGCCGGGGGTCTTCAGCGCGTCGGCATAGCGGTCCTGCTGAGAGCGGATGCCGCCCATCGCCTCCATGTAATCGGCCGAGGCCGAGATGAAGCCCTTCGGTCGCAGCCCCAATGCGCCACCGCCACGGGCCAGAAAGTCATCGGGCCAGGTCTCGGGGCGGAACACCTCGGTCAGCACGGTCATGGCGGTGCGCTGGGCCATCGGCGCGGCGATGGTGTGACCGATCAGGCGCCGCAGCAGCGGCGAGGCCACATCGAGGCCGCGAAAGGCGTCCATCTCGTCGGGCTGGGTATGGGTCAGCGGACTGATCAGCGCCAGCGCGCGGGTCTGCTGCGGTCGCGCCATCGCCATCGCCAGCGCCACTGCGCCGCCCAGAGAATGACCGACCAGCACGGGGTTTCGCACCCCCAGCGCATCGAGACATTGGTGGATCATCCGCGCCTGTTCGGGCAGGGCGGCAAGGCTGTCGCTGTCACGCTCGGAATAACCGCAGCCGGGCCGGTCCAGCACGATCACGCGATAATCCGTCTCCAGCAGCGGGGCGATGCCATAGGTGAAGTGCTGCAATTGCCCCGACAGCCCGTGGATCAGCACCACTGCGGGCGCATCGCGCGGGCCGAGATCGAGGTAATGGATCGCGCCGCCGCGGACCTTCTGCATCTGTCCTGCCCGCGGCACCAGAATTTCGGCCTTGCGGCTGAGCGCCGCGGTCCAAAGCGCGGCGCCGATCAGCAGCAGCGCGATCATCACCAGCGGAATCAGCAGGATGCTAAGAAGAATGGACATGGGATCAGACGTTCCTTTCGGCGCGATAGTGTTCCAGCCCCGCCCGGGCCAGACGTCTGCGGTATTCCCCGGCGGTCCCGGGCCAGAGCGTGGTATTGCGGCCGCGGCCGTCCTGATACCAGGACTCGCAGCCGCCCGCCTGCCAGACGGTGGCCTTAAGGCGGGTGTCCATCTCTGCCTCGAAGGCCTGCTGCGCCTCGGGGTCGGGGTCAACCGCCAAAAGCGCGTTGTGGCGCATCTCGTCCAGCAGGCGGCCGATATGGTTCGCCTGTGCCTCGATCATCAGCAGCACCGAATTATGCCCGAGCCCGCTGTGGGGGCCGAGCAGGAAGAACAGGTTGGGAAAGCCCGAGACCGCCAGGCCCAGGTGCGCCTCGATCCGCCGAAGCCAGCGGCGGGCCAGGCTGCGCCCGCCGACGCCGGTGACCTTCGTCCCCCGCAGCGCGTCGGTGACGCGAAAGCCGGTGGCCCAGATCAGCACATCGGCCTCGGCCATCTGGCCGTTGGCGGCGATCAGCCGGTTGCCTTCGATCCGGTCGAGCCCCGAGGCGATGGTGGTGACATTGTCGCGCGCCAGGGTCGGATACCAGTCGCTGGAGCTGAGGATGCGTTTGCAGCCGATGCGATAGGGCGGTGTCAGGGCGGTTCTGAGCGCAGGGTCGGCGATCGCCTTTTCCATCGTCCGGCGCCACAGCTTCATGGCCTGTCGTACCGCGACGGGCCGGCCCCGGAACAGCATGTGCCGCGCCTCATAGGTGCGATAGAGCCACCAGCGCCGCAGTGATCGGGTGATCGGCAACCTTCGGTGCAGCGCCCGCATGCCCGCGCCGATGGAGCGATCGACGCGCGGCAGCACATAGGGTGGGGTGCGTTGGAATACGGTCAGATGGGCGGCGCGCCTGGCCAGCTCGGGCACGATCTGCACCGCCGAGGCGCCGCTGCCCACCACCGCCACCCGCTTGCCGTCGATGTCGGCGTCGTGATCCCAGCGGGCAGAGTGGAAGGCTGGGCCGGGAAAGCTGTTCAGCCCCTCGATCGGGGGCAGCAGTGGCTGGTGCAGGGCGCCGGTCGCAAGCACGAGCACCGGAGCGGCAAAGCGGTCGCCCCGCGCGGTCTCGACCTGCCAGCCGGCGCCATTCCAATGCGCCGCCGCCAGCTCCTGCCCGAAGCGGCAATAGTGATAAAGCCCCTCCCTGTGCGCGACATTGCGCATATAGGCCCAGATCTCCGCGCCCGGGGCATAGCTGCGGCTCCAGTCCGGATTGGGGTGCGAGGCGATGGAGTAGAGATGCGAGGGGATGTCGCAGGCCACCCCGGGATAGGTATTGTCGCGCCAGGTGCCGCCGATATCTCCGGCCTTCTCGAGGATGACGATATTGCTCAGCCCGCGCCGGCGTGCCTCCAGCGCCATGATCAGGCCGGAAAATCCGGCGCCGACGATCAGGATGTCACTGTGGTGGATATCTGTCATCGGGGGTTGCTTTCCCTTTGTTCTCCACAACCTTACCGATAATTCCGGCTCTGGGAAGCGAGATCGCGTGGCTGCGACGCGACGCCGCCCTATTCGGCCTCCAGATCCGCCAACGCCGGGCGCGGCAGCCGGTCGAACAGGCGCAGCACTGCGGCGCGGCAGGTCGGGCCGGGCCAGTCGGGTGGGAAGAAGGCGGCCGGCAGATCGGGCTGGCGCAGCACCACCCGGCGCCAGCGGTGGACGATCAGCATCCTGAGCGTGGCGATCTGCAGCGGCGTGATCTCGGCCGGATCCTCGGGGAGCAGCGCTTCGGTCTGCGTCAACGCGTCGAGCAGGCTGTTCGCCGCTTCCGACAGCTCCGCCGGGCAGGCGCGGGCGCGGACCCAGTCGGGCACTGCGCGGGCATCGACGTCGAGCACCAGCAGATCCTCGCAGGCCTCGGGCAGCGGCCCCGATCCCAGCGCCACCGTACGGCTCAGGCTGAAATAGTCCCGCGTCAGCAGCAGATCATCCAGCGCGCTTTGCCCCGGGCCCTCTTCGGCGATCAGCAGGTGCCAGGTCTGCGGCTCGGGCGTGGCGGGGGGATAGATGCGCGGGCTGACCTCGGCGCTGCGGGCGCGGCCGAAATCGGTGAGGAAATGTTCGCTGGCGCGCCCCTGGCGGGCGCTGTCGATCCAGCCGTCCTTGCGCAGCCGGTGCAGCGCCACCCGGATCGCCTCGGGCTTGATGCCGGCGGGGATGATGATCCGCGACAGCGCGCTGCCGCTCAGCCGGTCGCCGGGCGCCTGCGCCAGATCGCCGAACAGCGAGACGATGATCGACCAGACCCGCTGGTTCTGCGGATCGGTCAGGGTTTGGGCGGCGGTGTCGAACCAACTGTCGGGTGTGTCTTTCATGCCGGACAGAGTAGCGGCGCCGCCGCGCCGCCACCATCCTGAAATCGCCCGCTTCGCGGGCCCCGCCTCAGAAGGCGTTCATGGTCAGCAACTCGTATTCCGCGACCTGTTCGTCGTTCTGATTGGTCAGTGTCACGGTCCAGCGCACCTCGCCATACTCTTCGGTGCGCGGCGTCTTCTGCTTCACCGTCAGCCGCACCTTGATGCTGTCGCCGGCCACCACCGGTTTCATGAACCGCAGGGAATCGAGCCCGGTATTGGCCAGCACCGGCCCTTCGGTCGGCTCGACGAACAGCCCGGCCGCGAAGCTGAGCAGCAGATAGCCATGCGCCACCCGACCCGGGAAGAACGGGTTCCGCTTCGCCGCCTCGTCGTCCATGTGGGCATAGAAGGTGTCACCGGTGAATTCGGCGAAATGCTCGATGTCCTCCAGGCTGACCACCCGCGCGGCGCTGTGCAGTGTCTCGCCGATGGCAAGCTCGCCATAATGGCGGGTGAAGGGATGCGCCGGCCCCTTGATCTCGGTCGCGCCAGGGACCCATTTGTTGCCGATCGCCGTGATCATGTCGGGAGAGCCCTGGATCGCGGTGCGCTGCATGTAATGCATGACGCCGCGAATACCGCCCATCTCCTCACCGCCGCCGGCGCGGCCGGGGCCGCCATGGATCATATGGGGCAGGGGAGAGCCGTGGCCGGTCGATTCCTTCATCGACACCCGGTCGTTGATATAGATGCGCCCGTGATAGGCCGCCGCCCCCAGCACCACCTGCCGCGCGACGGTCGGGTCATGGGTGATCAGCGAGGCGACCAGCGACCCCTGGCCGCGTTTGGCGATGTCGATGGCATGGTCGAGATCGCGATAGCCCATGATGGTCGACACCGGGCCAAAGGCCTCGGTATCGTGCACGCGCTCGGCCCGGTCGGGATCGGCGCAATGGAACAGCATCGGCGGCAGGAAGGCGCCGGCATCGGCCTCTGCCCCCTCGACGGTGAAGTTTTCCGGATCGCCGAACACCCGCTCGGCCTCCGCCCCGATCAGGGCGACCTTGGCCAGCACGTCGGCCTTCTGCCCGGCCGAGACCAGCGCGCCCATGCGGGTGCCCTCCAGCCGGGGATCGCCGATCACCACTTTCGACAGCCGCTCGCGCAGCGCCTCGATCACCGCGCCGACCTGCGCCTCGGGCGCCAGGATGCGGCGGATCGCGGTGCATTTCTGCCCCGCCTTGGCGGTCATCTCGTGGCTGACCTCCTTGATGAACAGATCGAATTCCGGCGTGCCCGGCACCGCGTCGGGGCCGAGGATCGAGGCGTTCAGACTGTCCTGTTCGGCGACGAATCGGACAGAGTTTTCAAGGATGTTCCTGTTCGATCGCAGCATCAGCGCGGTTTCGGCTGAGCCGGTGAAGCTGACCACATCCTGCATGCCCAGGCAGTCGAGCATATCGCCCAGGCCCCCGGTGACGAGCTGCAGCGCGCCCTCGGGCAGAAGACCGCTTTCCAGCATCAGCCGCACCGCCAGTTCGGTGACATAGCAGCTGTTGGTCGCGGGTTTCACGATCGCCGGTACACCCGCCAGCAGGGTGGGGGCGAGCTTTTCCAGCATGCCCCAGACCGGGAAGTTGAAGGCGTTGATATGCACCGCCACGCCCTGCAGCGAGGTGCAGACATGCTGCCCCAGGAACTGGCCCGTGCGGCCCAGCACCTCGACCCCGCCATCGAGATAGATGGTATCGTCCGGCATCTCGCGCCGGCCCTTCGAGGCGAAGACATAAAGCGTGCCGATGCCGCCATCGATGTCGATCAGGTGGTCGGATTGGGTGGCACCGGTGTCGAATGAGATATCGTAAAGCGCCTGCTTGTGGCTGTTCAGATATTGTCCCAGCGCCTTCAGCATGCGGGCGCGCTGATGAAAGGTCATCGCTCGCAGCGCCGGGCCGCCCTTGCCGCGGGCGTAATCCAGCATCGCCCGCACGTCGAGCGTGTCGTTGCCGGCCTCGGCGATCACCGCGCCGGTGATGGCGCTGGCGATCTTCCGCGCGCCGGCGCCAGGCGCCACCCATTCACCGGCGGCAAAGCTGGCGATCTGTTGAATGCTCATGACGAACCTCCCGTTGTCGTCCCTCTGCGCCGCGCTTCACAAGGCGGCGATCCCTCGATTCAATATATTGACCGTCCGGTCGGTTTATGCAAGGAATTTGTCCGGGGAGAAGCGCCGCATCCGGTTCGGGTGGTTCGCGCTTCGGGAGAAATAAAGGGCGAGGAGAGGATGTCAGACACGATTCTGACCACGGATCACGGCGCTTGGGTCGAGATCACGCTGAACCGGCCGGAGCGGCTGAACAGCTTTACCGAAGAGATGCACCATGCCCTGCGCGCCGCGCTGGAATCTGCGCGGGACGGTGGCAAGCGGGCGGTGCTGCTGACCGGGGCAGGGCGCGGATTTTGCGCTGGCCAGGATCTGGGCGACCGCGATCCGCGCAAGATGGATGGGTCGCCCGATCTGGGCCATACCGTGAGGACCTTCTATGCGCCGCTGGTCAATCTGATCCGGTCGCTGAATTTCCCGGTGATCTGTGCGGTCAACGGTGTCGCCGCCGGTGCCGGTGCCAATCTGGCATTGGCCTGCGACATGGTGCTGGCCGCAGAAAGCGCCAAGTTCATCCAGTCCTTTTCCAAGGTCGGGCTGATCCCCG
This sequence comes from Pseudodonghicola sp., assembly GCF_048268305.1. NCBI lineage: Bacteria > Pseudomonadati > Pseudomonadota > Alphaproteobacteria > Rhodobacterales > Paracoccaceae > Pseudodonghicola > Pseudodonghicola sp. Next base: position 224,059 of record NZ_JBLWVT010000004.1, read on the forward strand.
ATACCGGCGGAAGCTGGCATCTGCCCCGTCTGCTGGGCGAGGCGCGCGCCAAGGGGCTGGCCTTTACCGCCCAGCCGCTGAGCGCACAGAAGGCCGAGGATTGGGGGCTGATCTGGAAGGCGCTGCCTGACGATCAGCTGATGGCAGAGGCCCGCGCGCTGGCCGAGCGCTTCGCCAATGGTCCGACGCTGGGGCTGGGCCTGACCAAGCAGTGCATCCAGGCCGCCGCGGTCGACACGCTGAGCCAGCATCTTGAGCTTGAGGCCGACGCGATGAAGACCTGCGGCGAAAGCGCCGATTACGCCGAGGGGGTCGCCGCGTTTCTGGAAAAACGCGCGCCCGTCTTCCGGGGGGAATGACCATGACGCCCGAGGATCGCGCCAAACGCTCTGCCGCCGCGATGTGGGAGAACGACCATGCCGCCCGCTGGGCCGGGATGGAGATCGACCAGGTTGGAGAGGGCCGCGCCAGCCTGTCGCTGACGGTCGAGGCACACCATTGCAACGGTCACAGCATCTGCCATGGCGGTGTCACCTTCATGCTGGCCGACACCGCCTTTGCCTATGCCTGCAACAGTCGCAACCAGTCGACCGTGGCGCAGCACAACCTGATCAGCTTTCTCGCCCCCGGACGGCTGGGCGATCGGTTGACCGCCACCGCGACCGAGATCAGCCAGACCGGTCGCAGCGGCATCTATGACGTGAGGGTCGCCACCCAGACCGGGCAGGTGATCGCCGAATTCCGCGGCATCTCGCGCGCGATCAAGGGTCAGCTTTTCGACGAGGACGCCGAGAGCTGACCGCCCCGCCGGCAGAGGAGCCGGCGGGACAGCAAGACAAGATTTCAGGCGAGGAGGATGCCATGAAGGATCTAACCCCCAACAAAGCCGATCTGGACCCGATCGAAATCGCCTCGCGCGATGAAATCGAGGCGTTGCAGCTCGAGCGGCTGAAATGGTCGCTGCGCCATGCTTATGACAATGTGCCGATGTATCGCGCCCGCTTCGATGCCGCCGGGGTGCACCCGGACGATCTGAAGCAGCTCTCCGATCTGGCCAAGTTCCCTTTCACCTACAAGAACGACCTGCGCGACAACTATCCCTTCGGCCTCTTCGCGGTGCCGCGGGAGCAGATCGTGCGGTTGCACGCTTCGTCCGGCACCACGGGCAAGCCGACGGTGGTGGGCTATACCCAGCGCGATATCGACAATTGGGCCGATCTGGTGGCGCGCAGCCTGCGCGCCTCGGGACTCCGGCGCGGCAATGTGGTGCATAACGCCTATGGCTATGGGCTGTTCACCGGCGGGCTCGGGGCGCATTACGGCATCGAACGGCTCGGGGCCACCGTGGTGCCGATGAGCGGCGGGCAGACCGAAAAGCAGGTGAGCCTGATCAATGACTTCCGGCCCGACGGCATCATGGTGACACCCTCCTACATGCTCAATATCCTCGAGCAGTTCCACAAGGTCGGGCTCGATCCGCGCGAAAGCTCGCTCTCGGTCGGTGTCTTCGGCGCCGAACCCTGGACCGACGCCATGCGCAAGGAGGTCGAGGAGGCCTTCGACATGCATGCGGTCGATATCTATGGCCTGTCCGAGATCATGGGGCCGGGTGTTGCCAATGAATGCGTCGAGACCAAGGATGGCCCGGTGATCTGGGAGGATCACTTCTATCCCGAGATCATCAACCCCGAGACCGGCGAGCCGGTGGCGGACGGCGAGATGGGCGAGCTGGTCTTCACCACGCTGACCAAGGAAGGCCTGCCGATGATTCGCTATCGCACCCGCGACCTGACCCGGCTGCTGCCGGGCACCGCGCGGTCGATGCGGCGCATGGCCAAGATCACCGGCCGGTCGGATGACATGATGATCCTGCGCGGCGTCAACGTCTTTCCCACCCAGATCGAGGAGCAGGTGATCGCCACCGGCGGGCTGTCCAACCACTTCCAGATCGAACTCTACCGCTCCGGCCGGATGGATGCGATGCGGGTCTTTGTCGAGGCCTCGGCGGACAGCACCGACGAGATGTCGAAAACCGCCGCCGCCCGCATGCTCTACAAACGGATCAAGGACGTGGTCGGGATTTCCACCGAAATCGACGTGCTTGACCCGGGCGAGGTTGAACGATCCCAGGGGAAAGCGGTACGGGTCGTCGATAATCGCCCGAAGGAGTGACCCTTGGCCCGGACCATCGCCAAAGACCACGATCACAAACGCGCCCAGATCCTGACGGCGGCCGCCAAGGTCTTTGCCGAGGAGGGCTTCGACCGCGCGTCGATGACCAAGCTGGCGAAGGAATGCGGCATCTCCAAGGCCAATATCTATCACTACTATGACAGCAAGGATGCGATCCTTTACGACATTCTGGACAGCTATCTCTCCAGTCTCAGGGATCGCATTCTCGCCGTCGATACCGAGGGGCTGAGCCCCGCCGACAGGCTGCGGCGGGTGCTGAGAGAGATCCTGCGCGCCTATCAGGGGGCCGATCACGAACATCAGGTCCAGATCAGCGCCCTGTCGGCGCTGCCAGAGGATCAGCAGGACCAGATGCGCGCCTATCAGCGGGATATGGTCAAATTCATGGGGCAATGTCTGCATGACCTTGCACCGGAGGTTTTCGCTGCCCACCCGGGGAAACTGCGGGGGGCCACGATGTCGGTCTATGGCATGCTGAACTGGTATTTCATGTGGAATTCCGGGGCTGAAGCACATGAAAGGGACGATTACGCCGACCTGGTCTGTAACCTGACATTGCGGGGGGTGCCCGGGCTCTGATCCGGCAAACGCTCCTTGGGGTGGCGCCGGGTGGCTGCGCATCGGGCAATTTGATATAAAGTTCAGGGCGGGAACCGGGCGAATGGCTGGTTCCCTCTCGCTTTTTTTGACGCAGAGTGCGTATCGTCTATTCCAGACCGAAACGGTCGATTCCGACCGGACCCGTGAGGCCCGCACAAAGCTTGAAGAAAGGCTCCCCCCATGACCCTCAGACCGAATTCGCCCGAAGCGCGCGACGCCGCCTATCACATGCACAGCTATACCAATGCGCGTGCGCTGGAAAAGGACGGCCCCCTGGTTCTGGAGAGCGGTGAAGGCATTCGCGTCACCGACAACAACGGCAAGACCTATATCGAGGGCATGGCCGGTCTGTGGAGCGTTGGCGTCGGTTTCAACGAAAAGCGTCTGGTCGATGTGGCCGCCGCGCAGATGAGCAAGCTGCCCTATTATCACAACTTCAGCGCCCGCTCGCACGGGCCGGTCATCGACCTGGCCGAAAAGCTGGTCAGCATGGCGCCGGTGCCGATGAGCAAGGTGTTCTTCACCAACTCGGGCTCGGAAGCCAATGACACTATCGTCAAGCTGATCTGGTATCGGTCGAACGCGCTGGGTCTGCCCAAGAAGAAAAAGATCATCTCGCGCAACCGCGGCTATCACGGCGTGACCGCGCTGTCGGCCTCGCTGACCGGTCTGGTGAACAACCACCGGTCCTTTGACCTGCCGTTCCCGGGCATCCTGCACACCACCTGCCCGCACTACTGGAAAGAGGGTCAGGAGGGCGAGACCGAGGAACAGTTCGCCAGCCGCTGTGCCGCCGATCTGGAGGCGATGATCCTGGCCGAAGGTCCCGATACCGTCGCCGCCTTCATCGGCGAGCCGGTGATGGGCGCGGGTGGCGTCGTGGTGCCGCCGGCGACCTATTGGGAGAAGATCCAGGAGGTTCTGGCGAAATACGACATCCTGCTGATCGCCGACGAGGTGATCTGCGGTTTCGGCCGGACCGGCAAGATGTTCGGCTCTGAAACCTTTGGGATCAAGCCGGACATCATGACCATGTCCAAGCAGATCACCTCGTCCTATTTCCCGTTCTCGGCCTTCATGATGAACGATCGCGTCTATCAGCCGATCGCGGACGAAAGCGACAAGATCGGCGTGCTGGGGCATGGCTATACCGGCGCCGCGCACCCGGTTGGGGCCGCCATCGCGCTGGAAAACCTCAAGATCATCGAAGAACGTGACCTGGTCGGCAATGCCGCCGCCATGGGGGCGATCATGCGCAAGGGGCTGGACGATCTGACCGGCAGCCCGCTGGTGGGCGAATCCCGCGGCGTTGGCCTGATCGCCGCTTTGGAACTGGTCGCGCCCGAGGGCATGGAGATCCCCGCCGGCCAGCTTGGCGCCAAGATGGCGGGCTATATGCTGGAAAACGGCCTGATCTCCCGCGCCATGGGCGACGCGCTGGCCTTCTGCCCGCCGATGATCATCACCGAGGCTGAGGTGAAGGAGATGCTGGACATCGCCAGCAAGAGCCTTGAGCAACTGACCGCCGAAATCCTCGGCTGATCCGGTTCTTCCGATCATTCATCAGGCGGCCCCGGATCCCGGAGCCGCCTTTTTCATGCCCGCCAGATCACTTGCCCAGCTTGTCGGCGAAGAAGCGGGTCAGGTTTTCCCACGACCGGCGGTTTGCGGCCTCGCTGAAGGCCATGCCGGGGGCATTGGCGGCCGGATTGGTGAAGGCGTGGCCGGTGTGGCCGAAGGCCAGCAATTGCCAGTCGGGGCAAATCTCGGTCATCTCGGCGGCGAAGGTCACCACCGCCTCGGGCGTGGCCAGCGGATCGTCCCAGCCGTGGCAGGCCAGCACTGCGGCCTTCATCTTTTGGCGCGGCATCGGCGGCGCGTCGAACAACCCGTGCAGCGATACGGCGGCGCAAAGATCGGCACCGGTGCGGGCCAGATCGAGGCTGATCTTGCCGCCGAAGCAATAGCCCATGCAGCCGATCCGGGCCGGATCGACCATCGGCAGGCTCCTGATCTCGTCAAAGGCGGCGGTGATGCGCTGGGCGATCAGCGGCCGGTCGGCGTTCAGCGCTCGCATCCACTCGCTTGCCTGCTCCGGTCCGCTGGCCTGGGCGCCCTCGCCGTAATAGTCCACCGCCAGCACGATATAGCCAAGCGCGGCAAGCTCTTCGGCGCGTTCGATTTCGAAATTTCCAAGACCCCCGAAGGCGGGGATGACCAGAATGCCGGGCCGCTGGCCGCTGCCGTCCTCGTCATAGACGAGCCGGCCGATGAACTGGGTGTCGCCGTCGGAATAGCTATGGGGGGTGCTGATGATCATGGGAATGGCCCTCGCCTGTGGTCTGGTTCGGGGGAACCTTAGAAGCCAGCGGGGCGGGGGCAAGGGGGATCGCTCGCCCGGCCTCCGCTATCGCATTGGGGCCGGGCGTCATCGTGTCGGTTGCCCGTCATTCAGGCCGGTGCGTTCAGCCCCAGCCGGGCCAGCACGGTGCGGGTCTCGGCCTCCCAGCGCGTTTTCAGCTCGGCATTGGGGATATGGCGCAGCCCCATCGCCTTGAGGCTGTCGGCCTTGGCCGAGGCGGTGGCGCCGAAGCTGGCCGCGACGCGGGGCCACCAATAGGCCAGGCTCGCCTCGATCGCCGGGGTCTCGCCATTGGCGATCAGCTTGGCGATCCCTTCCTCGGCCAGCTCGGCATGGCGCGCCTCGATCGGAGCGATGGCGCGGAAGGCCTCGGCCAGCGGCTGATAGGAGACCAGCGCGAAATCCGTCATCTGCACACAGGCGGCGCGGCCCATCAGCAGGTTCATGGTGACCGCATCGGTCCAGCCCATCAGCGGATAGTTGAAGACCGCCAGCCGCATGTCGTGTTCGCCGCGCGTCGCGCCGATGTCGGCCTCGCGCGCCAACCTTGCGGTCCAGGGGTGATGGGTGGCGTAACGGTCGGTATCGGCGCCGAAATCGCCCATGATCCGCAGCACCTTGTCGGCATGATCGGTCTTTTCCAGCACGATCTTGGCCGCCGCGATCCGTTCCTTGATGCCGGGGCCCTGGTTGATGATGTCGGCGAAGCCGGCGGCCCCCGCCAACTCGCTGTCGACAAAGCTTGCCATCAGCTTCATCAGCTCGGCGCGATAGCGCGGCGGCACATTGGTGGGATTGCTCAGCACCCCGCCTTGGGCCAGGTAATCCTCGATCCGCATGTCTTCGGTCATGGTCTTTCCTCCCTCAGGGTGGGGTTACTGGTCGTAATCGACCACGACGCGGTCGGTCAGCGGGTAGGATTGGCAGGACAGGACATAGCCCTTCTCAACCTCGTAATCTTCCAGCGCGTGGTTGGCGATCATCTCCACCTCGCCCTCCAGCACCCGGCAGCGGCAGGTGGAGCAGACCCCGGCCTTGCAGGCATAGGGGGCGTCCATCGCGTTCTGCAGCGCGGCGTCGAGGATCGAGGTGTCCTTGCTCATGGTCACCGTCTGGGTGGCGCCGTCCAGCGTGATCGCCGCCGTGGTCTGATTGGCGCTGTTGGCGGCGTCCTTGCTGACGGCCTTGCGCGCCAGCCGGCCCGGCTGGGCCGAGGCGAACAGCTCGAACTTGATCTGCGCGTCGCTCAGCCCGTGGTCGCGCAGCGCCGCGGCGATGCCCAGCATCATCGGCTCCGGCCCGCAGATAAAGGCGGTATCCACATTCTCGATATCGATCCAGTGCTTGAACAGCTCGCCGCATTTCTCCTGCGTCACCCGCCCGGTGAAGAGGTCGATCTCCTGCGCGTCGCTCTCGAGGACATGAATGACGTTCAGCCGCCCCATGTAGAGGTTCTTCAGATCCTCCAGCTCCTCGCGGAACATGATCGTGTTCACGCCCTTGTTGGCATAGACCAGCGTGAAGGCGGATTTCGGTTCGCGCGCCAGCACGGTTTTCAGGATCGACAGCACCGGCGTGATGCCGGAGCCGCCGGCGAAGCCCAGGTACTGCCGCCCGGCGCCTGCGTCCAAGGGGGTGTGGAAGCTGCCCATCGGCGACATCGCTTGCAGCATGTCGCCGACCTTCAGATCCTCATTGGCCCAGGTCGAAAAGGCGCCGCCGTCGACCCGCTTGATGCCGACCTGCAGAACGCCTTCGTCCTTGCCGGCGCAGATGGAATAGCTGCGCCGCAATTCCTCGCCGTCGAAATCGTGGCGGAAGGTCAGATATTGGCCCTGGATGAAGTCAAAGGCGGCCTCGTCGCCGGCCTGCGGTTTCAGCGTGACGACCACCGCATCGCGGATGGTCTTGTGAATATCGGTGACGGTCAGGTCGTGGAAACGCGCCATCTGCTTCTCCTCAGATGCACTTGAAATAGTCGAAGGGTTCCAGGCAGTCCCGGCAGCGCCAGGTCGCCTTGCAGGGGGTCGAGCCGAACTGGCTGACCTTCTCCACATGGGTCGATCCGCAATGCGGGCAGCGGTCAGGGCCGCCGGCGGGCTGGGGCGGGGCGATGCCGTATGCCTCCAGCTTGGCACGGCCCGCCTCGGTCAGCCAATCGGTGGTCCAGGCGGGGGAGAGCTGGCGTTTCAGCTCGATCTTCTCGATCCCGTGGCCGCGCAGGGCGGTTTCGATGTCGAGGTTGATGATCGTGGTCGCCGGGCAACCGGAATAGGTGGGCGTGACGGTGACGACCAGCGTGTCACCCTGCCAGTCCACGTCGCGGATGATGCCCAGATCGGTCAGCGAGATCACCGGGATCTCGGGGTCGGGCACCTGGCCCAGCCAGTCCCAGATCTGCTGAACGCTGGGGCGGTCCTGCGTTTGGCGCATGGGGGTCTCCTCCTGCGGCGGGGCCTTTGCCCCACCTGCCGTTTCCGCCCCCGCCTTGGTGCGGGGCGCAGAGTGTTCCGAATGAACCGGCGTTACCAGCGGGCGTTGGGATAGGCGCGCTGCAACCACTGCATCTGGGTCAGCAGATGGCCCAGATGTTCGCTGTGCATCCGCCCGTCGCGGCCGCCCTTATGGGCGAAACGGCTGTCGGGAATGGTGAGCGTCGCCTCCTCCAGCACGCGACCCACCAGCGCGTCGTATTCCGCGCGCAGGCTGGCCGGATCGGGGGCGATGCCCTCTTCCGCCATCGCCTGATCCACCGCGTCGACCACGAACATCTCGCCCACGTAAGGCCAAAGGTAATCCAGCGCCGCCTGCATGCGGGCATGGCTCTCCTCGGTCCCGTCGCCCAGCGACACCACGGTGTCGGCAGAGCGTTCCAGGTGATAGGCGGCCTCCTTGCTGGCCTTCTCGGCGATCTCTGCGACGCGGGTGTCCGAGGATTTCATCAGCCGGCCCAGCAGGATCGTGTGCCAGGCGTCGAACAGGAACTGCCGCATCAGGGTGCGGCCGAAATCGCCGTTCGGCATCTCGACCAGCAGCAGGTTGCGGAAATCCCAGGCGTCGCGGTGAAAGGCGAGCTTGTCGGCGTCGCGCGCCTCTCCCTCGATCTCACCGGCGAGCCCGAGCCAGAGCTGGGTCTGGCCGATCAGGTCGAGCGCGGTATTGGCCAGCGCGATGTCCTCCTCCAGGACCGGCGCGTGACCGCACCATTCGCTGACCCGATGGCCGAGGATCAGGGTATTGTCCCCCATCCGGCAGAGAAATTCGAAAAAGGCCTCGTCCCGCGTCATCACATCGCCCCCACTTCGTCGGGGATGTCGAAGAAGGTCGGGTGGCGATAGACCTTCGACTCGCTCGGCTCGTAGAGCGGGCCCTTGTCGCTGGGCGAGGAGGCCGCGATATGGCGCGCCTCGACCACCCAGATGCTCACGCCCTCATTGCGGCGGGTATAGACGTCACGGGCGTTCTTGATCGCCATTTCGGCGTCGGGCGCGTGCAGGCTGCCGACATGGCGGTGGCTCATGCCGTGCTGGCCGCGAATGAAGACTTCCCAAAGGGGCCATTCGTTTTTCATGGGTCAAACTCCTCCTAGCCCCGGACGCGCGCAGGCGCCGGGTGATGGCTCAGGGTTGGGCCGGATGGCCCGTCACCGGATTATTCCGCCGCGACCTTCGCGGCCGCTTTCTTGCGGGCATGGGCCAGCATGGCGTCGCGCACCCATTGGCCTTCGGCCCAGGCCTCGCGCCGGGCGGTCAGCCGGTCGGTGTTGCAGGGGCCATTGCCCTTCAGCACGTCATAGAATTCGGACCAGTCGGGTTCCGAGAAATCGTAATGCCCGCGCTCCTCGTTCCAGGTCAGGTGTTCGTCGGGAACGGTCAGGCCCAGATATTCCGCCTGCGGCACGGTCTGGTCGACGAACTTCTGGCGCAGCTCGTCGTTGGTGTTCATCTTGATCTTCCAGGCCATCGACTGGGTGGAATGGACCGAGTCCTTGTCGGAGGGCCCGAACATCATCAGCGAGGGATACCAGAAGCGATTGAGCGCATCCTGCGCCATCTTCTTCTGCGCCGGGGTGCCCTGCGCCATCTTCATCATGATGTCGTAGCCCTGCCGCTGGTGAAAGCTTTCCTCCTTGCAGATGCGGATCATCGCGCGGGAGTAGGGGCCAAAGGATGTCCGCTGCAACGGCACCTGGTTCATGATGGCGGCGCCATCGACCAGCCAGCCCACGGCGCCCATGTCGGCCCAGGTCAGCGTCGGATAGTTGAAGATGGAGCTGTATTTCATCTTGCCCGACAAAAGCTGTTCGGTCAGCTCGTCGCGGCTGACCCCCAGCGTTTCGGCGGCGCAATAGAGGTAGAGGCCGTGGCCGGCCTCATCCTGGACCTTGGCCAGCAGGATCGCCTTGCGCTCCAGCGTAGGGGCGCGGGTGATCCAGTTGCCTTCCGGCAACTGGCCGACGATCTCGGAATGCGCATGTTGCCCGATTTGACGGATCAGCGTCTTGCGATAGTCCTCGGGCATCCAGTCCTTGGGCTCGATCTTCTCGTTCGCATCGACGCGGGCCTGGAACCGGCGCTCCTCCTCGGTCATTTCCTCGGGGGATTTGACGCCGGTTCCGGCGGTCTTGATCATCTGGGCATACATGTCGCAGTCCTCCCGTTTGGGGCGTCTCTCCTCAGACGCGTTCGATTATCAGGGCAGCCCCCTGACCAACCCCCACGCACATGGTGCACAGCGCATAGCGCCCGCCGGTGCGTTGGAGCTGATAGGCCGCCGTCATCACCAGCCGCGCGCCCGACATGCCGAGCGGGTGGCCGATGGCGATCGCGCCGCCATTGGGGTTCACGTGGGGGGCATCATCCGCCACACCCAGTTCGCGCAGGGTGGCAAGACCCTGGCTGGCGAAGGCTTCGTTCAGTTCGATCACATCCATCTGGTCGATGGTGAGCCCTGCGCGCGCCAGAACCTTGCGGGTCGCGGGCACCGGGCCGATGCCCATGACGCGCGGCGCGACGCCGGCGGCGGACATCGCCACCACGCGGGCGATCGGGGTCAGGCCATTCTTGGCCGCCGCCGCCTCATTCGCCAGCAAAAGCGCCGCAGCGCCGTCGTTGACGCCCGAGGCATTGCCGGCGGTGACCGTCAGATCGGGGCCGTTGACGCCCTTCAGCTTGGCCAGCTGTTCGGCGGTGGTGCCGGGGCGCGGGTGTTCGTCGGTATCGACGGTCACCGGATCGCCCTTGCGCTGGGGAATAACGACCGGTGTGATCTCCTCCTTGAACACACCGGCGGCCTGCGCCGCAGCCCAGCGGGCCTGGCTGCGGGCGGCGAAAGCATCCTGGTCGGCGCGGTTGACGTCATAGTCGGCGGCGACGTTGTCGGCGGTCTCCGGCATCGAATCGACGCCATATTGCGCCTTCATCTTGGGATTGACGAAGCGCCAGCCGATGGTGGTGTCATAGACCGCGTTCGACCGCGAAAAGGCGCTGGTCGCCTTCGGCATCACGAAGGGCGCGCGCGACATGCTTTCGACGCCGCCGGCAATCGCCATGTCGTAATCGCCGGCGCGGATCGCCCGGGCGGCGGCGCCCACGGCATCCATGCCAGAGGCGCAAAGGCGGTTGATCGTGCTCCCCGGCACCTCGACCGGCAGACCGGCCAGCAGGGCGGCCATGCGGCCGACGTTGCGGTTGTCTTCGCCCGCCTGGTTGGCGTCGCCGAAGATCACGTCATCCAGGCTTGCCCAATCCACCTGCGGGTTGCGCGCCATCAGCGCGGCAATCGGGATCGCGGCCAGATCGTCGGCGCGGACCTGGGACAGGGCCCCGCCGTAACGGCCGATCGGGGTGCGCTGGGCATCGCAGATGAAGGCGTCCATTCGTTCTTCTCTCCAGTCATTCCATATTCATAAGACGACCGATTGGTCGGGTATTACGGCCTGACGCGATTCGGAGCAAGAGAAATGTAACGAGAATCCATTCATTTTGGAATTCTGGTAACGCATGCCCGCTCCTCCTCGACCGGTCCGCGTCAGTTGTGCGGCCTTCGGCGAGGTTCGGCAAGATGAAAGCCATGCGCGACTGCATGGGGGCTGATGCAATTCCCCTCCGAAGGGCCTAGATCGGAGCGAATGGCCCGGAGGGTCCGGGTGGGTGGTGAAACGGTGTGACGATGGCTGGAAAGACCATGATCCGGGCGGCGCTGGCGGCGTTTTTGACCTTTGCGGTCGCTACCGTCCCGCGCGCCGAAGAGGCTGCGCCGCAGGCGGCAGCCAATGAGGCGCCCACGCTGCCGGCGGATCCGGGGTTCGCCACGCTGCGCTACAATATCGCCAACGACCCCGACGCGGCGCTTGATCGCATCGCGGCGCTGTTGGCGGTGCTGCAAAAGGACGATGCCGTCGACGCGCGGGTGATCTTCGACCTCTATGCCCTGGCCGCCGATCTGATGATCGAAGGGGGCAGCGCGGCACAGGCGGCGCAGGTCAAGGCGCAGCTCGCCGATTTCGCCGCCGCGCTGCGGGTGGAGGTCGGCCGCGATCCGATCCCGCTCTATGCCCAGGCGGCGGCGCTGCTTGAGGATACCGACCAGCTCGAGGCGGCGCGCGAAAGTCTGCTCAGCCTTCTGGGCGAACAGCAGGCCAGCGGCCTCAGTGCCGGGGAAACCGCCCCGGCGCTCGCGGCGCTTGCCCGGGTGGCGACGGGGCTGGGCGGTCGGTCGCCTGATCTGCCGGCCCCGCCACAGGTGCCGGCGCTGCAGAAGGCGACGCTCTTCTTTGCCACTGACCGCGCCCGCAATGACGAGGGGCTGCCGCAAAGCTTCTATGGCGGTGGTCGCGGTGATCCGGAGTTCGGCAGGGCCGAGGTGTCGCTGCCCGATCCGGTGGGGCTTGGCCATGCGGTCTTGCGCCGGGTCGATCCGCTGGCCGAGGCGGGCTTTTACGCAAGGCTGGACCGCGCCCTGGCCAGTCGCGCAGCGCCCGAGCTGCTGGTCTATGTCCATGGCGCCGGCATGGGATTCGAAGAGGCCACCCGCCGCGCCGCCGGCCTGGCCGTCGCGCTGCGCTTCGACGGGCTTCCGGTGCTCTATTCCTGGGCTTCGGGCGGTTCGGTGGTGGATTACATCGGCGACACCGCGGCGGCCGATCTCAGCGGTCCGCGTCTGGCGCGGTTTCTGGAGGCGCTGCGGCAGCGGGCCGGCGCTCGTCGCATCCATCTGCTGGCCGAGGGGCTTGGCGCCCGCCCGCTGCTCGCGGCGCTGATGCTGATGCAGGCGGGGCACCCGGGGCAGGGGCCGCTTTTCGGTCAGATCATCCTGGCCGCCCCGGATGTCGATGCCGGCCTGTTTCAGGAAATCGCCCCCCAGATCCGCCCGTTGGCGCTGCGGCTGACGCTCTATGCCTCGGATCAGGCGCGGACTCTGTCGGTCGCGCGGGAGCTTTACGGTGATGCGCTGCGCGCGGGTGACGGGGGCACGGTGACGCTGACCCAGGGCGGGGTCGACAGTATCGACATCTCGGGGTGGGGGCGGGATCCGCTGCGCCCGCAGATCGGCGCGCCGGCCTTGACCGACATCGCCACGCTGATCCGGCGCGATGCGCCGCCCTCGCGGCGTTGCGGTCTTGCCGAGACGCTGGGCGGGGCGGGGGATGGTGTGGTCTGGGTGGTGCCCGATGCGACGAACACGTCCTGCAGCGATCCGGCCTGGCCCGATCTGCTGGCCGCTTTGACCCGCGCGGCGATCAGGGACTGGCCGCAGGCGCAGCGGATTCTGCAAGAGCAGATCGCCGATCCGGCCCGCCGCAGCCAGTTGGAACCGGTCCTGCGACGCCTGATCGGCGGCTAGTCAAGGTCGGGACCGGGCGCGTTCAGGCGCCCTGGTCCGATATCGGATGGCCGCCCGGCGGATCAGATGGCGATCCGGTCGGCGAAGACGTGATAGACGATGCGGTCACGCTTGATACCGCGTTGCGCCAGTTCGGCGTCGCTCAGCGATTGCAGATACTTGATCTGATCCTGGCGCGAATTGGCTTCGGCGATGCGCTCCATCCAGGCCCACAGCCCATGGCCAAAGGCCACGAAGGGGCGCGAGATCGAGAAACCGGCGGACGGTTGGCTGGTCGTATGTGCCATTTTTGACCCTCGTAAAGTCGTTACAGAATTGGTGCTCCCTTGCCCTGATATTTGGTCAATAGTGCTGACGTGAGTAGGGGGGAATCCCGCATGCCCGCCTTGCGGTTTCTGCAATGCAGCATCGACGCGGCATGTTTGAACGGAAAAAGGCCCCGCCGAGGGGCAGGGCCAGGTCAATTCGGGCAAAGCCGAGGGGAGACGTCTGAAATCGCGCTTGGGCCGGTTCAGGCCCAGAGCGAGTCATGCATGACGAAACGGGCGATATCGGCCCGTTTCAGCCCGCGATCGGCCAGTTCGGCGTCGCTGAGCTTGGAAATCTCGATAACCTGACGGCTTTGCGACGGGGTCTCGGCGCTGCTGCCGAACAGTTCGGTCAGGATGGAATAGAGGCTGGGGAAGGGGGCGGACAGGGCCGCCGGCGTGGTCGAATGGGCCATTTGGCACCTCCTCATGGGCTGATGTTTCTGCGGTTGCATCATCAATTATGCTGCGCATGCATCATGTGCCAGAGGGGCCAGGGCATATCCCGTCTGCGCCGGGCGCATGACTGGCCTGTGACTGGTGCGGGGCGGGCAGGGCGGGCGCGGACCGGGGCCCGCGCTCGCCCCGGGTCTCAGTCGGCGCGGAATTGCGGATCGACCGGCACCTGCAGCCCGGTGGCCAGGGCATTGGTCTGGCTCGCCATTCCGACCACGGCGAGCAGCTCGCCATACATCTCCGCGGTCATCCCCTTGGCGCGCGCGGCGGCGCTGTGGGAATGGACGCAATATTCACAGCCATTGGCGATCGAGACCGCGACATAGAGCATTTCCTTGACCACCGGATCGAGCGTCCCCGGCCCCATCACCACCTTCAGCCGGTCCCAGGTGGCGCGCAGAAGCGCGGGGTCGTGCGCCAGCGCCCGCCAGAAGTTGTTGACGTAATCGGTGCCGCGGGCGGCGCGGATCTCGTCGAAGACGGCGCGCGCCTCGGGCGCGGCCTCGGTATCGCTCAGCAAATTGACGGTGGCCATGGCAACTCTCCTCTGTCTGTCGGCCGCGATGCTAGCACCGCCGCCCCGGCGGGGCCATGCGCCCGGATTGCACAGCCGGCGCCGGGGCCTTACCTTGGCGCGGCAGCAACCGGGGCAGGCATGGCGGGACAGACGGATCAAATCGTCAGCGCGATTCTGGCGGATATCGACGCCGGACGGCTGAATCCCGGCGACGTGCTGGAAGAGGCGCCGCTGATGCAGACGCATGCGGTGTCGCGCACCCCGGTGCGCGAGGCCTTCATCCAGCTTGAGACCGCCGGGCTGATCCGCCGGTTGCCGCGCAAGGGGGCGGTGCTGTTCAAGCCGACGCTGGAGGAGTTCCTCGGCATCCTCGAGGTGCATGTCCGGCTGGAGGGGCAGGCGGCCGGGCTCGCCGCGCGGCGGCGCACGCCGGACCAGGCCGCGAGGCTGGACGCGGCGGTACGGGCCTGCGAGGCCCATGCCCTCGCCAAGGGCGATGGCGATCCGGATGGCTACTACCAGCTCAACCTGCACTTCCACGAGGCGGTGGCGCTGGCCTCGGGCAACCCCTTCCTGGTCGAGATGATCAAGACCAACGCGCGCAAGCTGATGGCCTATTACCGGGCGCAATACCGCTATCCCGGTGCCATCGCCGCCTCGGCGCGGGAGCACCGCGAGATCGCCGATCTGATCGTGGCGCATGATCGCGACAGGGCCGAGGCCGCGATGGTCGCCCATATGGAATTCGATCAGGCCACGGTGATGGATCTGCTGGTGGTGCTGGGATAGCGCCCGACTGTCGGACGCATCGCCTGGGGCATCTGTCGGATTTCCGTATTTGGAACGAGAAGAAGCAGGGGCGCCCCCATCTTCTTCTCGTTCCAAATACGGGCGCCGCAGGCATCCCGGCGGGCGCAAGGCCGTCGGGATTGTCAGGCTTGAGGGGCGCGGTCCCCTTCGAAGAAGCGCGCGATGCTCTCGGCGAAGGCGCCCGTGTCGGCAGGGTCCGAGAGCGAGGCCAGCGCGCGGGCGGTGACGTCGGGGCCCAGCTCTGTGGCCATCTCGCCGGTCAGGTCGGTGATGAACTCGCGGTCCATCTCCGGATGGTGCTGGGTGGTGTAGATGTGGCGCCCCAGCGCGAGGCCGGCGATCGGGCAGCCTTCCGAGCAGGCAAGGACGGTGGCGCCCTCGGGGGCGCGGATTACCTGTTCGCTGTGGCTGCCGTAGAGCCGCACCACATCGGGCAGGTCGCGGGCCCAGTCGGGGCGGGTCAGCATCCGGACGTGCAGCAGCCCATGCGCCCAGCCGCCGGGGTTGTCGCCGACCGCACCGCCCAGGGCCAGGGCGATCGCCTGATGGCCGAAGCAGATCCCCACCAGCGGTTGCCGGCGCGTCGCCATGTCCCGGATCAGCTCGAACAGCCGCAAGGTCCAGCCGGCGCCCGAGCGGGTCGAGGCCGGGCTGCCGGTGATCAGCGCCCCGTCGAAGCGGTCGATCTGTTCGGGAAAGACACCGTCCTTGACCGGAAACACCGTCGTCCGCCAGCCTGGGCGCACCAGGTGGATCAGGTCGGTGAATTTCGTGCCATCGTCCGGGTGGCGCCTGGCAAATGCGCTTTCATCCGTGTTCGTCATCAGAATGGCCAGATGCATGGGCGCCCGCCGGAATTCTTGTTTACATATTTATGAAGCCTCATAATATACATATGACGCTGACGCAGGAAAGCCCCGATGACCCTCTGGACGCCGACCGACGACGGATTTGCCGATCTGACCAGCCACGACAGCTTTGCCGAAGGGGCGCCGCACACTACCTTTGCTCGCCTGCGGCGCGACGATCCGCTGCACTGGACCGAATATAAGGACGGGCAGGATTTCTGGTCGGTCACCCGCCACGCCGATATCGCCGAGATGAACAAGAACACCGCCGTGTTCTCTTCGGCCCGCGGTATCCGGATGGAGGATCAGAGCTATGAGGAATACCTCGCCCGTCGCACCTTTCAGGAAACCGATCCGCCGGAACACAGCCAGACCCGCATGCTGCTGATGCGGGCCTTCTCGCGCCCGGTCATGGCGCAATACGAGGAGGATATCCGCGCGCTCTGCGACGAGATCCTCGACACCGCGCTGGAGCAGGGGACGTTCGACGCCACCCGCGACATCGCCCGGCAACTGCCGATGCGGATGTTGGGCCGGGTGCTGGGCCTGCCCGAGGCGGACCTGCCCTGGCTGGTCGAAAAGGGCGACGCGCTGATCGCCAATACCGATCCCGATTTCACCACCCATGTCCTCGACAGGATGGACACCGACGCATTCCGCATGATGCCGTTCAATTCGCCTGCCGGGGCCGAGCTTTATGCCTATGCCAAGGATCTGATGGCAGCCAGGGCGGCCTCGGGCGAGAGCGAGAGGGTGCTGCATCTGATCCGCCAGCCGGCGAAGGACGGCTCGGTGATCTCGGAGACAGAGTTTCGCAATTTCTTCTGCCTGCTGGTGGCCGCCGGCAATGATACCACCCGCTATTCCATCGCCGCCGGCATTCAGGCGCTCTGCCATCAGCCCGAGCTTCTGGGCCAGATGCAGGCGGGCGGCGACATCTGGGACACCGCGCCGGACGAGATCATCCGCTGGGCCACTCCGGCGCTCTATTTCCGCCGCACCGCGCTCAGTGATTACGAGATGCACGGCAAGACCATCAAGGCGGGCGACAAGGTGCTCTATTGGTTCGCCTCGGCCAATCGCGACGACAGGGTGTTCGATGATCCGTTCCGGGTGAACCTTTTCCGCACCCCCAACCGGCACATGAGCTTCGGTCAGGGTGGGCCGCATGTCTGCCTCGGCATGTGGCTGGCGCGGCTCGAGGTGCGCGTCCTGTTCCAGGAGCTTGCCAGACGGTTGAAATCCATCGAACCTGCAGGCCCGCACAGGTTCCTGCGGTCGAACTTCGTCGGCGGGATCAAGGAATTGCCCGTCACCGTCACCCCGGCCTGAGGAGAGCCCGATGAAACCCCGCCTGCGCGCCCTGTTCTGCGATCACCTCAGCATCATGCGCGGCAAGTATCTGCCGCAGTCCAAGATCGGCGACGACGGCACCCGGTTCTGCCGGTCGGTCTTCGGCACCCATTACGACCGCGATCTGCTGAATGCGCCGGGCGCCATGGTCTATCAGGGCCTGCCGGACATGGAGCTGAAATGGCGCCATGACGACATCCGCGACAGTTGGGACGAGAATACCCAGATCGTGCTGGGCGATCTCTATGACGATGCCGGCGAACCGCTACCGCTCTGCCCCCGTGGGGCGCTGAAACGCGCCGTCGCCGCCTGGGGCGAGATCGGGTTGAAACCCAAGGTCGGGATCGAGCTTGAGGCCTATGCGCTGCAGGGGGATGAGGCCGGGCGGCTGGAACCCTATGATACCCCCGGCGGGGTGGTCTATGGCACCGGCCCCTTCGCCGATCCGCTGCGGTTCAACGACCGCATCTGGGAAATGGCCGATCGTCTGGGCTTCTCGCTCGACATGGTCACGGCGGAATTCGACGCGCCGCAATTCGAATATACGCTGACCTTCGATGATGCGGTCAAGGCGGTCGACGATATCGTCCTCTTCCGCCTGATGGCGCGCGAGGTGGCGCTGGAATATGGCGTGGTGCTGACCTTCATGCCGAAGCCGATCGCCGAGGCCGGCGGGTCGGGGATGCACATCAATTTCTCCTTCGCGGATGACGCGGGGGGCAACGCGCTTTCCTCCGGGCCCAAGGGCGGGCCGGAGCATATGAACGATCTGGCGAAGAACTGTCTGGCCGGGCTGTTGCATCATCACAAGGGGTTGGCCGGGCTGATCGCCCCCACCGCGAATTCCTATCTCAGGCTACAGCCCGGGTCGCTGTCGGGCTATTGGAGGAACTGGGGCGGCGATCATCGCAACGTGACCACCCGGATTTCTTCGGAAGGCGGGTCGAAGGCGCGGCTGGAACACCGGATGGCGGACGCCAGCGCCAACCCCTATACCGCCGTCGCCGCCGTGTTGCAGGCCGCGCTTCTGGGGGTGAAGACCGGCTATGCCCTGCCACCGATGGAAACTGGCGACGGGTTCGAGAGGACCGATGCCAGGGACGGCGCCGCCAACGACCTGAAGGGCGCGGTGGATGATCTCGAGAAGGACGTCGCGCTGACGGCGGCGGTCGGTGCCGATCTGGTCGCCAACCACGTCTTCATGAAGCGGAAGGAGGCGCGCAAGACCCGCGATCTCGAAGGCGACGCGCTGCGCGATTTCTACGTCTATTTCATCTGAGGGGGCGGCGATGCACGTGATCTGGAAACTGCCCGGCGGCGGAGAGATCGCCGCCGAGGTGGTCGAGGGGCTGAACCTGATGGAGGCGGCCGTCGCCAATTCCGTGCCCGGGGTGATCGGCGAATGCGGCGGCTGCCTCAGCTGCGCGACCTGCCATGTCTTCGTGGCCGAAGACTGGGCGGATCGCGTCGGCGGCCCGGGCGAGACCGAGGATGTGATGCTCGACATGGTGGCGGGGGAGCGCCGCCCCTCCAGCCGGCTCAGCTGCCAGATCATCGCCGCCGCCCGGTTGGACGGTCTGGTGCTCGAGGTGCCGGAGGAGATTTGAGCCGTCGCGGGTGATGCAACTGAGGCGCTTTCGGACGCAAAGCGGTGGCTGCCGGCTTGCCTTCGCCCACGCCGCCCCGCAGGATGCGCCGAGCGTAACGAGAGATCCGTGGTAAACCCATGACCCAGCAGACTGAAATTCCCGATATCGCCGCCGAATGCCTTGGCGTCAAAGTGCCCGCCTCGCGCTTTCTGCACGACAAGCGGATCGAGCGGATCAATGCCGCCGAATACGAGGGGCTGGAGATGGCCGGCGCCCTGCATGTGGTGGGCGAAGACGACGTGGTGCTGGAAATCGGCGCCGGTATCGGTCTGGTCGGCGCGGTGATCGCCGCCAATGCGAAACCGCGCCTGGTGCGCTCGTTCGAGGCCAATCCCGAACTGATCCCGGCGATCGAGGCGCTCTATGCCGCCAATGGGCTGGGCGATCGGATCTCGGTGCACAACAAGGTGCTGGTCAGCGCGCCCGAGCGGCCCGAAAGCATGACCTTTCATATTCACAGCAGCTATCTCGGCTCCTCGCTGATCGAGCCGGAGAATCGCGAAACCCGTGCCGTCGAAGTGCCCACCGCCAGTTTCCAGGAGGTCTGCGCCGATCTGAAGCCGACGGTCCTGGTGATGGATATCGAGGGCGGCGAACGCGATATCCTGCTGCATGCCGATCTCAGCCCGTTCCGCGCCATGGTGCTGGAATTCCACCCCAACGCCTATGGCGTCAGCGGGATGCGTGAATGCAAGAATGTCCTGCGCGAGGCCGGCTTCGAACGGGTGGCCGACAAGTCCACCCGCACGGTCTGGACCTGCGTGCGCGAAACGGCCCCGGCGGCGTAATCCGCGCGCCCGGGCCTTTTTCTAGCTGAAAATATCCCCGCCGGAGGCAGCGCCCGGAACGGGCGCATCGGCCCGCCGACAGGCGGGCCTTGCTCTGCGGTTCAGCTCGCCGCCGCCAGCCCCTTGTCGAGCGCGGCAAGGATCACGTCGATATCGGCTTCGCTGATCACCAGGGCCGGCGACAGGATGACATTGGGGCCCGAGACCCGCACCATGGCGCCCGCCGCATAGGCGACCTCCTGCACGGTGTTGATCGCGGGCTTTGCGATCGGGGTCTTCTTGGCGCGGTCGCTGACCAGCTCCAGCGCGCTCATCAGGCCGTGGCCGCCGCGCACGTCGCCGACGATGTCGTATTTCTCCTGTAGCGCCAGCAGGCCCTGATGGATCTGGGTACCCCGCGCCGCCGCGTTCTGCGCCACATCGAGCCGCTTGGTCTCGGCCAGACAGGCCAGCGCCGCCGCCGCCCCCACCGGGTGGCCGGAATAGGTATAGCCATGGCCGATCGACGCGCGGCCGGTCTCGTCCGTCTCGAAGACCTCGGCCACATGGTCGGCGATCATCACCGCGCCGAAGGGGAAATAGCCGTTGGTGATCGCCTTCGCCGTGGTCATCATGTCGGGCCGCACGCCCCAGTGCCGTGACCCGGTCCAGGAGCCGGTGCGGCCGAAGGCGGTGATCACCTCGTCGGCGATCAGCAGGATGCCGTGTTTCGAACAGATCTCGCGCACGCCCGGCATGAAGCTCTCATGTGGCGGGATCACCCCGCCGGCGCCCAGCACAGGTTCCATGATGAAGGCGGCGATGGTGTTCGCGCCCTGAAAGGCGATCTCGTCCTCGAGCGCGGCAAGGCAGAGCTGCGCGAGCTTCGCCGGGTCGCTTTCGTTGAACGGGTTGCGATAGGTATAGGGCGCCGGGATGTGGAAACAGCCGGGCAACAGCGGCTCGTAGGGCGCGCGGAAGTTCTGGTTGCCGTTGACCGAGGCGGCACCGAAATGGGTGCCGTGATAACCCTTCTTCAGCGACAGGTACTTGATCCGCCCGGCCTCGCCCCGGATCTTGTGATACTGCCGCGCCAGCCGCAGCGCGGTTTCGACGGAATCGCCGCCGCCCGAGGTATAGAAGGCGCGGCTCAGCCCGTCGGGGGCGAAGAAATCGCGCAGCTCTTCCGACAGTTGGATCACCGCATCATTGGTGGTGCCGCGAAAGATCGAATAATAGGGCAGGGTGTCGAGCTGGGCGGTGATCGCATCCTTCACCGGCTGGCAGGAGAAACCGAGGTTCACGTTCCACAGCCCGCCGACACCATCGACCACCTCATGCCCGTCGACATCGGTGATCCGCACGCCGGTGCCGCCGGTGACGATGGTCGGCGGGTTCTTCAGGCTGTCGGCGGGATGCGCCATCGGATGCCACAGCGACCGGGCGTTATGCTCTTTCAGGAAATTGGCGTCTTTCATCAACACAGCTCCTTGCTGAGGCCGAGCATCTGCAGGGCCTGGGAATAGCTCGTCGCCGGATCGGCGACGTCGAAATGGACATGCGGCAGGCCGACCGCCGCGGCGCCGGCGATATTGCGGCGCTGATCGTCGACGAAGACGCAGGCCGCGGCGGGCAGGCCCAGTTGGTCGAGACAGGCGGCATAGGCGCGCGGATCGGGCTTGAGGATGCCGGTATGGGTGGCGTCGACGATGACGTCGAAATCGGCCAGAAACGGCAGCCGGTCGCGAAAATCGGCGCCATAGAACAGATCAAGCTCGTTCGACAGGATGGCAAGCCCCAGCCCCGCCGCCTTGACCGTCGCGATGGCGGCGCGGAATTCCGGGCGGATCACCGCCTCGGGATCGGCGCCACGGGCGGCGCGAACGAACTGGCTCATCTCGGTCCAGTCCTTTCCCACCAGCCGGCCCACCTCGGCCGCGCGGGCCTGCCAGTAATCGCGTTCGGTGATCGCGCCCGCCTGCATCTCGCGCCAGAGCGCATCGGTCTCGGGCGCGAAGGGCCCCTGCCAGGTCAGCGTGCCGGGGGCCAGCCCGAGTGCCGCTTCGCTCAGCGCATGGGTTTCGAACAACGTGCGGGTGATCACGCCGCCGAAGTCGAGGATCAGCGCGCGGTTCATGCGGCCACCTGCCGGGGGTAATCGGCCGGGCAGAGCCCGCCGATGCCTTGCGTCAGATCAAGCGCGGCGCGGCGCAGTTCGGCCCGGATCAGGGCGCGGGCCTGCGCTGTCATCCGGGTGACCGGGGCGGCGACGGCGATGGCGCCCAGCGGCCTGCCATCGGGGCCGAAGATCGGGGCGGCATGGGAATGGACATCGGCCTCGAACCCGCCGATGGATTCCGCGATGCCCTCGGCGCGGATCGCCGCAAGCTGCGTCCGGATCGCCTTGGGATCGGTCAGCGTGTCGGCGGTATGGGCAACCAACGGGCGGGCCAGAACCCGGTCGACAAAGGCGGGATCGGCGAAGGCCAGCACCGCCAGCCCGGAGGCGGTGCCGTGATAGGTGACGACCTCGGCATCCTCCATCATCACCTTGGTGGCGTGGCGCGGGCTATAGGCATGGGCGATGGTGTTCAGCACCTCGTCCTTGGCGAGCGAGACATGGGTGGTCTCTCCGGTCGCCGCGCTCAGCCTGTCGAGCATCTGCCGCGAGACGCTCAGAATCGGCACCGCTACCTCGCGCAGCGCGGCCAGGCGCAGAACCTCCGGCCCCAGCCGATAGGCGCGCTCCGGTCCGGCCTGTTCGACGAATCCCGCCTCCTGCAACTCGCTCATCAGGCGATAGGCGGTGGCCTTGTTCAGCCCCGATAGCCGCGTCAGATCGCTCAGCCCGATCTCGGTTCGGGTCTGGTTGAAAAATGTCAGCAGAGACAAGGCTTTGGTGACTGTTCCCATGGGGTCTTCCTGTTTCGTCCCCGGTCGTGCGGCGTGGCGGCTGGGCGATCCGCTGCGGGGTATTCGGCAATTTTCTTGACAGATCGGCAGACGGGCTGTCAATCTAAATCAAACCAATGGTTCGAATAATGAACCGATCGACAAGGAGGTCCAGAATGAAACTCACCCACGCCCTGATCGGCGCGGCTGCGGTGGCCGTGACGACGGCCGGTGCGGCCCTGGCCGACTATCCGGAAAAGCCCGTCAATTTCATCGTGCCCTGGCCGCCGGGCGATCTGGAAGACGTGCTGACCCGGATGATCGCCGAGGACTTCCAGAAGGCATACGGCGTCGCCGCGGCGGTGGTGAACAAGCCGGGCGGTGGTGGTGGCCCCTTTCCGGGCGCCATCGAGGTCGCCAATGCCCCGGCGGATGGCTATACCATCGGCTCCTTCGTGATCGGTGTGCCGGTGGTTGGCCATCAGATCGACATCCCGCCGCTGACGCCCGCCAAATTCGATCCGCTGGGGATCTTTCTGACCTATCCCTTCGTGATCGCCACCAGCGGCGACGCGCCCTATTCGACGATGGAAGAGCTGGCGGCCTATGCCAAGGATCACGATGTGGCGCTGGGCCATTTCGGTGACGTGCTGACGCCGACGCAGGTGACCAAGGCCTTCGCCAAGACCGCCGGCTTCGAATTCGCCTCTGACGCCGCCTTCGACGCGCTCGATTGCAACACGCTGGCGAGCGGAGATGCCGATGTGATCAACACCACGCTGCAACTGATCCTGCCCTGCCTCGACAGCGTCAAGGTGCTGGTCTCGATCACCGATCAACGCATTCCTCTGATCCCCGACACGCCCACCATCGGCGAGCTTGAGCCCAGCCTCGACATCGCGCTGTGGAATGGGCTTTTCGTCACCAAGGACACTCCGCAGGACGTGCGCGACAAGATCATCGCGGTGGCCAAGACGTCGATGCTGAGCGATCGCGCCCAGGCCGTCGCCAAGGAGACCGGCGCGCTGGTCTATTGGCAGGACGCCAAGGAGAGCGAGGCGCGCATCGCCAAGGATATCGACACCGTGGCCCGCATTGGCGAGCTGCTGAATTGATCGGGCAGGGGCCGGGGCACATCGCTCCGGCCCTGTTTCTTCGGGGGCAATCCGCATGACAACTGAACGCGAACGCCGTTTCGCCGCGCCGCGCCGGGGGCAGTTGGTCTTTGCGCTGGTCTTCGTGGCGCTGTCGATCCTGCTGCTGTCGCAGATCGGTCACCAGACGGTCTGGGCGGCCAAGACCAAATTCTTCGCCCAGCCCAGGTTCTGGCCGGCGGTGGGGCTGGGCGGCATGGCGGTTCTGGGCGGGCTGCACCTGTATCACCTGCCGTGGAAGCGGTTCACCTCCAGCGACCGGGTCGAGTTGAGACGCTGGGCCGAGGTGCTGGAATACGCCGTCTGGTTCATGGCCTATGTGCTGCTGGTGCCGGTGATCGGCTATCTGCTGGCGACGCTGATCTTCATGCCGGCGCTGACCTGGCGCATGGGCTATCGCAGCCGGTTGATCCTGTGGTCCAGCGTGGTCTTCGCGGTGGCGGTGGTGGTGCTGTTCAAGACCTTCCTTTCGGTCAAGATCCCCGGCGGCATGATCTACGAATACCTTCCCGGCGCGCTGCGCGGCTTCTTCATCCTGTATCTCTGATGGACATCTTTCTTTCCGCACTCGACATCCTGATGCGCTGGGACGTGGCTCTGGCGCTGCTGGTCGGCTCGGTCGGCGGCGTGCTGATCGGCGCCATCCCGGGCGTCGGTCCCGCGGTGGCGATCGCCATCCTGCTGCCCGCCACCTTCTCGATGGATCCGATCGTCGGGCTGACGGTGCTTCTGGGCATCTACGGCAGCTCGATGTACGGCGGCTCGATCCCCGCCATCCTGATCAATACGCCGGGCACTGCGGTCAATGCGCTGACCACCTACGACGGCTATCCCATGACCTCGCGGGGGGAGCCGAAGCGGGCGCTGAGCCTGGCCTATTCGTCGTCGTTCTTCGGCGGCATCTTCTCGGTGCTCTGCCTCATCCTCTTCGCCCCGGTGCTGGCCAAGGTGGCGCCGATGTTCGGCAGCCGCGAGATCTTTCTGGCCGCGCTTCTGGGCATCGTTCTGGTCGTCGTGGCGCACCGGGGCCAGTCGCTGATCGCCGGCGCCCTGGCCTGTTTCGGCATCTTCCTGCAGACCATCGGCATGGAGCCGGTGAAATATTCGCAGCGCTACACCTTCGATCAGCCCTTCCTGCAGAGTGGCATCAATCTGATCGTGGTGGTTCTGGGACTCTTCGCGCTGAGCCAGGCCTTCGTTCTGCTGACCACCGAGGACGAGAAGATCCGCACCACCAAGCTCAGGGGCGGCGGGCTGTTCCAGGGGCTGCGCGAATTGGCGCGGCATCCGCGCGTCGCCACCGTTTCGGCCAGCTTCGGCGTGCTGATGGGGATGATCCCTGGCGTCGGCGAATTCACCGCGCAATTCATGTCCTATACCTATGCGCAGCGCACCTCGAAGCGGCCGCAGGACTTCGGGCGCGGGTCGTCCGAGGGGCTGATCGCGGCGGAAACCTCGAACAACGCGGTGCCGGCGGCGGCCATGGTGCCGCTGCTGGCGCTCGGCATCCCCGGCGAGGCGCTGACGGCGATGATGCTCAGCGTCTTTTACGTGCACAACGTGGTGCCGGGGCCGGCGCTGTTCCAGAACGACATGGATTTCGTCGTGGCGCTCTATATGGCGCTTCTGATCCTCAATGTGCTGGTGCTGATCTTCCTTCTGTTCGCCACCAGGTCGCTGATCCAGGTCGTCAAGATCCCCAACCGGTTCCTCGGGGTCTGCATCCTCGCGCTCAGCTTCGTCGGCGTCTATTCGCTGCGCAACTCCGCCACCGACTGCGTGCTGGCGGCGGTCTTCGGGCTGGTGGGCTATGTGCTCAAGCGGCTGTCGCTGCCCAGCGTGCCGATCATCCTGGGCATGGTCCTGGGCGGCATCATGGAGGTCAAGCTGCGCGCCGGCATGGCGCGGGTGAAATCCCCGCTCGATATGATCGACCGTCCGGTGTCGTTCATCCTGTTTCTCATCATCGTCGCAGTCCTCGTGATGCATGTCCGCCGGATCTGGCTGGAGCGCCGCGAGGTGAAGGAGGCCGAATGGCAATTCAAACGCAGATCGACAAGCTTCGGCGCCATGCTGTTGCGCCGCAGAAGCTCTTTCTTGACGGAACGTGGCAAGCTGGTTCGGGCGCGCCGGTTGGAGTGGTTTCGCCGATTGACGGGTCTGTTCTGACCACCCTTGAAGGGGCGAGCGCTGCGGATGTCGACCGCGCTGTCGCCTCGGCGCGCCGCGCCTTCGAGGATGGTCGCTGGTCGCGTCTGGCGCCCGCCGCGCGCAAGACCGTGCTGCATGCCATCGCCGACCGGATCGAGGCGGAGGCGCTGGAACTGGCGGTGCTCGGCATCCGCGACAACGGCACCGAATTCAACATGGCCTACAAGGCCGAGCCGGGCAGCGCCGCGGGCACCTTCCGCTATTACGCCGAGGCGCTCGACAAGGTGGGCGGAGAGATCGCGCCGACCGCGCCCGACGTGCTGGGGCTGGTGCACCGGATGCCGGTGGGGGTGGTGGGCGCCATCGTGCCCTGGAACTTCCCGCTGATGATCGGTGCCTGGAAACTGGCCCCCGCGCTTGCCATGGGCAATTCGGTGGTGCTGAAACCGGCCGAGACCGCCTCGCTCACCCTGCTGCGGCTGGCCGAGATCTGTTCCGACTGCGGTTTGCCCGACGGGGTGCTGAACGTGGTCACCGGCACCGGGGTTGAGACCGGTTCGGCGTTGGCCCATGCGATGGATGTCGATGTGCTGGCCTTCACCGGCTCCGGCACCACCGGACGGCGGCTCTTGCAGGCCTCTGCCGCCTCGAACCTCAAGCGGGTCTATCTGGAGCTTGGCGGCAAATCCCCCAATATCGTCTTTGCCGACGCCCCCGATCTGCAACGGGCGGCGAAGGTTTCGGCCAGCGGCATCTTCCGCAACTCCGGCCAGGTCTGCGTGGCGGGTTCGCGTCTGTTGGTGGAACGGTCGGTGCATGATGAGTTCGTGGCGCTTCTCCAGGCGGAGGCCGAGGCGCTCAGGGTCGGCGATCCGCTCGATCTGAACACCCATGTCGGCGCGGTGAATTCCGAAGACCAACTGGCCCGCAACCTGTCGTTCATGGAGACGGCCATGGCCGAGGGCGGCCAGATCGTGACCGGCGGCGCCCGCATTCTTGAGGAAACCGGCGGCACCTATATGGCGCCCACCATCGTCACCGGGGTGACGCCGGAGGCGACGCTGTTCCAGAGGGAGGTCTTCGGGCCGGTGCTGGCCGTCACCCCCTTCGACACCGAGGCCGAGGCGCTGGCGCTGGCCAATGCCACCGACTTCGGGCTGGCGGCGGCGGTCTGGACCGGCAACCTCAGCCGGGCGCATCGGATGGTGGCGGGCATCCGGGCCGGCGTCGTCCATGTGAACACCTATGGCGGCGCCGACATGACGGTGCCGCTCGGAGGCGTCAAACAGTCCGGCAACGGCCATGACAAATCGCTGCATGCGCTCGACAAATACGTCGATCTGAAAACCGCCTGGATCCAGCTGTGACCGAGGACCGCGCCATGACCGACAAGACCATCCTCGTCACCGGCACCTTCGACACCAAGGAGGAGGAACTGAATTACCTCTGCGCCCGCATCCGGGCGCAGGGCGGCGGGGTGCTGACCATGGACGTCTCGGTGCTGGGCGATCCGTCGCAACCCACCGATCTGACCAAACATCAGGTGGCCGAGGCGGGCGGCAGTTCCATTCGGATGGCGATCGACAGCGGCGACGAGAATATCGCCATGCAGATCATGGCGCGCGGTGCCGCCGCCCTGGCGCGCCGGCTCTATGACGATGGCCGGATCGACGGGGTGATCGTGCTGGGTGGCACCATGGGCACCGATCTGGCGCTGGATCTGTGCGCCGCGCTGCCTTTGGGGGTGCCGAAATACATCGTCTCGACCGTTTCCTTCTCGCCCCTGATGCCGCCCGAACGGATCCCGGCGGATGTGCAGATGATCCTCTGGGCCGGCGGGCTCTATGGGCTGAACTCGGTCTGCAAGGCCTCGCTCAGCCAGGCCGCCGGCGCGGTGCTGGGAGCGGCGCGGGCGGTGGAGAGACCGACGCGGGACCGGCCGCTGATCGGCATGACCTCCTTCGGCAAGACGGTGTTGCGCTATATGGTGACGCTGAAACCGGAGCTGGAGAGGCGCGGCTACGAGGTCGCGGTGTTCCACGCCACCGGCATGGGCGGGCGGGCCTTCGAATCGCTGGCGGCCGAGGGCGCCTTTGCCGCTGTGCTGGATTTCGCCCCGCAGGAGGTTTCGAACCACCTTTTCGGCGGCTTGAGCGCGGGCGAGGATCGGATGACCAATGCCGGCCGCGCCGGCATCCCGCAGATCGTCGCGCCGGGCTGCTATGATCTGGTCGATTTCGTCGGCTGGCAAGCCACGCCCCCGGCGTTGGCGGGCCGGCCCACCCATGCCCATAATCGGTTGCTGACCTCGGCGGTGCTGACGGCGGAGGAGCGGCGCCGGGTGGCGCGGGCGATCTGCGACAAGTTGGCGGCGGCCACCGCCCCGGTCGTCATCCTGCTGCCCAAGGGGGGCTGCAACGAATGGGACCGTCCCGGCGCCGATCTGCATGATGCCGAAGGGCTCGCCGCCTTTTGCGAGGCGATGGAGTTGGCCTGTCCACCCAATGCCCGGCTTGAGCCGATGGCGGCCCATATCAACGATGCCGAATTCTGCGCCCGTACCCTCGCGCTCTTCGATGCCTGGGTCGAGGCCGGGGTGATTCCACGCCCCTGACGCCTGTTTCCTATGCAGCGCGTCGGCGTCGGCGCGGCAAGCCTGTGCCGCGTCGCGGCTTTCTTTCGCGCGGTTTCCGCCGGTTTTACCGCTCTGCCGTAATAATCTTGCGTCCTGAGGCTTGGCTCTTGATCTTCCTTGCGGCTTGCGCCTATCGTGCGCCAGCCTGGCGGAATTTCATTCCGCACAGCGAAATCTTGAGGGGGATATTGGCCGGGCGCGATTGCCGCGTGGGAGGAGACCGCCGGAGACGCAGCCGAAATGACGCAATGTTGCGCTTTGCAGGTTTGCGCCTGACCCGTTCTGGCCATTAGAACCCCGATAGACTGGGAGCTTTACCGGTACAAGGTCCAAGCCAGGGCCTGACCGGACAGACAGAGGGGTAGGCCGGATGACCGAAGCCATCGTATATGAGAAAATTGGGGATATTGCGGTTCTGGCGGCGAACAACCCGCCGGTGAACGCGCTGGGGCTGGCGGTGCGCCAGGGCCTGGTGGAGGGCATCGAGCGCGCCGAGAAGGAAGGCGCCAAGGCGGTGCTGATCTATGGCGAAGGCCGCACCTTCTTCGCCGGTGCCGACATCCGCGAATTCGGCAAGCCGCCGGTCGGCCCTTTCCTGCCGGACGTCTGCACCCGCATCGAAGCCTCGCCGCTGATCGTCGTTTCCGCCCTGCACGGCACCGCGCTGGGCGGCGGGCTGGAAATCGCGCTGGCCTCGCATTACCGGATCGCCGTGCCGAAGGCGCGCATGGGCCTGCCCGAGGTTCTGATCGGCGTCATGCCGGGCGCCGGCGGCACCCAGCGCCTGCCGCGTCTGATCGGTATCGACAAATCGCTCGACGTGATCACCTCGGGCCGCCAGGTCGGCGCCAAGGAGGCGCTGGAGCTGGGCATTCTCGACAAGATCGCG
Source organism: Pseudodonghicola sp. (assembly GCF_048268305.1). Taxonomy (NCBI): domain Bacteria; kingdom Pseudomonadati; phylum Pseudomonadota; class Alphaproteobacteria; order Rhodobacterales; family Paracoccaceae; genus Pseudodonghicola; species Pseudodonghicola sp. The sequence goes on from NZ_JBLWVT010000004.1 coordinate 253,488, forward strand.
GATGGCGAGCCGCGCGAGATCGGTCTGGCCTATGCCCAGGAGCTGATCGACGCCAATGCCCCGCGTCGCCCGGTTAGCGAGATGCCGGCCCCCGCGCCGGTCGATTTCGACGCGCTCTATGATGCCGTCCTGAAGAAGGGCCGCGGTCTGCTGGCCCCGGCGGTCGCCGTTCGTGGCATCCAGGCCTGCTGCGAGCTGCCCTTTGCCGAGGGCATGAAGCGCGAGCGCGAGCTGTTTGGCCAGCTGATGAACACCGATCAGCGCCAGGGGCTGATCCACGCCTTCTTCGCCGAACGCGCCGTGGGCAAGCTGCCCGAGCTGGAAGGCGTCGCGCCGCGTCCGCTGAACGCCATCGGCGTGATCGGTGGCGGCACCATGGGCGCGGGCATCGCCACCTCGGCGCTGCTGTCGGGCCTGAAGGTGACCCTGATCGAGATGAGCCCCAAGGCTGCCGAGGCGGCCAAGGGCCGCATCGCCGGCAACCTGCAGGGCGCGCTGAAACGCGGCAAGATTTCCCCTGAGAAATTCGAGGAGCTGACCGAAAAGGCGCTGACGCTCGCCATCGATTACGAGGCGCTGAAAGACGCCGATCTGGTGATCGAGGCGGTCTTCGAAGAGATGAGCGTGAAGAAGGAGGTCTTCACCAAGCTCGACGCCATCTGCAAGCCGGGCGCGGTGCTGGCCTCGAACACCTCCTATCTCAATGTGAACGAAATCGCCGCCGTCACCTCGCGTCCGGCGGATGTGATCGGGCTGCATTTCTTCTCGCCCGCGCATGTGATGAAGCTGCTTGAGATCGTGGTCGCCGACAAGACCGCGCCGGATGTGGTCGCCACCGGCTTCGCGCTGGGCGGCAAGATGGGCAAGGTTTCGGTGCGCGCCGGCGTCTGCGACGGCTTCATCGGCAACCGGATCCTGAGCACCTATCGCACCTGCGCCGATTACATGATCCTCGACGGCGCCTCGCCCTATCAGATCGACAAGGCGCTGGAGGATTTCGGTTTCGCCATGGGCCCCTATGCGGTGGCCGACCTTGCCGGGCTCGATATCGGCTGGGCCGTGCGCAAGCGCAAGCGGGCCGAGGGCGTCGACCCCCGGGCGCGCGATTTCACCTATGCCGACAAGCTGTGTGAAGACGGGCATTTCGGCCAGAAGACCGGCATGGGCTATTACGACTATTCGGCCGGGCCGAAATCCCGGGTGCCGAACCCCGAGGTCATGCCGCTGATCGAGGCCGACCGCGCCGCCCAGGGCATCACCGCCCGCGCCTTCACCGATGAGGAGATCATCCGCCGCTATATGGCCGCGATGGTGAACGAGGCCGCCAAGGTGGTGGGCGAGGGGATCGCGAAACGGCCGCTCGATGTCGATGTGACGCTGCTCTATGGCTACGGCTTCCCGCGCTATCGCGGCGGCCCGCTGAAATGGGCCGACATGCAGGGCCTGCCGGCGCTGCTGGACGACATCAAATCCTGGGCCGAGGACGATCCTTACTTCTGGGCGCCCGCGCCGCTTCTGGAGCAGCTCGTCACCGAGGGTCGCAATTTCGACGACCTGAACAAGGACTGAAGAGCGAAGACGGACATATCGGACTGAGGAGGAGAAGTCCCGATGAAACAAGCAGTGATCGTATCGGCGGCCCGCACCGGGCTGGCCAAATCCTTCCGTGGGTCGTTCAACGCGACCCACGGCGCCACCATGGGCGGCCATGCGGTTCAGGCCGCCGTCGCCCGTGCCGGCCTTGACGGGTCGGAGATCGAGGATTGCATCATGGGCTGCGGCACGCCCGAGGCCGAGACCGGCAGCAATATCGCCCGCCAGATCGCCATCCGCGCCGGCCTGCCGGTGACGGTTTCGGGGATGACGGTGAACCGCTTCTGCTCCTCCGGGCTGCAGACGGTCGCGCTTGCCGCCAATGCCATCGTCGCCGGCGATACCGGCCCGATGGTCGCCGGCGGGGTGGAAAGCATCTCGATGGTGCAGCCGCATGCCCGCCCGGCGCATGAGGCCTGGATCAAGGAGCACAAGCCCGCGATCTATATGACGATGATCGAGACCGCCGATATCGTCGCCGCCCGCTATGGCATCAGCCGCGAGGCGCAGGACGCTTACGGTCTGCGCAGCCAGCAGCGGATCGCCGCCGCGCAGCAGGCCGGATACTTCGATGACGAGATCGTGCCGATGCAGGCGATGATGGCGGTCAAGGACAAGGAGACCGGCGAGGTGTCCTTCAAGGAGGTCACCGTCGACCGCGACGAATGCAACCGTCCGACCACCACGCTGGAAGGCCTGGCCGGGCTGGAACCGGTGCGGGGCGCGGGCCATTTCATCACCGCCGGCAACGCCAGCCAGCTGTCCGACGGCGCCGCCGCCGTGGTGCTGATGGAGGCCAAGGAGGCCGAGAAGCGCGGGCTTGAGCCGATGGGCGCCTTCAAGGGCTTTGCCGTCGCCGGTTGCGAGCCCGACGAGATGGGCATCGGCCCGGTCTTCGCCGTGCCGCGTCTGCTGGAACGTCACGGGCTCACCGTCGACGACATCGACATTTGGGAGCTGAACGAGGCCTTCGCCTCCCAGGCGCTCTATTGCCGCGATCGTCTCGGTATCGACGACGAGAAATGCAACGTCAACGGCGGCTCCATCGCCATCGGCCATCCCTTCGGCATGACCGGGGCACGCCAGATTGGCCATATCCTGCGCGAAGGCAAGCGGCGCGGTGCCAAGCTGGGCGTCGTCACCATGTGCATCGGCGGCGGCATGGGTGCAGCCGGCCTGTTCGAGATTTACTAAGGAGGTTCTTCTAAATGGATCTGAGCTACTCCCCCGAGGAGCAGGCCTTTCGGGAAGAGGTTCGCGCCTTCCTGCGCGACGAGCTTCCCAAGGATCTGTCCGACAAGGTCCGCTCCGGCGCCGAACTCGGCAAGGCCGATATCGAACAGTGGCACGCGATTCTGAACGGGCGCGGCTGGCTGGCGGCGAACTGGCCGAAGGAATACGGCGGCGCCGAATGGAACGCGGTGCAGCGCCATATCTTCGAAGAAGAGGCCGCGCAGGCGAATGCCCCGCGCATCGTGCCCTTCGGCCTGTCGATGCTGGCCCCGGTGCTGATGAAATTCGGCAATCAGGCGCAGAAGGATTATTACCTGCCGCGCATCCTGAATGGTGACGACTGGTGGTGCCAGGGCTATTCCGAACCGGGCGCCGGCTCGGATCTGGCCAGCCTCAAGACCCGCGCGGTGCGCGAGGGGGATCATTACATCGTCAACGGCCAGAAGACCTGGACCACGCTGGGCCAGCACGCCAACATGATCTTCTGCCTGGTGCGCACCAACCCGGACGTGAAACAGCAAGAGGGCATCTCCTTCCTGCTGATCGACATGGACACGCCGGGCATCGAGGTGCGCCCGATCATCCTGCTCGACGGCACGCCCGAGGTGAACGAGGTCTTCTTCGACAACGTCAAGGTGCCTGCCGAGAACCTGGTCGGTGAAGAGAACAAGGGCTGGACCTACGCCAAGTACCTGCTGACGCATGAGCGCACCAATATCGCCGGCGTCGGTTTCTCGCGCGCCGGGCTCGACGCGCTGAAGCGGATCGCCAAGGTCGAGATGTCGGGCGGCCGCCCGCTGATCGAGGATCCGCATTTCGCCGCCCGCATCGCCAAGGTCGAAATCGACCTGATGGCGATGTCCACCACCAACCTGCGGATCATCTCCCAGGCCGCCGCCGGTCAGGCGCCGGGGGTGGAAAGCTCGATGCTCAAGGTCAAGGGCACCATCATCCGGCAGGAGATCAACGATCTGACCCGCCGCGCCGTGGGCCCCTATGCGCTGCCCTTCCCGTCGGAGGTTCTGGCAGGCAACAACGATCCGGTCGGTCCCGACTATGCCGGGCCGACAGCGGCGGACTATTTCAACAACCGCAAACTGTCGATCTTCGGCGGCTCGAACGAGATCCAGCGCGGCATCATCGCCAAAGTGAAGATGGGAGGCTGAGGATAATGGATTTCAACCTGACCGAAGAACGGCAGATGCTGCAGGACACCCTGCGCCGTTATCTGTCCGACAAATACACCACCGCCGCCCGCAACAAGATCCTCGACTCGGATGAGGGGATGAGCGCGGATATCTGGGCCGGTCTCGCCGAACTGGGCGTGATCGGGGCGCTTTTCACCGAAGAGGAAGGCGGCTTCGGCGGCGCCGGTTTCGACATCACCACGGTGTTCGAGGAACTCGGCCGCGCCGGCGTGGTCGAACCGATGCTGGAAACCGCCGTCCTTGGTGGCCGGCTGCTCTCGGCGCTTGGCGACGGCAGCCAGAAGGCGCTGATCGAAGAGGTGATCGGCGGCGCCCTGCATCTGGCCTTCGCCCATGGCGAGCCGACCAGCCGCTATGACCTGAACCGCGTCGCCACCACCGCCAAGACCGATGGCAACGACATCCTGCTGACCGGCCGCAAGGCCGTGGTCGCCAATGCCGAAGCCGCCGGTTACCTGATCGTCTCTGCCCGCGAAAGCGGCGCGGTGGATGACGAGGCGGGGATTTCCCTCTTCCTGGTGCCGGCCGGCACCTCGGGGGTTACCCTGCGTGGCTATCCGCTCTTCGCCGGCGGTCGTGCCGCCGAGGTGACGCTGGACGAGGTGCGCCTGCCGGCCTCCGCCCGTCTGGGCGCGGCGGGGGCGGGCTATGCCGCCATCTCCGATGCGGTCGCCGCCGCCAATGTGGCGCTTGCCGCCGAGGCGCTCGGCGCCATGGTCACCGCGACCGAGCTGACCCGCGGCTATCTGATGACCCGTCAGCAGTTCGGCCGGCCGATCGGCACGTTCCAGGCGCTGCAGCATCGGTTCTCCGACCTGCTGATCGAACTGGAACAGGCCCGTTCGGCGGTGATCAATGCCGCCGGCCACCTGGCCGACCCGGTGAGCGAACGCGATCGCCAGATCGCGGCGACGCGCAACCTGATCGGCCGTGCCGGCCGTCTGGTCGCCGAAGAGGCGATCCAGATGCATGGCGGTATCGCCATGACCCAGGAATATGAACTGGCCCATATCGCCAAACGCATCGTGATGACCGACCATCGCTTCGGCGATACCGATTATCATCTGGAGCGGTTCATTGCCCTCAGCGCCGCAGCCTGACCGCGCGCCCGTCGCCCCCGTCTCCGCCGAAGAGGTGGAGCGGAACGGCAGCGGGGCGCAGGCGCTGATCGGCTATCACCTCGATCTGACCGGCGCCGATGGCGCCGGTCGGGTCATCCTCGATATCGACGATCGGCATCTGAACCGCCACGGCAGCCTGCACGGCGGCATCGTCGCGATGATGCTGGATGCCGCCAGCGGCTTCGCCGTCTCCCGCGCCAGCGACGGGCCGGTATTGCCGAATGTGGCGACGGTGTCGCTCAATACCAATTACGTCGCGCCGGCGCGCGGCGGTCGTCGGGTCACGGCGGTCGGCCATGTCACCGGCGGTGGCCGCAAGGTGGTCTTCGCCAGCGCCCAGCTTCTGGACCAGGACGGCACCCTGCTGGCCACCGCCTCGGGCGTGTTCCGCTGTATCCGCGCATGAGCGGGAAAGGATGACCATGACACGTATCGATGATCGGGGCGACCGGCTGGTCGTCGTCAACGGCAACGCCGCCCGCCGCGGCGCGCTGACGCCGGAGTTCCTCGAGGCGATCACCGAGGCGGCGGAGCGCGCCATCGCCCCGCGCATCAAGGCGGTGATCCTGAGTTCCGAGGGCGACTTCTTCTGCGCCGGCGGCGATCTCAATGTGCTGATCACCCGTCAGAGCATGGCCGAGGATGAACGCCGCGCCCAGATCGACCGGCTGCACGCCCGCATCCGCGCGATTCGCGCCTGCCCGGTGCCGGTGATCGCCGCCATCGAAGGCGGCGCGGCGGGTGCCGGCCTTTCCATCGCGCTGGCCTGCGACATGATCGTGGCGGCCGAGGATGCCAAGTTCACCGCCGCCTATGTCAAGGCCGGGCTGGTGCCCGACGGCGGGCTGACCGCCGCATTGGCGCGCATCCTGCCGCGTCCCCTGGCGATGGAGATCTGCCTGCTGGGCCGCCCGGTCACCGCCGACCGCATGGCGGCGCTGGGGGCGATCAACCTGGTCACCCCCAAGGGCGGTGCCGAGGCCGGCGCGATGGAGCTGGCCGACGTGCTGGCGAAGGGCCCGCGCAGCACCCAGGGCATCATCCGCGCCATGGTCGCGCGCGCCTATGACAGCACCGAAGCCGAGCAGCTCGATATCGAACGCGATGCCATGGGCCGGGCCACCGGCAGTGCCGACGCCGCCGAGGGCATCGCCGCTTTCCTGGAAAAACGCGCCCCCGCGTGGTCATGACGACCACTGCCTTTTTCTAGCTGCAAATATCCCGGGGGAGGCGCGCGCAGCGCGGCGGGGGCAGAGCCCCCTCTTGCCGGCTCAGGCGTAAACGCCGCTCGCCGCCTCGCGGATGGCGCGGATGTTCTGGCCGTAGACTTCCGGCGCGCTGACCGAGCCGCCCTTGAACACCGCAGAGCCCGCCACCAGCACATCGGCGCCGGCGTCGGCCATCAGCGGTGCGGTGGTCGGGTCGATGCCGCCGTCGATCTCGATATGGATCGGGCGCGATCCGATCATCCGGCTCAGTTCCTTGACCTTCTCCACTTGCGAGTGGATGAACTTCTGCCCGCCGAAGCCGGGGTTCACCGTCATCACGCAGATCAGATCGACCATATCCAGCAGATATTCCACCGCCGAGGCCGGGGTACCAGGGTTCAGCGCTACCCCGGCCTTGGCGCCATTGGCGCGGATCGCCTGCAGGGTGCGGTGGATATGCGGGCCGGCCTCGATATGGGCGGTGATCACATCGGCGCCGGCCTCGGCGAAGGCCTCGATATAGGGATCGACCGGCGCGATCATCAGATGCACATCCATCACCGTCTTGATATGCGGCCGGATCGCCTTGCACATGGCCGGGCCGAAGGTGAGGTTCGGCACGAAGTGCCCGTCCATCACGTCGACATGGACCCAATCGGCGCCCTGCGCCTCGATCGCCTGGATTTCCTGGCCGAAGTTGGCGAAATCGGCCGAGAGGATCGAGGGCGCGATCTTGATGGTGCGGTCAAAGGACATGGCAGTGTCTCCGGATTGTCTGCCCCGCATATAGGCGCGGGAGACCGCCGCGCCTAGGGAAAATCGCCGCCGGCCCGGCGCCGGGCGCGTTACAAAAGTTTCATTCCCCTGACACATCTCGTTTGGACAGCGGGAGTAGCACGGCGCGGACACGGATAGGGGTCGCTTGTGCTGCGCATCGAGAAACTGACTAAGCGCTTCGGCGCGAATACGGCTGTGGAGACGGCCAATCTGGATATCGACAAGCCGATGATGATCGGGATCATCGGTCGGTCGGGGGCCGGAAAGTCGACCTTGCTCAGGATGATCAACCGTCTGGCCGACGCGACCGAGGGGCGCATCGTCTTCGAGGGGCGCGACGTCACCCGGCTGACCGGCAAGGCCAAGCGGGCCTGGCAATCCGAATGCGCGATGATCTTCCAGCAGTTCAATCTGGTGCCGCGGATGGACGTGGTGTCGAACGTGCTGCACGGCACGTTGAACCGCCGCTCGACCTTTGCCACGATGTTCAACCTCTTCCCGATGGAGGACATCCATCGCGCCATCGACATTCTCGACCGTCTCGGCATCGCCGAGCACGCCCCCAAGCGGGCCGAGGCGCTGTCGGGTGGCCAGCAGCAGCGCGTCGCCATCGCCCGCGCCCTGATGCAGGATCCCAAGATCATCCTGGCCGACGAACCGATCGCCTCGCTTGATCCGATGAATGCCCAGACGGTGATGGAGGCGCTGCGCCGCATCCATGAGGAAGACGGCCGCACCGTCATCGCCAACCTGCACACGCTGGACACCGCGCGGCGCTATTGCGACCGGGTGGTCGGCATGCGCGACGGTCGCATCGTCTTTGACGGTCTGCCGGAACAGCTCACCTCCGGTGTGGCGCGCGAAATCTACGGTGCCGGCGCGGAATTCTCCGAGGCCGCCACCTCGACCGCAATCGAAACCCTCGATGCCATGGCGCATGCCCCGCAGATGATGCGGAGCGAGGCGCTGCTCTGATCCACTAGCCCTTCATGCCCCGGCGCGTGGGTGCGGGGGCGGATGAAACCCAGGAGAGACTGACAATGAAGACCCTGCTTGCCGCCCTCGTGGCCTCCACCGCCCTGGCCGCCCCGGTCCTGGCCCAAGACAGCATCACCGAATTCCGCATCGGTATCCTCGGCGGCGAAAACGCCCAGGACCGCATGAACAGCAACGAATGCCTGCGCAAGTACACCGAGGAAACCCTCGGCGTTCCGGCCAAGCTGTTCGCGCCCGCCGACTATAACGGCGTGATCCAGGGCCTGCTGGGCGGCACCATCGACATGGCGATCCTCGGCGCCTCGGGCTATGCCAAGACCTATCTGTCGGACCCTGAGGCGGTCGAGCCGGTTCTGGTCAAGGTCAACACCGATGGCAGCTTCGGCTATTACTCGATCGGTTTCGCCCGCAAGGACAGCGGCATCACCTCGATCACCGATCTGAAAGGCAAATCCTTCGGTTTCGGTGATCCGAACTCGACCTCGGGCTATCTGATCCCCTCGATCGAGATCCCGCAGATCAGCAAAGACATCACCATGGAGTCCGGCAAGTACTTCGGCGAGGTGAAGTTCACCGGTGGCCACGAGCAGACCATCGTTGCGGTCTATAACGGCGATATCGACGCCGGCGTGACCTGGGCCGACGGCCTGGGCGCCTGGGAAGACGGCTATAACTCGGGCGCGCTGCGCAAGGCGGTCGATGCCGGTCTGGTCGACATGAACGAACTGGTCGAAATCTGGAAGTCCAAGCCGATCCCGGAAGGCCCGCTGGTGCTGCGCAAGGCGCTGCCGGCCGAGGTCAAGGCGAAGATGACCGCGCTGATGGACACGCTGGACCAGAAGGACAAGGAATGCTTCTACGGCGTCGCCTCGGGCGAGGCCAAGAGCTTCGATCCGATCACCCATGACGCCTATCTGAGCATCATCGAAGCGCGCAAGCTGCAATCCAACTGATCTGTTTGACGCGATCCGACGGGGTCCGGCCTTGGCCGGGCCCCGTTCGCCCGAAAGGAAGACCTTCATGGCCGAGACCTCCGCAGACGCTGCCCGACTTGATGACATCCGGCATTCCTATGCCGCGCTGACGCGGCGCAAGCGGGTCTATGGCGGCATGTTGCTGGCGCTTTTCGTGGCGCTGATGGCGGCGGGCTTCCGTACCGCCGATATGCGCAATGCCGGCAGTTTTCGCGACGGGTTCACCCATGTCTTCGACTATCCGGCCGAGGTGCTGAGCGAGGCGATCGAGAAGGCCTCTCGCCTGCCGGCCAATCTGGTGCATTTCTTCCCCTCGCTGGTCGAGACGCTGAACATCGCCGCCGCCTCGACCCTGCTGGGGGCGATCGGCGGGCTTTTCCTGTCGCTGCTGTCGACCCGCGGCTTGGCGCGCTGGCCGGTGCTGATCCCGGTGTTTCGCCGGTTGATGGACATCCTGCGCGCCATCCCCGAGATCGTGATCGCGCTGGTCTTGATCTTCATCCTTGGCGGCGGGCCGGTGCCGGCGATGATCGCCATCGCGCTGCATACCGTCGGCGCGCTTGGCAAGATGTTTTCAGAGGTGAACGAGAACGCCTCGCTGAAGCCGGTCGAGGGGTTGCAGTCGGTCGGCGCCAACTGGGCGCAGCGGATGATCCTGGGGGTGATCCCGCAGGTCGGGCCGAACTATGTCAGCTATGCGCTGCTGCGCTTCGAGATCAATATCCGCGCCTCGGCCATCCTCGGCTTCGTCGGCGCCGGCGGCATCGGCTACGACCTGCGCAACGCCATGTCCTGGGGGCAGGGGCGATATGACGAGGCGGCCGCGATCTTCATCCTGCTGTTCCTGACCATCGTGCTGGTCGACCAGCTTTCCGGATCCTTCCGCGACCGGCTGACCCATGGAGCCCGGGCATGAGCACCTTTTCCACCGATCTGGGCGGCGCCCATGGCACCGCGGCGCTGAAGGCGCAGGCCGACCGGCTGTTCCAGCGCAAGCGTCTGCTGAACTTCGGCCTACCGGCGCTGGTGCTGGCCTATCTGATCTATGTCTTCTTCGCCTTCGACGTGCCGGGGCTCTATGGTCGCGCCAGTCTGGACCACGCCAAGACGCTGGTCGCCGACAGCTACAGCTACAAGACCCATGTGACCCGCGATAGCCGCGATGGCGCCGTCACCATCGCCATCGAGGGAGAGCGCAAGGGCACCTATCCCGCCGGCATGTCGCCCGACTGGGTGGCGCTGGGGGAACCCGGGGGCACCTCGGTGATCGAACTGGGGCATGGAAACGAGGTGCGCTTCCTGCCTGGCAATGTGGTCGAATATGACGTGCCGGGCTATGGCACCATCCATGTGGTCACCAGCCGCGCCGGCGGGGTGGAGACCACGCTGCCCGCCGGGCCGGTGCCCGCCTGGATCAGCTCGTCGAAAAGCCGCCTGGCGGTGACCACCGACGCGGGCCGGCTGAACGTCACCCGCACCAAGGCCGAGGTGTTCCGCTATTCCACCGGCTGGGAGCTGTTCTGGTTCACCCTCGACAGCCCCTATTACGGCATGGGGCCGCTGACGCTGCTGAACCGTGCGCTGCATGGCCAGGCCGGGGCGATCTGGAACGACTTCTGGCATAATAACATGTGGCACCACAGCGAGGTCGCCTGGGCACTGTTCGAGACCATCCTGATGGCCTTTCTCGGCACCTTCGGCGCTGCCGTGGTGGCGCTGCCGCTGGCCTTTCTGGCGGCGCGGAATTTCACCCCGCTGCGCGGGGTACGCTTCGCGATGCGGCGGCTGTTCGATTTCGTGCGCGGAGTCGACGGGCTGATCTGGACCATCGTCTTGGCCCGCGCCTTCGGACCAGGGCCGCTGACCGGTGCGCTTGCCATTCTGGTGACCGACAGCGGCACTTTCGGCAAGATCTTCTCGGAAACGCTGGAGAATGTCGACGAGAAGCAGATCGAGGGGGTCACCTCGACCGGGGCCAAGCCGGCGCAGCGCTATCGCTTCGGGGTGATCCCGCAGATCACCCCGGTGCTGCTGAGCCAGCTTCTCTATTTCCTCGAATCGAACACCCGCAGCGCCACCATCATCGGCGCCATCACCGGCGGCGGGATCGGTCTGCTGCTGACCCAGGCAATCATCACCCAGAAGGACTGGGAGGAGGTCAGCTATTACATCGTGCTGATCGTGCTGATGGTCATGGCGATGGACTGGTTTTCGGGCTGGGTGCGGCGCAAGCTGATCGCAGGAGACGAGGGCGGCCACTGAGCCGCCCGGTTCCGCCTCGGGCGGGAACATTTGGACAGAAAAGAAGGGACAGGCCATGGTTGGGCCGAAGCTGAGCGCCAGGGGACCCCTGGTGAACGAGGATTGCGTGATTTCCAACAGCGATCTGGGCCGTTTCGTCGAGATCGGCGCCCGCACGCGGGTGTCGAATTCGGCGATCGGGGATTATTCCTATTGCGACCGTGATTGCGATATCGCCAATGCGCAGGTGGGCAAATTCGCCAATATCGCCAGTGCCGTGCGGATCGGTGCCACCGATCACCCGCTGGACCGGGCGAGCCTGCATCATTTCATGTATCGCTCGGCCGATTACTGGCCCGATGCCGAGCATGACGCCGACTGGTTCGCCGCCCGCGCGGCGCGGGTGGCCCATATCGGCCATGACACCTGGATCGGCCATGGCGCCCAGATCAAGCCCGAGGTGACCATTGGCCATGGCGCTGTCATCGCCTCCGGCGCTGTGGTGACCAAGGACGTGGAGCCCTATACCATCGTGACCGGGATCCCGGCGCAGCCGCTGCGCCGTCGCCAGCCGCCGGAGATCGCCGAGCGGCTGATCGCGCTGGCCTGGTGGGATTGGGATCACGACCGGCTGCGCGAAACGCTGGAGGATTTCCGCCGGCTCAGCGCCGAGGCTTTCCTGGAGAGATACGAGGGCTGAGGCGGTCTCAGACCCCGTCGACCGTCAGGGTCACCCGGTCGCCGGCGAACCAGGTGCGGCCATATTCCACCGGCGCGCCCTCGGCGTCGATATTGATGCCGACGGTGCGCAGGATCGGCGCGCCCTCGGCGATCCTGAGGTGCAGCGCCTGGGTGGCATTGGCGAGCTTGGCGGTGATCCTGGTGGTGGCACGGGTGTAATCGGCCAGCCCGCAGCGCCCGAGCGCCTGGGTGACCGAGCGGGTCTCGCTGAGCGCCGCGCGCAGCTCGGGGAAGCGCCCGGCCGGGAAGGTGCTGCGAAACAGGGCGATCGGGGCACCATCGGCCAGAGACAGCCCATCATAGACCAGCACCGGGGCGCCCGCGGGCAGCCCCAGCGCCTCGGCCTCGCGCGCATCGGCGGCGCGGGTGTCGAGCGCGAGCAACCTCTTGGTAGGCGTCTGGCCGCTGGCGGCGACGCTTTGGTGAAAGCGCACACGCCTTCCGATCGGGTAGTCGGTGGGGCGGGCGGCGACGAAGACGCCGGCGCCACGACGGGCGTGCACCAGCCCTTGGTCGGCCATCTCGGCCAAGGCCCGGCGCACGGTGTGGCGGTTGACGCCGAATTTCGCCGCAAGCTGCGCCTCGGTCGGGAGCTGATCGCCGGTCTGATAGCGCGCCTCGGCGATATCGGCGGTCAGGGCGAGGGCGATGGATTTCCACAGGGGGGTGCGAGCCATGTCACCAAATCTTCATGATGGAAGGAATTGCGCCTTGGCGCGGCGACGTCTAATATTTGTATAGTTGTATAGTTCAGATAGACAACCGGGCCAAGAGGCTTTCATGGCGAATGATGAAAAAAACGGGGCTGCGACCGAAGCGCGGCGCGGCTGGATGGGGCTTCTGTCCAAGGCGCCGGAGGCGCGGCTGAAAGAGCTGTGGCAGGCCCATGGGCAGCGGCCCGTCTTCGATTGGCTGCGGCGGCCCGAGGTCGGCGCGGTGATGGTGCGTGGTCGCATGGGCGGGACCGGCGCGCCGTTCAACCTGGGCGAGATGACGGTGACCCGCTGTTCACTGGCGCTGGCGGACGGCACGGTGGGACATGCCTATGTGCAGGGGCGCGACAAGGCCAAGGCCGAGGTCGCGGCGCTGATCGACGCGCTGATGCAGACGCCGGCGGCGGGTGGGCTGCGTGCCGCCGTGCTTGACCCGCTGGCCGAGGGGATGGCCGAGGCCAAGCGCGACCGCGCCGCCAAATCGGCCGCCACCAAGGTGGATTTCTTCACGATGGTCCGGGGAGAGGATTGATGGCTGCACCCGCACAGACCGCCTTTGGCGGCGGTTTTGCCGATCCGGCGATCGAGGCCGCCCGCGCCTTTCGCGCGGCGATGAATGTGATGGCGAAACCAGGCGAGATTCGCGCGCTTGATACCGCGGTGCCGCCGGCGCCGCTGTCGGCTGCGGCCGGCACGCTGCTGCTGACGCTCTGCGATCCGGAAACGGGGGTCTACCTCGCCGGTCCCTGCGATACCGCAGAGGTGCGCGGCTGGCTGGCCTTCCACACCGGCGCGCCGGTGGTTGCCGCCCCCGAGGCCGATTTCGCGGTGGGCGCCTGGGATGATCTGCAGCCGATCGACCGCTTCCGGATCGGCGAGGGGGAATATCCCGACCGCTCCGCCACGCTGATCGTCGAGATGGCGGCGCTGGACCCTGCGGGCGCCGCCCTGCGCGGCCCGGGGATCAAGGAGGTCGCGCATCTGTCACTGCCTGACCTCGCGGCCTTTCAGGGCAATGCGATGCTCTATCCCCTGGGGCTCGATTTCTTCTTTACCTGCGGCGGCCGTGTGGCGGCGCTGCCGCGCAGCACCCAAGTGGCGGAGGGCTGAACGATGTATGTTGCAGTCAAGGGCGGCGAACGCGCCATCGAGAATGCCCACGCCTGGCTGGCGGAAGAACGGCGCGGCGACACTTCGGTCGCCGAACTGTCGGTGGCCCAGATCCGCGAACAGCTCAGCCTGGCGGTGAACCGGGTGATGGCTGAAGGCTCGCTCTACGATCCCGATCTGGCGGCGCTGGCGATCAAGCAGGCGCGCGGCGATCTGATCGAGGCGATCTTCCTGATCCGGGCCTATCGCACCACCCTGCCGCGCTTTGGCGCCACCCGCCCGGTCGAGACCGGCAAGATGGCTTGCGACCGGCGGATTTCGGCGACCTTCAAGGATGCCCCGGGCGGCCAGGTGCTGGGGCCGACCTTCGATTACACTCACCGTCTGCTGGATTTCAAACTGGCCGCCGAGGGTGAGGTGGAAGAGGCGCCCCGGGCCGAACCGCGGACCGAGGCGACGCCGCATATCACCGAATTCCTGCAGGGCGAGGATATCATCCAGCGGGAGCCGGACAGTGATGCGACGCCGGGCGATCTGACCCGGCAACCGCTGTCCTTTCCCGCCGGCCGCGACATCCGGCTGCAATCGCTGACGCGGGGCGACGAGGGGTTCGTGCTGAGCATGGCCTATTCGACCCAGCGCGGCTATGCCCGCAACCACGCCTTTGTCGGCGAACTCAGGATCGGCACCGTGGCGGTCGAGCTGGACATTCCCGAGCTGGGCTTCGCCATCGAGATCGGCGAGGTCGAGCTGACCGAATGCGAGACGGTGAACCAGTTCAAGGGATCGAAGACCGAGCCGCCGCAGTTCACCCGCGGCTATGGGCTGGTCTTCGGCCAGACCGAACGCAAGGCGATCTCGATGGCGCTGGTCGACCGGGCGCTGCGCTGGCGCGAGCTGGGCGAGGATTTCCTCGGCGCCGCCGCGCAGGACGAGGAATTCGTCCTGAGCCATTCCGACAACATCCAGGCCAGCGGCTTTCTGGAACACATCAAGCTGCCGCATTACGTCGATTTCCAGTCCGAGATGGAGTTGGTGCGCAAGCTGCGCCGCGAGGTCGGGGTGGAAGAGCATCGCGAGGCGGCGGAATGAAGGCGGTCGTTTTCGATCTGGGCAACGTTCTGATCCGCTGGCAGCCCGAGGCGGCGCTGAGCCATCTGTTCGACAGCCCCGAGGAGATGGCCCGGGTGCTGGCGGAGATCGACTTCGCCGGCTGGAACCTTGAACAGGACCGTGGCCGCAGCTGGGAAGACGGGGTCGCCGCCGGTCGCGCCGCGCATCCGGAGCAGGGGCATGTCTTTGCCGCCTATGCCGAGGGGCTGGCCGCGGCGCATCGCGAGCCGATCGCCGGCACCATCGCGCTGTTGGAACGGCTGCACACCGCCGGCACGCCGCTTTTCGCGATCACCAATGCTTCGGAACGAACGGTTGAACTGGTCGCCGAAATGCACGGGTTCATGCCACGGTTCGGCGATGTGGTGATCAGCGGCGTCGAGCGCGTGGCAAAGCCCGAGCACGGCATTTTCAACACCTTCCTCGCGCGCAATGGCTATGCGCCGGAGGACTGCCTGTTCATCGACGACAGCCCGCGCAATGTCGAGGCCGCCCGCGCCGTCGGGATGGCGGCGCATCATTTCACCACTGCGGACGAGCTGGAACGCGACCTCGTCGAGAGGGGATTTCTATGACTGATCAAGCTTACAACTTCGCCTATCTGGACGAGCAGACCAAGCGGATGATCCGCCGCGCGATCCTGAAAGGGTTGGCGGTGCCAGGGTATCAGGTGCCCTTCGCCTCGCGCGAGATGCCGATGCCCTATGGCTGGGGCACCGGCGGCGTGCAGGTTTCGGCCGCCGTGCTGACGCCCGAGGATTGCTTCAAGGTGATCGACCAGGGTTCGGACGACACCACCAACGCGGTGTCGATCCGCAAGTTCTTCGAGAAGACCGCCGGCGTCGCGGTGACCGAGGAGACTGGCAAGGCCAGCGTCATCCAGACCCGCCACCGCATCCCCGAGGCCGAGCTGACCGAGGATCAGATCCTGGTCTATCAGGTGCCGATCCCGGAGCCGCTGAGGTTCCTGGAACCGCGCGAGACCGAGACGCGCAAGATGCACAGCCTGGAAGAATACGGGCTGATGCATGTAAAGCTCTATGAGGACATCAGCCAGCACGGGGCGATCGCGACCGCCTATGCCTATCCGGTGAAGGTGGCCGACCGCTATGTGATGGACCCCTCGCCGATCCCGAAGTTCGATAACCCGAAGCTGGAAATGGCGGCGATCCAACTGTTCGGCGCCGGGCGGGAACAGCGCATCTATGCGGTGCCGCCCCATACCCGGGTGGTGAGCCTCGATTTCGAGGATTACCCCTTCGAGGCGACCAAGGCGGATCATGCCTGCGATCTTTGCGGCGCCGAGGACAGCTATCTCGACGAGGTGATCCTGGACGACGCCGGCAACCGGATGTTCGTCTGTTCGGACACCGATTATTGCCGTTGCCGCCGCGAGGCGGGTCATGTCGGCCGGCTGGGCGTGGAGACGGCGGCATGAGCGGAGACGCAAAATTCTTCGAAGAATTTTGCCAAGAGTTTTCGAAAACTCTTGGCGCTAACCCCATGGTCGGGGAGGAACTCGAATGACGCCCTTGTTGCAGGTCCGTGATGTGGCCAAGATGTACGGCGCCCGCATCGGCTGCGCCGATGTGAGCTTTGATCTCTATCCCGGCGAGGTGATGGGGATCGTCGGCGAAAGCGGCTCGGGCAAGTCGACGCTGCTGAACTGTCTGGCGGGGCACATCGCGCCGGATCGGGGGCAGGTGATCTTCGACACCCGCGCTGACGGGCCGGTCGATACGGTGACCATGTCGGAGCCGGCGCGGCGGATGCTGGGGCGCACCGACTGGGCCTTTGTGCATCAGCACGCCCGCGACGGGCTCAGGATGAACGTGAGTGCCGGCGGCAATATCGGCGAACGGCTGATGGCGGTCGGTGCGCGGCATTACGGCGATATCCGCGCCCGCGCCGTCGACTGGCTCGACCGGGTGGAGATTTCCGAGACCCGGGTGGACGATCGCCCCAGCGCTTTTTCGGGCGGCATGCAGCAGCGGCTGCAGATCGCCCGCAATCTGGTGACCGATCCGCGGCTGGTGTTCATGGACGAACCCACCGGCGGGCTGGATGTGAGCGTTCAGGCGCGGCTGCTGGATCTGCTGCGCGGGCTGGTGCGGCAGATGGGGCTGAGCGCGCTGATCGTCACCCATGATCTCGCCGTGGTGCGGCTGCTGGCCGACCGGCTCATGGTGATGAAGGATGGGCATGTCGTGGAAACCGGGCTGACCGATCAGGTGCTGGACGATCCCCAGCATGCCTATACGCAGCTTCTGGTTTCCTCGGTATTGCAGGTGTGAGGCGCGAGAGATGAGTATTTTTGCAGAGAAGAAGAGCCCGATGATCGCGCTGTCCGGCGTCGGCAAGAGTTTCGTGCTGCACAATCAGGGCAGCGCGGTGATCCCGGTGATGGAGGGCGCGGCGCTGGAGGTTCTGCCCGGAGACTGCGTGGCGCTGACCGGCGCCTCGGGGGCGGGGAAGTCGACCCTGATGCGGATGATCTATGGCAATTACCGTGCCAACCAGGGGCAGATTCTGGTGGGTGGCGTCGATGTCGCCCGGGCCGAGCCGCGCGAGATCATCCAGCTGCGGCGCGAGGTCTTGGGCTATGTCAGCCAGTTCCTGCGGGTGGTGCCGCGGGTGCCGACGCTGGATGTGGTGGCCGAACCGCTGCTGGCGCTGGGGGTGGCCGAGGATCGCGCGCGGGCGCGGGCGGCGGAGCTTTTGGCGCGTCTGAACATCCCCGAACGGCTGTGGGCGCTCAGCCCCACGACCTTTTCGGGCGGCGAGCAGCAGCGGGTCAATATCGCGCGCGGCTTCGCGCATGAATATCCGGCGATGCTGCTGGACGAGCCGACCGCCAGCCTCGACCCGGTCAACCGCGAAGTGGTGCTGGAGCTGATCGAGGCCGCCAAGGCGCGCGGCGCCGCCATTGTCGGCATTTTCCACGATGCCGAGGCGCGGGCGCGGGTCTGTGACCGGGCGGTCGATGTCTCGGGCTTCACCCCTAAGGTGGCGGCATGAGCGACACGCTCGCCCCGGCGCCGGTGATCGCGGTCGTCGGCCCCTCCGGGGTCGGCAAGGACAGCGTGATGGAGGCGCTTGTCGCGCGAGAGGCGGGCTATCGCATCCAGCGGCGGGTGATCACCCGACCGGAGGAGGCGGGCGGCGAGGCCTTTACCGGGGTGGCTCTCGAGGCCTTCGAACGGATGGAGGCGGCGGGTGGTTTCGCGCTGAGCTGGCGCGCCCATGGGCTGGCCTATGGCATCCCGGCAGAGATCGAAGCCTTGCGCGCCGGGGCGCGTGGGGTGCTGGTGAACCTGTCGCGTGGGGTTCTGACCGGGGCGCAGGCGCGGTTTCCCGGGCTGATCGTGCTGTCGCTGACCGCCGATCCCGAGGTCTTGGCGCGGCGCCTGGCCGCGCGTGGCCGCGAGGATGCCGAGGATCGCGCCCGCCGGCTGACCCGGGCGGCGGCACCGCTGCCCGGGGGGCTGCCGCGCGTCATCACGCTGGACAACAGCGGCGCGCTGGAGGCGACGGTCACCGCCGCCCTGGCCCTGCTTCAGCCAGAGAGCGCGTAGCGGTGGATCAGATGGAAGCGGCCGCTGTCATCCTCGCCCATCAGGGCCAGATCGGGGATCGCGAAGGGCATGGGCAGCAGCGGGCCCAGATCGCGCGCGAGCGCATCCTCGACCGCCGGCAGATCATCCTTGGAGAGCTTGCCGGTCAGGGTGATGTGAAAGCGGAACTCCTCCATCACATAAGGATAGCCCCAGCGCAGCAGGTTGTCTTCCTGCGCCGGGCTGAGGCCGGCGGCACGGCGGCGGGCCAGTTCCGCCTCGGGCGCCGGCGCGCGGAAGGGGTCGAGCGCTTCGACCGCGCGGGCGGCCAAGGTGCTCAGCGCGATCTGATCGCCGGTGGGGCGCAGCGCCAGGAACCGGCCCAGTCGCGACAGCGCCAGCCCGTCGAAATCCAGCGGCGCCAGGGTGGCGCAGAGATCGGCGCAGGCGGTTTCCAGCCCTGCGCGGGTCATGCCCCCGGCCAGACGGAACGGCGGCTTGATGGTGGCATGCAGCCCGTATTTGCGCGGCGTCGCGGTGATTTCGGCCACCGGCAGCGGCAGGCCCGCCACCTGCGGATGCGCCGCCTCGGCGCCCGTCTCCATATCCCAGCCCAGCCATCGGGTGGCGAAGCGGCTCCAATCCGCCGCGGCGGGCGGAGCGTAATAGATGGCGTAACGTTTGAATTCCATGTCGGCCTCGGCTGGCAGTCCTGTCCCCAGAGAATGCGATGATCAGATGACAGAAGAATTACATCTTGCCAATGCCTTGCTGGTTCTGCCCGACGAAGTGGTGCAGGGCAGCGTGAAACTGGTCGATGGCCGGATCGCCGCCATCGACAGCGGTGCGTCAGTGCCCGCGGGTGCGGTGGATTGCGGTGGCGACTATCTCGCCCCCGGCTTGATCGAGCTGCACACCGACAACCTGGAACGCCATATCCAGCCGCGCCCCAAGGTCGACTGGCCGCATGCGGCGGCGATGCTGGCGCATGATGCCGAACTGGCCGGCACCGGCATCACCACGGTCTTTGACGCGATGCGGGTGGGCTCGATCCCCAACGGCAAGGGGCGCTATCTGAAATACGCCCGGCAGCTGGCGACCGAGCTGATGGAGCTGCGCGCCGCCGATATGCTGAAGATCAGCCATTTTCTGCACCTGCGTTCCGAGGTCTGTTCGGAAACCCTGCTGGAGGAGTTGGCCGAATTCGGCGAGGCGGACAGGGTGCGTCTGGTCAGCCTGATGGACCACACGCCGGGGCAGCGGCAGTTCCGCGATATCTCCAAGCTGGAACAATACATGAAGGGCAAGCACGCGATGAGCGATGACGACTTCCTTCAGCATGTCGCCCAGCTCAAGGCGCTGCGCGACCGTCTGGGCGAGGCGCATGAGCAGGGTGTCGTGGCCGAGGCGGCGCGGTTCGGCGCGGTGCTGGCGAGCCACGACGACACCACGGCCGAGCAGGTGGCGACCTCGGCCTCCTATGGTATCCGTCTGGCGGAATTCCCCACCACGGTGGAGGCGGCGCGGGCCTGCCATGAGCACGGTATCAAGGTGATCATGGGGGCGCCGAACCTGGTGCGCGGCGGGTCGCATTCCGGCAATGTCGCGGCTGCCGAGCTGGCCGAGCTTGGGCTGCTGGACATCGTGTCGTCGGATTACGTGCCGGCGGCGCTGCTGCTGTCTGCCGTGCGGTTGGGGAGCCTTTGGGGCGATCTGGCGCGTGGGATCGCGACGGTGACGCGCACCCCAGCGGCGGCCGCCGGGCTGGACGATCGTGGCGAGCTGGTGGAGGGCAAGCGGGCCGATCTGATCCGCTTCCGCCTGCGCGGCGAGGTGCCGGCGCTGCAATCGGTCTGGGTGCAGGGGCGTCGGGTGGCGTGACCTGAACGCGCCCCTTTCGGGGCGCGTGCCTCCGGCGGGGATATTTTGAGCTAGAAAAAGGCAGGGGCGGGGGGAGCCTGTTGACCGCCCCGCCTGTTCGACGCTCGGGATCAGGCGCGATAGAACATGTAGCGATCGGGCGCGATGGTTTCGGGGCCCTGAAGCGGATCGAAGCCCACCAGCGGCTGGCCCGAGACGATCAGCCCGCCGGGGGTCATGATCTGCGCGATCAGCGGCGACAGCCGCGCCGCCTCGGCCACGTCCTTTTCCTTGATGCCGAAGCCGAAGTCGTAATGCGCCAGCGCGATCTTGTGGCCGCTCTCGACGAGCTTGC
Source organism: Pseudodonghicola sp. (assembly GCF_048268305.1). Taxonomy (NCBI): domain Bacteria; kingdom Pseudomonadati; phylum Pseudomonadota; class Alphaproteobacteria; order Rhodobacterales; family Paracoccaceae; genus Pseudodonghicola; species Pseudodonghicola sp. The sequence continues at coordinate 274,285 of NZ_JBLWVT010000004.1, forward strand.
GCAGCATCGGTTCGGCCTCGCCCTGCAGGAAGTCCGCCTCGGGCGGGGTGCAGGAGGGGTGACATTGCAGCACCCGGTCGACCACCCAGATGCGGCGGTCGGGCAGGATTTCGCGCAGGTGATCATAGGTGCGCCCGTTGCCGAGGCCGAGATCGACCACATCGCCGGGCAGGGGGCCGATCTGTTCGGCGGCCCAGTTCAACCCGTCGCGTTGCGCGGCAAGGCGGCGCAGCATGGAATCCAGTCGGCTCATTCTTCGGTCTCCGGGTCTTTGGGGGCGGTCCAGCGGCTGATCGGTCCTTGCATCAGTCGCGCCAGCAGCGCGGCGGTGAAGTCCCAGATGGCCGTATCATGGACCAGATGATGGGTGAGAATTCCGTAAGGCTCGGCCGCGTCGGCGCGGCCCTCGCGGCGGTCGGCAAGCTGGCGGGCGATCTGGTCGATCAGCCGCTCTGGCGCGGCGAGCGAGCGGCTGCCGCGCCAGTCGATCGGGTCGAGATGAGTGTTGATCTGGCTGAGCCCCGGGGCGGCGAAGGGCGCCTTGCGCGGGGTGAAGGTGGAGATCACAGGGTAGCCGAGCGCCGGCAGGGTTGCGGTCATCTCGGGGGCGATGCGGTTCCAGGGCGGCACGAAGAGGGGCCGCAGGGTGGGACCGAAGAGGGCTTGCAGCCGGGTGAGCCCGTCGCGCGCCTCGATTGCCATGTCGGACAGCGGGCGGTGGGCGCCGAATTCGGCCTTTTTCTCGCCCGCGGGGGCGTGGTTCTGATGCGCCCAGCCATGGACCACGGGGACCAGCTGCGGCGGCAGACCCTGTGCCAGCGCCGGGCTGACGCGGGCCGGGATCACGGCGAGGTGGACCGGCAGGCCAACCTCTGCCGCGAGGGCTGCGAGCTGGTCGAGCTGCGGCGTGGGGGCGATGGCGTCGTCGTCGCGCCACCAGAGCGGCAGGGTCAGCCCCTGATCGCGCCAACGGTCGAGTTCCTGATCGAGCGGGGTCCAGTCCGGGGTCATGCGCTTGCCTTTGCCATCTGATGGGCGAGTGCCACGGATCGGGCGGCGCCGTCAAATTGCAGCGCGGCGTCGCGGCGCGGACCGGCGGCGATGACGGTGGCGAGCGTGTCGGCCAGGCGCGCGGGCGTCAGCTCGGCGGCGGGCAGCACCGCAACACCGGGCAGGGTGGCGAGGCTTGCGGCCCTGAGCCCCTGTTCGACCTCCTTGCCGGCGTCGAAGGGGATCAGCACCGAAGGCGTTCCGGCCTGCAGCAGATCCATCGCGGTGTTATAGCCGCACATGCTGACCGAGGCCGCTGCCAGCAGCAACATCTGGCGGAAATCGGGGCGCGCCGGTTCAACCCTTGCATTGGCCGGGGCCTTGGCCCGCAAGGCGGCGAGGCGCGCGGGATCCTGGCCGCCGACCAGCAGGCGCCAGGTCAGATCGGGGGTCAGCCGCGCCGCGGCGAGCGCCGCGTGAAAGATCGGATCGCCCACCGCGCCACCGCCGGCGCTGATCAGGATTTCCCCCGTGCCTGCACCCTCCGGATGGGGCAGCGGCGCGGGCGGCGCGACATAGCCGGTATAGCGCAGTTTCGCCGCCAGCGCCGGCGTCACCGGCCAGCTTCGGTCGAGCGTGGTGGCGGCGGCGTCGGAATGGACCAGCACGGCGTCGTAGAATTCGGTCACGATCGCCTCGGCGCGGTCGGCCTTCTTCGGCTTCGAGGGCGGCGCCAGGATATCGCGGATCGAGGCCAGCACGAGCGGCCGGCGGCGCAGTTCGCGGCTGGCCTCGAGCAGGGTCAGGAATTCGTCGGCGAGGCTGCGGCGACCGAAGGGGAACAGCTCGGTGATCAGCACGTCGGGGGCGAAACTGGCAAGCGCGCGGCGCAGCTCGGTCAGGCGGGCCTCGAGATAGCCGGCGCCGGCCGCTTGGTCTTGGTCGTCGAGCAGCCGGGTGAAATCCACCCCGTCCGAGGCCAGCGGCGGCAGTTGCAGCCAGCCGAGGTGAGCCCGGTCCAGATGCGGCGCCGGACGGCCGCCGGAGACGATCAGAACCTCATCCCCCGCCGCGTGAAAGGCCCGGCCCAGCGTCAGCGCGCGGGACAGATGCCCGGTGCCGAGCAGATGGGTGACGACGATCATCACCTTCATGCCGCGCCCTCCAGCGGGATCAGCCGGATCGGATCGCCCTCGGGGGTGAGGGTCTCGCCCTCAAGCCGCAGGACATAGAGCCGGTTGCGCTTGATCTTGAAGGGGGCGGGGCCGGCGAAATCCCAGCCATGGGCGCGCGCCAGCAGCACCCGCATCACCCCGATATGGCAGACCGCCAGCGCGTCGCGGTCGAGGCGGGCCAGCCAGGGCTTGAGCCGGGTCCAGAGATCGCGCGGGGTCTCGCCCCCCGGCGCGTGATAGTCCCAGCCCCAATCCTCGATATGGCGAAAGCCGCTGCCGGGGGTGGCGAGCAGGTCGAGCCCGCGCTGCCCCTCCCAGTCGCCCCAGTTCATCTCGACCAGCTCGGGGGCGCGGCGGGGGGCGCGGCGGGTGACGAGTTCGGCGGTCTCTGTGGCGCGTTTCAGCGGGCTGGACCAGAGTTCGGCGGTGGCCCAGTCGTTCGGCAGGCGCAGGGCGGCAAGGCCGGCGCGCGCCTCATCATCCAGCGGGATGTCGCTGGCGCCCTGAATGCGGCCCTGGCGGTTCCAGTCGGTATGCCCGTGGCGGAGAAGGGCAAGGCGGATCATGCGGGGGCCTCCAGCAGCGGGGCGATCGCGGACCAGAAGCGGTCGGTGGCGGCGGGTTGCAGGTGGGTGCGGGCGATCATCGCGCGGGCCTCAGCCCCCCGGGCGCGGCGCAGTGCGGGGTCGGCGAGCAGCGGGGCGAGGCGCGCGGCAAGCGCTTGGGGGCCATCCTCGGGTGTCGGGTAATCGCCGGGCAGCAGCACGTCGCGCACCCCGGGGCGGTCCTGCGCCACCACCGGCAGGCCGGCCGCCTGCGCCTCGAGATAGACCATGCCGAAAGCCTCGTTCACGCCGGGCCAAAGGAAGAGGCTGGCGCGGGCATAGGCCCTGGTCAGCCTCTCGCGGTCGAGCTGGCCCAGAAAGCGCACGCGGTCGCCGAAGCGGGCCATCAATGCCGCGACCTCGGTCCGCGCCGGGCCGTCGCCGGCGATCTCCAACCGCCAGTCGCCGGGCAGATAGCTGAGCGTTTCCGCCAGGATGGTATAGGAGGCGAGCTTGTCACCCGGTCGCATCATGCCCGCCGTCAGCATCGGCCCGTCGCAGGCGGAGGCCGGGGGCAGGCTGTCGGTCGGCAGGAAGGGCGGCAGCGGGATCAGCCGCTGGCCGGGGGCGCGGTGACGCTCCAGCGTGATCAGGTCGTTGGCGGTGAGATAGAAGATCACCTGGGCGGCATCGCAGGCCGCTTCCGCCGCCTGGGCGAAGTCGGCCCAGGGGCCGGTCAGCCGCTTCCGGGCGCGGGTGGATTCGATCTGGACGTAAGGCAGGTTGAGGGCGGCGCAGACCGCCGGGCCGATCAGGTCGGGCGCCTTGTAGTAATTGTGGTAGGTGACCCAGAGCTCCGGGCGGTCGCGCCGCAACGCCTTGGTCAGCCGGGCAACCTCGGCCTCAGCCTGCTGGCGCAGCACCGCTTGCCGGGCCGGGTCGCCGGCCTTTTCGTGCAGCTTGAGGTCGGAGACCACCTCGACCCGCGTGCCCTTCGCGCCGATGGCGGCGATCAGGCTGCGCGCCATTTCCCGATCGCCCGAGGGCGTGGGATCATCGGGCGGTTTCATCGGCGCGTAAAAGGCGACGCGGGTCATGGGGTGGGGAGGGCGAGCATCTGGCGCAGCTTCGCCGCCAAGCGGTCAATGCCGGGCTGCATGGTGAATTCCGCCAGGAGCCTGTCGCGTGCCGCCCCGGCCATGCGTGCCGCCTGCGCCGGATCGCGGGCAAGGGTGGTGATCGCCTGGGCCAGCGCCTCGGCATCGTCCTCGGCCAACAGGCCCTGGGTGCCGTTGTCGATGAACTCAGGGATCGCGGCGACGGCGGTGGAGATGATCGGCAGCAGCTGAGAGGCCGCTTCCATCAGCACGTTGGGCAGCCCGTCGCGGTCGCCGTCCTGGGCGATGCGGCTGGGCAGGACGAAAATGTCGGCCGCGCGCATCGCGGCGATCACCTCGGGCTGGTCGCAGGGGCCGCGCCAGTCGATCCGATCGGCGATGCGGAAGGTTTCGGCCTCGGCCGCCAGCCGGGGGCCCAGGTCTCCGCCGCCGATATGGGTCCAGCGCCAGTCGATGTCGTCGGGCAGGAGGGCGAGGGCGGCGATCAGCCGGTCGAACCCCTTTTTCTCGACCAGCCGGCCGACCGACAGCAGGCGCAGCGGTGCGCCGGTCGCGCGCAGGGGCCGTTCCGGCGGCGTTGGGAAGCGCGACAGGTCGAGCCCGTGATAGATCAGATCGACCTTGGTCGGATCGCCTGCCAGGTCGCGCAGATGGCGGGCGCCATAGGCGGTGCAGGTGGCGCCGAAGAGGGCGGCATGGGGGCCCGCCAGTTTCTCGCGCTTTTCCCACTCGGGCGAGGTCCAGATATCCTTGGCGTGGGCCGAATAGCTCCAGGGCAGCCCACGCATGATCGCGGCATAGCGGGCAACCGAACTCGGGGTATGCAGGAAATGGGAATAAAGGCCGCGGGTGCCCTCGGGCAGTTCGGCGGCCAGAACGCAGGCCTGACCGAAGCGGCGGATGCGGTTGTGGGTCTCGTCCCGGCGCAGATCGGCGCGCCAGACCGCATAGGCCTGCTGGTAGCCGGGCAGGGTGCGGGCGATCTCGCGGGCCCGGCCGACGCGGGCGGGATCGTCATAGAGGTATTCCGGCAGATAGCGCACCTTTGCCCTGAGCCGTTCGTGCAGCGGGTGGCGCTTGGTGTCGGTGGGGTGGCGCAGCGACCAGATGTCGAACTGCAGTCCGGCCTCCTCCAGCGCGACGAGTTCCTGGGCGATGAAGGTTTCCGACAGCCGTGGCCAGCCCTTCACCACGATGGCGAGCGGCGGGGGGGTGTCGGTCATTCGGCGGCCTGTCCCGGTTGCAGCTCAAGCAGGGCGGTGACCCGCCGGGTAACGTAATCGAGCCCGTCGAGCAGCCCCGACAGCCGGCCGCCGGCGGTCGCCTGCGACGGCAGCGGCTGGTTCGGCAGATCACGGATGGCGCGGATCATCGCCTCGACCGTCAGACCGTCGCGGCCATCCTCCAGCATCCGCACCAGCCCCAGCTCCTCGGCGCGGGAGGCGCGCAGCCATTGCTCGAGCCGGGGGGTGGTGCGGGGCACGATCACCGCCCGGCGGTCGAAGGAGAGCACCTCGCAGAAGGTATTATAGCCGCCCATGCAGACCACGCCCTGGGCATTGGCGAACAGCGGCTCGATCTGCGACTCGAAGCCCACCGCGCTGACCCGGCCGCCCAGGCGGGCGACGCGGGCCTCGAATTCCGCGCGTGTGTCGCCCGACAGGAAGGGGCCATAGACGATCACCGCATGAGGGCCGAGATCGGGGTCGCGCTCATAGGCCGACAGCACCAGATCGACCATGAATTCGCCGTCGCCGCCGCCGCCGGGGGTGATCAGGATATAGGGGTCGGCCAGCGGTGCCGGGGCGCTTTCGCCCAGCTCGCGGCGCAGATAGCCGGTCCAATGCATGCGCGATCGCACGCTGGGGCCAAGGTTCAGCCCGGCCACCGGATCATAGAATTCACGCAGCCCATAGACCCAGATTTCGTCGTAATAGTCCCGCGTCACCTCGATCGCGCCCTTGCGCTCCCATTCGACGGAGAGCAGCGCGGGATCATCCAGCACGTCGCGCAAGCCGAGCACCAGCTTGGCCCGCCCTGCCGCCCGCAGGAAATCGAGCGTCGGCAGCAGTTCGCCGCGAAAGCCGGTCGGTTCCTTGTCGACGATCAGCACGTCGGGGTCGTATTGCCGGGCCGAAGTCTCGATCAGCGCGGCGCGCAGCTCGGTGATCTCCTCGATATCCATGCCAAGCGTCTGGGCCACATAGGATCCGTCGCTGCGCTTGGTGACGCCGGGAAGGCGGACGTGATCGACCCGACGGGGAAAGGCGAAGCGTCCCGCCACCGGCGATCCGGTCAGGATCAGCGCCGAGGCGTCGGGGGCGGCGCAGGTGATCGCGCCGGCCAGCGCGCGCGAGCGGCGCAGATGGCCCAGCCCGAAGGTGTCATGGCTGTAGAGCATCACGCGCGGCGCGCGATCCCCGCGCAATCGCTGGCCCTGATATGTCCTGCCGGTTGTCATGCTGTCACAGTCTCAGGTCCGCGCCCGACTTGCCGAAAATACCTTTGATATCGTACAAAACCGCCCCCGGTTTTCCCAAGGCGCGAATGGCCGCGCTACCCATGTCGGTGAATTCCTTATGCGCCACGGCCACGATGATGGCATCATAGGCACCGGTTTCGGGCATGGCGATAGGGGTGATCCCATATTCGCGGGTGACGATGCTGGAATCGACCCAGGGGTCATAGACATCGGGGCACATCGAATAGGCTTCAAGCTCGGCCACGATATCGGCGACGCGGGTGTTCCGGGTGTCGGCGCAGTTTTCCTTGAAGGTGAAGCCCATCACCAGAACCCGGGCCTGGGCCAGATTGGCGCCGCGCGCCAGCAGCGCCTTGATCAGCTCGTGGCTCACATGCTTGCCCATCTGATCGTTGATCCGCCGGCCGGCCAGGATCACCTCGGGGTGATAGCCCAATTGCTCGGCGCGATAGGTCAGGTAATAGGGATCGACGCCAATGCAATGGCCGCCGACCAGCCCGGGGCGGAACGGCAGGAAGTTCCACTTGGTCCCCGCCGCTTCCAGCACCTCCAGCGTGTCGAGCCCGAGGCGCGAGAAGATCAGCGAGAATTCGTTGACGAGTGCGATGTTCAGGTCGCGCTGGGTGTTCTCGATCACCTTGGCGGCCTCGGCCGTCATGATCGAGCTGGCCCGGTGCAGCCCGGCCTTGACCACCGGGGCATAGAGCGCCTCGACCCGGTCGAGCGTGTCCTCGTCCTGGGCGGAGATGATCTTGACCACATCCTGCAGCGAATGTTCGGCGTCGCCCGGGTTCACCCGCTCGGGCGAATAGGCGAGCTTGATGTCGTCATAAAGCGTCAGCCCCGAAAGCGCCGCCAGAACCGGGCCGCAGACCTCTTCGGTGACGCCGGGATAGACGGTGCTTTCGACCACCACCATCGCGCCCTTGGTCAGATAGGGGGCGATGGTGCGGCAGGCGGCGCGCAACGGCTCAAGATCCGGGGTCTTGGCATCGGTGATCGGGGTGGGCACCGCGATGATGAAGGCGGTGCAGCCCGTCAGATCGTCCGGATCATCGGCGAAACGGGTCCCCGCCGCGCGCAACGAGGCGCCCGAAACCTCGCCGTTCCGGTCATGGCCCTGCCTGAGGGCCGTAATATGGGTGCTGTCGGTGTCGAAGCCCACCGTGTCGAGCCCAGCCCGTGCCAGCGCCACTGCCAGCGGCAGGCCGACATAGCCGAGACCGAGCACCGCGATCCTGTCCTGATTGCCTTGCTTGGCCATAGCCCGTCTCTCGTTCCGTAGGCCCGCGCGGGCCGGGGCGCGGGCGGACAGCCCCGTACTAGTGAAATCGGGTCTGATTGCAAACAGGTTTCTGCGACACTCCAATTTTGCGAGATGGATGTTTGCCATGAAAAACATGCTCCTGTAGCGTTCTGCGCAATTGATTGCCGCAGGAGCGAATTGGGTGATGAAGATGGTCTTACGACTGTTTCTGGCGTTTTGCCTGCTGGCACTGACACCTTTGTCGGGAAATGCGCAGTCGTTGCTTTCGCTCACCGGGGCGAAATCCGCGGCCACGGCGAAAACTGAAAGTGAAGTTGCCGCGACGACACCGGCTGGCAACCTGGCCGAGGCGCTGAAACAGGCGGCAGAGGCGGGCGTCAGCGTAGTGGTGGTCAATGGCGAGGGGCAGGCGGTCGCCAGCGGCGGTGCGATCCCCCCGGTCGCCGGCGCCGCCGCGACCGCAGGCGCGACCGGCGCCACGGCGACTGGAGCGGTCTCTATCGGTGCGCGTAACATGATGGCGGGCGAGTCCTCGATGATGAGGGCTCAGGGCCGCATCAAGGAATTCCGCGAGACGCTGAGGGACCGGTTGAAGGCCCTGCCCAATTCGCTCAACGAGGTCGCCTTTATCCTGCGCGCCACCAGCCCCGACGGGCGCATCGCGACCTATGTCGAGGTCTTCCTGTGGAACCTCCTGTTCATCGCGCTCAGCTATGCGGTCGTGGCCTGGATCTATGGCTATAACATCGCGCGGCGCTTCATCGTGCCGCGGGTGAAGGAAGCGCCGGGGGGCTATCTGGAAAAGATGCCCTTCCTGGTCTTCCGCTTCTTTGCGGGGATGCTCGGCACCCTGCTGAGCCTGGCACTGGCGCTGCTGCTGGGGATGATTTTCACCCGTTACAGCGAGGATCTTTCGGTTCAGTTCACCTTCACCGCGATCTTCGCCACGGTCTTCGCGGTGCGCACGGTGTCGGATCTGTGGCGGATGATCCTGTCGCCCTTCCTCAGCCAGTACCGGATCCCGCATTTCACCGATCGCGAGGCGCGGCGGCTGTATTACTGGGCGGCGGGCTTGACCGCCTTCAACATCGCCGCTGGGGTCTTCAGCACCTGGATCCGGGATTTCGGGCTGAATTATAACGTCTATGCGCTGCTGTTCGGGGCGCTGTCGCTTTTGGGGGCGGCCGGCAACGTGCTGATGCTGGTCTTCAATGGCGGCGCCATCAACCACGCGATTCGGGGCGGCCGTTCCCTGGCCGAGGTCACCTGGCTGACCCGCATGCTGTCCTATCTCTGGGCGCCGGTGCTGGCGGGCTATTTCATCTTCACCTGGCTGCGGCTGGCCTATCAGTTGGTATTGGAGCTGCCGGTGGGTCTGCCGCCGATCGTTTCCGCCTATGCCAGCTTCGTGGCGATCCTGATCGTCTATGCGGCGATCAACTATGCCATCGAACATTATTTCGCCCGCGCCCATTCGCGCGAAGCGCTGAACGAGGAGCTGACCGAGGCCGAGATCGCCGAAGGTGAGGAGGGGCCCGCAGCCTGGTTGCGGGCGCATCGTCCGGTGATCAAAACCTATGAGCAGCTTGCCCGGCAGGTGTCGGGCATCCTGGCCTTTGTCGCCGGCTTCTACGCGCTGGTGCTGATCTGGGATGCCAACAGCCGGCTGCGCAAGATGCCGGCGGTCGAAAGCCTGCTCGACGTGATGGTGATCCTGTTCATCGGGTATATCGTCTATCACCTGTTCCGGATCTGGATCGACACCCGCATCGCCGAAGAGGTTGGCGATGGCGAGGCGGCCGAGATGGGCGACGAGGGCGGCATGGCGGGGGCCAGCCGGCTGGCGACGCTGCTGCCGCTGTTCCGGGGCGCCATCCTGGCGGTGGTGGTGGTTTCCATCGTGCTGATCGCGCTGATGGAACTGGGGATCAACGTGAGCCCTCTGTTCGCCGGCGCCGGCGTGGTCGGCCTGGCGGTCGGCTTCGGGTCGCAGACGCTGGTGCGCGACATCTTCTCGGGCGCCTTCTTCCTGATCGACGACGCCTTTCGCAAGGGCGAGTATATCGACATCGGCACCGTCAAGGGCACGGTCGAGAAGATCTCGGTCCGCTCCTTCCAGCTCCGCCACCATCTGGGCGCGCTGCACACCATTCCCTTCGGCGAAATCAAGGTGCTGACCAACTATTCCCGCGACTGGGTGATCATGAAGCTGCCACTGAGGGTCACCTATGACACCGACGTGGAAAAGGTCCGCAAGCTGATCAAGAAACTGGGCGAAAGGTTGCTGGAGGATCCGGTGATCGGCGAGAATTTCATCCAGCCGCTGAAATCCCAGGGTGTGATCGAGATGCAGGACAGCGCCATGATCATCCGGGTCAAGTTCATGACCAAGCCCGGCGATCAGTTCCTGGTGCGCAAGCGGGTCTATGAGGAAATTCGCGAGCTTTTCGCGCGCGAGGGGGTCAAGTTCGCCCATCGCGAGGTCACCGTGCGGCTCGCCGATGGCGAGACCAAGGATCTGACGCCCGATCAGCGCGAGGCGGTGGCCGGGGCGGTGCAGCGGGCGATCGACGATGGTGATCTGGACTATGGTGGCGGTAGCCACAGCGACGACCGCTGAGCGCGGTCGTCGCGGCGGTCACATCAGGGCGAGATGCTCGGCGAGCAGCTTGCGCAGCGTCTGGGCCTGTGTCCGCGCCACATGCAGGCGCAGCGCCTGGTGCCAGCGATAGAGGATCACCTCCAGCCCGAAGGCCTCCCGCACGGCGGAGCGTGACGGCAGGGCGTCGGAGATCTCTGCCCCGCGCTTGACCAGATCCACCGCCCGCGGCCCGGTGATCTCGAAGATCGCAAGCCCGTCGGTGACATCGGACACCGCTTGTTGCCCGTCCCAGCCATCGGCGCGGGCGGGCCCGTTGATCTCGAGCACCCGGTCGCGGCGCAGGCACAGGCTGTAGCTGTCGCCGCCCGCCTGGTCCGGCCAGCCGATGGCACCGGGCGTGCGGGCCAGGATATCCGGCGCGCTGATCAGGGTCTGGCGGTCAGGCGCGATGCGGCGGACCGTCACCCCCGGCCCGGTGAGGGGGGCGGAGAGATCCTGCGGCTCGTCCCATTTGTGGCTGTCGTCACGCATTCAAACGCTCTCCCTCAGGGTCCAGCGCGCAGGGCGCTGACACGGTTGCGGTGGCGGTCTGGCCCATGTGGCGCAGGGTGACCCGGTCTCCCATCCGCTCGCTGCCGCGCTCCAGCAGCGCCAGCGCGATCGGCCGGTTCAGCGTCGGGCTGAAATAGCTCGATGTCACGAAACCGATCGACCGCGGCCTGGCCTCGGTCGTCACGATATGGGCGCCGGTGGCGAGCGGCGGCGCGCCCTCGGGCAGGGTCAGCCCGACCAGTTGCCGGCGGTTCGGCGCGTTGGCGGTGTCGCTGTGCAGCGCCCGGTCGCCGACAAAGGCGGCCTTCTTCTTCTGACGGGGGACGCCGAAGCCCAGGTCGTGCGGCATGGTCTCGCCGTCGGTGTCCTTGCCGACCATGATAAAGCCCTTCTCGGCGCGCAGCACCGACAGCGCCTCGACCCCGACGGGCCGAAGGCCATGCGGCGCGCCGGCGGCCATGATCGCCTGCCAGAGCGTCGCGGCCTTCCCGGCGCGCAGCGACAGCTCGAAACTGGCGTCGCCGGTAAAGCTGACCCGGGCGATGCGCAGGGCGGTGCCGTCGAACTGGCCCTCGCGCAGGGTCATATGCGGGAAATCGTCCAGATCGACCCCGGTGTCGAGCGCCGCCACGATCTGCCGCGCCTTCGGGCCGGTGAGGGTGAGCGTGGCCCAATGCGGCGTGGTGTCATGCACGAAGATGCGGTCAGGGTCGTTGCCGTCCTGGCGCCAGCTTTCCAGCATCGCCTCGACACTCGCCACATGCGAGGAGGAGCAGGAGATCAGGAAACGATCCGGCCCCAGCCGGGCGACCACCCCGTCATCCAGGATCAGCCCGTTTTCCCTGAGCATGAAGCCATAGCGGATATGGCCCGGCTTCAGGGTGGAGATGGTGTTGTAATAGATGAAGTTGACGAAGGCCGCCGCATCCGGGCCCATGACCTCGATCTTGCCCAGGGGCGAGCCGTCGAAGACGCCCGCGGCCTGCCGCGCCGCCAGAACCTCGGCGCGGATGGCGGCATCCTGATCGGCGCCGTACCAGCCGGGCCGCAGCCAGCCGCCATATTCGCACATGGCGCCACCGGCCTGGCGATGCTGCGTCTCCAGCTCCAGCCGTTTCAGCGGGTTGACGAGCTGGCCGCGGCGGGTGCCGTGATAAAGCTCCATCGGCACCGGCACGAAGGGCGGGCGGAAGGTGGTGGTGCCGACCTCGGGGATCGGCCGGCCCTGGATCGCCGCCATGGCGGCAAGCCCCGCCATGTTCGAGGTCTTGCCCTGATCGGCCGCCATGCCCAGCGTGGTATAGCGTTTCAGATGTTCGACCGAGACATAGTTTTCCCGCGCTGCCAGTTCGACATCCTTCAGGGTGACGTCATGCTGAAAGTCGATCCACTGCCGCCCCTTGGCGCCCGGCTGCGGCCAGAGCGGTCTGATGCGATAATGGGATTCAACGGTCTCGGGCGTATTGCCAAGGGCCGCCGCGCGGGCCTCGGCCAGCGCAGGCACCAGATCGAAAGTACCGTTCGCGGCGCCCGCGGCCAGCATGTGTTTGGGTGCGGCGCCGGGGACGAAGGCGGCCTTTTCGGCATTCCAGTCCAGCTTGCCGCCGGCATGGCGCCAGAGGTGGACAGTGGGCGTCAGCCCGCCAGAGACCAGGAGGGTGTCGCAGTCGATCTTGCGGGCGCCGATCTGCGCGCCATTCAGCCGCTTGCTGCCAAGCGCGCGCAGGGAGCCCTCGGTCGGGTCGGCCTCGATCACCTCGGCCCCGGCCGCGCGCAGGCGGGCGACGATCGGGGCGGATTGGGAATTGTTGGACAGGACAGCGATCTTGCGGCCCACCAGCACGCCGTAGCGGCCCAGAAACTCTGCCGCGCCCTGCAGCGACATCACCCCGGGGCGGTCGTTGTCGGCGAAGGTGCTCGGGCGCCCCATGCCGCCGGCCGCCATCAGGATGCGCCGGGCCCGCATCCGCCAGAGCCGGGGGGCGCGGGCGAAACCGCGATCCTCGGCCAGGGCGGCGAGCCCGTGGTCGTAGATGCCGTAGACGGTGGTGGAGCTGAGGATGCGGCCGCCGGCGGCGCGGATCGCCGCCTCTTGCGTGGCGACCCATTGGCGGGGCTCTTCGCCCTCGATGGGCTCATCGCCCTGATAAAGCCTGCCGCCCAGGGTGGCGTGGTCGTCGACCAGCACCACCGATTGCCCGGCCTCGGCCGCCGCCCGCGCTGCCGCCAGCCCGGCCGCGCCGCCACCGGCGACGAGGAGGTCGCAGTGATCGTGGAGCTGATCGGCGACATAGCCCTCGATCACCTTGCCGTCGACGGCGCCGAGCCCGGCCATCTTGCGGATCGAAGGTTCGAACAGATGCCAGTCGGGCCACATGAAGGTCTTGTAATAGAACCCCGCGCCCAGCCAGCGGTGGAACAGGTCGAGCCCGCCCTTGATGTCGCTTTCGGCATTCGGCCAGGCGTTCACCGCCCGCGCCTCCATCCCGTCGACCAGCGGGGTGGTGGTGGCCGGGCAGTTCGGCAGTTCGTCGCCCTTGAGGCTGACGTTGAAGACGGCGTTGGGATCGTCGAACCAGGCGCCCCAGACGCCGCGCGGGCGGTGGTACTTGAACGACCGGCCCATCACCCGCACGCCGCTGGCCAGCAGCGCCGAAGCCAGCGTATCGCCGGGATGGCCGGTGAAATCGCGCCCGTCGAAGCGGAAGCGCAGCAATTGGCTGCGGTCGATCAGACCGCCCTTGGAAACGCGCGTGCCGCTCATTCCGCGATCTCCCCGGCGGGGGCGCGGAGCGTGGTGCTGCCCAGAACCTCCATCGTCACGCTGTCGCGCTCCATCACGAAAAGCTCGCGGCAGGTCAGATGCATCCAGATCTCGCGCACGCGGCCCTTTTCGTTCCTGGTGTCATAAAGATAGGCGGCCCAATCCGCCGCGCTGATCGCGCCGGTGGTATCGGGGCGGGTCTTGCCCGGTTCGGCCATATAATGAAACTCGCGTTCATTGCGCAGACCGCAGAAGGGGCAGGGGAAAAGCTGCATGACCGGTCCTTTCTAATGCGAGATGCCCGAGGCCGCGCCCTCGTCGATCAGCCGGCCGGCGGTGAAACGGCTGAGATCGAAGGCGCGCGACAGTTCGTGATGCTCGCCGGTGGCGAGGATATGGGCCAGCATATAGCCGCCCGCCGGGATCGCCTTGAACCCGCCGGTGCCCCAGCCGCAGTTCAGATAGAGCCCATCGACCCCCGAGGGCCCGATGATCGGAGAGCTGTCGGGGGTGACATCGACGATGCCGCCCCAGTGCCGCAGCAGCTTGACCTTGGACAGCATCGGCACCATTTCGCAGAGCCCGCCCAGCACGGTTTCATGCACTGGCAGGTTGCCGCGCTGACCGTAGGAAGGGATGCGGTCCAGCCCGCCGCCGATCACCAGCCCGCCCTTGTCGGACTGGCTGAAATAGGTGCCATAGGCCGGCGAGAAGGCGACCGTGTCCATCACCGGCTTCAGCGGTTCCGAGACGAAGGCCTGCAGCGCGTAGGAATGGATCGGCAGCTTGTAGCCCGCCATCTGCGCCAGCACCGAGGAATGGCCGGCGACTGCGGCGCCGATCCGGTCGGCACGGATTTCGCCGCGGGTGGTGGCGACGCCGGTGGCGCGGCCGGCCTCGATGATCACGTCGGTGACTTCGCAATTCTGGATGATGTCGACGCCGAAGCTGTCGGCGCCGCGGGCAAAGCCCCAGACCACCGCGTCATGCCGGGCGGTGCCGCCGCGCGGCTGATACATCGCCCCGTGGATCGGATAGCGCGCCTCGCCGCTGAAGTTCAGGATCGGCGCCAGTTTGCGCACGCCTTCGGTCTCCAGCAGTTGCGAGTCGATGCCGCTGATCTGCATCGCGTTGACCTGACGCGCGGCCATCTCCATCTCCGCCTCGGAATGGGCCAGCACCATCATGCCGCGCTGCGAGAACATGATGTTGTAATTCAGATCGCGCGACAGCCCTTCATAGAGCCGGACCGACAGGTCATAGAGCGCGGCGCTTTCGGGATAATAGTAATCGGATCGCACCACCGTGGTGTTGCGGCCGCTGTTGCCGCCGCCGATCCAGCCCTTTTCCAGCAGGGCGACATTTTTCACCCCGTGGTTCTTGGCCAGATAATAGGCGGTGGCCAGGCCGTGGCCGCCGCCGCCGACGATGATGACGTCGTATTTCGGTTTCGGTTTGGGCGACCGCCAGGCGGGAGCCCAGCCACGCTGGCCGCGCAGGCCCTCGCGGAACAGGTTCAGGGCGGAATAGGTCTTGTTCATGGCAATCCGGCGATGCGAAGCTTTGACTTCCGGGGTGTTCCAGGATCGACCATAGAGGGAGTTGGCTTTATGTTCAATAATGTACTTAATTTGGCGATGGAGGATCGCGCCCAGTGACCGATACGGTGCAGGAACCGGCTGAAACAGAAGGCAAGCGCCGCGGCCGGGGGCCGGGGCGCACCAGCCGCGAGGACTGGCTGAAGGTGGCGCTGGAGACGCTGGTCTCCGAGGGGATCGACCGGGTGCGGGTGCTTGATCTGGCGCGCAAGCTCGCCTGCGCGCGGTCGAGTTTCTATTGGTACTTCAAGAACCGGGCCGAGCTGTTGGAGGAGCTGCTGGAGTATTGGCGGCAGCACAATACCCAGCTCCTGATCGCCGCGGCCCGGCGCGAGGCGGCGACGATCAACCTGGCGGTGGCGCAGCTGATCGCAAGCTGGGCGGCGCCGGGAGAATTCGACATCCCGCTCGATCTGGCGGTGCGCGACTGGGCGCGGCGGTCGGCAACGGTGCGCCGGGCGGTGGACCAGTCCGACGCGCAGCGGATCGAGGCCTTTGCCGAGATGTTCCGCCGCTATGATTATCCGGCCTCCGAGGCCGAGGTTCGCGCCCAGATCCTCTATTTCCACCAGTTCGGCTATGACGCACTCGGCCGGCGGGAAAGCTGGGACGAGCGGTTGGCGCGCAGCCGCGATTATCTCTATTGCCTGACCGGCCGGCAGGCCTCGGATGCCGAGGTGCAGGCCCTGGCCGATCTGGTGCGCGCCAATCTGGCGCGGCACAAGACCGGCCGCAGCCGGCGCCGGCAGGGTCAGGACTGATAGGGATCGAGCGAGTCGCGCAGACCGTCGCCAAGGAAGTTGAAGGCCAGCACCACCACGATGATCGGCAGCATCGGGATCGCCGTCCACCAGTAGATTTCCACATTGGCGAGGTTCTGCGCGTCGTTCAGCATCACCCCCCAGCTCACCGCGGGCGCCCGCAGGCCGAGACCCAGGAAGGACAGCGCGGTTTCGCCCAGGATCATCGAGGGGATCGACAGCGTGGCGCTGGCGATCAGGTGCGACATGAAGTTCGGCAGCAGGTGCTTGCGGATCACCCGGCCCGAGGAGGCGCCCATCATCTCGGCGGCGCGAACGTATTCCTCTTCCCGCAGGCTGAGGAACTTGGCCCGGACCGAGCGCGCCAGCCCCGGCCAATCGAGAATGCCCAGGATGATCGAAATGATGAAGAAGACCGACACCGGCCCCCAGTTCGACGGCACCGCCGCCGACAGCGCCAGCCACAGCGGCAGTTCCGGCAGTGAGCGCAGGATTTCGATCACCCGGTTGATCACCCAGTCGATCTTGCCGCCGAAATAGCCGGCGATCGACCCGAAGCTGATCCCCAGCAGGAACGAGACGGTGATGCCGATCAGCCCGACCGTCAGCGACAGTTGCGCGCCATAGAGAATGCGGCTGAACATGTCCCGCCCCAGCCGGTCCGAGCCCCAGAGGAACACTGTCGCCCCCTCGGGGGCGCAGAACAGGTGGATATTGGTCTGGATCAGCCCCGCCAGCCGATAGGAGCCGCGCTCGCAGAAGAACTCAAGCGGCATCGGCCGGCTGGTGTCGGGCACGATCTTCCACTGGAAGGTCTGCAGGTCGGGTTCGGATTTGGTGGAATAGACGAAGGGGCCGACGAACTTTCCGTCGTGCCACAGACGCACCGATTGCGGCGGGGCATAGAGATGCTCCGACATCCGCTCGTTCGGCGTATAGGGCGAGATGAAGCCGGCGAAGGGCAGCATCAGATAGCTGAGCAGCAGGAAGATACCCGAGATCAGCCCCAGCTTGTGCTGCTTGAACTTGCGCCAGATCAGCACCCAGTTCGGCGCGTCGAGATCACGGCGTTCGATCTGATTCAGGCTTTCCTTCGGGTCATAGGGGGCGTCATCGACGAAACGCCCGTCCGGCAGTGTGCTCATGCGTCGCGCCCCTCATAGCGGATGCGCGGATCGAGCAGGACCAGCAGCACGTCGGAAATCATCGTGCCCACCAGCGTCAGGAGCGCCACGAACATCAGCACGAAGCCCGACAGGAACTGGTCCTGGGTCTTCAGCGCGGTCAGCAGGGTGGGGCCGATGGTCTGCAGCCCCAGCACCACCGAGACCAGAACCGACCCCGAGACCATCGAGGGCAGCAGGTTGCCGATATCGGCGACGAAGGGGTTGAAGGCCATCCGCAGCGGGTATTTCGCCAGCATTCGCGGCGGGCTCATCCCCTTGGCGATGGCGGTTTCGACATAGGGTTTGCCAAGCTCGTCCAGCAGGTTGGCGCGCAGCCGCTGCATCATCGCCGCCGCGCCCGATGTCCCGATCACGAAGGTCGGCACGATCAGGTGGACCAGGATCGACCGCGCCTTGTCCCAGTTCATCGGCTGCCCCTCGAACTGCGGATCCATCAGCCCGCCGATCGGCAGGTTCAGATACTTGTGGCCATAGTAGAACAGGATCAGCGCCAGCAGGAAGTTCGGCGTCGCCAGCCCGAGATAGCCGACAAAGGCCGAGGTGTAATCCATCCAGGTGCGCGACTTGGCTGCCGCCAGCACGCCGAGCGGCAGCGCCACGAGATAGACGAACAGCACCGCGGCAAGGTTGACCAGCACCGTCAGCCACAGGCTTTCGCCGACGATCTCGGACACCGGCCGGTCGAATTCGAACGACCAGCCGAAATTGCCCTGGATCAGGCCGGAAAAGCCGTTGGGGCCGGGCATCAGCCCGACCCAGATCATGTATTGCTCCCACAGCGGCCGGTCGAGCGCATATTCATGGCGCAGGAATTCCGCCTTGGCGACGCCGGATTCCTGACCGCTGGCGCGCAGTTCCGAGATCTGGTTCGACAGATAGTCGCCGGGCGGCAGGTTGATGATCACAAAAACCAGCGCCGAGACCACCAGCAGCGTCAGCAGCATGGTCGCGAAACGATAGATCGCATAGCGCAGAAGCATCATGCCCGGGTCCGATCAGCCGTCATCGGCAAAGAAGAATTCGTCGGGTCGGTGAATGCCGAAATGCGCGCCCGGATCCCAGGCCCAGAGCGCCTTTTCCGGCACGTTGCGCAGCCTCTTGTTGACAACGATGGGCTGTGGCGCCTCGGCGAGGATGCCGATGCCATAGATTTGATCGGCGTGGATCTTCAGCATCTCGCGCCAGGCCGTGCTGCGGGTGGCGTCATCCTCGGCCATGTCCCATTGCTCGCCCAGCTCCATCAGCCTTTGGGCCGGCGCCATGTCGGGCGGCTCACCGGCGGTGCCGCCGGTCTGATAGAATTGCCCCCATTTCGGCCAGGCCAGGAAATCCTGCTGGCGCGGCACCACGAAGTCGGGCGCAGTATAGGCCTGGGGGATGCCATTGTCCCAGCCGAACCAGACCGAGCACATGGTGCTGCCGGCATAGACCCGGTTGCGCAGGATGTCGCGGTCGAGCGGGCGCATCACCAGCTTGACCCCGATCTCGCGCCAGGTGTCGGTGATGATCTGCAGCGCGTTCTCGACCTCCTGTCGCTCACCGGCGGTTTCGATCACCAGCTCCATCCGCCGCCCGTCGGGCAGCTTGCGGATGCCGTCCCGGTCGCGCTGATCCAGCCCAGCCTCGTCCAGCAGCGCATTGGCCCCGGTCGGATCATAGCTGGCCCAGGCCTCGCGGTTGGCCTCGTCGAAGAAGGGGCTCTGCGGCAGCACCGCCATCGCGCCCGGCTTGGCCAGCCGGAAATAGAGCGCCTGGTTGATGGTGTTGCGGTCGATCCCGAGCGACAGCGCCCGCCGCACCCGCACGTCGCGCAGCACCGCGCGCCAGACACCGTCGTTATAGTTCAGGTTGGGATATATCGCGATCTGCGAGGCGACCCCGGTGGGCCAGAGCAGCGTGCGATAGTTGCCGCCGTCGGTCTCGCCCTTGCGCAGGATCGAGATGTCGCGGAAATCGAGGCCGCGGCCCTGCAGATCGGTCTCGCCGGCATTGGCCTTGGCGGCGACCAGGCCGGGGGCGACGATCTCCATCTCGACCACGTCGATATAGGGCAGTTGCACCCCATTGGTATCGATCCGGTGGAAATAGGGGTTGCGCACGAAGATCTGGCGAATCTTCTTGCCGTCGGTCGCATTGACCCAAGGCTGCAGGGTCGGCAGTTCGCTGTTGTCGAACTGATACATGTTGTCGAGCTTGTTGTGCAGCGCCGCCCAGCTTTTCACCCGGGCGTCATCGACCTCTTCCGCGAGGGTCGCAGGGTCGGCGTATTTCTCGTGAAACTGCTTGAGAAAATGCGCCGGGCGGAAGATGAACGGCGGTCGCGCCAGCGCCAGAGTCTCGATGAACCGCGGGTTCGGCCGGTTCCATTCGAAGATCACCGTCACCTCGTCGGGGAAGCTGACGCGGGGCAGTTCCCCGCCCGGGCGCAGGAAGTCCGGCGGTCCCGAGGGGCTGAGCTGGGTGTTGTTGGCGACATCGTTCCACCAATAGTCGAAATCGGCCGAGGTGAAGGGATGGCCGTCGGACCATTTGTGCCCCGGCCGCAGCCGCAGGGTGAACTTGCGGTTGGCCTCGACCTCGTAGCTTTCGAGAATATCGGCCTTGAGCTGATAGGCCTCGTCGAAGCCGACCAGCCGGGCATAGCCATAGACCACCATCTGCCGCAGATCCTTGCTGCGGGTCACCATGGTGCGCAGCGTGCCCCCCTGGGTGCCGAGACGGCGGCCCTTGGCCTCGAGATCGACGACCAGCGGCACCTTGGGCAGCCGGTCCTGCACCGGCGGCAGGCCGCCGGACGAGACTTCCGCCTGCCAGAAGAGGGTTTCCTGCAGCGGCGGGACAGCCAGGGCGGCCAGCGGGATCATCACGCCGGCCAGCGCGACGGAGCACCGCAGAAAGGCGCGGCGGGATCGGTCAAAGGGGCGGTCAGACATGGCAACGTACCTTATGGCCGGGTTCGAAGTCGATAAGCGACGGTATCACGCTGGGGGAAAAACGGAAGGCTTCCGGCCAGCTTTCCGGCGATCCCGCACCCAACGCCACCAGTTTGAGGTTGATCGGCCGGTCGATGTCGGCCAGCGGCTGGGCCGCGATCAGCGCCTTGGTATAGGGGTGCTGGGGATTGTGGAACAACACCTCGGGCGGCGCCTGTTCGACGATCAGCCCCTGCCGCATCACCGCCACCTCGTCGGCGATGCGGGCGACCACGGCCAGATCGTGGCTGATGAACAGATAGCTCAGGTTCATGCGGTCGCGGATATCCTCGAGCAGGCTGAGGATCTGTTCCTGCACGCTGACATCAAGCGCCGAGGTCGGTTCGTCGCAGACGATCAGCGAGGGGTCGAGCATCATCGCCCGCGCGATCGACAGCCGCTGTCGCTGCCCGCCCGAGAAGGCATGCGGGAACCGTTGCAGCATATCCGAATTCAGCCCCACCTGCCGCAGCATCTCGATCGCGCGATCGCGGCGTTCGGCGCCGGTGCCGATATGGTGGATCTCAAGCGGTTCGGTCAGGGCGTCGATCACCCGCATCCGCGGGCTGAGCGAGGAATAGGGATCCTGGAACACCATTTGCGCCTGACGCTGGAAGGCGGTGCGCTGCGCCCTGGTCATGTCGTGAACGGCGATCGGCTCGCCGTGAACGGGCCGGAACCAGACCGCGCCGCCGGGATCGGGCGGTTCTGCCCCCAGCGCGATCCGCGCCGCCGTGGTCTTGCCCGAGCCGCTTTCGCCGACGATCGCCAGCGTCTTGCCGCGCGGCAGGCGCAGGTCGATGCCGCGGCAGGCCTGCACCTGGATACTGGGCCGCCAGGCCGAACCGGAACGCAGGCTGTAGGTCTTGGAGACCGCATCCATCTCGAGGATCAGATCGTGGTCCTCGGTCTGCGGCGGGCAGGCGATCTGGGCGGGGATCGAGGGGGCGGCGTCGAACAATTGGCGCGTATAGGGATGGGCGGGGGATTTCAGCAGCGGCGCCGCGGCGCCGGATTCCATCACCCGGCCGCGGTGCATCACCACCACTTGTTCGGCCATATTGGCGACCACGCCCAGATCGTGGGTCACCAGGATCAGCCCCATGCCGGTTTCCTGCTGCAGATCCTTGATCAGCCCCAGCACTTGCGCCTGTGTCGTCACGTCGAGCGCTGTGGTGGGCTCATCGGCGATCAGCAGGTCGGGTTTGGCCACCATCGCCATGGCGATCATCGCCCGCTGCCGCATGCCGCCCGACAGTTCGAACGGATAGGAACGATAGGCGCGGTCGGGGTCGGGAAAGCCGACCCGCTCGAAAGTTTCCATCACCGTCTTGCGGGCCTGCGCCTCGCTGGCGCCACGATGCAGCCAGAGAACCTCGCTCACCTGATTGCCGATCCGGTGCAGCGGCGAGAGCGATCGCATCGGCTCCTGAAAGATCATCGCCACCTGATTGCCGCGCACGTCGCGCATCCGCCGTTCGCTCAGCGTGGTCAGATCGGTGGTCTGGCCGCTGCAACTCAGCAAGATATGGCCGCTGCGGATCTGCGCGTTGCGCGGCAGGATCCGCAGCACCGCGCGGCAGGTCACCGTCTTGCCCGAGCCGGATTCGCCCACCAGCGCCAGCGTCTCCCCGGGATTGAGGCTGAAGCTGACATTCTGCACCACCGGTTCGAAGGTGCCGAAGCCGATGCTCAGGTTTTCGACAGACAGAAGCGGGGTCATTCAGGCCCGCCCCTGCCGCCGCAGATGGTGCGAATTCAAGGTCATATTCCCAACCGGTGTTTCGATCACACCATCGCGTGTCAGCGGCTCCCTAGTCAAATCCCAATTGGCCCCGCCGCGCGAGGGGCGGGGGGATTTGTCCGCAAGCCGGCTACACATTGCGCGGGGGATTTGGCATGAGTGTGACACAGCCGCAGGCATAGGAGCCCAGCATGAGCAGATTGGATCTTTTCATCGACCGGATGGTGTCGCAGCGCGCCTGTCTGGATTTCGCCATCGCGCAAACAGCGGCGATGCCGGGGCCGGTGTTCGAACTGGGGCTGGGCAACGGCCGCACCTATCACCACCTGCGTGAGAAGATCGAGGGCCGCGATATCTATGTCTTTGAGCGCGCCATCGCCTCGCATCCCGATTCGACCCCGACCGAGGAATTCGCCCTGCTCGGCGACGTGGTGGAGACTCTGCCCGCCGCGCTGGAGCGTTTCGGCCCGACCGCCAGCCTGATCCATGCCGATTTGGGCGGTCACAACCGTGCCAAGAACGACGCCTTCGCGCGCCTGGTGTCGCCGCTGATCGAACCCTTGCTGGCCGCGGGCGGGCTGATGGTCTCGTCCGACCGGATGTATTTCGACGGGCTGCGGGAGCTGCCGCTGCCCGAAGGCGCGGTCGAAGGGCGTTGTTTCATCTACCAGAAGTGACCCCAACGGGGCGATGGCTGGCTGCCGGCATCGCCCATTCCCTTGCCGCGCTCCCGATTGATCTTCGCTGCGACGCAGCGCCCCCCTTGCCGTATGGAGACCGACCGGATTTAACTAATCTGTCACCCTCTGGCCTTAGCCCGGGGGGAGCCAATACAGGAGGATCGGGTCTTGACCATGCCGCCCATTCAGAACGTGCCATTCGATCAGCTCAAGATCGGCATGGAGGCGGCACACAGCCGCACCCTACGTCCCGAGGATTTGTTCATCTATGCCAGCAGCTCGGGCAACATGAACCCGATGCACCTGCCGGATGAGGATGGCGATGGCGATGGCCAGCCCGAGGCCGTCGCGCCGGGCATGTGGGTGGCCTCGCTGATCTCGGCGGTGCTGGGCTGCGAACTGCCGGGACCGGGTACGCTCTATCAATCCCAGACGTTGCGCTTCGTCGGCCGGGCCCATGCCGGCGACGAGCTGACCGTGAAGGTCCGGCTGACCGACAAGGGCCCCGACCGGTTGGTCAGCTTCGACACCTGGGTCGAAAAGGCCGATGGCAGCCGCGTGTTGGAGGGCGAGGCGCAGGTGATCGCCCCGGAGCGGTCGATGACCTTCCGCCCCGAGGAGATGCCGGGGCTGACCCTGCAGCGCCATGTTCATTTCGACCGGCTGCTGGCCGAGGCCGAACCGCTGAAGGCGGTGCCCACCGCCGTGGTCGCCCCCGAGAAGGGCGAGGCGCTGGCCGGTGCCATCCTCGCCGCCCAGCATACGCTGATCGAACCGGTGCTGGTCGGCCATGCCGTCCGCATCGCCGAGGCGGCGGCCGAGAAGGGGATCGACCTGTCACCCTATCGGCTGGTCGATATCCGCGACCACGCCCTTGCCGCGCAGGAGGCGGTGCGCATGGTCCACGCCCGCGAGGTGGCGGCGATCATGAAGGGCGATCTGCACACCGACGTGCTGCTGCACGAGATCGTCAAGCGCGACGGCGGGTTGCGCAGGGGGGGACGACGGCTCAGCCATGTCTTCGTGATGGATGTGCCCGGGCTCGACCATCTGCTGATGGTGACCGATGCGGCGATCAACATCGCCCCCGATCTGGCCGCCAAGGCCGATATCATCCAGAACGCCATCGACCTGGCCCATGCGCTGGGGATCAAGCAGCCGAAGGTCGGCGTATTGTCGGCGGTGGAGGTGGTGAACCCCGCCATCCCCTCGACGCTCGACGCGGCCGTGCTGTCGAAGATGGCCGAACGCGGCCAGATCACCGGCGGGCTGGTCGACGGGCCGCTGGCGATGGACAATGCCGTCAATATCGCCGCCGCGGCGACCAAGGGCATTCAGTCGCTGGTCGCGGGCCGGGCCGATATCCTGGCGGTTCCGAACCTCGAATCCGGCAACATGCTGGCCAAGGAGCTGACCTTCCTCGCCCATGCCGAGGCCGGTGGGGTGGTGATGGGCGCCAAATGCCCGATCATCCTGACCAGCCGGGCCGATGACGATAAAGCGCGGTTGGTCTCCTGCGCGGTGGCCCTGCTGGCCGCCCATGACGCGGGTCTGATGCAGGGAGCAGGGGCATGAGCGCGATCCTGACGCTGAACGCGGGCAGCTCCTCGCTGAAATTCGGGCTCTACCATCTGTCGGAGGAGCCCGAGCTATTGCTCAAGGGCCAGGTCGAGAACCTCGGGCCGCTTGCCCGGCTGAAGGTCAAGGGCGGTGAAACCCGCGAGATCGGCCCGGCCGATCACGCCGTCGCGCTGCATGAGATCCTGCAGGCCATCGAACCGGTGCTGGACGGGCGCGTGGTGCTGGGGGTCGGTCACCGCGTCGTTCACGGCGGCATGAACTTCGGCGAACCCGAGGTGCTGACCGAACCGGTGCTGGCCAAGCTGCGCACGCTGGAGCCCTTGGCGCCGCTGCACCAGCCGCACAACCTGGCGGCGGTCTATGCGGCGCAGAAGGAATTCCCCGAATCGGTGCAGATCGGCTGTTTCGACACCGCCTTTCACCGCCATCATCCCTTTGTGAACGACACCTATGCGCTGCCCTACAAATATTACGAACAGGGGGTGCGGCGGTATGGCTTCCACGGGATCAGCTATGACTATATCACCTCCTGCCTGCGGCGTGACTGGCCCGAGCTTTACAAGGGCCGGGTGGTGGTGGCGCATCTGGGCAACGGCGCCTCGATGTGCGCCATCAAGGCCGGCCAGAGCGTCAGTTCGACCATGGGGTTCTCGGCGCTCGACGGTCTGCCGATGGGCAGCCGCTGCGGCCAGATCGACCCCGGCGTGCTGCTCTATTTCATGGCGCAGGGCATGGATGCGAACGCGATTTCCGACATGCTCTACAACGATAGCGGGCTGAAGGGCCTGTCGGGCATCAGCCATGACATGCGCACGCTGCTGGACAGCGATGATCCCCATGCGGCGCAGGCGATCGACTATTACGTCTTCCGGATCAAGCGCGAGCTGGGGGCGCTGGCGACGGTGATGGGCGGGCTCGACGGGGTGGTCTTCTGTGGCGGCATCGGTGAACATGCCGCTCCGATCCGCGCCCGCGTGGTGGGAGAGATGGAATTCATGGGGCTCAAGCTTGACGCCGCGGCGAATGACGCGGGCGAAACCCGTATCGGCACCGGCCCGGTCGAGGTGCTGGTGATCCCCACGGATGAGGAGCGGGTGATCGCCCGATCGGTTGCCGATGCGCTGCTGGCCTGACGCGGGCCTCTCTTTACCCGGTCGCCGGGCGCGCCTATAAGGCCCGCATGAGCCTTTCGCGCGTCATTATTATTCGAATTACTGTCCCGGCGCTCTGATTCAGACGAGCCGCCGGGCAAAGGTGCTTGAGATTTCGCGCCGACCACAGAAATTCCCCGACCAGATCACGACGAAGGACGCCGCCCCATGTGCGCCGAAACCCCCGACTACAAAGACACGCTGAACCTGCCCGAAACCGACTTCCCGATGCGCGCGGGCCTGCCCAAGCGCGAGCCCGAATGGCTGGCCCGCTGGGAGAAGATGGATATCTATGGCCGCCTGCGCGACAAGGCCATCCAGGCCGAGGGCACGGTCGAGGCGCGGAGCCCCTTCACCCTGCATGACGGCCCTCCCTATGCCAACGGTCACCTGCACATCGGCCACGCGCTGAACAAGACCATCAAGGACATGATCGTCCGGTCGCATCAGATGATGGGGCATGAGAGCCGCTATGTCCCCGGCTGGGACTGCCACGGCCTGCCGATCGAATGGAAGATCGAGGAGCAGTATCGCGCCAAGGGCAAGGACAAGGACGACGTCCCGGTCATCGACTTCCGTCAGGAATGCCGCAAGTTCGCCGAGGGCTGGGTCGATATCCAGCGCGAGGAGTTCAAACGGCTGGGCATCAACGGCAATTGGGACAATCCCTATCTGACGATGGATTTCCATGCCGAGCGGGTGATCGCCGAGGAATTCATGAAATTCCTGATGAACGGCACGCTCTATCAGGGCTCGAAACCGGTGATGTGGTCGCCGGTCGAGGAAACCGCCCTGGCCGAGGCCGAGGTCGAATATCACGACAAGGAAAGCTTTACCGTCTGGGTGAAGTTCAAGGTGGCCGAACCCGCGACCAGCGCGCTCGCCGGTGCTTACGTGGTGATCTGGACCACCACCCCCTGGACGCTTCCGTCGAACAAGGCCGTCGTCTTTGGCGAGGACATCGCCTATGGCCTCTATGAGGTCACCGGCACGCCAGCGGAAAGCTGGGCCAAGGTCGGCGACAAATACATCCTGGCCGACAAGCTGGCCGCCGATGTGATGGCCCGGGCGCGGCTGGATGACACCATGTACACCCGTCTGCGCGATGTGCCGGTGTCCGAACTCGAGGGGCTGACGCTGACCCACCCGCTGGCCGGCGTCGAAGGCTCCGATGGCGAATGGGACGACCCGCGCGATTTCCGCGCGGCCCCCTTCGTCACCGATACCGAAGGCACTGGTTTCGTCCATTGCGCGCCGAGCCACGGGATGGAGGAATTCGAACTCTATCGCGATCTCGGCATGCTCGATCAGGTCATCACCTATAACGTGATGGAAGACGGCTCGCTGCGCGCCGACATGCCCTTCTTCGGCGGTACCCATATCCTCAAGCCGAACGGCAAGGAGGGCGACGCCAACAAGACCATCATCGACAAGCTGGCCGAGGTCGGCGGTCTGTTGGCACGCGGCAAGATCAAGCACTCCTATCCGCATAGCTGGCGGTCGAAGGCGCCGGTGATCTATCGCAACACGCCGCAATGGTTCGCCGCCATCGACCGCGAGATCGGCGATGGTCAGGATACCTATGGCAAGACCATCCGCAGCCGCGCGCTGACCTCGATCGACGAGCTGGTGAAATTCACCCCCCAGAGCGGGCGCAACCGGCTCTATTCGATGATCGAAAGCCGGCCCGACTGGGTGCTGTCGCGGCAACGCGCCTGGGGCGTGCCGCTGACCTGCTTCGTCAAGAAGGGCGCGCTGCCGACCGATCCCGACTTCCTGCTGCGCGATCCTGCCGTGAACGCCCGCGTCGCCGAGGCTTTCGAGACGGAAGGCGCCGATGCCTGGTACAAGGACGGCGCCAAGGAACGTTTCCTGGGCAATGACTACGACGCCGAGGCCTATGATCAGGTCTTCGACGTGCTCGACGTCTGGTTCGACTCCGGGTCGACCCATGCCTTCGTGCTGCGCGACCGCGCCGATGGCACCGTCGACGGCATCGCCGATGTCTATATGGAGGGCACCGACCAGCACCGCGGCTGGTTCCACTCCTCGCTTCTGCAGGCCTGCGGCACCATCGGCCGCGCGCCTTACCGCAACGTGGTCACCCATGGCTTCACGCTGGACGAGAAGGGCAACAAGATGTCCAAGTCGCTCGGCAATACCATCGTGCCGGAAGAGGTGATCAAGCAATATGGCGCCGATATCCTGCGGCTCTGGGTGGCGCAGACCGACTATTCCGCCGACCAGCGGATCGGGCCCGAGATCCTGAAGGGTACGGCTGACAGCTATCGCCGGCTGCGCAATACCATGCGCTTCATGCTGGGCTCGCTCGGCGATTTCGCCGAGGCCGACCGGGTGGCGCCCTCCGAGATGCCGGAACTCGACCGCTGGGTGCTGCACCGTCTGGCCGAACTCGACAAGCAGGTGCGCGATGGCTACGCCGCCTTCGACTTCCAGTCGGTGTTCCAGTCGGTCTTCACCTTCGCGACCGTCGAACTCAGCGCCTTCTACTTCGACATCCGCAAGGACGCGCTCTATTGCGACGGCGACACCGCGCGCCGCCGTGCCGCGCTGACGGTGCTCGACGCGCTGTTCCACCGGCTCACCACCTGGTTGGCGCCGATCCTGGTCTTCACCATGGAAGAGGTCTGGCTGGAACGCTTCCCCGGCGACGACAGCTCGGTCCATCTGGTCGACTTCCCGGAAACCCCGGAGGAATGGTTCGATGCGGATCTGGCGGCGAAATGGGCCGGCATCCGCAGGGTGCGCCGGGTGGTTACCGCCGCGTTGGAAATCCAGCGATCTGAGAAGGTCATCGGCGCCAGCCTCGAGGCGGCTCCGGTCGTTCATGTCGAGGATGCGGGCCTGTTGGCGGCGCTGAAATCGGTCGATTTCGCCGATATCTGCATCACCTCCGACCTGACGCTCACCGGTGATCCGGAACCGCAGGAGGCCTTCCGCCTGCCCGAGGTCGAAGGCGTCGGCGTGGTCTTCGAGAAGGCCGATGGCGAGAAATGCCAGCGCTGCTGGAAGATCCTGCCCGATGTCGGCCATCACAGCCACCCGGGCGTCTGCGCCCGCTGCGACACGGCGCTGGGCTGAGACCCTTCCGCGCGCCCCTGACGGGGCGCGCGAGCGGCGCTGCCCGCTCCGGCCTGGGGGTCTTCACCCCGAAGACTTTCGACAAAGAAAACGCGGGCGCGCCGCGATGCGCGCCTGCTGCCGGCCTTTTTCTAGCTGAAAATATCCCGGGGAGGGCGCGCCCCGCGCGCGCCCCGGGGCAGAGCCGCGTCCGCGCTCAGGCCCGGGGGCGCCGGCTCAGAACCATTGCCCCGGTTCCATCAGCCCCAGATCCATCAGTTGCCGAGAATGCCACTCGAAGGGGGTGGAATTGTGCCAACGGAAGGTCGGGATGTCATAGGTCGACCCCGGATTGGTCTTCAGCGCCTTGGCGGTGCGGAAGGAACAGATCGCGGCGGTCAGATTGTGGTGCCAGGGGCAGGAATAGGTGTTGTATTCCTGATCGTTGAACGTGTGATCGGGCAGCAGCCGCAGCCCCGGCGCGGCGCGGAACAGCGCGATGCGGTCGATCTTGCGGCTGGTCTTCGGGATATGCTCCTCATAGCGCCAGCGCAGCCCACCGAAGAAATCGAGCTGCCTTTCGCGGGGATGGTCGGTGGCCGGATCGGGGCGGGCGAGGGCGTAATAGCCCGAGCGATCCAGATGCGCGCGCTCTAGCGACACGGCGTCGGGGCTGGCGCCCAGGTCGTCGGCATAGAGGTCGATCACATAGGTGAGCATGGCGTCGCGGCGTTCCTCGGTATGGAAAGCCAGCATCTCGCCCACCGTGCGGTTCTCGGAGAAGGGGTAGAACAGGTATTCGGCGTTATAGCAGTAATAGAGCCATATTCCCGGTGCCGCGTCGATCACCCGGTTGACGGTATCGAAAACCCGTTCGGGAAAGCTGCTGTCACAGCCGACGCGGTGCACCGCCTGGTCCAGCTCGGCCCCGAGGGCGAAACTGTCCGGCATCAGCGCCACCACCGAGGCGAAGCCGCATTGCAGGTGGTGGTGCAGGGTGGTGTCGATCTCCACCTCGTCCTCGATAAAGATCAGGGCCACCGGCCCCTTCGCCAGGGCCGCCTTGCCGCGGTCCAGAAACTCATCCAGCGATGCGTATTTCATGCTCGCTCCTACCCGTCTTCTGCTGTCTGTGTCGCCGCGCGCCAGCCTTGCTGGCATTTTGCGGCAGACTCGGGTATTCGGGCCGACATTGCAAGCCGCCCGGCCTATCCCTAAAACGGCCGCGCCCCGACCTGTTGCGAGACCCAGACCGATGACCGCGCCCAAGAAACTCTTCATCAAGACCTATGGCTGCCAGATGAATGTCTATGACAGCGAGCGGATGGCCGAGGCGCTGGGCGGGCAGGGCTATGTCGAGACCCAGTCCCCCGAGGATGCCGACATGATCCTGCTGAACACCTGTCACATCCGCGAGAGGGCGGCGGAGAAGGTCTATTCCGAACTGGGGCGTTTCAAGGGGCTGAAGGAGGCCAATCCGGATCTGAAGATCGGCGTCGCCGGCTGCGTCGCCCAGGCCGAGGGCGAGGAGATCATGCGCCGTCAGCCGCTGGTCGATCTGGTGGTGGGGCCGCAGTCCTATCATCGCCTTCCCGAGATGGAGGCGAAGACGCGCGCGGGGCAAAAGGCGCTCGATACCGATTTTCCGGAAGAGGACAAGTTCGAGAAACTGAAAGCGCGGCCCAAGGCCAAGCGCGGCCCCACGGCCTTTCTGACCGTGCAGGAGGGTTGCGACAAGTTCTGCGCCTTCTGCGTGGTGCCCTATACGCGGGGCGCCGAGGTGTCGCGCCCGGCCGACCGCATCCTGACCGAGGCGCGCGATCTGGTCGAGCGCGGCGTGCGCGAGATCACGCTGCTGGGCCAGAACGTCAACGCCTATCACGGCGCCGGCCCCGATGGCGACTGGTCGCTGGCGCGGCTGATCTGGGCCTTGAACGATGTCGATGGGCTGGAGCGGATCCGCTTCACCACCTCTCATCCCAACGACATGGCCGAGGATCTGATCGAGGCGCATGCCGATTGCCCCAAGTTGATGCCCTATCTGCACCTGCCGGTGCAATCGGGCAGCGACCGCATCCTCAAGCGGATGAATCGCTCGCATACCGCCGAAAGCTATCTCAAGCTGATCGAGCGGCTGCGCGCCGCGCGGCCCGATCTGCACATGTCTGGCGATTTCATCGTCGGCTTCCCGGAGGAGACCGAGGCGGATTTCCAGGACACGCTGGCGCTGGTCGAGGCGGTGCAATACGGCTCTGCCTTCTCGTTCAAATATTCCACCCGCCCCGGCACCCCGGCGGCGGAACGGCCGCAGGTCGATGAGGCCGAGAAGGACGACCGGCTGCAGCGGCTGCAGGCGCTGCTGACCCGACAGCAGCGGGCATTGCAGGATGCCATGGTCGGGCGCGAGGTCGGCGTGCTGTTTGAAAAGGCGGGGCGGATGGCCGGGCAGATGGTGGGCAAGTCCGATTATCTGCATGCGGTCCATGTGGACAGTGACGCCGTCGTCCCGGGGGATCTGGCGCGGGTGCGGATCCTGGCCTCCGGCCCCAATTCCCTGGCTGGAGAGCTGTTGCGCTGAATGCTGTCCTGCGGTGTCGGGCTGGTCCTTGGCTCCGGGACGGGGGCAGGTCGATTCGATGCGATCGGAGGCGCTGGCGGTGGAATCGGCGCGACCTTTGTGTCACTCTATGGCGATGTCTGGTCGATGTGTCGGAATTGTTTCGACTTTTATTCTAATTCGGCGTGAAAATTTGCCTGCGCCTTTGCTTGGTCTATGATGTCCACAAGCCTTCGACCGATCTCAACAGGCAGTTGGACAAGAGTGCGGCGGAGCAGCAACGCAAACGACTTCCTGATTTCGGAGTAATTGAATGAAACGAGTGATGATCGCCGCTGCCCTGTTGGGCGCCCTCGCCTCGCAAGCCGCTGCTGAAGCGTACAAGCTGACCGCTGACGGCAATACGCTGGTCGTGAGCTGCTTTCGTGGTCCCTGGAAGGACGTGATCTGGGATCGCCCGAACGCGAACTTCATCGATAGCCTGATCGACTTCGGCTATGACTATCCGACCGCCCAGGCGATTGGCCAACGTATCTGCCGCGACGAGCGTCTTGTCGACAACCTGGAAGGCATGAAGCAGGAGATGATTCGTATTTATTACGAGTCGCCGCAATATCACGGCAAGACCCGCAAGCTGCGCTGATCTTCTCGGGCGGGCGCAGGGCGGCCCTGGCCGTGCGGGCTGCCGCGCGCCAGTGGCGTGATGCTTGTCCCGAAAATTTGCACGACAGTTGAACGGCCGCTTCCCGGTGAAGCGGCCGTATTGCATTGCGCCACGGGATCGCGAAAAAGCGATCTCTGTTGTGGATAAGCTTCGCTTGTCCATGGTGGAGCATGGATATTGAGCCACAATATATGGTGGTTTTTGCTTCACAAGTATCACGTTTTTACCTAATCTTGGCGCAGTCGCGTCGAGGTCGATCCCGGTTCTCGAAACGCGCGCGTGATTTTTTGGGGATCTCTAGGGTGATTATATCAATGGTGATCAATTTTTCGGCCAGGCGCGTGATCGCGGCGCTGGCCACGGCAGTTGCGCTGGCGCTTGCCTTCGCGACCATGGCGCAGGCCCAGAGCCAGTCGCAGACCCCCAAGATGGTGGGCGAGAAATATGTCCCGACCATCTGGGTCGACCCGGATGGCTGCGAACATTGGGTGATGGACGATGGCGCCGAAGGCTACATGTCCCCGCATGTGCGGCGAGACGGCAGCCCGGTCTGTCGCCGTGGCAATCTCTGCGGCTCGCTGCCGGCGGACCAGTTCTTTGCCACCGACAAATATGCGATCAATTCGGCCGGTCAGGCGCGCCTGCGGGAATTCTTCCGCGATGCCCGCGCCCGCGGCTATATCATCACCGGCCATACCGACAGCCGTGCCTCCGATGCCTATAACATGCGGCTGTCGCTGAACCGGGCCAATGCGGTGGCCCGCGTCGCCCGCAGCACCGGCGCCAATGTGGTCGAGGTGCGCGGCTATGGCGAACGCGACCCCCGGGTGCCGAACACCAGCGCCGCCAATATGGCGCAGAACCGTCGCGTCGAAATCATCTGCGTGCAGTGAGGAGAGAGCATGAAACTGGTTAAATCCCTCGCCCTGCTCGCAACCTTCGGCGCGCTTGCCGCCTGTGAGGCCACCGACAAGACCCACGATCGCAACATGTTCGATCACAAGGATCTGAGCCAGCTTAAAGCCGGCATCTGGGTCGATCCCGAAGGCTGCCAGCACTGGATCATCGACGACGGCGTCGAAGGGTATATGGATCTGCGCCGCACCCCGGACGGCAAACCGGTCTGTTCGGACGAGTTCCCGAAGAACACCGCCTCCGGCCCCTTCAAGGCAGGTTCCTGGGTGCCCGATACCATCTGATTGCGGCCTTTGCCCGCAGTCATGGCCGCCCTTTCCGGGGGCGGCCTTTTTCGTGCCAATTCGCTGAAAATCTGTTCCCCCCGCTTGCGCAGGGGACACGATCTTGGCAGGCTGATCTTACACGCCTGACACGAGGAGAGCGGATTGGCCATTGGCGCCCTGACCCCACCGCAAGCCGACACGGCACCCCAGCGCGAGGTGCTGATCGAATTTCCTGACAACCGCCTGCTGATCGACCTCTGCGGTGAACACGACCGTAACTTGGCCGAGATCGAGCGATTGCTCTCCATCCAGATCGTCCGCCGCGGCAATCTTCTGGCCATCCTGGGCGACGAGGCTGCCCAGACCGAGGCGGCGCGGGTGCTGCAGGCGCTTTACGACCGGCTCGAAACCGGCCGGGCGCTGGAGCAGGGCGATATCAAGCGCGAAATCCGCATGGGCGGGTCCGAGGACGACACCGGTATCCGCGACGGCGACCAGCTCGAGATGTTCAAGGGCGGCATGCTTGAGATCAAGACCCGCAAGAAACCGGTGGAGCCGCGCACCCAGGCGCAGAAATCCTATGTCCAGGCGCTGTTCGAATACGAGCTTGCCTTCGGCATCGGCCCGGCGGGCACCGGCAAGACCTATCTCGCCGTCGCGGTCGGCGTCAGCATGTTCATCAACGGGCTGGTCGACCGGATCATCCTGTCGCGCCCGGCGGTCGAGGCGGGCGAAAAGCTCGGCTATCTGCCCGGCGACATGAAGGAAAAGGTCGATCCCTACATGCAGCCGCTCTATGACGCGCTGAACGACTTCCTGCCGGGCAAGCAGCTCGCCAAGCTGATGGAGGAGAAGCGGATCGAGATCGCGCCGCTCGCCTTCATGCGCGGCCGCACCCTGTCGAATGCCTTCATCGTGCTCGACGAGGCGCAGAACGCCACCACCATGCAGATGAAGATGTTCCTCACCCGGCTCGGCGAGGGGTCGCGCATGGTGATCACCGGCGACCGCAGCCAGGTCGACCTGCCGCGCGGCGTGCCCTCGGGGCTGGCGGATGCGGAACGGCTGCTCGGCACCGTGCCGGGGATCAGCTTCAGCTATTTCACCGCCGACGACGTGGTGCGCCACCCGCTGGTCGCCGCCATCATCAAGGCCTATGAGGCCGACGTCTGACGTTTGGCGGATCCGGTGCTTTCTTCTCTGTCCAAATACTCCGGGGGTGAATTGGCCGCAGGCCAAGAGGGGGCTGGCCCCCTCCCGCCGGCTGGCTTAAAGCCGGCGTCATGACGATTGATCTGACCATGGAAGACCCCGCCTGGGAGGCGCTCGATCTCGAGCCGCTGGCGGATCGCGCGGCCGCTGCCACGCTTCTCTACCTCGGGCTCGACCCGGAGGTCTGCGAGATCGCGATTCTCGCCTGTGACGATGCCCGCATCGCCACGCTGAACGCCGAATTCCGCGACAAGCCGACCCCGACCAACGTGCTGAGCTGGCCGGCGGAGGAGCTGGCGGCCGAGGAGCCGGGCGGCGCGCCCGACCTGCCGGAGCCCGATTTCACCGGCGAGATCGCGCTTGGCGATATCGCCATCGCCTATGGCACCTGCGCGCGCGAGGCCGCGGAACAGGGCAAGAGCCTGGCCGATCACGCGACCCACCTGATCGTCCACGGCATTCTCCACCTTCTCGGCTACGATCACATCCGTGACCCGGATGCCACTTTGATGGAGGGTCTGGAGATCGAAATACTTGGCAGAATGGGTCTCGATAACCCATATAATGCCCCTGACGGGCCCTAGGGCTCTTTTCGGATAGGACCAATGGGCGACGACGAGTCTTCTAACGCGGCGCAGAGCGCGCTTCAGGACAACGACACAACCACCGAACATGGCGAGAGGCCGGGTTTTCTCGGGCGTATTCTCGAAGCTTTCTCGGGCGGGGAAGAGGCCACGGCAGAGCCGGTCTCGGGCGATCAGCCCGTAGCCCATCACCGGCCGCACGGGATGATCAACCTGCGCCGGATGCGGGTCGAGGATGTGGCGATTCCCACCGCCGAGATCGTGGCGGTTCCCAGCACCATCTCGATGGAGGATCTGGTGAATGTCTTCCGCGAAAGCGGCATGACCCGGATCCCGGTCTATGAGGGCACGCTCGACACGCCGCTGGGCTTCGTCCACCTCAAGGATCTGGCGCTGACCCATGGGTTCAACGGCGATCACGAGGCCGAATTCGATCTGAAATCCATGCTGCGGCCGCTGCTGTTCGTGCCGCCCTCGATGCCGATCGGGGTGCTGTTGCAGAAGATGCAGTCGGAACGCCGCCACATGGCGCTGGTGATCGACGAATACGGTGGTGTCGACGGCTTGCTGACCATCGAGGATCTGATCGAACAGGTGGTCGGCGAGATCGAGGACGAGCACGACACCGACGAAGACAAGCTGTGGGTGAAGGAAAAGCCGGGCGTCTATATCGCCCAGGCCCGCGCGCCGCTGGAGGATTTCGAGGCCGAGATCGGCCGGTCGCTCACCAGTCACGAGGATGTCGACGAGGAAGAGATCGACACGCTCGGCGGGCTGGTCTTCATGCTCTCGGGCCGGGTGCCGGCGCGGGGCGAAGTGGTGGTGCATCCCGACGGGCCGGAGTTCGAGGTGATCGACGCCGATCCGCGTCGGATCAAGCGGCTGCGGGTGCGGCTGCCGGATATCGCCGCGGAATGACGGCGCTGGCAGATCGGCCGCTCTGGGCGCGCCTGGCGCTCGCCGCGCTCCTGGGCGCGCTCGGCGCGCTGGGTCTGGCGCCCTTCGGGCTCTGGCCCCTGGCGCTTCTCGCCCTGGCGGCGCTGCCGGCGCTGTTCCTTGCCGCGACCACGCCGCGGGCGGCGGCGCTGACCGGCTGGGCCTTCGCCACCGGCTGGTTCGCCAATGCGCTGGTCTGGATCATTGATCCCTTCCTGGTCGAACCCGAGGTCTATGGCTGGATGGCTCCCTTCGCGCTGGTCTTCATGGCCGGCGGGCTGGCGCTGTTCTGGGGGCTGGCCTTCTGGGTCGCCTTTCGGGCGGCGCGGCGGCCGGGCCTGCGGATCGCGGCGCTGATCGTGGCGCTGTCGCTGGCGGAATTCGGCCGCGCCTATCTGCTGACCGGCTTCCCCTGGGCGGCGCTCGCCCAGATCTGGGTCGATACACCGGTGGCGCAGCTTCTGGCCTGGATCGGTCCGCATGGTCTGGCGCTGCTGACGCTTCTGGCCGCCATCTGCCCGGGCTTCGCCCTGATCATGCGGCGCGGCCGGCTGCTGTCGCTCATGCCGCTGGCGGCGCTGGGGCTTTGCGTCCTGGCCTTCGCGCGGCTGCCCGAGCCGGCGCTGACCGATCACATGGTGCGGGTGGTCCAGCCCAACGCCCGGCAGGACCAGAAGTGGGATCCGCAGCTGATGCAGGTCTTCTTCCATCGCCAGATCGACTATACCGCCGCCGGAGAGCCTCCCGATCTGGTGGTCTGGCCGGAAAGCGCCTTGCCGGTCTGGCTGAGCCAGGCCGGGCCGAGCTTGAGCCGCATCACCGAGGCGGCCCGCGGCGCCGATGTGGTGCTGGGCGTGCTGCGTTACGAGGGGGACCGGGTCTTCAACTCGATGGTCCATCTCGATGGCGACGGGCAGATCGCCGGCCTTTACGACAAATATCACCTGGTGCCCTTTGGCGAATATATGCCGCTTGGCGATCTGGCGGCGCGGATCGGCTTCTTCGGCCTCGCCGCACAGGCGGGGCAGGGCTACAGCCCGGGCCCGGGGGCCGAATTGATGAGCCTGGGCGATTTCGGCCCGGCGGTGCCGCTGATCTGCTACGAGGCGGTGTTTCCCCAGGACGTGAACGCGGCCCCTGGTCGGGCGCGGCTGTTGCTGCAAATCACCAATGACGCCTGGTTCGGCACCTGGTCGGGCCCCTATCAGCATCTGGCGCAGGCGCGGATGCGGGCGATCGAACAGGGGCTGCCGATGGTGCGGGCGGCCAATACCGGCATCTCGGCGGTGATCGGCCCGCGTGGCCGCATCCTGGCCTCGATCCCGCTGGGGCAGGCCGGCTATGCCGATGCCAAGCTGCCCGAACCGCTGCCGCCCACGGTCTACGCGCGCACCGGCGACTGGCCGGTGTTTCTGTTGCTGCTGGCGGCGGCGATCGGGGTCGCGGGGGTGCAAAGACGCCGGGGACACCCTAAATAGCGATTGACCGGTCAGCCCCTCGGGCGTAACCGGGTTTGAAGGTTCGTCACAACGGCTTCCTGGCGTGGCGGATGTAACATGAATGGAGCACTTCTCATGACCCGCAAGAATTACACCTTCACCTCCGAATCTGTTTCGGAGGGCCACCCCGATAAGGTCTGCGATCGGATTTCCGACGCTGTCCTCGATGCCTTTCTGACCGAGGAACCCGAAGCGCGTGTGGCCTGCGAAACCTTCGCGACCTCCGGCATGGTCGTGATCGGTGGCGAGGTGGGGCTGAACGATGAAGATCTGCTTAAGAAATACATGGGCAGCATCGGCCAGATCGCTCGCGACTGCATCAAGGACATCGGTTACGAGCAGGAGAAGTTCCACTGGAACACCTGTCACGTGCTGAACTTCCTGCATGAGCAGTCGGCGCATATCGCCCAGGGCGTCAATGCCGCCGAGAACAAGGATGAAGGTGCCGGCGACCAGGGCATCATGTTCGGCTATGCCACCGACGAGACGTCGGCGCTGATGCCGGCGCCGATCCAGTACAGCCATGCGATCCTGCGCCGTCTCGCCGAGGTCCGCAAATCCGGCGTCGAGCCGACCCTGCGCCCCGACGCCAAAAGCCAGCTTTCGGTTGTCTACGAGGATGGCAAGCCGGTCCGCGTCAGCTCGATCGTGCTGTCGACCCAGCACGAGAGCGAAAGCCAGACCAGCGACGACATCCGCCAGATCGTGGAGCCCTATATCCGCGAGGTTCTGCCCGATGGCTGGATCACCGAGGAAACCGAATGGTGGGTCAACCCGACCGGCACCTTCGTGATCGGCGGGCCTGACGGCGACGCTGGCCTGACCGGCCGCAAGATCATCGTCGACACCTATGGCGGTGCCGCGCCGCACGGCGGCGGCGCCTTCTCGGGCAAGGATCCGACCAAGGTCGACCGTTCGGCCGCCTATGCCGCACGCTATCTGGCGAAGAACGTGGTGGCGTCCGGGCTGGCCAAGCGCTGCACGCTGCAGCTCTCCTATGCGATCGGCGTCAGCAAGCCGCTGTCGATCTACATCGACACCCACGGCACTGGCGAAGTGCCGGACGAGGTGATCGAAAAGGCGGTTGGCGGCGTGATGGACCTGTCGCCGCGCGGCATCCGTCAGCACCTGCAACTGAACAAGCCGATCTATCAGCGCACCTCCGCATATGGCCACTTCGGCCGCGAGCCCGATGCCGATGGCGGCTTCAGCTGGGAAAAGACCGATCTGGTCGAGGCGCTGAAGAAGGCGGTCTGAGCCTTCGCACTCGGATGAAATCTGCCGAAGGCGGGCCCCCGGGCCCGCCTTTTTGCATGGCGGGCTCGGCGGCCATGGACAGCCCGGGTCGCGCTGCCTAGACAGGCAGGAAAGATCAGGTCCGAGGGGAGAGCGCCCATGTTCCGCGCCGCAATCGCCATGCTGCTGATGGGGCTGCCGCTGGCCGCCATGGCGCAGGAGGATGACCCCGGGCTGGCCAAGTTCAGCATTGATGGCGTCACCCTGATCTATGACACCGAAACCACGGTGGAAGGGGACGAGGCCGAGATCACCTATGAGGATATCGACCGGCTGCGGGCGCTTTTGCGCGAGAATGAGGGCATCAAGGTGCTGGAGTTGAACAGCACAGGTGGCGGCGTTTTCGCCAGTGAGGAAATGGCGCGCATCGTCATCGACTTCGGCCTCGATACCGTGGTCTCGGGCGCCTGTGTCAGCTCCTGCGTCAATGTCTTTTTGGCCGGCAAGTCGCGGCGGATGATGTTGGGATCGAAGATCGGCTTTCATCGGCGAAGCTGGTCCCCCGCGGCTGTGAAGGACTATTACGAGGCGCAGCGCGAGACCTACGGCTGGGCGACGCCCTATGACTTCGCCTCCTGGATTTACGAGGACACCCAGGCCGAGACCTACAAGCATCTCGCCTATATGCTGTCGCGCGGGGTGGACCCCACCTTTGCCATCCGCACCAAATCGGTGCCCAATGATGACGAATGGTATCCGTCGCGGCTGGAACTGTTCCAGGCCGGGGTGCTGACCGAGTGAAACCGGTGCGCGAAGGGGTGTTCCGGCCTGTTGCCCCGACTCGACAAGCGGGGTAAATGCGCGGCCATGAGCACAAGCACCCCTGAACGCCCCTTTCGCAACTTCTACGGTCGGGTCCATGGCAAGACCCTGAAGAAGAACCAGAAGGTCTATCTGGACGAGGATCTGGGCCCGTTGTCGCCCGGGCCGGTCACCTGGGAAGAAAACCCCGAACGCAGCCCGCTGGATCTCGACGCGCGGTTCGGCGGCAAGCCGGTCTGGCTTGAGATCGGCTTCGGCGGCGGCGAACATATGGTGCATCAGGCGGTGCAGAACCCCGATGTCGCCATCATCGGGGCGGAGCCCTTCATCAACGTCGTTGCCATGTTGCTGGGCAAGATTCGCAAGGCCGGGGCCGATAACATCGCCGTCCACCCGGGCGACGCCCGCGATCTGATGGACGTGCTGCCCGATCAGTCGATCAGCCGGGCCTTCCTGCTTTATCCCGATCCCTGGCCGAAGAAACGGCACCATCGCCGCCGCTTCGTCACGCAGGAACACCTTGAGCCGCTGGCCCGGGTGCTGAAGCCTGGCGCGATCTTTCGGGTGGCGACGGATATCCCCGATTACGTCCGCCAGGCGCTGGAGGAGGTGCCGAAAGCCGGGTTCGAATGGCTGGCCGAACGTCCCGCCGACTGGCGCGAGCCCTGGGATGACTGGCTCTCCACCCGATACGAACAGAAGGCGCTGCGAGAAGGCCGCACTCCGCATTACCTGACCTTCCGCCGGCGCTGAGGCGATGGACCTCTGCCGCCGCTTGGGATACCCAAGCGGGCGAGAGATGCGCCCAGCAAGGAAGGCCCGCAAATGTCCGGACATGGCACCCCGATCCCGATGACCTCCCGCACCGGCGGGGCGCTTGCCGGCGTGGCCGAGGTGCCGGGCGACAAGTCGATTTCGCATCGGGCGTTGATCCTGGGCGCCATGGCCGTGGGAGAGACCACGATCACCGGCCTCTTGGAGGGCGAGGATGTGCTCGACACCGCCAAGGCAATGCGCGCCTTCGGGGCCGAGGTGACGCGGGATGATGATGGCACCTGGCATGTCCACGGTGTCGGTGTCGGCGGCTTCGCCGAACCGGATCAGGTGATCGACTGCGGCAACTCGGGCACCGGGGTGCGGCTGATCATGGGGGCGATGGCGACCTGCCCGATCACCGCCACCTTCACCGGCGACGCCAGCCTCAACAAGCGGCCGATGGCGCGGGTGACCGATCCCCTGGCGCTGTTCGGGGCGCAGGCGATCGGGCGGTCTGGTGGCCGGCTGCCGATGACCATCGTGGGCGCCGCCGATCCGGTGCCGGTCACTTACGCCGTGCCGGTGCCCTCGGCCCAGGTGAAATCCGCCGTGCTGCTGGCCGGGCTGAACGCGCCGGGCCAGACCGTGGTGATCGAAAAGGAAGCCACCCGCGATCATACCGAACGGATGCTGGCGGGTTTCGGCGCCACGGTCACGACGGAAGAGACCAACGAGGGCCGGGTGATCACCCTGACCGGCCAGCCCGAGCTGACGCCGCAGGCGATCGCGGTGCCGCGGGACCCCTCCAGCGCCGCCTTCCCGGTCTGCGCCGCGCTGATCGTGCCGGGCTCCGACGTGCTGGTCCCCGGCATCGGGTTGAACCCGACGCGTGCCGGGCTTTTCACTACGCTGCGCGAGATGGGGGCGGATCTGACCTATGAGAACGAGCGCGAAGAGGGCGGCGAGCCGGTCGCCGATCTGCGCGCGCGCTATTCGCCCGAGATGAAGGGCATTCTGGTGCCGGCCCATCGCGCCGCCAGCATGATTGACGAATACCCGATCCTCTGCGCCGTGGCCGCCAATGCCACCGGCAAGACTATGATGGAGGGGGTCAAGGAACTGCGGGTCAAGGAATCCGACCGCATCGCCGCGATGGCCGATGGTCTGCGCGCCTGTGGCGTGACGGTCGCGGATGGCGACGACTGGATGGAAGTGACCGGCATGGGGCCGGGCAAGGTGCCGGGCGGCGCCACTTGCGCCAGCCATCTGGACCACCGCATCGCCATGTCCTTCCTGGTGCTGGGCATGTCCACGCTCGCCCCGGTCAGCGTCGACGACGGCAGCCCCATCGCCACCTCTTTCCCGATCTTCGAGCCCTTGATGACGGCGCTGGGGGCGAAGGTCGAGCGGACCTGAGTGTGACCGGCACGCGGATCGCATATTGGACCGTCTTCGCCACCACGATGGCGATCCACGCTGCAATGGTGGGGGGAACGCTGCCGGCCATCGCCGGTGACGCTGCGGGCCTTCTGCCCTTCGATCTGCGCCCCCGGGGCTATTCGGTGGCCGAGGCGCGCGCCTTTCTCGCCGCCTTGGGGGATCGGGGCCGGGC
Source organism: Pseudodonghicola sp. (assembly GCF_048268305.1). Taxonomy (NCBI): domain Bacteria; kingdom Pseudomonadati; phylum Pseudomonadota; class Alphaproteobacteria; order Rhodobacterales; family Paracoccaceae; genus Pseudodonghicola; species Pseudodonghicola sp. The sequence goes on from NZ_JBLWVT010000004.1 coordinate 315,594, forward strand.
GCTGTATCTCGGCCCGCAGCATTGGCTGGATCTGTTTTACCCCGCGCTCTTGGCGCTGGTGCTGATCGGCGCGGTCCGGGCGCTGATCCGGCCGCTGTGGCTGCAAATCCCGCTTTACCTTCTGGCCATTGGCGGGATGGTGGCCGATTATCTGGAAAACGCCCGCGTGGCGACCTTGCTGAGCCTGAGGGGCCCCTTGCCGGATGCGCTGATCGAGGCGGCAAGCCGCGCGACCCAGTTCAAGGCCGGGCTGACCGCCGTGGTCATGCTGGCGATCTGCGCCGGGCTGGTGCGGGCAGGATGGAAGAGATGGAGGACGACATGACCGAACCTTTCACCGTGGCAATCGACGGGCCGGCGGCATCGGGCAAGGGCACGATTTCCCGCGCCGTGGCCGAGCGTTTCGGCCTGGCGCATCTGGATACCGGGCTGCTCTATCGTGCGGTGGGGGCCAAGATGCTGTTGGGTGTCGATCCGATCGAGGCGGCGCAAAACCTGATGGCCGAGGATCTGAAGGCGCCCGATCTGCGGGGCGCCGCCGCCGCCGATGCCGCCAGCAAGGTCGCCGTCATCCCCGAGCTGCGCGCGGCGCTGGTTGATTTCCAGCGCGCCTTCGCCCGTCGGGCAGGGGGGGCGGTTCTGGACGGGCGTGACATCGGCACGGTGATCTGCCCGGAGGCGGAGGTGAAGCTTTTCGTCACCGCCAGCCCCGAGGTGCGCGCCCATCGCCGCTATCTCGAACTGATTGCCAAGGGGGAGGAGACAACCGAGGACGCGGTTCTGGCCGATGTGGTCGCCCGCGACGCCCGCGACAGGGAACGTGCGACGGCTCCGCTGCGCGCGGCGGCGGATGCGGTGTTCCTTGATACCTCTCACATGGATATCGACTCGGCGATCGCGGCTGCGGCCCGCGCGGTCGAGGCCAAGCGCAGCGAAAGGGGCTGACCAGATGCGAATGACGACCATGGGCAAGGGCGGCCCGAAGATTTCCGCCTTCGGCATCGGGGCGATGTCTTTCTCGAACTTCTACGGGCCGACGAACGAGGCCGAAAGCCATGCCATCCTGGCCACCGCGCTGGATCTGGGCGTGACCCATATCGACACCTCGAACATCTATGGCATGGGCGGGTCGGAGACGGTGATCGGCACTTTCTTCAAGGCCAACCCGGGCGCGCGCGATCGCTTTCATATCGCCACCAAGGCCGGGATCACCAAGGACGAGGCCGGCAATCGCTGCTTCAAGAACTCGCTCGCGCATATCGAGGCAGAGCTTGACGGATCGCTCGCGCGGATGGGGATCGACTGCGTCGATCTGATGTATATCCACCGCCGTCAGGCCGACATGCCGATCGAAGAGGCGACCGAGAACCTCGCTGCCCTGGTCAAGAAAGGCAAGGCCAAGTCCATCGGGTTCTCCGAAATCGCCCCCTCCAGCCTGCGGCGGGCGGCGGCGGTGCACCCGATCGCGGCGGTGCAGTCGGAATATTCGCTGTCGACCCGGGCGCCGGAACTGGGGCTGGTGCAGGCCTGCGCCGAACTCGGCACTGCCCTGGTGGCCTTTTCGCCGGTCGGTCGGTCTTTGCTGACGGACAACCCGATCTCGCGCGAGGTGATCCCGCAGCTTGGCTTCACCTCCAGCAATCCGCGCTTTCAGGAGCCGAACCTGAGCTTCAACCTGGCGATCACCGACAAGTTCCGCGCCCTGGCGGCCGAGATGGGCACCAGTGCCGCCGCGCTGTCGATCGCCTGGCTGATCCATCAGGGCGATCACGTGATCCCGATCCCCGGCACCCGGTCGGTGGCGCATTTCCGTGAACTGGTGGCGGGCTGCGATCTGGAACTGACGGCCGCGGACCTTGCCCGCATCGAAGAGGTGCTGCCGGTCGGCTGGTGCTATGGCGATCGCTATAACGACGCCCAATGGGTCGGGCCGGAACGGTTCTGCTGAGCATCGCGCAAGGCGGGGCCCAAGCCTGCCTTGCACGGAAAACCTGCCCGGGCCTTGACCCGGGCAGAGGGGCCTTAGGCCGAAATCTGCGCCCGCAGCACCCGGCGCAGGATCTTCCCTGCGGTGGATTTCGGAATCTCCGACACGATCTCCATCCGGCGGATCTGCTTGTAATGCGACAGCCGCCCTTCGAGATAGCTTTGCAGCGTCTCAAGCGTCGGCGTGGCACCGGGGGCGGGGACGACGAAGGCCATCGGGATTTCGCCGGCATCCGGATCGGGGAGGCCAATCACCGCCACATCGGCGATCTCGTGATGGGTGAGGATTTCCGCCTCGACCTCGGCCGGGGCGACCTGGAAGCCCTTGTACTTGATCAGCTCTTTCAACCGATCGGTGATATAGAGATATCCGTCTTCGTCGAAATGGCCGATGTCGCCGGTGCGCATCCAGCCATCATCGACCACGGTTTCCGCCGTCGCCTTGGGGTTGTTGAGGTAACCCTTCATCACCTGCGGGCCCCTGACCCACAATTCACCGTCCTCGCCCAAGGGCAGATCATGGCCGGTTTCGGGATCGACGATGCGGCATTCGGTGTTCGACACGGTGACCCCCGAGGCGCCGGGCTTGCCATGGCCCTGCGGCGACACATGGCTGACCGGGCTCAGTTCGGTCATGCCATAGCCCTGCGTCGCGTTGGTGCCGAGCCGCTTGCCCATCGCCTCGGCCACATCGGCACCGAGCGGCGCAGCGGCCGAGTTCACCTGTTCGACGAAGGAGAGGTCGTATTTCTCGACCAGGGGGTGCTTGGCCAGCGCCAGCGCCACCGGCGGCACGATCCACAGGCGCGGCGTGCGGTACTTGGTGACCAGTTCCAGGAACAGTTCCAGATCGAAGCGCGGCATGGTCACCAGCCCGGCACCGGCGGCCAGGTAGATGTTCATCAACACTTCCAGCCCGTAGATGTGGAAGAACGGCAGGAAGGCCACCGTCATTTCCTCTTCCTTCACATCGGCGGGAACCAGCGACTGGTCGATGTTCACGGTCAGGTTGCGATGGGTCAGCATCACGCCCTTGGGCAGCCCGGTGGTGCCCGAGGAATAGGGCAGGGCGACGATATGTTCCTCGACATCGACAGGAGCCTGCTCTTCCAGCGGCGCCCCCATCACGTCCTGCAGCAGCGTCGCACCCTCGGCCGCGCCGATGACGATGATTTCCTGCACCTTGGTCCCTTCGACCGCCTTGCGCGCGGTGTCGAGGAAGGGCGCCACCACCACGAGGATTTCCGCCCCCGAATCGATCAGCTGGTGCTGGACCTCGTGTACGGTATAGGTGGGGTTGACGGTGGTGATGGTATCGCCCGCCCAGGCGGCGCCGTGGAACACCACGCAATATTCAGGGATATTCGGCGCCATCAGCGCCAGCACGCGGTTCGGGGCAAAGCCGCGCTGGGTCAGCCCGCCGGCCAGCGATTTCACCGCCGCGATGAACTGGGCACCGGTCATCTCGCGCCCCGTCGGCCCGTCCACCAGCACGGTCCGTTCGGGCACGATGCCTTCGAACACACGCTGGGTCACGGTCTTGTCGGTGAGTGCAACGTCCGGAAAACGACTCTTGATAACTGTCATGTAAACTCCTCCCGCGGGCATCACTACACAGCGAAAGGGGTTTTCCAAGCCGTTTTCGGAACAGGGTTCCGCGACGGCAGGCGGTCTGTGCCGCCAGAGGCCGCTTGCGTGTTTTTCTTGCACGAAGGCCCGCAAGCCCCTATAGAGCGGCTGTCAACAAGGGCGGACAACGCTCGCAAGGCGAAGGGATCGAGCAGGGTCGGCAGCAACCGGCCCTCTTTGTTTTGCGGGGCCGTCCCGACCAACGAAACCTCAAGACCGGCGGAGACAACCGCACGGCCGGAAAAAACCCTACGTTAGGATATCAGAGACCACATGGCTCAAAATACTTCCATGGAGGAATTCGAAGCCCTCCTGAACGAAAGCTTCGAAATGGACACCCCGGACGAGGGGACTGTCGTTAAAGGTAAGGTCATCGCCATCGAGGCCGGCCAAGCCATCATCGACGTCGGCTACAAGATGGAAGGCCGCGTCGATCTGAAAGAATTCGCAAATCCCGGTGAAGCCCCCGATATCGCCGTCGGCGATGAGGTCGAGGTCTATCTGCGCTCTGCAGAGAACGCCCGCGGCGAAGCCGTGATCAGCCGTGAGATGGCCCGCCGCGAAGAGGCATGGGACCGTCTGGAAAAAGCCTATGCCGACGAGCTGCGTGTCGAAGGCGCGATCTTCGGTCGCGTCAAGGGCGGCTTCACTGTCGACCTGGGCGGCGCTGTGGCCTTCCTCCCCGGCAGCCAAGTCGATGTCCGCCCGGTGCGCGATGCCGGCCCGCTGATGGGTCTGAAGCAGCCCTTCCAGATCCTGAAAATGGACCGTCGTCGTGGCAACATCGTGGTGTCGCGTCGCGCCATCCTGGAAGAATCGCGTGCCGAACAGCGTGCCGAAGTCATCTCGAACCTGACCGAAGGTCAGACCGTCGAGGGCGTGGTCAAGAACATCACCGAATACGGTGCCTTCGTTGACCTGGGCGGCGTTGACGGCCTGCTGCACGTCACCGACATGGCCTGGCGTCGTGTGAACCACCCGTCGGAAATCCTGTCGATCGGCGAGACCGTCAAGGTCCAAGTCATCAAGATCAACAAGGACACCCACCGTATCAGCCTGGGCATGAAGCAGCTGCAGGAAGATCCGTGGGATCTGGTCGGCGCCAAATACCCGCTGGGCTCGGTCCACAAGGGTCGCGTCACCAACATCACCGACTACGGCGCGTTCGTCGAGCTGGAGCCGGGTGTCGAAGGTCTGGTGCACGTCTCGGAAATGTCCTGGACCAAGAAGAACGTCCACCCCGGCAAGATCGTTTCGACCAGCCAGGAAGTCGACGTCATGGTTCTGGAAATCGACGCCGCCAAGCGTCGCGTTTCGCTGGGCCTGAAGCAGACCATGCGCAACCCGTGGGAAGTCTTCTCGGAAACCCATCCCGAGGGCACCGAGGTCGAAGGCGAAGTCAAGAACATCACCGAATTCGGTCTGTTCATCGGCCTCGACGGCGACATCGACGGCATGGTTCACCTGTCCGACCTGTCCTGGGACGAACGTGGCGAAGATGCCATCCAGCACTACAAGAAGGGCGACATCGTCAAGGCTGTCGTCTCGGAAGTGGATGTTGAGAAAGAGCGTATCTCGCTGTCGATCAAGGCCCTGGGCGGTGACAAGTTCGCCGAGGCCGTGGGCGGCGTGAAGCGTGGCTCGGTGATCACCGTCAACGTGACCGCGATCGAAGACGGCGGCATCGAAGTGGAATATGAAGGCATGAAGTCCTTCATCCGCCGCTCCGACCTGTCGCGTGACCGTGCCGAACAGCGCCCCGAGCGCTTCTCGGTCGGTGACAAGGTCGACGTGCGCGTCACCAACATCGACAGCAAGACCCGTCGTCTGGGCCTGTCGATCAAGGCACGCGAGATCGCCGAAGAGAAAGAGGCCGTGGAACAATACGGTTCTTCCGACTCGGGCGCGTCGCTGGGCGATATCCTTGGCGCAGCTCTGAAGGGCGGCGACAACTGATCATCGCTTCGTCGATGAGGAATGCAGGCAGGCCCCGGACAATCGTCCGGGGCCTGTTTCTTTGTCGGCCCCGATTCGGCGGGTGGCTGTCACATCAGCAGCGCCGCGCGCCATCGGCGTCGGGAATCGCCTGAAGCCGGGCGGCCAATCGCCGACAAGGGGCGGCGGAGGCGAAATTTGCTCGACAATTCCAATAGTTCCGGTTCCCGTGGGATTTGATTGGTCCTATACTCCACCAAACGTCAGTGAAAGAACGTCCCGCAACCATGTGCCTTGGGAGGGCCACGCATGATCCGGTCGGAACTGATTCAGAAGATTGCCGATGAAAACCCGCATCTGTTTCAGCGCGATGTCGAGCGTATCGTGAACACCGTATTCGAAGAGGTAACCGAGGCGATGGCGCGCGGCGATCGTGTCGAGCTGCGCGGCTTTGGCGCCTTTTCGGTGAAACAGCGCGATGCGCGGGTTGGTCGCAATCCCAGGACAGGTGAAACCGTGCAGGTCGAGGAGAAATTTGTTCCCTTCTTCAAGACCGGCAAGCTGCTGCGTGATCGTCTGAACGGAATCGAAGACTAATGCGTTACCTCCGCTATGCGATCCTCGCGATTCTGGGGATTGTTCTGATCTCAGTCTCCATGGCCAATCGTGAGGCCGTGGTTCTGCAGCTCCTGCCCGAGGATTTTGCCGATCTGCTGGGCTGGAACCTCAAGGGCACCCTGCCGCTGTTCCTGGTGGTCTGGGGCGGCGTGGCCGCCGGGGTGGTGATCGGGTTCTTCTGGGAATGGCTGCGCGAGCACAAGCATCGCCGCGATGCCACCCGCAGCGGTCGCGAGCTTCGCAAGCTGGAGCGTGAGGTGACGCGGCTCAAGCAGGACAAGACCAAGGGCCAGGACGAGGTTCTGGCGCTGTTGGACGACGCCTGAGGCGAAAGATCATGAGCACTGAAATCCGGGTCAAGATCTGCGGGCTGCGCTGCCCTGACGATGTGCGGGCGGCGGCGGAGGCCGGAGCGGTCTATGGCGGCTTTGTCTTCTTTCCCAAGTCCCCGCGCAACTTGACGGTGGAAGAGGCCGCGCCGCTCGCGCTCGACGCGCCCCTGGGCCTATGCAAGGTGGCCTTGGTGGTCGATGCCGACAATGACACGCTCGACCGCATCCTGCGGCAGGTGGCGATCGACATGCTGCAGCTTCATGGCCATGAGAGCCCCGAGCGGGTGGTCGAGATCCGCGCGCGCTATGGCCTGCCGGTGATGAAGGCGGTGGGTCTTTCCGGGCCCGAGGACTTGCCGCAGATCGACATCTATTCCCAGGTGGCCGACCAGTTGCTGATCGACGCCAAGCCGCCGAAGGCCGCGGTGCTGCCCGGTGGCAATGGGCTGTCCTTTGACTGGCAGCTTCTGGCGCGGCGCAAGTACTGGCAGCGCCCGTGGATGCTGGCCGGCGGTCTCAACCCCGGCAACGTGGCCGAGGCCTGCCGGATGACCGGGGCGCGGCAGGTCGATGTTTCCTCAGGTGTCGAAAGCGCGCCGGGGGTGAAGGACGCGGCGAAAATCCGGGCCTTTGTCGAGGCTGCGCGCGGTGTGACCGGCGCCAGGGGCGCGCCGCCGAAGCTGGTCTGAAGTCTGTTGCCGCCTGCGCGACGCAAATTCCTTCGAAGAAATTTGCCAAGACTTTTGGAAAAGTCTTGGGGGATGTCCGGACCGCCGGGAAGGGGCTGAATCCGCTGGAAATCGCGACCGGTGCCTTCTATGCAAGGTCGAAGACCAGAAAGGGCGGTGCTATGGCCAACGATCTTATCAACTCCTTCATGTCCGGCCCGGATGAGAACGGCCGTTTCGGTATCTTCGGCGGGCGCTTCGTCTCCGAGACGCTGATGCCGCTCATCCTGGAGCTTGAGGCGCAATATGAGCGCGCCAAGACCGATCCCGATTTCTGGGCCGAGATGGACGATCTCTGGAAGTATTATGTCGGCCGGCCTTCGCCGCTCTACTTCGCGTCGCGGCTGACCGAGGAATTGGGCGGCGCCAAGATCTATCTCAAGCGGGAAGAGCTGAACCACACCGGCGCCCATAAGATCAACAACGTGCTGGGCCAGATCCTGCTGGCGCGGCGCATGGGCAAGACCCGGATCATCGCCGAAACCGGCGCCGGCCAGCATGGTGTCGCCACCGCCACCGTCTGCGCCAAGTTCGGGCTGAAATGCATCGTCTACATGGGCGCCACCGATGTGGAGCGTCAGGCGCCGAACGTCTTCCGCATGCGGCTTCTGGGCGCCGAGGTGGTGCCGGTGACCTCGGGGCGCGGCACGCTGAAGGATGCGATGAACGACGCCATGCGCGATTGGGTGACCAATGTGCACGACACCTTCTATTGCATCGGCACGGTGGCCGGCCCGCATCCCTATCCGGCGATGGTGCGCGACTTCCAGTCGATCATCGGCAAGGAAACCCGCTGGCAGCTTGAGGAGCAGGAAGGCGAAGGCCGTCTGCCCGACACTCTCGTCGCCGCCGTTGGCGGTGGTTCGAACGCCATGGGGCTGTTCTATCCCTTCCTCGACGACCCCACGGTCAAGATCATCGGGGTCGAGGCCGGCGGTCATGGCGTCGACGACCGGATGGAGCATTGCGCCAGCCTGACCGGCGGTCGCCCCGGCGTGCTGCATGGCAACCGCACCTATCTGTTGCAGGATGATGACGGTCAGATCCTCGAAGGTCATTCGATCTCGGCGGGCCTCGATTACCCGGGCATCGGGCCGGAGCATTCCTGGCTGCATGACACCGGGCGCGCCAGCTATGTCTCGATCACCGATCGGGAGGCACTGGAGGCCTTCCAGGTGCTCTGCCGCACCGAGGGCATCATCCCGGCGCTGGAATCGAGCCACGCAGTCGCCCATGTGATGAAGATCGCCCCCGATCTGCCGAAGGACCATATCATCGTCATCAACCTGTCGGGTCGTGGCGACAAGGATATCTATACGGTGGCGAAGTTCCTGGGCTTCGACATGTCGGACACCGAAGGCCGCACGGCCAAGTAAGGGCCCGCCGGCCCTCGCTTCGCCCAATGAGAAAGGCGCCCCGCGGGGCGCCTTTTGTGTTTCCCTGGCTGTGGACCCTCAGGCCTCAAGCAGGACGGTCTCGAAGCCCTCGAACTGCGGGTGGCCCAGGATCGGGCTCTCGCCTTCGCGCTTGCCGGCGCTCTTATGGGCATCGCGGAATTGTTCGGATTTGGTCCAGGTCTCGAAATCACCCTTGGTTTCCCAAAGCGTGTGGCTGGAATAGAGCGTGTGATCCTCGCCTTCCGGCCCTTTCAGCAGGCGGAATTCGCGAAAGCCCTTCATCTCGTTCAACCGGCCTTCGCGGTCCTTCCAGATCTGTTCGAAATCGGCTTCGCGACCCGGGCGGATCTTGAAGCGGTTCATGGCGATAAAGCTCATAGCAGGCCCTCGTCTGGCAGAATGTCATGAAAACGGGCTGGCGAGGGCGCGGGGTCGCGCGGGGCTGGCTGATCGCGGGCAATAGAAAGGAAAACCGCGCCTCGGTCAATGCGGCGTGATCGCATGCTCGAAGAGCACCGGAAGCGGCACCACCTCCAGCGCGCGGCGGTGGGTGGCCTCCAGATGCACCTGCGGCGCGCAGCCCTCGTCATGGGCCTGCAGGAAACGCGCGGCGCAGAGGCACCAGCTATCCCCGGGCTTGAGGCCGGGAAAGCCATAGTCCGGACGCGGCGTGGTCAGGTCGTTGCCGACATATTTCGAATAGGCGAGGAATTCCGCCGTCATTACCGCGCAGACCGTGTGGCTGCCGGCATCCTCGGCGCAGGTGTTGCACTGGCCGTCGCGGAAGAAGCCGGTCAGCGGCTGGGTGGAGCAGGGCGCCAGCGGACCGCCCAGAACATTGACGCTGTTGTCCGGTGTCATGGGTGTCCCCTCCTACAGGCTTTGGGCGATCTGGCGAAACATCTCGACATTGCTGTCGATCCGGCCCGGCGTCTCGAACTCCGGGTCGGTGGCCGTCACCACGATCATAACCCCGCGCGGCTGATCGAAGTAGAGATATTGTCCATAGATGCCGATCCCCATGAATTCGCCGTCATGGGCGCCTTTCGGCACCCACCATTGATAGCCGAAGCCCATGGTCCCGTGCGCCGTCGGGGCCGAGGGCAGGGTCGCGGCGGCGATCCAGGCGGCCGGCACCACCTGGCGGCCATCGTAAGATCCATCCTGCAGGATCATGCGTCCGAAGCGGGCGTAGTCGCGGGTGGTGAAGTTCAGCCCGCCCAGAACGAAGGCGGTGCCGGTGCCGTCGGTCAGATAGATGCCGTCCTGTTCGAGCCCGAGCGGCGCGATGATCTTTTCCGACATCAGGTCGGGAATGCTCCGGCCCGTGGCGCCGCGGATCACCATGCCGATCACATGGGTGTCGATCGAGGCATAGCTCCACTTTGCCCCCGGATCGCTGGCGCGCAGGGTGAAAGAGGCGGTGAAATTGTCGAGAGATCCACCCAGCGCGATCACCCGGCCTATCCGGTTGATGTCCGACTTGGGATCGAAATAATCCTCGTTGAAGACCACGCCCGAGGCCATGTTCAGCACGTTGCGGATGCTGGCGCCGTCATAGGCGGTGCCTTTCAGGCGCGGGGCATATGTCACCACCGGATCGTCGATCGAAGCGATGGCGCCTTCGTCGATCAGCACCCCGAGAAGCGCGGAGAGATAGCTTTTCGCCAAGGACCAGGAGATGCGGCGATCCTCTGGTCCGGTGCCTTGATAATAACCCTCATAGCGGATTTTCCCGTCCTGCAGCACCAAGAGCGAGGTGAGGCGACGGTCGTTGATCCAGCTTTCGGCGCCCTCCGGCAGGGTCATCCGCGGGCCCTCTTCCAAGGGCGCCACCGGTCCGCTGCCACGCGACACGGGCACCACGTGAAACCCGCGGTCCATGTGAGAGAAGTTCTGGACGATCCGACCCTGGTCGAACAGGGTCTTCACCGTCCAGAGCCGCATCAGCTCGTCCCGTTTCCAGAAGCCCACCACCAGGGCGGCGAGGGCAAGGGACAGCAGCAGGCGGCCAAGCCAAGTCAAGAGGGAGCGCATCGCGGGTCTCTTTCCTAACGGGCGGCCCAGCGGATCCAGCGTCCGTGGAAATCCGCCCGGCCGAGCGGCAGGGTGATATCCCCGGGCCAGAGCCTGAGGGTGACCGCCGCCCCATTGCCGCCATCTGCTTCCATCCCGAGCCAGGCCAGCGGGCTGTCGGCCGTGGCGCGCGCGCCTGCGGCTTCGATCAGCGCGCGGCCGCGGGTCTGGGAGGCGGCCGGAAAATACTGCCAGGCGACGGTGTGATAGATCAGATGAACCTGGCCCGGGCATGGCATCTCCAGGCGGGTTCCAAGCCAGTCGATGGCGTCGGCGCGGTCGACCGGGGCGGCCTGCACGGCGATGGCGGCGCGGGTCAGCTCCATCCGATGCGGCTGATCGGCCCAGAGATAGGCCGAAAGGCGCAGCGCGTCGGTCGGATCATGCGCGTCAAGCGGGTTCAGATCGACGCCGCGCCGCTCTGCCACGGTGACGGGGCGAGGGGCGGGAAAGGGGCCTTCCCACGTGGGGCTGAGGGTCAGGGCGGGGGCATCGGGGCCAAGCCGGCCGGCCGGGGTCTCCAGCGCGAAGCGGTCGAACATCAGGTTGAGCCCGCCGCTGGCGCCCAGTTCCGACAGGGCCAGGGGCAGCGGATGGCGCGCGGCGATCTCATGCGCGGCGGCGATCAGCACGGCAGAACGGCGCACCTCATTGGTCTGCGGCGCGCTTTTCATCCATTCGGCAAAGAAGGCCTCGTGTCGGGGCAGGGCGGTCAGCACCCCGTCAATCAGCGCGGCGTCAGACACATCGCGCGGCGGATAGACGGCGGCCAGCGCCGCATCCTCGCCGCGCAGCACCAGCGCATGCAGCCCGCCGGCGATCCTGAGCGGCAGCGAGGCGCCGCTGGGGCCGAGATCGACATCCTCCCAGCCTTCGCAAAGCCGGCCCAGGGCGCTGTCGGCGGGCCAGTGATCCGCCAGCCCGTTCAGCAGCCGCGCCATGAAGGGCGAGTCCAGCATGGCACAGGCCCGGGCCTGGGCGCGCAGAACCGGCGGCATCCTCATTTGAACTTCTCCATCAGCTTTTCCATCGCGCTGCGACTGTCCTCAGGTTCGGATTCAGGGGGGTCAGCCTTCTTGGCTGTGGCGGGCTTCTGCGCCGAGGGGCGCGGCGGCGTGGTCCTGAGCGCCACGGCGGTGGAGAATTTCGCCCCCTCACCGCGAGCCAGCGCATCGGCGCCGTCCGAAAGGCCGCGCAGCAGATTGTCGAGCCACTCTTCTTCCGCCTTGGCGAAATCATGCAGCACATAGCCCGCGACGGCCTCTTTCCGGCCGGGGTGGCCGATGCCGAGGCGGATGCGGCGATAGTCCTCTCCGATATGGGCATGGATCGACCTGAGCCCGTTGTGCCCGGCATGGCCGCCGCCCTGCTTCAGCTTCAGCTTGCCGGGGGCGAGGTCGAGCTCGTCATGAAAGACGGTCACATCCGCCGGCGTCAGCTTGTAGAAGCGCATCGCCTCCCCCACCGACTGGCCGGAGAGGTTCATGAAGGTCTCGGGTTTCAACAGCATCACCTTGTCGCCGCCAAGCCGGCCTTCGGCGATCTGGCCCTGGAACTTGGCCTTCCACGGTCCGAAGCCGTGATCCGAGGCGATGCGGTCGACGGCCATGAAGCCGATGTTGTGGCGGGTATGGGCGTATTGGGCCCCTGGATTGCCGAGACCGACAAAAAGCTGCATGGCGTCCCCTTCGCTGATTGGGCGGGTCGGGGTCTTTCTGCCCTGAAACCGGGGCGAAATCCAGAGCGGGGCAGGGGGCGGCGGATACGCCCCCTGACGGGAAGGGCTCAGGCGATCAGCAGATCGTTGCTCACGGCACCGATATCGCCCAGGCCGACGAAGATCAGCTTGTTGCCATCGCCGAAGTCCAGCGCCGCATTGCCGCCGAGAGTGGTGCCGAAAAGCTCCACCACTTCGGTTCCGCTCATCCCCGGGCTGAGGCCAAGCGCCGCGGCATTCAGGCGAACGCTATCCACATCGTCCTGGAAATCGAGGATACGGTCGACGTCGGATTGCCCGAATACGAAGGTGTCGCTGCCGCCACCCCCGGTCATGCGGTCGCGGCCCTTGCCGCCGTCAAGCTCGTCCGCGCCGGCGCCGCCCTTCAATATGTCGTCCCCAGCGTCGCCGAACAGCTTGTCCCGGCCGGCGCTGCCGAACAGCTTGTCGTTGCCGGCACCCCCTGACAGCAGATCGTTGCCGCCGCGCCCGTCCAGCACGTCATCGCCGGCAAATCCCCCCATCTTGTCCTTGGCGTTGCCACCTTTCAGGGTGTCGTCGCCCGAGAAGACCTGCCTGATCAGGGCGAAGTTGTCGGCGTTGTTCTTGCTTGCCGAGACGCGATAGAAATCACTGGCCGCCAGGGACAGCCCGGTGACATGCGATCCATAGGAGGCATCATCTTCATGGATCTCGGTGATGGTGCCTTTGAACGGCGTCATCAGCGTGATGCCGTTGAAGGTGACGGGTTTGTAATCCAGTCCGGTGCCGACATAGACATCCGGTGCCTGCTCGATCGGTGGCATGCCGGGCAGGGTAGGAAAGCTGTAGGTCACCTCGAAGCCCGTCGAACTGGCGTTCTCGACGTTGTAAAACCCGGAAAAATGCACCGAGAGGAAACCGAGTGCGCCGTTCAGTTGATCGGTGACCTGTGTGCCGGTGAATATGACTTTGACCATATCCCAAACCTTCTAGCTGATGAAAAAACAAAAAATATCCGGCAAGCCTAGCATCGACCGGTTTTGTGTCAATCATGGGAGGGGTGGGTCGGCGGAATGCGGCTGCGCCTGGGCGCGGCAGGGCATTGGGGTCGAGATCAGACAACGAAAAACGGGGCCCCGAAGGACCCCGTTTCAAAACGATCAAGTCGGGCGGAATTACTCTTCCGCTTCCTCTTCGTCGCCGCCCGAGGCCAGCAGGCCCGACGGAGCGGAGATGGTGGCGATCACGAAATCGCGGTCGATGGTCGGCTGGGCGCCGGCCGGCAGATCAACGTCCGAGATGGTGATCGAGTCGTGGATTTCCTTGCCGGTCAGGTCGATGACGATCTTTTCCGGGATATCGCCGGCAGTCACCATCAGCTCGATATCGGCGCGAACCACGGTCAGCACGCCACCCTTCTTGATGCCGGGGGCGGTTTCTTCGTTGATGAATTCAACGGGGATGTGCAGGTTGATCCGCGAGGTGCGGCGCAGGCGCATCAGGTCGAGGTGGGTGGGCAGATCCTTGACCACATCGCGTTGCACGTCGCGGCAGATCACGCGGACGTCTTCGCGGCCTTCGATCTTCAGGTTCCACAGGGTGGACTTGAATTTGCCCGCCTTCAGCTTCTTCAGCAGAACGTTGAAGGGGATTTGGATCGCGATCGGGGCTTCGTCGCCACCGAAGACAACGCCCGGCACCATGCCGTTGCGGCGTGCCTGACGAGCGGCGCCCTTGCCCGTCCCCGTCCGTTCCAGAGCTACGAGATCAGGAATCTCTCCAGCCATGTTCTATACTCCAATGTAAGGGCGGGGCTCCTCCAAGGCTGTAGCCCCGCGTGAAGCCGCGCCTATAGACGGATTCCGGGCAAAAGAAAAGGGGGCGGTCGGGTTTTCCCGATCGCCCCCCTGTCCTTCGATCGTGCGGCGAGGGTTCAGTCCTGCCAGCGGCCGCTGAAATCCTCGGGGATCAGCAGGTTGTGACGGCCAAGCCCGGCAATGTTGCGTTCGCCGCAGAGTGCCATGGTGGTGTCCATCTCCTTGCGCAGGATCTCGAGCGCGGTGGTCACCCCTTGCTGCCCCATGGCGCCGAGACCATAGACGAAGGCGCGACCGATCATGGTGCCATTGGCGCCCATCGCCATGGCCTTGAGGATGTCCTGCCCCGAGCGGATGCCGCTGTCGAGGAAGACTTCGGTCTGCCCGCCCACGGCGTCGAGGATCGCCGGCAGCATGCGGATCGAACTGAGCGCGCCGTCCAGTTGCCGGCCGCCGTGATTCGACACCACGATGGCATCGGCCCCCAGCTTGACCGCCATCTTGGCGTCCTCGGGATCAAGGATGCCCTTCAGGATCACCTTGCCGCCCCATTGCTCCATCAGCTTGGCGATCTTGCCCCAGTCGAGCGTCGGGTCGAATTGCTCGGCCGTCCAGGCGCCCAGTTGCGAGGTGTCGGAAATGCCATGCACATGGCCCACGATATTGCCGAAATAGCGCCGCTTGGCGCCCAGCATCTCGATCCCCCAGCGCCATTTGGTGGCGAGGTTGGCAATCGTCTTCGGGGTCAGCTTGGGCGGGGCGGAAAGGCCGTTCTTCAGGTCCTTGTGCCGCTGGCCGAGGATTTGCAGGTCGAGCGTGATCACCAGCGCCGAACATTTGGCATCCTTGGCGCGCTGGATCAGCCGGCGCACGTAATCTTCGTCCTTCATGGTATAGAGCTGGAACCAGAAGGGCGCGCGGGTGTATTCGGCCACGTCCTCGATCGAGTTGATGGACATGGTCGAGAGCGTGAAGGGCACCCCGAAATCAAGCGCCGCCTTGGCCGCCTTCATCTCGCCATCCGCGTGCTGCATCCCCGTCAGCCCGACCGGAGAGAGACCCACCGGCATGGTCACCTTCTGGCCGATCATCTCGGTCGCGGTGGAGCGGCCCGACATGTCGACCGCCACCCGCTGGCGCAGGCGGATATCGTGAAAGTCGCTGGTATTGTCGCGAAAGGTCTGTTCGGTCCAGCTGCCGCTTTCGGCGTAGTCATAGAACATCCGCGGCACGCGCCGTTCATAGATGCGCTTGAGATCCTGGATATTGGTGATCACCGCCATGGCGCCGGCCCTTTCGCCTTAGGATTGGTCAGGTTTTGGTACCAATGCCGGGACGATTAAACAATCTGCCAATTTGCAAAAGCGTGCGCCGGGTCGCATGGTTCCCGGGGATGGGCCTGCCGGCGAGGATGGCAGGCAGGAGCGCGCGGCAGGAGGCGAGGATGACGCTTTATTTCGAGGATTTCCCGGTGGGGTTCGTGCATGAGACCGAGGCGCGGGAGATCAGCCGCGAGGCGATCCTGTCCTTCGCCGGGGAATGGGACCCGCAGCCCTTCCATCTGGACGAGGCCGCGGCGGAACAGACCATCTATGGCGGGTTGATCGCCAGCGGCTGGCACACCTTAGTCACCGCTTTCCGGCTCTGGTACGACAGCGGGCTCTGGGCTGAGGCCTCGATGGGCTCGCCGGGGCTGGAGAACATCCGCTGGATCAGGCCGGTGCGCCCGGGCGATTGTCTCAGGGTGCGGGCCGAGGTGACCGCCAGCAAGGCATCCGACAGTCGGCCCGACCGCGGCCGGATGACGGTGAAGAGCGAGGTCTTCAATCAGAAAGACGAGTTGGTGGCCGAATATTCCGGCATTCACCTGATGCGGCGACGGCCGGCGGATTAGGCTGTTCTAACCCCGGTCGTCAGGCGCGATGCGCGCCGTCCGACAGGGTTTTGACATAGGCCAGAACCTCGGCCACCGGCTTGCCGCTGGCGATCTGCGACACGATGGCCGAACCTACCACGGCGCCGTCGGCGACCCCGGCGATCGCTTGGGCGGTGTCCGGCGTCTTGATGCCGAAGCCCACGATCACCGGCAGATCGGTCTGCCCCTTGATGCGGGCGACCTCGGGGGCGACGTCCCCGGCCTGCGCCTCGGCCGCGCCGGTGATCCCGGTGATCGAGACGTAATAGACGAAGCCCGAGGTGTTCTGCAGCACCTTCGGCAGCCGCTTGTCGTCGGTCGTCGGCGTGGCGAGACGGATGAAGTTCAGCCCGGCTGCCTGCGCCGGCAGGCAAAGTTCGGCGTCTTCCTCGGGCGGCAGGTCGACCACGATCAGACCGTCGATGCCGGCGGCCGTCGCGGCCTCGAGAAAGGCGGGAACACCCATCGAATAGATCGGGTTGTAATAGCCCATCAGCACGATCGGGGTGGTGTCGTCGGTCTTGCGGAATTCGGTGGCGAGCGCGAGGGTCTTCTTCAGCGTCATGCCCGCATCCAGCGCGCGCTGGCCGGCGGCCTGGATGGTGGGGCCATCCGCCATCGGGTCGGTGAAGGGCAGGCCCAGTTCGATCACGTCGACCCCGGCGCCCGGCAGGCCTTTGACGATTTCGAGCGAGGTGTCGTAATCCGGATCGCCCGCCATCACATAGGCGACAAAGGCCTTCTTGCCCTCTGCGTTCAGCGCGGCGAATTTGGCGTCAATCCGTGTCATCTCTGGCCCTCGTCAGTCTTGCGGTTCCGGTTTGTCGAATACGCGGGGGGAAATCAATGGCAAAGGGGGTGGCGGGGCGGCGAAATCCGGCACGGATTTCGACATGTTCACCGGCGCGAAAAGCGCGCCCCGCCCGGGGAGGGGAGGGCGAGCTGGCGTTCATGATGCATGTTCGCCGGGGTTTCTAAGCCGCAACCGGGGGCGCAGGTGGAGGAGCCCGTTGCAGTGTGGGCTCTGACCGCATAGAAGGCGCCGAAACCGATGATGCGGAGGGCCGAGATGGGCTTCAAGATGGGGATCGTGGGGCTGCCCAACGTGGGCAAGTCCACTCTGTTCAACGCGCTGACCAAGACGGCCGCTGCGCAAGCGGCGAATTTCCCGTTCTGCACGATCGAGCCCAACGTGGGCGAGGTCGCGGTGCCCGACGCGCGGCTCGACAAGCTGGCCGAGGTGGCGGGGTCCAAGACCATCATCCCGACCCGGATGACCTTCGTCGACATCGCCGGGCTGGTGAAGGGCGCCTCGAAGGGCGAGGGGCTGGGCAACCAGTTTCTGGCCAATATCCGCGAGGTCGACGCCATCGCCCATGTGCTGCGTTGCTTCGAGGACGGTGACATCACCCATGTCGAGGGTCGCGTCGATCCGGTCGCCGATGCCGAGACCATCGAGACCGAGCTGATGCTGGCCGATCTCGAATCCATCGAGAAGCGCCGCGCTAACCTGGTGCGCAAGCTCAAGGGCAACGACAAGGAAGCCCAGCAGCAGGACCGCCTGCTGGCCGCCGCCCAGGCCGCCATCGAGGAAGGCAAGCCGGCCCGCACGGTCGAGGTTGACCCCGAGGATGTCCGCGCCTGGAAGCTGCTGCAACTGCTGACCACCAAGCCGGTGCTCTATGTCTGCAACGTCGCCGAGGAAGACGCCGCCGAGGGCAACGCCTTTTCCGCCGCTGTCGCCAAGATGGCCGCCGAACAGGGCAATGCCCATGTGGTGATCTCCGCCCGGATCGAGGAGGAGATCAGCCAGCTCGACGCCGAAGAGGCCGAGATGTTCCTGTCGGAAATGGGGCTGGAAGAGGCCGGTCTCGACCGGCTGATCCGCGCCGGCTATGAGCTGTTGCATCTGGAAACCTATTTCACCGTCGGCCCGAAAGAGGCCCGCGCCTGGACCATTCGCGCCGGTACCTCGGCGCCGCAGGCCGCCGGGGTGATCCATGGGGATTTCGAGAAGGGCTTCATCCGCGCGGAGACCATCGCCTATGACGATTTCGTCGCCTGCGGTGGCGAGACCGGCGCCAAGGAGGCCGGCAAGATGCGGTCCGAGGGCAAGAGCTATATCGTCAAGGATGGCGATGTGATGCACTTCCTCTTCAACACCTGATCTCTCGTTCCTGCGATATCGAGGAAAGACAGGCCCGGACCACCCAGGCTCCGGGCCTTTGCGCGCCCCGGCCGGCCAGGCTGCCGGGCCGGTTTCCGTCGTTGCCTGGGGATGGCGCCAGCAATTATTTCTCCACCCCGCGCCCCGGATTTCTGCTTGCCCCCGCCGATGCGGCACATTAAAGGGGTCGGCGGAGATGTGGCCGAGTGGTCGAAGGCGCTCCCCTGCTAAGGGAGTAGGCCCGGAAGGGTCTCGTGGGTTCGAATCCCATCGTCTCCGCCACCCAATCTACACTTGATGTTCTCATCATTCTTCAAGTGTTTACTTGCGGCCTCGCGCCGACAGCCACATACCTCAACCACATACGTTGACCGCACCCGTCAAAAGGCCACTGGCCGTAACTTGTCGAGGCTCAGGCTTTGCTCTGTCTTGGACTGGTTCAAGAACAGTTGCTTGCCCTCAGCTTCATCGACGTGGCCAAGGTCAGCGGCGAGGCGGGCGCGCCGGGGAGGTGAAATCACCGCCAGGGGCCGGCGGACCGAGCTGAATGTGGATGGCGATCCCGGCGTCGGTCTCGGCCTGTTGCTGGATGGTGCCATCTGCCGGACGGCCGGCGATCTCAGCCGCGGCCGTATTCCTCTCCGGTCAGGTCGGGGATGTCATAGGACAGCAACCGGTGGCGATGGGCCGGCCAGTCGCTGAGGAACAGATCGCGGCCGATCGCCTGGACCAACCGCGGCACACCGTGGCGCAGGCTGGCAATCTCGCCGACCGCGCGGCCGTGGCTCATGCTGGCGCCAGAGTTGAAGCAATGGATATCGCCGAGCGCGGGCAGGGCGCCGGGGACCCGTTCCATAAACTCGAACCCCGGGCCGAGATAGGGGAAGGCGGCGAGCTTGGGTTGTTCCTCCCCCTCGGGCGGGGTGAAGCGGTCTGACCAGCGCGCGATCTGGCCGGACAACCCTGCCAGCTCGGGGCGTGCGGTGACATCCTGCACATAGCCGGTGCCGGCGACGATGAAATCGAACCGATGCTCTTGCGTGCCGGTCGAGACCACCACCTCCGAACCCTCCTGGTGGATCGACCGCCAGCCCTGGGCGAAGTGCAGGTGGAAATTCTCCAGCCTGGTGGCGCGGCGGACGGTATTGCCGATCGGCCCGGCGGCGCGGGCGGAGAAATACCGCATCAGCTCCCATTTCCGGGCGTCGGGCAGCTCGTGATAATGGTCCATCACCCCGGCATAGGCCATGCCCTTGATGGTGGTGACGCGGTTCAGATCGTCATGCCGGCAGAACAGATCGGCCCGGATCGCGCCCCGTTCCAGCGCGGTGGCGGCGACGTCGAAGGCAGAGGAGGCGGCGCCGAGAACGCCGATCCGCTTGCCCCGCAGCGCGGCAAAGTCGATCTGCATATCGGTATGGGCGTAGAACGACGGGTCGAGTGCCGAGGTGATCGTCTCGGGAATGAACATCTGCCCCGATCCGCCCATGCCGGTGGCCAGCACGATCTTGCGGGCGACGCAGGTATTCGTCCCGCCGGGGCTGGTCAGCTCCACCGCCAGCCCGGCCGCATGGGGGCGGATCGCGGTGACCCTCGTGTCATTCTCGACCTCGATCCCGAGGGTGCGGCGATACCAGGCCAGATAATCCGCCCAATCGGCGCGGCTGGCGCGCTCCAGCGCCGCATAGGCCTGCTGGCCATAGGCGGTCTCGAACCAGGCGCGAAAGCTCAGCGCCGCGATGCCAAGCTCGGGTCCGGGCAGGGTCTTGGTGCTTCTGAGCGTGCGCATCCGCGCGGTGGTCAGCCAGACACCTTCCTGCCCCTCGGGGGCGGCATCGACCACCCGGACGCCTCCGATCCCGGCGCGGCGCAGCAGGCAGGCGACTGCCAGGCCGCTCTGGCCGCCGCCGACCACCAGAACGTCGACATCGGTGTCGGGGCAGGGCGAAACCCAGTTCGGGGTCTCCTCGCCCAGATAGGCGATTTCGTCGCGCGCCCGCTGGCTCAGCTCGTCCAGGGTGCGGGCAAAGGGGCCGGGGTCTGACACCGGGGGCGTCGCCATAAGCTTGTTCATCGCCGCGTCGGTCCCTCTGTCATGGCGTTTGCGGTGAGGTTGCCCGTTTTGCGCCGTCAAGTTCCACGTTTTGGGGCTCTTGTGGAACAATTTTCTGCCATGTCGGGAATTGATGGCATCAGAATTACGCAGCAAGCCGGGTTTCCGCTCTCTGCGCTGCGCGCTTGTGCGAATCGTCAATCATCGCGCCGGGTGGCGCGGGGCATGGCCGCCCTATCCCTTGGGGCCCCGCGGCGGCCGATGGCCCGCTGTCCAGTCGTCCAGCAGTTCGCGCAGGCGCTGGATCAGCAACCGCGCGGCCGATCGGTGGCTGACCGGTCCGGCGGTCATCGCATAGATGTCGAAGACCAGATCGGGGTCGAGATCGCGGACCGCGAAGCCGGTGTTGTTCTGGAAATAGGCGGTGAATTCATCGGCAAGCGATGCCACCCCCATGGTCTGGGCCATCGGCGGCACCAGGCTGAGCGAGTTGACGGTGACCTGCGAGCTGAAGGCGATGTCCTGCCCGACAAGCGCCTCGCCCAGCACCTTGCCCACCGGGCCGCGCAGGGTGGAGCCCAGCAAGGGACTGGCCTTCAGATCGCGCATCGGCAGGGGGCCGTCGCCGGCCAGAGGCCCGTCGGGTGGGGTCAGCAGCAGCAGCCGGCCCTGGCCGATCCGTTCCAGTTCCGCATCCTCGACCTGGATCTTGCCGGCGACGATGCAGACATCCACCTGACCGGCCTTCAGCGCATGTAGCTGCTGCGCCAGCGTGCCGGTGTCCAGCGTCACGCTCAGCCCGGGAAGCTGGGTCAGCAGATGGCGAATGGCCTCGGGCACGAAATGGATCGACAGCATGTTGATGGTCATCACCGACAACGTCTGTCCCACCCCTTTCTGCAGCGCGTCGATCCGGTTTTCCAGCCGGTTGACACCTTCGAACAGGAACCGGCTTTCGCGATAGATCGCGTCGGCCTCGGCCGTCGGCATCACCCGCCCCCTGTCCAGCACAAAGAGCGACAGGCCGAGCGCCGCCTCGAAATCGCGCAGATGGCGGGAGACGGTGGGCTGCGACAACCGGAGCTGCCGGGCGGCGGCGGTGATCGAATCCTGTTCGTAGACGGCGCAGAACACCTGCAGACGCTGGAGGGTGATCGGGCGCATGGGGGGCCTCCGGGACGGGAACGATCACCGAGACATAGAAAAACACTATGGGAAAGCCAAATCTTTTCTATTTCCCCATCTGCCACGCCGTCTCAAGGTAGGCGCAAAGCAACAACAACAGGGACGATCCGGGTATGCCCGCGCCATTCATTCTCGGTTTTGCCGTTCTCGGCCTGCTGGCCGGCTCTGCCATCGCCTATGTGATCGGCGCCTCGGCCATTCTCACCTTCGTGGCCGCCGGGCGGGAGAGCTTCATGGCGGTGCTGCCGCAGCGGCTGTTCAGCCAGCTCGACAGTTTCGCCTTTCTGGCGATGCCTCTGTTCATCTTCGCGGGCGATCTGATGAACCGGGGCGGGCTGGCCTCGGCGCTGATCGATTTCACCATGTCCTTCCTTGGCCGGCTCAAGGGCGGGCTGGGGCATGTGAACGTCGCCACCTCGGTGTTCTTCGCCGGCGTCTCCGGCTCGGCCGTCTCGGATGCCGCCGCGCTCGGCAACTCGCTGGTGCCCGAGATGCAGCGGCGCGGCTATACGCTCGACTATGCCGCGGCGATCACCGGCGCCTCCTCGATCATCGGGCCGATCATCCCGCCGTCGTCGATCCTGATCTTCTACGGCGCGCTGATGGAGACCAATGTCACCGCGCTGTTCGCCGCCGGTATCGTGCCGGGGCTGCTGCTGGCCGTCATGCTGATGGCGATGAACGCCTATTACGCCCATCGCGACAATCACCCCGGCGGCAAGGACATGGAGGTTCCGCCCTTCTTCCGCTCCTTCCTCAAGGCGCTGCCGGCGATGACCCTGCCGGTGATCATCCTCGGCGGCACGCTCTTCGGCTTCATGACCCCGGCCGAGGCGGCGGCGATGGCGGTGGTGGCGGCGCTGATGATCGGGATCGGATATGGCCAGCTATCACTGGCGGATATCGGTGCCAGCCTGCAACGCACCGCGGTGATGCTGGGCGGGCTGTTCGTCATCCTCTGCGCGATTTCGACCTTCAGCTATCTGGCGGCGCTGCTGCAATGGCCGCAGGCGATCAAGGCGGTGATCGAGGGCTGGGGACTTGGCCCGCTGCAATACCTGATGCTGATCAACGTGATCTTCCTTGGCGCCGGCATGGTGATGGACGTCAAGGCCGCCGTCGCGCTTTTCGCGCCGATCTTCGTTCCGGTGGCGCTGGCGATGGGGATCGACCCGGTGCATCTGGGCATCGTGATCTGTTTCAACATCACCATCGGCCTGCTGTCGCCGCCGCTGGGGGGCGTGCTGCTGATCCTCGCGACCACGGTCAAGATGGACTATTGGCGGCTGATGCGCGCGACCTTCCCCTTCTTCCTGGCCGAGGTCGTCCTGCTTCTGGTGCTGACCTTCTTCCCCGATCTGACGCTCGCCCTGCCTCGCCTTCTGGGGCTGGCCAAATAAAACTTCAACAGTGGAGCCTGCCATGAGTTTTCTGTCCCGTACCCTCGCCGCCACCGCCCTGGCGCTGATCACCACTGCCGCCGCCCAGGCCGCCGAGGTCAAGATTGCCATGAACGGCGTCGACGATCCCGCCTCCAATGCCGAGGCGGCCTTTGCCCATGGCTTTGCCGATGCCCTGAAGGGAAGCGATTTCGCGGTCTCGATCTTCCCCTCGGGCACGCTCGGTTCGGAAAAGGAACGCTATGACCAGGTCGCCCAGGGGCTGGTCGAGGTCAACCTTGCCACCGCCTCGACCAGCTATGGCATGTCGCCGCTGGTCAAGGGCGTGGCGCTGCCCTTCTTCTTCGCCTCGACCGATCAGTTCGATGCCATCACCCGCGACACCGATATCCTTGAAAAGATGAACGAACCGCTGCTTGAAAACGGCGTGCGGCTGGTCGGCTTCAACTATATCGGCGGCTCGATCGGCATTCATAACGCCAAGCATCCGGTCGCCACGGTCGACGACATGAAGGATCTGCGGTTCCGGGCGCTGAATGCCGAACAGCTCGACTTCATCCAGACGCTGGGCGCCACCGGCACCATCGTCGCCTGGGCCGAGGTGGCCAATGCGATCCAGACCGGCGTCGCCGACGGCTATTTCAACGCGCCGAACTCGGCCATCCGCACCGGGCATACCGATTTCCTCAAGTTCTACACCCCCGCCGATATCTCGCCCTCGACCCGGATCGTGCTGATCTCGGAAGACTGGTACGCCGCCCTTTCGGATGCCGAGAAGGCGCAGATCGACGCCGCCATCGCCGCCGGGATCGCGGCCAACCGCGCCTGGGTCGCCGACTGGCTGCCGGCGGTGCGTGCCAAGCACGAGAGCCTGGGCGTGACCTATACCGAGCTGGCCCCGGGCGAGCGCGACAAGATGGCCGAGCTGTCGAAAGAGGTCTGGGCCAAGACGCTGAGCCCGGACGAGCTGCAGGCCTGGATCGACGCCCGCGCGGCGGTCACGAAGTAATCCGAACCAAGGGACGGTCCCCATGCAACGAACTGCCAAGATGATGATCGGCCTGTCGAACGGGCTCGACCGCGTGGCCACGGTGATGGCGGGTGCCGCCATCGTGGTGCTGGTGGGGGCCGTCATGCTGCAGGTGGTGGCGCGCTATGTCTTCCAGCAGCCTCCCGCCTGGACCGAGGAACTGGCCCGCTATGCGATGATCTGGGCCGGGCTGATCGGCGCCTCGATGAGTTTCAAGCGCCGGTTCGACCCGGCCCTGTTCAACGGAGCGCCCAGCACCAGGGGGCTGATCGGGGTCGCCGCCGAGGCGATGAAATCCATCGTCGTTCTGACCTATCTGCTGCCGATCCTCTTCTATGTCTTCTACGGCCCCGGCATGAATCCGGCCCGCGGTTTCCTGCTGCGCCACAGCCGCACCATGGCTGAGGCGCTGCCCTTCTCGACCGTCTGGGTCGCGGTGGCGGTGCCCGTGATGATCGTCTTTGTCCTGCTCCATCTCGTCGCGCGCTGGTGCGGCGACGATGGCCCGGCCCAGCCCGACAACGACGCCACCTGAAATTCCGAACCAAGTCAGGAGACTATCATGCACGCTGATTTCATCATCCGCGGGGCCGAGATCATTGACGGCACCGGCGCGCCGCGCCGCAAGGGCGATGTGGCCGTCAGCGACGACCGGATCGTGGCGACAGGGGAGCTGAGCCATTGGACCGCAGGGCGCGAGATCGAGGCCGAGGGCCGCGTCGTCTCGCCCGGGTTCATCGACCCGCATGTGCACCATGACGCCGCACTTTTCATGTATCCCGACATGGAGTTCATGACCAATCAGGGCGTGACCACGGTGATCAACGGCAACTGCGGCTTTTCCATCGCGCCGGTGGTTCGGCCCGAGAACATGCCGGGCCAGCTGGCCGCGATCGCCGGGCGCCCCGATCTGATCTTTCCGACCTATGCCGCCTATCGCGACCGCATCGCGGCGGAACCGCCGGCGGTCAACGCCGCCTGTCTGATCGGCCAGTCGACCCTGCGCGCCAACGCGATGGACGATCTGACCAAGGCCGCCACCAAATCCGAACTGGCCGTAATGTGCCGCCTGCTGGATCAGGCACTGGCCGAGGGCGCCATCGGCGTTTCCACCGGCCCGTTCTATCCGCCCTCGCGCGCCTCGACCACCGAGGAGCTGATCGAGCTGGGCAAGGTCGCCTATAAGCACGGCAAGCTTTATGTCACCCATATGCGGGACGAGGGCGACCGGGTGATCGAGGCGCTGGAGGAGACCTTTACCGTCGGCCGTGAAGCCTGCTGCGGCGTGCATGTCTCGCACCACAAATGCGCGGGCCTCGCCAACCACGGGCTGTCCACCACCACGCTGAAGATGATCGACGACGAGATGAGGCAGCGCGATGTCGGCCTCGACACCACACCCTGGATCGCCTCGTCGACCATCCTGAACTCGGGCCGGCACAAGCAGGCGACCCGGGTGATCGTGGCCGAAAGCCAGCCCTATCCCGAAATGGCCGGCCGTGATCTGGCCGATATCGCGCGGGAGTGGAACACCGACCTCGACGGTGCGATGGAGCGGCTGCTGCCCGCCATCGGCATCTTCTTCATCATGGCGGAAGAGGACGTGCAGCGCATCCTCTCCTATGAGCATACGATCATCTGTTCCGACGGCATGCCCACCGGCAAACACCCGCATCCCCGCGTCTGGGGCACCTTCCCGCGGGTGCTGGGCCATTATGCCCGCGATGTCGGCCTGTTCAGTCTTGAGGAGGGCGTGCGGCGGATGACCTCGATGCCGGCCGATCGCTTCGGTCTGGGCGGGCGCGGCCGGATCGCGGTCGGCGCCTTTGCCGATCTGGTGATCTTCGACCCCGCCACCATCGCCGAGGGCGCCACGTTTGAGAACCCGATCCAGCCGGCGCATGGCATCGACCGGGTCTTCGTCAACGGCCGCGAGGTCTTTGCCTTCGGCAAGCCCACCGGCGCCCGCCCGGGCCGGCCGTTGGAGCAGACCGCGCCGGTTCAGGTGGTCTGAACCTTCCCACTTTCTCCCCCGACTACGGGCCGCCCTCGGGCGGCCCCTTTTCGTTGGCGGGGCGGCGCGTTAGGGTCGCGCCATGACCCAGACACCCTGTCCGCCCCTCACCGATGCCGACTGGCCGCCCGAGATCGCCGATCTGCGGGATGGCTTTGCCGGTGCGCTCAACGTCTATCGCACCATGGCGCATCACCCGGCGCTGCTGCGTGCCTGGGCGCCGCTGCGCCAGCATGTGGTGAAGGACAGCGCATTGGGGGCGGAGCGGTCGGAGATCGTCATTCTCAGGGCGGCGCATCGGATGGGCTCCGCCTATGAATGGGCGCATCACGTCCACCGCGCCCGCGCGCTTGGGATGGCCGAGGAGCGGATCGAGGCGATGCGCGGGGACCCCTCGGGCGAGGATGGGCTGATCGCCCGGGGCGTCGATGCGCTGTTCGACCAACGCCGCCTGCCGCCCGATCTGGAGGCTGAGCTTGCCGCGCGGCTCGGCCGCGAGGGCGTGTTCGACCTGATCGCCACGGTTGGGTTCTACAGCATCCTCGGCTATCTGCTGATGACCTACGACACTCCGATTGACGCGGGCATTTCCGCCTGATCGCGGCGCGACAGCATCAACTCGATGAACCGGTCGCGGGTGGGCGAGGGGACGGCCTCGGGCCAGACCAGACAGAGCCTGAGCCGAACATCGAGATCGGCGATCGGCACGAAGCGCACCGCCGGCGGTGGCCGCAGCCGCTGGTTTTCGTTGACGATGGCCATGCCGAGGCCCGAGTTCACCAATGCCAGAATATCGGATTCATTGGTCATCTCGCTGTGAAAGCCGCCGCGATGGCCGGCGGCGGCCAAGGCCCCTGTCACCTCGTCATACATCCGGGGGGAGGAGTCGCGGCGAAAGCCGATCAGCGGCGCCTTGGCCAGATCGGCCAGATGCACGCTCTGGTATTGGGCCAGCGGCATTTCCGCCGGCAGTGCCAGCATCAGCCGGTGCAGCGCCAGCGGCACCATCGTCAGCCCGGGTTCCATCACGGGGTTGTAGAGGATCGAGGCGTCGAGCTTGCCGGTTCTCAGCGCCGCCATCTGTTCGCCCGAGGTCGTCGCCAGCAGGTTCAGCTCCACCCCCGGGAAGGCGTCGCGAAAGGCGTGGATGGTCTGCGGCACGATGCCGGACCAGGCGGCGACCTCGATCAGCCCCAGTGAAAACTGCCCCTCGGCGCCCGAGGCGGCAGCGCGGGCGGCGGCAACCGCGCGGTCGATCCGCGCCTCGACGGGCTTGAGCTGGGCCAGAAACACGTCCCCCGCCGCGGTCAGCCGCACGCCGCGCGGCAGCCGGTCGAACAGGGCGACGCCGATCTCTTCTTCCAAGAGTTTCATCTGCCGGCTCAGCGCCGGCTGGGCGATGCGCAGAAGATCGGCGGCGCGGCCGAAATGCTGCAGCTCGGCGATGGCGATGAAATACCTTATTTGGCTCAGTTTCATGGCTTTTTATACCGAAATGATATCAATCGAGCAAGGCGATTGAATTGGAACCGCCCCGAGGTCCCCGCTTAAGCTGGGCGCCAACAGGAGTTTCGCATGGCCCCCCAATCCCCCTATGACGTTTTCATCGAGAGCGCCCGCAGCTATCCGGCGCATCCGATGATCAAGGCCCCCGCCTCGGCGCATCTACCCTATGCGCCCGAGGGGTTCAGCCATTCCTATGCCGAGGCCGAGTCGCTGGTTCAGGCGCTCAAGGCCCGCTATGCCGCCGCCGGATACGGGCGCGGCCACCGCGTGGCGCTGATCCTCGAGAACCGGCCCGAGATGCTGTTTCATTGGCTGGCGCTGAACGGGCTGGGCGCCACCATCGTGCCGATCAACCCCGATCTGCGCCCCGAGGAGGTGCGCTATCAACTGGAGAAATCCCGCTCCGATCTGGTGGTGGCGCTGCCCGACTATGACGCGCTGCTGGACGAGGGCTGCCCCGCCGGCCTGCCGCGCGCCCATCCGGACGCCACCCCGCCCCGGGCGCTGAGCGCGCCGCAGGAAGGCACCCCCGGTCTCGATCAGGAATGCGCCATCCTCTTCACCTCGGGCAGCTCCGGCCTGCCCAAGGCGTGTCAGCTCTCGAACGACTATTTCCTGACGCTCGCCGCCTGGTATGTCTCGGACGAGGGCATGGGGCCGATGACCCCGGGCGAAGAAGTGGCGCTGACGCCGCTGCCGCTGTTTCACATGAACGCACTGGGCTGCACCTGTCTGGGGATGATCCAGGCCGGCGGCTGCACCGTGGCGCTCGACCGGTTCCATGCGCGCAGCTGGTGGCCCACCATCGCCGACAGCGGCGCCACGCTGGTCCATGCGCTGGGGGTGATCCCGGCCATCGTGCTGAAGCTGCCCGCCGATCCGGCGGAAACCGCGCATAAGGCCCGGCTGGTGTTCAGCCCCGGCGTCGACCCCGAGCACAAGCAGGAATTCGAACGCCGCTATAATGTGCGGATCGAAGAGGGCTGGGCGATGACCGAAACCGGCGGTGCCGCCGGCATCGGTTCGGCCGGGATCGCGCTTCCGAAGGGCAAGCAATGCATCGGCAAGCCCTATCGCAATGTCGACTGGCGGCTGGTGGATGATGCCGGCCGCGACGTCGCCACCGGTCAGCCCGGCGAACTGCTGGTCCGGGCCCGGGGGGAGGATCCGAAACGCGGCTTCTTCTCCGGCTATCTGGGTGATGAGGCGGCGACCGCCGAGGCCTGGGAAGGCGGCTGGTTCCATACTGGCGACATCATGATGCGCGACGATGACGGGCTGTTCTATTTCGTCGACCGCAAGAAAAGCATCGTGCGGCGGTCGGGGGAAAACATCTCTTCCCTCGAAGTCGAGGGGGCGTTGATGCGTCATCCCGGCGTCTATTCCGCCGCCGTGGCCCCGGCCCCCGACGATGTGCGGGGGGAGGAGGTTCTGGCCTTCATCGTGCTGACCGATCCCGCCACTGACGATCTTGCCCACCGCGACCGTGATGCCGCCCTGGCGCTGGTCGAGGCGGCGGCGCCCTTCCTCAGCTATCACAAGCTGCCGGGCTGGGTGGTCTTCGTCGATGAGCTGCCGCTGACCTCGACCAAGAAGTTGCAGCGCGGCGTGCTCAAGGCCAATGCGGCCAAGGCCGTCGAAGATGGCGTGGCGATCGACCTGCGGGGCGAGAAATCGCGGTTCCGTACCGCGACGAAAGCCGGGGGGAAGGCCTGATGGCAAGGCTGCCGCAATCCTATGACGGGGTGGTGGTCACCTGCCCGGTGACCGTGCCCTATGCCCGCTATTCGACCGAGGCCACCGCCTGGTGGGCCGGCCGGGCATTGGCCGAACTCGCCCGCGCCTCGGGCATTTCGCATCGGCAGATGGATGGGTTCATCCTCTCCAGCTTCTCGACCGCGCCGGACAGCGCCGTGGGGCTGACCCAGCATCTGGGCCTGTCGCCGCGGCTGGTCGATTTCGTGCCCCTGGGCGGCATGGGCGCTGTCGCCTCGCTGCGCCGGGCGGCGCGGGCGGTGCAGGCGGGCGATGTCGATGTGGTGGCCTGCATCGCGGCCGAGACCAACGGCATCCATTCCTTCCGCTATGGGCTGGAGAATTTCAGCCGGTTTTCGCAGGATGGCGTCTATCCCTACAGCTCGGGCGGGCCGAATGTCTCCTTCGCGCTGATGGCTTCGCAATACATGGCGCAGACCGGCGCCACGCGCGAGGATTTCGGCAAGCTCTGCGTCGCCATGCGCTACAACGCGCTGCGCAATCCCGACGCGCTGATGAAGAAACCCCTGACGCTTGAGGATTACCTGCGCGCCCGCCCGATCGCGCCGCCGATTCATCTGTTCGACTGCGTGCAGCCCTGCGCCGGCGCCGACGGTTTTCTGGTGATGCGCGAGGAGACCGCGAAGGCGCAGGGCCTGCCCTTCGCCCGGCTCGCCGGCGGGATCGAACGCTATAACGGCTTTCCCGAGGATCCGATCCAGCTGCGTGGTGGCTGGGGGATGGATGTCGATACGCTCTATGCCATGGCCGGCGTGACGCCCGGGGATATCGACGTGGTGAACACCTATGACGATTACCCCTTCGTCTGCATGATGCAATTCGAGGGGCTGGGCTTCTGCGCCCCGGGCGAGGGGGCGGAGTTCGTTCGCGCCCATGAGTTCACCTTCGACGGCAGCTTTCCGCATAATACCTCGGGCGGCCAGCTCTCGGTCGGGCAGGCGGGCTGTTCCGGCGGCCATCTGGGTCTGGTCGAGGTGCTGCGTCAGGTGACTGGTGCCGCCGGCGCGCGGCAGGTGAAAGGCGCCAAGCTGGGTCTCGTCTCTGGCTTCGGCATGATCAATTACGACCGTGGGCTGGGTTCCGGCGCGGTCATCCTCGCACAGGGGAGCGCTGTGGAATGACCCCGCCCTTCGATCCGCCGAAACGCAAGGATCCGCTGGTCCGCACCCAATTGCCGCTGACCCCGCCGGGGATGGGCAGCCGGGCGTCCCATCTGTTGACACGGGCGGCGGCGCGCGGGCAATTCGCCCTGCCGCGCTGTGCCGATTGCGGCACGCTGAACTTCCCCGTCCATGATGTCTGCCCCAACTGCCTGTCGATCCGGATCGAGGCGGCCGAGGTCAAGCCCGCCGGTACGCTGCTGTCCCGCACCCAGGCCGAGGTGCCGGCGCTGCCCTATTTCCGCGAACGCGCGCCTTGGCACGTGGGTCTTGTGCAGATCGAGGGCGGCCCGCAGGCGCTGGCGCATCTGCACCCGGAGGCCGAGGTGGGCGCGGCGCTGCGGCTCTACCTGAAACTCGACAAGGCCGGGCAAGCAGTGCTCTATGCCGCCCCGAAGGGACCGGAGGTGGACCTGATGAGCGATCCCAAATGGCGCGAGATGGTCGCGCATCCGCTGCACCGCCGGGTGCTGATCACCGATGCGCGGCATTTCGCGACGCCGGCCATCGTCAAGGCGCTGAAGGCAGCGGGTGCCCGCAAGATCCGGCTGGGCCTGCCCGAGGCCTGGAAGCCCTTCCGCGAGGCGCGGCTTTATGAGGGCGTCGAGGGGGTGGAGATCCTGCCGCTCGACATGACCAGCGAACGCTCGGTCTTCGATGTGGCCCATGATTACGCCGGCACCACCGAGATCGTGATCAACACCGCCGACCGCATCCGCGCCGGCCGGCCGCTGGAGCCGAACACGCTGGTTCCGGCGCGCGAGATGATGGAGCAGATCGTCTTTGGCCCGATGCGTCTGGCGCAGGCTTTCGCTCCGGCGCTGATCGGGCGCGGCGCCGACGGGCCGGCGCCGGCGGCGGCCTGGGTCAACCTCTTTTCGATCCACGCGCTGGCGCCCTTGCCGGGGCATCTCGGCTGGTCCGCCGCCCATGCCGCCGCCCATGCCTGGTCGTTGGGGCTGCGGGCAGAGCTGGCGCAGGGCGGCATCAAGCTGATCAACCTCTTCATGGGGCCGACCGAGGATCCCTGGTTCCAGGCGGTGGTGCCGCCCAAGGTCAATGGTGGCGCCATCGCCAGCGGCATCATCAAGGCGCTGAGCGAGGGGTTGGAAGACTATGACATCGGCCCGGTGGCGCAGGATCTGCGCGCGCGGCTCGAGGCGAACCCCAAGGCGGTCGAACGCGAATTGGGTCAGGGGTGAGGAACGAAGACATGAGCAAGGCGCTTGAACTTCTGGTCAGCGAACTGGCCACCGGTCAGCTCGAGGTGGTCGATCTGACCTTCACCCTGCGCGAGGACAGCCCGATCATCGTGCTGCCGCCCGAATTCGGCGAATCCGCCCCGGTGCGGATCGAACGGATTTCGCGCTATGACGCGGCGGGGCCGGCCTGGTACTGGAACAACCTGAGTTTCGGGGAACATACCGGCACCCATTTCGACGCGCCGGTCCATTGGTTCACCGGCCGCGATCTGCCGCTGAACACCGTCGACACCCTGCCGGTGGGCCGGATGGTGGCGCCGGCCAATGTGATCGACTGCTCGGCCGAGAGCGCCGCCGACCCCGATTTCCTGCTGACCCGCGCTCATGTCGAGGCCTGGGAGGCCAGGCATGGCCGGATCGCGCCGGGCACCTGGGTGCTGTTGCGCACCGACTGGTCGAAGCGGACGGGTCTCGATTACGCCAACCTGGGCGACGATGGCGCCCATACCCCCGGCCCGGATGCCGAGGTGATGGAATGGCTGGTCGCCGAGCGGGATATCCTTGGCTTCGGGACCGAGACCATCGGCACCGACGCGGGGCAGGGCGGCCATTTCATCCCGCCCTATCCGGCGCACCATTTCCTGCATGGGGGCGGGCGCTATGGGCTGCAATGCCTCTGCGGTCTGGATCAACTGCCGGCCAAGGGGGCGGTGCTGATGACCGCGCCGCTGAAAATCCACGAAGGATCGGGCAGCCCGCTGCGCGTCCTCGCCCTGGTGCCGCGCGCGGTCTGAGCCGGACAGATGCCTGATTTGCCGCCCCTTTTCGGGGCGGCACGGCTCGGGTTCAACAAACTGCCGAAAAAATCATCAACTGCGACGGTTTTTTGTGTCCTCACGCGGGGGAGGGCCTAGCTTGGCCCTAGGAAGCGGGGCGCGCCGCTTTCTATTCTGGCGGATATCAGGCCCCCGGCCGGCGCAGGGACAGAACGAGGCATCATGGCGATCTACGCATCCATCCACCACGTTACCCATTACACATATGACCGCCCGGTGACGCTCGGTCCGCAGATCATCCGCCTGCGCCCGGCGCCGCATTCGCGCACCCGGGTGATCTCGCATTCGCTGAAGGTCACGCCCGCCGATCACTTCGTCAATCACCAGCAGGATCCCTACGGCAACTGGCAGGCCCGCTTCGTCTTTCCCGAGCCGGTGCGCGAGTTCAAGATCGAGGTCGATCTGGTCGCCGACATGACCGTCTATAACCCCTTCGACTTCTTCGTCGAGGAAAGCGCCGAATTCTGGCCCTTCGACTATCCCGCAGATCTGAAGGACGATCTGGTGATCTATCGCACGCCCGAGCCCGAAGGGCCGTTGCTGGCGCAATTCATCGGTTCGATCGACTTCAAGAGGGAACGCACCGTCGATTTCCTGGTCGGGCTGAACGCCCGGATCGCCAATCACGTCAACTATACCATCCGGATGGAACCCGGGGTGCAGGCCCCGGACGAGACGCTTGAGAAACAGTCGGGATCGTGTCGCGATTCAAGTTGGCTCATGGTGCAGGTGCTGCGGCATCTGGGTTTCGCCGCGCGTTTCGTCTCGGGCTATCTGATCCAGTTGAAACCAGATGTTCAGGCGCTCGATGGTCCCTCGGGCACCGATCACGATTTCACCGATCTGCACGCCTGGTGCGAGGTCTTCATTCCCGGCGCCGGCTGGATCGGGCTTGATCCCACCTCGGGCCTCTTGACCGGGGAAAGCCATATCCCGCTGGCCGCCACGCCGCATTATCGCAACGCCGCCCCCATCGCCGGCGGGTTCTCGGCGGTCGGCACGCCCGAGGTCAGCTTCGATTTCGACATGCAGGTGACGCGCGTGGCCGAACATCCGCGCATCACCAAGCCGTTCTCGGACGAGGCCTGGGAGCGGCTGAACGCGCTGGGCCAAAGGGTCGATGCCGCGCTGGCCGAGGGCGATGTGCGCCTGACCATGGGGGGCGAGCCCACCTTTGTGTCGGTCGACGATTTCGAAAGCGACGAATGGAACACCGCCGCGGTGGGGCCGCAGAAACGCGGGCTCGCGGACGAGCTGATCCGCCGGCTGCGCGACCGGTTCGCGCCGGGCGGTTTCCTGCATTACGGGCAGGGCAAATGGTATCCCGGCGAAAGCCTGCCGCGCTGGACCTTCTCGCTTTACTGGCGGCGCGACGGCAAGCCGGTGTGGAAAAACCCCGATCTGATCGCGCGGGAAAACCTGCCGGCGCCGGCGACGGCCGAGGATGCCGGCGCCTTCATGACGAAATTCGCCGAAAACCTCGGGGTTGATCCGGAGTGCGCCCAGCCGGCCTATGAGGATCCGGGCGAGTGGATCCTGAAAGAGGCGATGCTGCCGCCGAATGTGGCGCCTGAGAACTCCAAGCTGAAGAACCCGGAGGATCGCGCGCGTTTCGCCCGGGTGTTCGAACGCGGGCTGACGGAGCCTGCGGGCTATATCCTGCCGATCCAGGCCTGGCAGTCGCGCGCCTCGGGCCGACGCTGGCAGTCTGAACTCTGGCGCGGCCGGCGCGGGCATCTGTTCCTGATCCCCGGCGACAGCCCGGTGGGTTTCCGTCTGCCGCTGGGATCGCTGCCCTATGTGGCGCCCTCGGCCTATCCCTATTCCTATCCCACCGATCCCACGGTGGAGCGCGCGCCCTTGCCGGATTTCCACGTCGCGATGGACGAACGGCGCAAACGCATTCAGGCGGAGATCGACCGGCTCGCCGCCGAGGAGGCGGCCCGCGCCGCGCGCGAGGCCACCGAACGGACCGAACTGATGCCCGATGTCAGCGCGGGCCACGTCCAGCCGGTGTCCGAGGCGCAATCCGAGACGGCTGAGCGGCAGCAGATCATGGCGCAGGGCATTGACCCCGCCGGCGGCGTGGTGCGCACCGCCATCGCGATCGAGCCGCGCGATGGTCGGCTTTGCCTTTTCATGCCGCCCTGCGAGGCGCTGGAAGATTACCTCGATCTTCTCGCCACGGCCGAGGAGACGGCGGCGGAGCTGGGGCTGCCGATCCATATCGAAGGCTATGCCCCGCCGCAGGATCCGCGCCTGAACGTGATCCGCGTCGCCCCCGATCCGGGCGTGATCGAGGTGAACATCCATCCGGCCTATAGCTGGGACGATTGCGTCGCCACCACCGAGGCGATCTATGAAGAGGCGCGGCTGTCGCGCCTTGGCGCCGACAAGTTCATGATCGACGGTCGCCACACCGGCACCGGCGGCGGCAACCATGTGGTGGTGGGGGGCGAGACGCCGAACGACAGCCCCTTCCTGCGCCGGCCCGATCTGCTGAAATCGCTGATCCTGACCTGGCAGCGGCATCCGTCGCTCTCCTATCTCTTCTCGGGTCTCTTCATCGGCCCGACCTCTCAGGCGCCACGGATCGACGAGGCGCGGCACGATAGCCTCTACGAGCTGGAAATCGCGCTGAGCCAGATCAGCCCGGGGATGCCGACACCGCCCTGGCTGACCGACCGGCTGCTGAGAAACATCCTGATCGACGTCACCGGCAACACCCACCGCGCCGAGATCTGCATCGACAAGCTCTATTCCCCCGACGGGCCCACCGGACGGCTCGGGCTGGTGGAGTTCCGCGGTTTCGAGATGCCGCCCGAGCCGCGGATGTCGCTGGCCCAGCAATTGCTGTTGCGCGCCATCATCGCGCGCTGCTGGGCCGCGCCGGTCGAAGGCCGCCCGGTGCGCTGGGGCACCGTGCTGCATGACCGGTTCATGCTGCCGCATTTCATCTGGGAGGATTTCCTGTCGGTGCTCTCCGATCTCAAGCTCCACGGGTTCGAGATGGAGCCGGAATGGTTCGTGGCGCAATCCGAGTTCCGTTTCCCCTTCTGCGGCCAGATCGAGGTCGAGGGCGTGCATCTGGAGCTGCGCCAGGCGCTGGAACCCTGGCACGTGCTGGGCGAGACTGGCGCCATCGGCGGCACCGTGCGCTATACCGACAGCTCGGTCGAGCGGTTGCAGGTCAAGCTGACCTCGCTGCATCAGGACCGCTATCGCGTCATGTGCAACCGCCGCCCGGTGCCGCTGGCCCGGACCCAGACCTCGGGCACCTCGGTCGCGGGGGTCCGGTTCAAGGCCTGGCAGCCGCCCGAGGCGTTGCATCCGACCTTGCCGATCAACGCCCCCCTGACCTTTGACATCTATGACGACTGGACCGGGCGGGCGATTGCCGGCTGCACCTATCACGTCGCCCATCCGGGCGGGCGCAGCTATGACACCTTTCCGGTCAATGGCAACGAAGCCGAGGCGCGCCGGCTGGCGCGGTTCGAACCCTTCGGGCATAGTCCGGGCAGTTACGTGCCGGCGCCCGAGGTGCCGCACCCGGAATTTCCCTTGACGCTGGACCTGCGAAGGCCCATCGGACTGCTTTGATCTTCTGAACCGGAAGCCCCGAGAGCCCTGAGAGCCCGCCATGCCGCCTGGTGCCCTGAAAGACGCCGTCGCGCCGGACCTTTTCGCCGATTACCGGCAGCATCCCGGTGTGGCCGATGAGCTGTTCGACGAGAACGGCCAGATGCGGCCGGTTTGGCGCCGCTTCGTCGATCGCTTCGCCCGGCTCAGCCCCGACGAGGTGCGGGCGCGGTTCGAGAAGGGCAACCAGTATCTGCGCGATGCGGGCGTGTTCTTTCGCCAGTATTCCACCGATCCGCTGGTCGAGCGGGACTGGCCGCTCAGCCATATCCCGGTGATCCTGCACGAAGACGAATGGACCCATATCTGCGAAGGGTTGACGCAGCGCGCCGATCTGCTGGAGCTGGTGATGGCCGATCTCTACGGTCCTGCGCAGCTTGTCGCCGACGACCATCTGCCGGCGGAACTGGTGGCGCGGTCGCCGCATTGGCTACGGCCGATGGTGGGGGTGCCGCCGCGGGGTGGGCATTACCTGCATTTCCTCGCCTTCGAGATCGGCCGGTCGCCGGATGGGTCGTGGTTCGTGCTGGGGGACCGCACCCAGGCGCCCTCGGGCGCGGGCTTTGCGCTGGAAAACCGGATGGCGACAGGGCGGATTTTCCCCGAACGCTTCCCGCGCGCCTATATCCACAAGCTTGCCGGGTTCTTCAGCAGCTTCCGCGACGCGATGGAGGCGCTGGCCGCGCCCCGGTTCGAACCGCCGCGTACCGCAGGCATCCTGACGCCGGGGCCGTCGAACGACACCTATTACGAACATACCTATATCGCCCGCTATCTCGGCATGATGCTGCTGGAAGGCGAGGATCTGCTGGTCGAGAACGGCGAGGCGATGGTGCGTACCATCGAGGGGCCGAAACCCCTGGGCATGCTCTGGCGGCGGATCGACGCCAGCTTTGCCGATCCGCTGGAGTTCAACCACAGCTCTCACATCGGCACGCCGGGCCTGATGGAGGCGGTGCGCGCCGGCAATCTGGCGATGGCCAATGCGCTGGGCTCGGGCATCCTGGAAATGCGGGCGATGATGGCCTTCCTGCCGCGGATCTCCGAGGTGCTGACCGGCCGGCCGCTCGAATTGCCCAATATCGCCACCTGGTGGTGCGGTGGCGCGGGTGAGCGGGCCTATGTGCGCGACAACGCCCAGAACATGCTGATCGGCCCGGCGGATTCGGTCGATTTGCCATTCGATCTGGGCGCCACCATCGCGCTTGGCGGTCGGTTCAAGGGCGAGGCGGCGGGGTCGATCGCCGAATGGCTGGATCGCGACGGCGGCCGGCTGGTGGGGCAGGAGGCGGTGACGCTGTCGACCACACCGGCCTGGCAGGACGAGGGCGAGGGCGGCCGGGTGCTGCCGCGGCCGATGACCGTTCGGGTCTTTGCCGCGCGTACCGAAGAGGGCTGGCAGTTCATGAAGGGCGGTTATGCCCGCATCGGCCGGTCCGAGGATGCCACCGCGCTTGCGATGCAGCGGGGCGGCTCGGTCGCCGACGTCTGGGTGGTATCGGATCGCCCGGTGCACCGGGCCCCGCCGACGCTGCCGACGGGCCGCGATTTCCGCCGCGCCGCCCCGGGCATCCTGCCGGCGCGGGCGGCCGACAACCTTTATTGGCTGGGCCGCTATGTCGAGCGGACCGAAGATGCCGCGCGGCTGATCCGTGCCTATCATTTGCGGTTGGCCGAGACCGACAATCGCAACGACCCCCGGCTGAAGGCGCTGCGCGATTACCTCAAGGGCTATGGGTTCGATCTGTCGCAGACCATCCCCGAGGCGCTGATCGGTCGCATCGCCTCGGCCCGGGCCTGCGCCGGCAAGGTGCGCGACCGGTTTTCCACCGATGGCTGGGCGGCGCTGAACGACCTGCTGAAGACCGCCACCCGGATGGTTGCCTCCGCCCAGCCCGGCGACGATTGCGCCCGGGCCATGTCGGTGCTGATCCGCAAGATCGCCGGCATCACCGGTTTGGTGCATGAAAACATGTACCGGTTTTCCGGCTGGCATTTCCTCAGCCTCGGCCGCGCGCTGGAGCGGGCGGATGCCATGGCCTCGCTGCTGGCCGTCTTCACCGCCCAGGACGCGCCGCAGGGCTCGCTCGACCTGGCGGTCGAGGTGGGCGACAGCGTGATCACCCACCAGCGCCGGTTCCGGGTCGAGACCAACCGCGACACCGTGGTCGATCTGCTGGCGCTCGATGCCGATAATCCTCGGGCGCTGCTGTTCCTGATCCGGCGGCTGCGGCAATTGGCCGAGGCGCTGCCGGGCGCCCAGGTGCACGGCCGGCCGTCGCATCTGCTGCGCGCGATCCTGCCGCTTGAGGCGGAGATGACCTGCGCCAGCACCACCGAGCTTTCGACCAAGCGGTTGTGGCGGTTGCGCGCCGAGCTGGCCGAGATCTCTGACCGCCTGTCCACCTCCTATCTGCGGTGATCCGATGCTCTATGATATCAAGCTGACGATCGACTACAGCTACAACGCCGGATCGGACCGGGCCCGCAACATCCTGCGGCTGCTGCCTTCGGACATCCCCGGGGTGCAAAAGGTGCGTCGGCGTCTGCTTGAGGTGACGCCGCGCCCGGACGAGCGGCATGACCGGGTGGATTTCTTCGGCAATGCCACCAGCATGGTCGCCTGGCACCAGCCGATCGAGGCGGTGGAGCTGAGCCTCTCGGCGCAGGTGGAGCGGATCGCGGTGCCGAAGCCCTTCGACCTCTCGGCGCCGCTCGGCCGGCTGGGACAGGAACTGGCGGGGGTGCATTCGCTTGCCCCCGGCGCGCCGCATCACTTCAGCGCCACCTCGCCGATGGTCGGCCCGATGATCGAGACGACGAAATACGCCCGCGCCCTGTTGCGCCCCGGCATGACGGCGCTGCAGGCGGTCGAGGCGGTGGGCCATGCGCTGAACCGTGACATGAGCTTCGATCCCGAGGCGACCACCGTCGACACCCCGCCGGCCGAGGCTTTCGCCAAGCGGCATGGGGTCTGCCAGGATTTCACCCATATCATGATCGCCGCCCTGCGCGGGCTCGGGGTGCCGGCCGGCTATGTCTCGGGCTTTCTGCGGACCTTTCCGCCGCCGGGCCAGCCGCGTCTGGAAGGCGCCGATGCGATGCATGCCTGGGTGCGGGCCTGGGTCGGGCAGGAAATGGGCTGGGTCGAATTCGACCCGACCAACGACCAATATGCCGGCACCGATTACATCACCGTCGGCCATGGCCGCGACTATGGCGATGTCGCCCCGGTGCGGGGCGCCATGCGCTCTTCCGGCGGACAGGAAAGCCATCAGGCCGTCGATGTCATCCCGCTGGAGACGGCGCCGGCCAAATCAGGCTGACGGGCTGTTTCAGGCTTGCGATGGCGGCACCGGCTTGCCACACCTCTGGTGTGGGAGGGGTAGGGCGATCAGCCCTGCAACGCAGGAGCGAGCAATATGATTTTTCCGAACACCGCCATTCTGGGCGCCGGCACCATCGGCATGAGCTGGGCCGCGCTTTTCGCCGCCACGGGCCGCAAGGTGGCGATCTACGACCCGGCGCCCACCGCCGAGGCGCATGTGAAACATTTCTTCGAGACCTCGGCCGAGACCCTGCGCAAACTGGAGTGGGAACAGGCGGGCGATACCAGTGGGCTGCGCTTTACCACCGATCCGGCCGAGGCGGTGGCGGGCGCCGATTTCATCCAGGAAAGCGTGCCCGAGCGGATCGCGATCAAGCATGACCTCTACCGCGCCATCGAACCGGCGCTCGCCAAGGGGGCGATCATCGGCACCTCGACTTCCGGCTTGAAGCTGTCGGAATTGCAGGAGGGGTTCGAAAACCCCGGCCGGCTGGTGCTGGCGCATCCCTTCAACCCGCCGCATCTGATCCCGCTGGTCGAGATGCTGGCGAATGACAAGACCGACGCCGACGTGCTGGATGCGGCGCAGGGGTTCTATGAAAGCCTCGGCAAGGTCTGCGTGCGGCTGCACAAGGAGGTGCCGGGCCATATCGCCAACCGGCTGCAGGCGGCGATCTGGCGCGAGGCGATCAACCTGGCGGTCGAGGGGGTCGCCAGCGTCGGCGATATCGACAAGGCGGTGACCTATGGGCCGGGGCTGCGCTGGGCGGCGATGGGCCCCACCTGCCTGTTCCATCTGGGCGGCGGCGAGGGCGGCATCCGCGCCTTCTGCGATCACCTCGGCCCGGCGCTGAAAACCTGGTGGGACGATCTGGGCCACCCCGACCTGACCCCCGCCGTGGTCGACACGCTGGAGGCCGGCATCCGCGAGGAAACCCACGGCCAGTCGCTGGAAGAGCTTGCGGCGCGGCGGGATGATCTGGTGCTGAGCTATATTCGCAAGCTGACCGCCAAGGACTGAGGGTTCAGGCCTGACCGTGAACCCCTCGGGTCGGAAGCGGACGTGGGCGTCCGGCCCGCGTGGGTCCAGAAGATAGAGATTGGCGCGCGCTTCCAGATAGGCGCGCCAATTCGTTTCGGGCAGTTCGCTTGTCAACAATCCGTAGGTTTGCTTCAGGTACTGGCCCAGCCGGGCAATCGGCATGCCGTGATCCCTGTTGCCATGCTGTTGGATCAGATGGCGGATCTGACGGTCGATCTTGCCGGGGCAGGGGGTGAGGGCGTCAGTCACTTCGGCCGTTGGCGCGAGGGTTCTGTCGCGGGCGCAATGGGTTTCGATCCTGGGGGTGGCGACGGATCCCAGTTCGATGAAATGGCCGCAGGCCTCGCGGAAATGCGGTGACGCCTTGGCCTCTCCGGCGCCGACGATCTGCAGGCCGCGTTCGCGAAGGCGCAGCGCCAGATGGCTGAAATCCCCGTCCGAGCTGGCCAGCACCAGCGCCTCGACCTCGGCCTCCAGCGCCAGTTCCATCGCGTCCGCCGTCAGCAACAGATCGGTCGCATTCTTGCCGCTGCCGGCATGGACATGGCGGAAGCCCGGCACTGCCTGCCATCCCGGCAGGCGGGAGAAGTCGCCATAGACCCGCAGCACCGCGGGCAGGCCAAGTGCCGCGCCGATCCGGCGCAGCTCCGGCGCGTGAGCCGCGCTCAGGTGGTCGCCATCGACCAATACTGCGATCCGCTGGTTCATCTTTGCCCTCCTGCCGGTGCATCACCGGACAGTGGGCATAGTGGGCAAACCCGGCCAAAGTTGGGCGGCAAGGCGGCGTCAGTAGACCTCGGCATAGGCGGCGCAGCGGGTGGCCTCGTCCTTGCCCTCGACCACTGCCAGTTCGCCGCGCTTGTGGGCGGCATAGACGGCGGCGAAGCCTTCGGGGAACCAGCCGGTGACGGTGGCGTTCGCCTCGAATCGGGCCAGTGCCTGGGGCAGGGTCTCCGGCAGGCGGATATAGCCGCGCGCGGCCAGCTCTGCCGGCGGCAGGGCAGACAGGTCTTCTTCGGTCACCTTGGGGGCGGCAAGCCCTTCCTCGATGCCCTGGGTGCCGGCATGCAGGATCGCGGCCAGCGCCAGATGCGGCGAGGCGGCGGCATCGGCGGCGCGGAATTCGAAATTGTACTGCCGGGCGATGCCCTCGGGTTCTTGCGCCGTCACCGGGCAGATCCGGACCGAGGCCTCGCGGTCGCGGAACCCGAGGTTGTTATAGGCCGCGCTCCAGCGATGCGGGGTCAGCCGCAGATAGGAGATATCCGAGGGCGCGGTCAGCGCCAGGATGCTGTCGAGGTATTTCAGAACCCCGGCGATGAAGGCGCCGGTCACCGCCGACATCCCGGCGGGGCCATTGGCGTCCCAGGTCACCGGCCGGCCATCGGCATCGCGAAAGCTGATGTGGATATGCACGCCGTTGCCGACGCCGGCGCTGTCCTGGATCGGGCTGAAGGTCGCCGCCTCGCCGCAGCGCCGGGCGGTTGCCCGGGTGACCTCGCGCAGGATCGCGGCCTCGTCGGCGGCACGCAGCCCAAGCGTCGGGTCGACGGTGACCTCGTATTGCGCGGCGCCATATTCCTTCATGAAGGTGTCGATCCCGAGCCCGGCCTGACGCAGCGCCGCCATCACTGCCTCGCCCATGCCGCGCCGGGCGGAGAAACCGGCCATCGCATAGGCGGCGGGCGCCTCGGTGACGCCCTTGATCTGGAACTCGTGTTCAAAGGCGACGTAGGGGCGGATGCCCGCGACCCGCTCCAGCCGGTCAAGCGCGCCCTTCAGGATCGAGCGGGTGCAGCAGCCCCAGGGGGTGCCGTCAAGTTCGCGGATATCGCCCAGCATGAAGCGTTCGACCGGGCCGCCATCCTCGAAATCCAGCGTCACCGCCGCCTCGGGATCGGGCAGCAGTACCAGATCGCCGAGCGCGCCGAAGGGCCCCTGGGCGATGGCGTCGAAACAGGTGATCATCACGTTGGTCGGGGTCCAGCCGACGCCCTTCTTCAGCCGGCTCTCGACATCGGCCAGCGGAAAGGACTTGCCCCGCAGCCGTCCGGCAAGATCGGAGGTTGCGGCGAATACAAGCGGTTCAGCGATCATCTTCGGGGTCTCCAAAATCCAGCCGCAGCGAATCCCATGTCTCGATCCGCTTGCGGGTTTCATCCCAGTTGGTTTCGGCAATCCGGGTCACGATGGCCTCGGCCAGGGCCAGCGCCCCGGCATAGCTGTCCCACAGCGTGCCGTTGTCTATCGGCACCGCCAGCACGTCGCGCGCATGGCGCGAGATCGGCGATAGCCATTTGTCTGTCATCAGCAGGATATGCGCGTTGGCGTTGCCGTCGGCCTGTTCGGCCAGCCGC
Organism: Pseudodonghicola sp.; assembly: GCF_048268305.1. Classification (NCBI taxonomy): domain Bacteria; kingdom Pseudomonadati; phylum Pseudomonadota; class Alphaproteobacteria; order Rhodobacterales; family Paracoccaceae; genus Pseudodonghicola; species Pseudodonghicola sp. The sequence goes on from NZ_JBLWVT010000004.1 coordinate 358,421, forward strand.
AGCAACGCCTTCTGATAGCGACGGAAATCGGCGATGAAGAGGATATCGCGCGGTTTCATCCGCAGGACGTATTCTGGCCAGACCTCAGGATCGGCGGGGATGTGATAGACCTTGGCGCGGAACTGCCGCAGGTGAAACGACAGGTAATGCGCGATCGAGGTGCTCATCCGCCCGCCGATCAGATAGATCGCCCGCTTGCGGTCGGTCAGCAGGCCGCAGACCCGGTCGAACTGGGCCTCGCCCACCGCGTCGGCGGTTTCCGACACCAACTGGGCCGAACGGTCCATGAAATCATGCAGGAAGGCATCGCGGAACGGGCGCGAGGTCTTTTGCAGATCGACCGGTGACCGCTGGCCCTCTTTCAGCTCTGCAATCAGATGCTGCTGGAAGTCCTGATAGCCCTGAAACCCCAGCTTGGTGACGAAGCGCGAGATTGTCGGCGACGAAATCCTGGTGCGCTCGGCCAGGCCCTGGATCGGTTCGAGCCCGGCGAAGGGGTAATCCGCCAGAATCGCCGAGGCCAGCCGGCGTTCGGTCGCGGTCAGCCCGTCGGCCAGATCTTCAATGCGTTTGCGTACCTGCATGTCATCTCCTGTGCATTGAACAAAGCTGGATGAAAAAAATAAGTCAATATCCATCACGAATGTTGACACTGAAAATATTTGATCGTTTCTTCATCCCCAAGAAAAACTCGGAATCGTATTTCGTGCCAAAGGGTTATGTCTTTGGCCGGTGCGGGGAGGCTTGTGTCTTCCCGGCGGATAAGCTGTGCGGTTTCAACATGAAAGTCCAGCAGACCAGATGACGGAAAGACTTGCAGATATCGCCCCTCACGCCCTGCTCGGCGCCGGTGATCCGGCGCCGGTCGAAGTGATCAATCCCGACAGCGATCTGCCGCTGGTGCTGGTCTGCGAACATGCGGGGCAGGCGATTCCGGCGCGGCTTGGCGATCTGGGGCTGCAGCCCGGAGAGATCGACCTGCACATCGGCTGGGATATCGGGGCGGAGGCGGTGGCGCGGCTCTTGGCCGGCCATCTGGGCGCGCCGCTGGTGGTGCAGCGCTACAGCCGGCTGGTGATCGACTGCAACCGCCCGCCCGAGGCGGCGGATTCCATCCCCCCGGTCAGCGACCGGGTGCCGGTGCCCGCGAATGCGCTGCTGAGCGCGGCGGATCGCGCCGCCCGGGTGGCCGAGATCTTCGCTCCCTTCCACGCCGCGGTGGAACAGGTGGTTCAGGCCCATCCCCGCCGCGCCGCCTTCGCCATTCACAGCTTTACCCCGGCGATGCAGGGCGTCGCCCGGCCCTGGGACATCGGCTTTCTGTTCCGCAACGATACCGCCACCTCTGGGCGGCTGGCCGCCCAGATTGCCCGGATGCGCCCCGATTGGGTGATCGGGATGAACCAGCCCTATCTGGTCGATGACTTGTCGGACTTCTTCGTGCCGCGTCATGGCGAGGCGCGCGGGCTGGCGCACAGCCTGATCGAAATCCGCAACGACCATCTGCGCGATGCCGATGGTCAGGCGCTTTGGGCCGCGGTGCTGGCCGAGGCGATCACCAACGTAATGGGAGAGATTGAATGACCCTGACCCGCGAGGTTCCGCTGATCCCTGCGCAATCGGCGCTGCTGTTCATCGATGTGCAGAATTTCTCTGCCCGTCGCGATGGTGGCGAGTTCAAGGATTTGCCCGCGAAAGAGCTGGACGAGACATATGGCTGGTTCTTCGACAGGTTCGAGGCCGAGACCCTGCCGAACATGCAGTCCTTGCAGGCGGCCTGCCGCCAGGCGGGGATCGAGGTGCTCTATACCACCATCGAAAGCCTGACGCTGGATGGCCGCGACCGCAGCCTCGATTACAAGATCACCGGGTTCAACGTGCCGAAGGGGTCGTGGGACGGCAAGGTGCTTGACGCTATCGCGCCGGGCGAGGACGAGATCGTCTTTCCCAAGTCCTCCTCCTCGGTCTTCGTGTCGACCCATATTGATTACGTGCTGCGCAATCTCGGGGTGCGACAACTGGTGATCGCCGGGCTCGTCACCGATCAATGCGTCGAAAGCGCGATCCGGGATGCCTGCGATCTGGGCTATCTCGTCACTCAGGTGACCGATGCCTGCCTGACCTACAGCCAGGCGCGCCACGACAATTCCCTGACCACAATCAAAGGCTATTGCCGGCAGGTGTCGACTGCCGCGCTGATTGCCGAACTGGAAGGAGCTGCAGAATGACTGATCCCCTGGCCTCTGTCTGGGCCGCGATTGACGCCGATCCCGATTACGTCACCACGCTGACCCAGGAGCTGGTGCGCATCCCCTCGGTCAACCCGAAGTTCGAGCAGGGCGAGGGGCTGAACCGCGAGGCCGATGTCCAGAGCCTGATCGACAGCCGGCTGACAGAGATCGGCTTCGCCACCGAGAGCTTCGAGACCTTTCCCGGCCGGCCCAACGTGATCGGCAACATGGCCGGGAGCGAGGACCGCAGCATGATCCTCTGCGGCCATATCGATGTGGTGCCGGTGGGCAACCGGGGTAACTGGAAGGTCGATCCCTTCGGGGCCGAGATCATCGACGGCAAGCTTTATGGCCGGGGCGCGGTCGACATGAAATCGGGCGTCGCGGCCTGCATCGCGGCGGCGCATTTCATCAAGAAGGCCGGCATCACCCTGGAGGGGCGGCTGTCGCTGCATTCGGTGATCGACGAAGAGGCCGGCGGCTTTGGTGCGATGGATGTGGTTGCCCGAGGTCATCTGGCCAAGTCGGCGATCATCGCCGAACCGACCTGGGGCATGGTGCAGCCGGCCGAGGGCGGGCTGGAATGGGTCCGCGTCACCATCATCGGCCGCTCCGGTCACGCCGGCATGCGTTATAACGACATCTTCCCGCAGCCGCACGTGCCGGGCCGGGTGACCCCGGCGATCAATGCGATCGAGCTGGCCAACCGCTTCCTGTCGGCGCTGAGGGATTTCGAGGCGAACCGCTGCCGCAACAACTATCACCCGCTTTGCCCGCCCGGGCTGTCGACCATCAACCCCGGCGTGATCCATGGCGGTGTCGGCATCGGCGCGGACGGGCTGCCGCTGATCCGGTCGAACCCGGCGATGACGCCGGACCGGGTGGTGATCGACCTGGATTACAAGTTCCTGCCCAACGAGACCTCGGCCGAGATCCGCAAGGAGTTCGAGGATTTCGTTCATCACTTCGCCCAGACCGATCCCTGGATGCGCGACAATCCCCCGACCGTCCAATGGGAACTGGGGGGGCTGCACTTCGCGCCGATGGACACGCCGATCGACCATCCGCTGGTGCAGTCGCTGATCGCCCATCACACCGGCCTGGAAGGGGTGGCGCCCAAGGTGCGCGGCTTCGACGCGGTGACGGACGCGGCGCATTACGCCGGCAAGGGGGTGCAGAGCGTGATCTATGGCCCTTCGGGCGACGGGTTCCACGGGGACAACGAATATGTCGATGTCGCCTCGCTTCTGCGGGCGACCAAGGTGATCGCCGCCGCCGTGCTGGACACCTGCGGCGTCAAATAAACGTCCCGGTCAACCGGGCAAGCCAACAGAGAGGACCAAGAGATGATCAACCGTAGAACCCTGATGGCCAGTGTCGCGGCGCTGGCCCTGGCGGCGCTGCCGCTGGCCGCCGGGGCCGATGTGGTCAAGATCGGCGTTCTGGCGCCGGTCTCGGGCAAATCCGCCGCCGACGGGCAGGAGATGGTGAAGGGCGCCCAGCTTGCGGTGAACGAGCTGAACGCCAAGGGCGGGGTGGCCGGCCATACCTTCGAATTGGTGGTTGGCGATGTCGGCGACGCGGCCGCCGACGCGGTCGCCACCGCTGCCGAACGGTTGCTGTCGGACCGTGACATGGGCGCCATCGTGACCGGCTATGCCTCGGGTTCGAATTTCGAGATCGAGATGATGGCCGAAATGGAGATGCCCTATCTGGTCTCGGCCAACTCGGCCCAGACCGAGGGCATCATTGCGCCGAACCCGGATGACTTCGGCACCGTCTGGTCGCTGACGCCATCGTTTGACGGCTATAACACCGGCATCGTGCCGGTGATCAACGGCCTGGTCGCCGCCGGCAAGCTGACGCTGCCGAACAAGAAGGTGGCCATCATCTCCTCCGACAACCCCTATTCCAAAACTATCGCCGAGGGCATGACCAAGGCCTTCACCGACGACGGCTGGGAGATCACCGAGAACGAACTGCTGCCCTTCGGCGAAATCAACGATTGGCGGGGCTTTCTGTCGCGGGTGCGGCAGGATCCGCCGGCGCTGCTGATCAATACCGATTACATCCCCGGCAACGCCGCCACCTTCATGAACCAGTTCATGGAGGATCCGACCAACAGCCTGGTGTTCATCCAATACGCCCCCTCGGTGCCGGAGTTCCTGGAGCTGACCAAGGAGAAATCCTCGGGCGTGGTCTATAACATGCTGGGGGGCGTGCTGGACACGCCGTCGAACCCCCGCGCCGGCGAGATCATCGGCAAGTACAAATCCGCCTATGACACCACGCCGGGCGGCTATGGCGTCATGCTCTATGAAGAGGTGATGATCTATGCCGACGCGCTGGAAAAGGTGGGCGATCCAGCCGATCGCGCCGCCATCGGCGCGGCGCTCGGCGCCACCCAGAAGCAGACCGCGATGGGCCACATCAGCTTTGACCCCGCCACCCACCTCTCGGTGCAAAGCGACGAGGGCGTGCCGCTGCAATTCTATCAGATCGTCGACGGCAAGCGCGTGCTCTTCGCCCCGGCGCAATATGCCACCGGCGCCTTCACCCAGCCGGCCTGGATGAAGTGAACCAATCCGCCGGGCGGGGGCCATCGCGCGCCCCGGCCCGGCCCAAGGGGGACAGATCATGGCAATGCCACTTCTCGACGTGCGGGGCGCCTGCAAGACCTTCGGCGGGCTGCGCGCGGTGCAGGACGTGAGCTTTTCGGTGACCGAGGGCGAGATCTTCGGCATCGCGGGGCCGAACGGCTCGGGCAAGAGCACGCTTTTCAACCTGATCACCGGCATTCCCTTCGCGCCCACCGCGGGAGAGATCCATTTCGCCGGCCAGCGCATCGACGGCTGGCCCGCCCATCGCATCGCGCGCGGCGGTCTGGCGCGGACCTTTCAGAAGGACGCGGAATTCCCCGATCTGTCGGCCCGCGAAACCGTGATGTTGGGCTCCTCTTATGCCGGTGGCCTGTCCGGCGCGGCGGCGCGGCGGGCGACCGAGGCCGCGCTCGACCTGGTGGCGCTCGAGGAGGCGCGGCGCGATCTGCCCTCGGGCGATCTGTCGGTCTATGAAAAGAAGCAACTGATGATCGGCTCCGCCCTGGTGGCCAAGCCCAGGATGCTGATGCTGGACGAGCCGGCCTCGGGGCTGACCCGGCCGGAGATCGCCGCGCTTGATGCGCTGCTGGTGGCGGTCAACGCCTCGGGCGTCGCGATCCTGCTGATCGAACATGTGCTGAGCCTTCTGCTGTCGGTCAGCCAGCGGCTTTTGGTGCTGAACCAGGGGCAGGTGCTGACCGAGGGCGATCCGGCCGAGGTCGTCCGCGACCCCGACGTGATCGAGGCCTATCTGGGGAGCCGGGCATGAGCACGCTTCTGACCCTCACCGACATTCACGCGGGCTATGGGGCGGTGCCGGTGCTGCGCGGCGTCTCGGCCCATGTCGGCGCGACCGAGAGCATCGGGCTCTTCGGTCCGAACGGGCATGGCAAGACCACGCTGCTGCGCACCGTCTCGGGCCTGATGGCGCCGAGCACGGGGCGGATCCAATTCGACGGGCAGGACATCACCGGCGCGCCGCCCTCGGATATCGTCGGGCTGGGGCTGGTGCATGCGCAGCAGGGCAATACGCTCTTTGGCGATATGGGTGTGGCCGAGACGCTGGAGCTGTCGGCCTTCGTCAAGCGCGCCCGTGGCGGGGCGAAGGCGGCGCTGGATCAGGTCTATGCCCTGTTCCCCCGCCTGGCCGAGCGGCGCCGGCAGCTTGCCAAGACGCTTTCGGGCGGCGAGCGCCAGATGCTGTCGATCGGCTGCGCGCTGATGTGCAACCCGCGGCTGCTGATCCTGGACGAACCGACGCTGGGCCTGTCGCCGCGGCTGAAACAGGAACTGGCCGAGGCGATCGGCGCCATCGGCAAGACCGGCATTCCGTTGATCGTGGTGGAACAGGACGTGCAATTCCTGCTGGCGCTGACCGACCGGCTTTATCTGGTCGAACATGGCGAGATCGCGCGCGAGATCGACGCGGCCAACGCCCCCGATCATCAGGAGATCATGGAGATGTATTTCGGAGGCGCGCAGGAATGAGCGACATGCTGATCGCCACCCTTGTTTCGGGACTGCTGCTGGGATCGCTCTATGCGCTGATGGCCTCGGGGCTGAGCCTGGTCTGGACCACGCTCGGGGTGTTCAACTTCGCCCATGGCGCGCTGATGACGCTGGGCGCCTATGTCGCCTGGACGGTGAGCGAGGCGGCCGGGCTGGGGCTGGCCGCCGGGCTGGTGGCGGGCATCGGCGTCTCGGTCATCGCCGGGGTGCTGATCGAGCTTTTGCTGGTCCGCCCCTTCTATGGCAGCCGCAACATGATGCTGATCACGGTGATGACGACGCTGTCGGCGATGATCATCATCGAGAAGGGCGCCCAGATCATCTGGGGCGCGCGGTTGAAGCAATTGCCGCGGATCATCACCGGTGAAGTGTCGATCGCCGGCGCCGTGGTTTCGTCCCATGAGGCGCTGATCATCGTTCTGGCGCCGGCGGTGCTGCTGGCGCTCTGGTGGTTCGCAACCCGGACGCGGGTGGGTCGCAGCCTGCGCGCGGTCGGCCAGAACCAGGACAGCGCCGCGCTGATCGGCATCAACGTGCCGCGCGCCTATGCCATCGCCTTCGGGCTCTCGGCCGGGCTCGCCGGGCTCAGCGGCGTTCTGTTGGGCTCGATCCGCTTCATCACGCCGTCGCTCGGCGCCGATCCGCTGGTCAAGGCGATGATCGTGGTGATCTTCGGCGGGCTCGGCAGCCTCGGTGCGACTGCCGGCGCCGCCTATGTGATCGGGTTTCTCGAGGCCTTCCTGATCCTCTGGCTCGGTCTCTACTGGACGCCATCGGTGATCTTCCTGGTGATGATCCTGGTGCTGATTTTCCGGCCCAATGGCCTGTTCGGGAGGGGGTGAGCCATGAACCGGACCTATCTGATCGCGAGCCTTCTGGCCGCTCTCGTCCTTGTCTGCGTGCCGCTGGTGGTGAGCGATCCCTATATCCGACACCTCTTCATCATCGCCTTCATCTTCGCGGTGGTGGCCTCGAACTGGGATCTGACGCTGGGCTATTGCGGGCTGTTCAACTTTGGGCATCTGACCTTCTTCGGGGTCGGCACCTATACCGCCGCGATCCTGGCCAAGACCGCCGGGGTGACCCCCTGGCTCGCCATTCCGCTGGGCGGCTTGGCGGCGGCGCTGGTGGGGTTGATCATCGCCCTGCCGGTGGCGCGGCTGAAGGGCATCTATGTGGTGCTGGTGACCTTCGCTTTCAGTCAGCTCGCCCTGCAACTGGTGCTGTCGCAAAGCCAGATCACCGGCGGCGCCGAGGGCATGGTGCGGCTGCCCTATCTCAGCATCGGAGAGTATAAGTTCATCCGCGATTTCAAGCTGGGCTATTACTATGTCGGGCTGGGGCTTCTGGTGATCTCGACCGTGGCGCTTCTGCTGATTGCGCGCTCGCCCTATGGCAAGGCGCTGCGGGCGGTGCGCGATAACGAGGATTACGCCACCGCGCGCGGCATCTCGGTGGCGCGGCAGCGGATCACCGTGCTGGTCGCCTCGGCGGTGCTGACCGGGGTGGCGGGGGGCTTTTACGCCATCTACCTGCGGGTGGCGGCGCCCGAGGTCTTCAGCTTCGGCACCCTGTCGCTTGTGCTCTCCATGGTGCTGATCGGGGGCGCCGGGTCGATCATCGGCCCGGTCTTCGCGGCCCTGGCGCTGACCTTCGGAACCGAGGCGCTGGCCGGGGTGCGCGGGATGGAGGATGCCCGCTTCATCCTGATCGCGCTGGCGATGATCCTGGTGCTGCGGCTGGCGCCCGGCGGGGTCATCGACCTGCTGAGCCGGCTGCGCCGCGCGCATTGACATCACTCCCCGCGCATTTGCGCATCTCCCGGCGTCTTGGCCCTGTCAGGCGCCGGTTTTTTCTGTCTCGCGGGCTGGCGAGCGGGCGCGGCCTGCGGCTAAGGTCCAGCCGAACCATCGAGGGAGCGTTTGGATGCCGGAACTGACCGAAGACGACCTGCACGAACTGGGCTATCTGGTGCCGGCCCGCCCCGGCATGACCGAGGCCGAGGCGCAGACGCCCTGCCTGATCGTCGATCTTGACGCCTTCGAGCGGAATCTGATCCGCATGCGGGAGGTCTGCGCCGCCGCCGGGATCGCGCTGCGGCCCCATGCCAAGACCCACAAATGCCCGGAGATCGCCCGCCACCAGATCGGCCATGGCGCGGTGGGCATCTGCTGCCAGAAGCTGTCCGAAGTGGAGCATTTCGCCCGCGCCGGCATCCCCGATATCCTTCTGGCCAATGAAATCCGCGATCCGGTCAAGATCGACCGCCTGGCGCGGCTGCCGGGGCTGGGCACCCGGATCACCTGCTGCATCGACGATATCGACAATGTGGCGGAGCTTTCGGCGGCGGTGATGCGCCATGACACCAGGCTCGACTGTCTGGTCGAGATCGACTGTGGCGCCGGGCGCTGCGGTGTGACCACGCCGGCCGAGGCGGTGGCGATCGCCCGGGCCATCGCGGCGGCGCCGGGGCTGACGTTTCGCGGCATTCAGGCCTATCAGGGATCGCTGCAGCATATCTATGACTACGCCAGCCGGGCGGCTGCGGCAGAACGGTCCATCGCCATCGCCCGCGAGACCGTCGCGGCGCTGTCGGCGGCGGGGTTGGAGTGCGCCACGGTCACCGGCGCCGGCACCGGGAGCTTCCCGTTCGAGGCGGCCTCGGGCCTCTATACCGAACTGCAATGCGGCTCCTACATCTTCATGGATGCGGATTACGGCAAGGTGCTGGATGCCGAGGGCGGCAGGCTCGATGCCGGCGGCTTCGAGAACGCGCTGTTCCTGCTGACCTCGGTGATGAGCCACGCCAAACCCGGCAAGGCGGTCTGTGATGCCGGGCTCAAGGCGCAATCGGTCGACAGCGGGCTGCCGGTGGTCTTCGGGCGCTCTGATGTGACCTATACCGCCTGCTCCGATGAGCATGGCGAGATCGCCGACCCCACCGGCGCGCTCAGGATCAACGACAGGCTGCGGTTGGTGCCGGGGCATTGCGACCCCACCTGCAACCTGCACGACTGGTTCGTGGGCATCCGTGGTGGCCGGGTCGAGACGCTGTGGCGGATCACCGCGCGCGGTCCGGGGCTGTGACAAAAAAGGCCCCGGAATGCAGGGTCCGGGGCCAAGTGCCACGAAGGGGGCGATGCTCTGCCCCTCCCGTGACGGGGAGTGTTCGGTTACTTGTGCGGTTCGGGGAATTCGACCGGGCCGCCCTGGTCGGCCCAGGTCGAGAAGCCTTCGCGCAGGTGGGCGCATTCGAACCCCATGTCGTTCAGCGTCGCCGTGCTGAGCGCCGAGCGCCAGCCCGAGGCGCAGTGAAACACGAATTTCTTGTCCTCGCCGAAGATCGGTTTGAAATAGGGGCTGTCGGGGTCGATCCAGAATTCGACCATGCCGCGCGGGCAGTGGAAGCTGCCGGGGATGAAGCCCGAGCGTTGCCTTTCGCGCACGTCGCGCAGATCGACCACCACGACATCGGGATCGTCGAGCATGGCGATCAGATCCTTGGTTTCGATTTCCTCGATCCGGGCGCGGGCGTTCTTCACCATCTCGCTTACCGGGGTTGTCAGCTTGGCCATGTGAATCTCCGTCTCTGGCATGTCGGGGGCGGCGTCATTCGGCGCCGTCGGGGGTTGCGAAATGGCAGCGGACCTGCCGGCCGTCGGGCAGCCGGCGCAGCTCGGGCTCGGCCTGATTGCACAGCGCCTGTTGCGCCGGGCAGCGGCCATAAAGCCGGCAACGGGTGCCGCTGGGGTTGATCGGGCTTTGCGGATCGCCATCGAGCTTGATGCGGTCGCGCTTGGCGCCTTCGCGCAGGGTCGGGATCGCCGAGAGCAGCGCGCGGGTATAGGGATGCGCCGGGCGGTGAAACAGCGGGTCGGTGTCGCCGCTTTCGACGATCTGGCCCAGATACATCACCACGATCCGGCTGCAGAGCAGGCGCACCACGTTCAGGTCGTGGCTGACGAACAGCAGCGCCACCCCCTGTTCCTGGCGGATCTTGTCCAGAAGCTGCAGCACCGTCGCCTGTACCGAGACATCGAGCGCCGAGGTCGGCTCGTCCAGCACCAGAAGCCTGGGGTCGACCACCATGGCCCGGGCGATGCCGACACGCGCCTTCTGGCCGCCAGAGAGTTGATGCGGAAACCGGCTCAGCAATTCCAGCGGCAGGTTGACCGACCTGGCCGCGCCCTCGACCTTGGCGACCAGCTCGGCGCGGGATTTCGGCGGTTTCAATTGGCGCAGCGGATCGGCGATCAGGTCGAAGATGCTGAAGCGCGGGTTCAGGCTTTCGGTCGGGTCCTGGAACACCATCTGGATGTCGCTGCGCATGTCGGATTTGGCGAAGGCCGAGGCCGACATCGCCGTCACATCCTTGCCCTCGACGAACATCCGTCCCGAGCTGGCATCGAGCAGCCGGCTGATCACCCGCGACAGGGTCGACTTGCCGCAGCCGGATTCGCCCACCAGCCCCAGCGCCTCGCCGGGGTGGATGGCCAGGGTCACATCGTCGACCGCGTGCAGCTTGACCGGCTCGCGCCCGGACAGCGTATTGCGATGCTTCAGCACGAAATGCTTCTTCAGATGTTCGATGGCGATGATCGGGGTCTGGCTCACAGCGGGTTCCTGCAGGCGACGAGGTGGTTGGGGGCGATCTCCTCCAGCCTCAGGCCGGGGGCGTCGCAATTGGCCTGATGGCGCGGGCAGCGGCCGGCAAAGCGGCAGGGCGGCAGATCGCTGCGCCGCAGATCGGGCAGCGATCCGGGGATGGCGCGCAGATCATGGACGCTGTCGACCAGCGAGGGCACGCTGCCCAGCAGGCCGGTGGAATAGGGATGGCGCGGGCGGGCGAACAGCTCGGCCACCGGGGCGGTCTCGACCACATGGCCCGCGTGCATCACCACGATGCGATCGCAATATTCCGAGGCGAGCGCCAGGTCGTGGGTGATCAGCAGGGTGCCGAGATTGCCGGCGCGGGCGACATCGCGGATCAGATCCATGATCACCGCCTGGGTGGTGACGTCGAGCCCGGTGGTGGGCTCATCCGCGATCAGCAGGCGCGGATGGCAGGCCAGGGCGGCGGCGATGCCGATCCGCTGGCAAAGCCCGCCCGACAGCTCGAAGGGATAGGCGCTCATCCGCTTTTCGGGATCGGGGATGCGGACCTGCCGCATCGCGTCCAGCACCTTTTGCTTCACCTCCGCCGCGGCGGCGGGGGTGTGGCGGGCGATCACGTCGCCGATCTGCTGGCCGACCGGCCGGATCGGGTTCAACGCCGTGCGCGGGTTCTGGAAGATGATCGAGGCCTCCTTGCCGCGCCAGAGGTCGCGTTCGCGGGCGCTCATCGCCATCACGTCGCGCCCCTCGAAGCGGATGTCGCCTGACAGGATGCGGGCGGCCTTGTCGAGGATCCCCATGATCGCGAAGGCGGTCACCGACTTGCCCGATCCGCTTTCGCCGACGATGCCGATGATCTCGCCCGGGGCGATGTCGAAAGAGACATTCTCGAGCACATGGACGGTGCCGTGACGGGTGCGAAAATCGACCGTCAGATCGCGGACCGAGAGAAGGGGGGGAACACTCATGTCCGGCTCCTCGGGTCGAGAATGTCGCGCAGCGCGTCGCCCAGCAGGTTGAAGGTGAAGACGGCGAGCATCAGCATCAGACTGGGAAAGAGGAAGACCCACCATTGCCCCGAGGCGATGAAGCGGGCGCCCTCGGCCACCAGGATGCCCCATTCGGCCGTGGGCGGGCGCACCCCCATGCCGAGAAACGACAGCCCCGCCGCGTTCAGCACCGCCCAGCCGAGGTTGACCGAGGCCTGGATCACCAGGGGCGACAGGATGTTCGGCAGCAGGAAGACCAGCAGGATGCGGGCATGACCCGATCCGCCGACCCGGGCGGCCTCGACATAGCCCATGTTGCGGCGCACGTTGACCTCGGCCCGGGCCAGCCGGACGTAGAAGGGCAGGTTGATGATGGCGGTGGCATAGATCACGTTCATCACCGAATTGCCCAATGCGGCGACCATCGCCATCGCCAGAACAAATAGCGGGAAGGCCATCAGCACGTCGACGAAACGGCTGGTCACGGTGTCGACGACACCGCCGAAATAGCCCAGCACCGCGCCGATCAGCGACCCCACCACGCAGGAAATCCCCACCGCGCCGAAGGCGATCAGCATGTCGAGCCGGGTCGCCACCAGCACGCGGGAAAAGACGTCGCGGCCCAATTGGTCGGTGCCGAACCAATAGGTGGCCGAGGGTGGCGTCAGCGCATCCTGCGGGTTGGTCGCCAGCGGATCATGCGGCACCAGCAGCGGCGCGAAGAGCGCGGCGAGGATCAGCAGGGCGAAAAGACCGAAGGCGACCTGATGCAGTCGGTTCTCGGACAGGATGTAGCCCAGGGTGGACAGCCGGTCGCGCAGCCGGAGGGAGGAGTGGGAAATCGCCATCAGTTCAGCCCCGCACGCGGATCGACCAGCCCGGCCAGCAGGTCGGTGACAAGGTTCACGGCCAGGAAGATGCCGGCCATGATCAGCATGAAGGCCTGCAACGGCGCATAGTCGAGCGACAGCAGGCTATCCATCGCATAGGCGCCGATGCCGGGCCAGGCAAAGACCTTCTCGACCAGCACGTTGGCCCCCAGCATGTAGGAAAACGTCATCCCCAGCGAGGTCACCACCGGCAACATCGCGTTGCGGAAGGCATAGCTCATCACGATCTTGCGCCGGGTCAGCCCGTTGGCCCGGGCAGTGCGGATGAATTCGCTGGACAGCACGTTCAGCATCGACGCCCGCGTCATCCGCGCCAGGGGAGCAAGCGCGAAGATCGCCATGGTGACCCCCGGCAGCAGGATCTGCTTGAAAGCGGCCCAGGTGGTTTCCCAATCGCCGGCCAGCGGCCCGTCGATCAGGATGAAACCGGTGACGGTGTCGGGCTTGAACATGAAGGGGTCGAGCCGCCCGGTCGGCTCAGGTGCCACGCCGAGGATGTAGTAGAACAGATAGATCAGCAGCAGTCCGGTGACGAAGGTGGGAATCGACACCCCGAGGGTGGCGACGATGCGGCAGATTTGGTCGATCCACGATCCGGGCTTCAGCGCCGCCGCCACCCCCAGCGGGATGGAGATGGCGATCGCCAGGAAAAAGGCGAAGACCGTCAGTTCGGCCGAAGCGGGCAGGCGGGTCAGCATCTCGGTGGCGACCGGCTGGCCGGTCGAGATCGACATGCCCAGATCCCCCTGCCAGAGCGCGCCGAGGTAGATCCAGAACTGTTCGACCAGCGATTTGTCGAGCCCGAGGGCAGCGCGGATTTTCTCGACATCCTCGTTCGACATCGCCGGGTTCGAGGCGAAGAAGACCGCCGGATCGCCCGGCAGCACCCGGGTGATCAGGAAGGTGGCGATCAGCACCCCGAAGAGGGTGGGGATCGAACTGAGGATGCGCCAGATGATCTTGCTCATGGACGGGCCTCTTGCGGCGGGATGCGGGCGGGGCGGATCATGCCTGCGCCTCGCCCTCGGGTCGGCACAGAAGAAAGATCAGATGATCGCCGCTGACAACCTCGGTTCCGTCGGCCTTGAGCAGAATGCCGCGTTCGGTGGCCAGCCCGCGCCCGGGTTTCGAGGCCATCCGCTTTTCGACCAATTCGAGCCGCAGATAGACATCCTCGCCGGGATAGAGCGGCGCGCTGAACTTGATGTCGGTCCAGCCGAGCGAGGCGGTGACCGATCGCTCGAAGACCCCCAGTTGCGATTTCAGCCCCTCGATCAGCGCCAGGCTGAACAGCCCATGGGCGATGCGGCCCTGAAACCCGGCGGCGCGGGCAAAATCCTCGTCCATATGGACGGGGTGATGTTCGCCGGTCAGCGCCGCATAGCCGTCGATATCCGCAACCGTGATGCGGCGCAGCGCAGAGGTCAGCGCCGCGCCGGGGATGAAATCCTCGTACCAGATCTGATCGGTCATCGCTTGTCACTCCATTCGGCCTGTTGCAGGGCGCGCCAATCCACCTTCTTGCTGCCCGATTGCGGCAGCTCGGCGACGAATTCCACGATGCGCGGGACCTTGTAGGCCGCCATATGTGCACGGGCGAAATCGGTGATCGCCTTGGCGTCGATGCGCTCGCTCTGGCCCGGCTTCAGCACGATCAGCGCCTTGACGGTTTCGCCGCGATAGGGATCGGGGGCAGAGATCACGCAGCATTCCTTGACCGCCGGGTGACGGTAAAGCAGGGTTTCGCATTCCGCCGGCCAGACCTTGAAGCCCGAGACGCTGATCATCCGCTTCAGCCGGTCGACGATGAAGAAATAGCCTTCCTCGTCAACGTATCCCAGATCCCCGGTCCTGAGCCAGAGCCGGCCCTGCAACGTGATCAGGGTTTCCTCGGTCGCCTCGGGGCGGTTCCAGTATCCCGCCATCACCTGCGGGCCGGAGATCAGGATTTCCCCCAGCGCGCCCTGCGGCAGTTCGGCCAGCGTCTCCGGGTCGACCACGATCGACCAGGTGTCGAAGATCGGCAGCCCGAGGCATTGCGGCTTGGGCCGGGCCACCGGGTTGATATGGGTGGCCGAGATCGTTTCGGTCAGCCCGTAGCCCTCGCAGAACTCCAGCCCATAACGGTCGCGCAGCTCCAGCGCCACGGCAGCGGGCATCGAGGCGCCGCCACCGGTCAGCACGGTGACATGGGCCAGACAGGCGGGATCGAAATTCTCGCTCGCCATCACGTCGACGATCATGGTGGGGGCGGCGCTCCACCAGGTGACCTGGTGGCGGGTGAAGAGCGCCGGGATGATGTCGCGGTCCCAACGGGTCATGATCACCAGCGCGGCGCCGGCGAAGAGACCGGCGCTCATCGAGGCCTGCATGCCGGCGACATGGAACATCGGCATGAAGGAGGTCAGCACCGATTGTTCGCTCAGCCCGTACCATTTGGCCTGGGCCGCGGCGGTGAAGACCACGGTGGAATGCGGATGCATGCAGGCCTTGGGCTTGCCCGTGGTGCCGGAGCTATAGGGCATCACCGCGATATCCTCGCTGGTGGCTGTATAGGGGGCGGGCAGGTGGCTGGCGGCGATGGCGGCCTCGAAATCGGTCTCGGTCGCGGCGATCAGCGGCGCGCGTGGCTCCAGCATCACCGGGGGCAGGTGATCCTCGGGCGTCTCCGGGGCGGCATCGGCGTAATGGGCGACGATCAGATGATCCAGCAGGCGCGGCATCAGCGGGCGGAACCGGTCGACCAGTTCATCACCGAGGATGGCGATGCGGGCGCCGCTGTCGCTGGCGTAATGCTCCAGCTCCTCGGTCATGTTCATCGGGTTGATCGGCACCACCACCGCGTCGGCGCGCAGGACGGCGTGGAAGGCCGTGACGAATTGCGGTGAGTTCTGCAGATCGACCAGCACCCGGTCGCCGTGGTTCACCCCAAGGTGGCGCAGATAGCCCGCCAGCGCCTCGACCCGCGCCTTGAGGTCTGCGTAACGCGTGGTCTGGCCATAGTAGAACAGCGCCGGGCGATCCGGCCAGCGGCTGGCGGAGCGGTCGAGATTGCCGAAGGCGTTGCCCGCCGGGAAATCCAGATGCGCCGCGAAACCCTCGGGCCAGAAGGGCGACTCGGGGCCGGTCCGAAGGGCTGGGATGGCCGGTTGCATGGCGTCCTGATGTGTCACAATTCCCGCTCCGCGATCTGGCGCACGGCGTCCTCCAGCACCGCGAGCGCCTGGGCGATCGGCGCCCAGTCCGTATGTTCTTCGGGGCAATGGCTGCGCCCGTCCTTGGATGGCACGAAGAGCATCGCCACCGGCAGGTGGGGGGCGAGGATGCCGGCGTCGTGATTGGCGCCCGAGGGCAGCCGGCCATGGGCAATGCCATGCACCCGGGCCGCCGCCTCCAGCGCCTCCCGCAGGTCGGGTGACAATGCCACCGGCGCCTCGCGATAGATGTTGCGCGCCTTGGTCTCGCAGCCGAAGGCGGCGCCGGTCTCGGCCACCAGCGCCTCGGTCGCCGCCGCGGCCCGGCTCAGGGCGGCGGCATCGGTGTCGCGGATCTCCAGCGCCAGCCGCACTTCGCCGGGCACTACATTCGCCTGGTTCGGCGTCAGCTTGACCACCCCGATGGTGCCCCTGAGCGTGTCGCTGGGGTCGGCCAGGATCATGTCGCGGAAACGATCGGCGAAACGGGCGGTGGCGGCGAAGGCGTCGCGGCGCAGGTCCATCGGGGCGGCGCCGGCATGGTCGGGCTGGCCGGTGAAGCGGATCGAGAAGCGTTCCTGCCCGGCGATGGCGGTGACGATGCCCACCGCGTCGCCGCAGGCTTCCAGCACCGGACCCTGTTCTATGTGCAGCTCGAAATAGCAGTGCAGATCGCTGAAATCTCGGGCGGCCTCTTGCACCCGGGCGGGATCGAAGCCCGCCTCTGCCATCGCTTCGATCAGCGGTTTGCCGTCCTGGCCGCGCTTCTGCGCCAGATCGTCGGGGGTGAAGCCGCCGATCATCGCCCGGCTGCCGGTGAAGGGGCCGAAGCGGCCCTCCTCGTCACGAAAGGCGATCACCTCGATCGGTCGGGCCCAATTGCCGGCGGCCATGGCGCGCCGCGCGATCTCCAGCCCCGCCAGCACCCCCAGCGCACCGTCATAGGCGCCGCCGTTCTTCACCGTGTCCAGATGCGACCCCAGCGCCACCGCGCGGCCGGTGCCGGGTGTGCGGGCCACGGCATTGCCGAAGGCGTCGAGCCGCGCGCTCATCCCCATCTCGCGGGCGCGGGACAGAAACCACTCCTGCGCGGCGCAATCCTCGGGGCCGAAGGCCGGGCGGCTCCAGCCACCATCGGGATCGCGCCCGATGGCAGAGAGCGCCTGAAAATCGGCGATCAGACCGGCGATGGGGGCGAGCGGGTCGGTCATCACAGCACGGGCCGGACCGAGGTGCCACGTTCCAGGAACCGGCCCTGACCGGCCTCGCCCAGGAATTCGCCATCCTCGACCACCACGCGGCCGCGCAGGACCGTGGTGTCGATCATCCCCGTGACCTCGATTCCCGAATAGGGGTTATAGCCGATGTCGCCATAATCGCTGTCGGGGCTGATCACCTGCCGCCGCTCGGGGTTGAGGATGGCAATATCGGCGTCATAGCCGGGCGCGATCCGGCCCTTGCGGTCGCCGATGCCGAAAATGTCGGCCGGCCAGGTGGAGGTGAGCCGTGCGAATTGATCGAGGCTGATCCGCCCCTGATCGACGCCGAGGGTATAGAGCATCGGCAGCCGGATCTCGATCCCCGGGGCGCCATTGGCGACATCGGCGAAGGAGGGCAGGCCAAGCGCCTTGGCGGCGGCGGAATAGGATACTTCATCCGAGGTCACGGCCGAGAGCACGCCGCCGGCCAGCGCCTGCCAGAGCGCGGCCTGATTGTCGGCGTCCCTGAGTGGCGGGCTGAGGATGAAGTTATGGCCATCCTCGCGCTCCAGCGCCTCGTCGGTGAGGGCGAGGTAATGGGTGCAGGTCTCTGCCGTGATCTTCAGGCCGCGCTTGCGGGCGGCCTCGACCAGCGGCAGGGCGCCTTTGGCGACAAGGTGCAGGATATGGACGCCGCAGCCGGTATCCTCGGAAAAGAGGATGGCGCGCGACACCGCCTCGATCTCGGAAATCGGCGGCCGGGTCAGGGCGTGCCAGCGCGGTTCCGTATGGCCCTTGGCGATGGCCTCGGCGCGCAGGTTCTCGACGATGCCGGCGTTTTCGGCATGCAGCACGATCATCAGATCGTCCTTGGCGGCCTGTTGCATCAGCCGGTAGAGCTGGCCGTCTTCCAGCTTGAGCCCGTCTTCCTCATAGACCGTATAGACCTTGAGGGAGGAGACGCCCGCGGCGCGCAGCCCGGCGAGTTCCCTGAGGGTCTCTTCGTTCACGTCCGTTGCGATCAGATGCAGGCCGTAATCGACGGTGACCACCGGATCGGCCTGCTTGCGGCGATGGGCAAGGCCTGCCAGCATCGACTTGCCGCGCCGTTGCAGCGCGAAATCGACGATCGAGGTGGTGCCGCCCCTGAGTGCCGCGATGCCCCCCGATTCAAAGTCATAGACCGAGCGTTGCCCCATGAAGCCCACCAGCAGGTGCACATGCGGGTCGACCCCGCCGGGCAGCACGATCTTGCCCTTGGCGTCGATCACCCGGTCGCCCGTCCCGGTGCCGGGATCGACGATGGCCTTGATCTTTTCGCCCTTGATCAGAATGTCGGCGGTGGTGGTGCCCTCGGGCAGAACCACGGTGCCGTTCGCGATCACCAGATCGGTCATTTGCAGCCCTCCAAAGCCTGGGTGAGATCCTCGATCAGATCCTCCGCCTCCTCGATCCCGGCAGAGATGCGCACCAGCGTGTCGCCGATCCCCATCTCGCGCCGCGTCTCGGGCGGAACGGAATAATGCGATGTATTGCCCGGCTGGCTGATCAGGCTTTCGACGCCGCCGACCGAGGGGCCGATGGCGAAGAGCCGGGTGGCGTCGACCACATGGCGGGCGGCCTCGGGGCTGGCCATCTCGAAGGACATCAACCCGCCGAAACCTGTCATCTGTTTGACCGCCAGCGCGTGGTCGTCGTGGCTGGGCAGGCCCGGGTAATAGACCTTGCCGACCGCCGGGTGGGCGGCAAGGAACGCCGCCAGCCGCTGGCCGTTCTCGTTGTGCCGCGCCATCCGCAGGCTGTAGGTCGCCATGCCGCGCATCAGGAGCCAAGCGGCATGTGGGTCCATCACCCCGCCGTTGGCCTGGGAAAACGACCGCACCGCGCGCAACTCGGCCCGCGTGCCGCAGACGGCGCCGGCCAGAACGTCACCATGACCGTTGAGGTATTTGGTCGCCGAATGGATCAGCAGATCGGCGCCCAGTTCCAGCGGGCGCTGATTCATCGGCCCGCCCAGGGTGCCGTCGACCACCAGCTTGGCGCCGGCCGCATGGGCGATCGTCGCGAGCGCCGCCAGATTGACAATGCGCACCAGTGGATTGGTCGGGGTTTCGGCATAGATCACCTTGGTCTTTTCGGTGATGCAGGCGGCGACATCCTCGGGCGCCAGCGAGGCGGCCCAACGGACGGTGACGCCCTGCCGCGGCAGAAGCTCGGTGAAATAGCGCAGCGTGACGCCATAGATATCGGGCAGGGCGACCAATTCGTCGCCGGCCTGCAACAGCGGCGCCAGCGCCCCGGTCACCGCCGCCATGCCCGAGGCGAAGAGGGCGGCGGATTGCGCCCCCTCCAGCGCCGCGAGCCGTTGCTCGGCGGCCATCACGGTGGGGTTTCGTACCCGCGAATAGACAAAGCCGCGCGCCCTGCCGCTGTTCACCGCCTCCAGCCCCTCGGTATCGGGGGCGGCGAAGGTGACGCTTTGATAGATGGGCATGCTCACAGCGCCCTCATTGGCCCGTGGGTCCAGCCCGGCGTGCACCGCGAGGGTGCCCAAACGGTCGGAATGGCGCGCGTCCTTGGTCATTTCGTCAGCTCGCGCGAGATGATGATGCGCAGGATTTCCGAGGTGCCGCCGCCGATCTCGGCCAGCTTGGAATCGCGGAAATGCCGTTGCATGTCGAATTCCATCAGATAGCCCCAGCCGCCCATCATCCGCATGCCGTTGAGCGCCGCGCGCACATAGGTTTCCGAGGAATAGAGGTTGGCGACAGCGCTTTCCTTGTTGTTGGGAATGCCCCGGTCCACCAGGTTCGAGGAGCGGTAGAGCAAGAGCCGCGCCGCCTCGATTTCCATATGCATGTCGGCGAGTTTCGCGCGGGTGAGCTGGAAGCTGTTGATCTTCTGGCCGAATTGCTCGCGCTCGTCGGTGTACTTCAGAATCTTGTCGAGGCAGCTCTGCGCGGCGCCGACGTTCACCGCCGAGAGGCAGCAGCGTTCGTAATCCAGCGTCTTCAGCGCGTTCAGCCAGCCGGAATTGGCGCCGCCGATGATCGCGTCCTTGGGCAGGCGCACGTCCTTGAGGAAGATCTCGTTCAGATCCATGGGCTTGAGGCCCAGCTTTTTCAGCTTGCGGATCTCCACCCCCGGGGTCTTGGGGTCGAGCAGGAACATGGTGATGCCCTTGTGCTTGGGCGCCTCCGCGTCCGAACGGGCCATCAGCAGGATGTAATCGGCCTCCTGCGCGCAGGAGCAGAACATCTTCTGGCCATTGATCACCCATTCGTCGCCCTCGAGCACCGCGCGGGTGCGCAGGGAGGCGGCGTCAGAGCCCGAGTTCGGTTCCGACAGCGAGAAGGCGAAGCGAATCTCGCCGCGGGCCAGCTTCGGCAGCAGCTCCATCTTCTGCTCTTCGGTGCCGAAATGGACCAGCGCGTCGGTGGCGATCACGATGGTGGTATAGAAGATATTGGCGCCGGCCTCGAAATGCATGGCGAATTCTTCCAGGAAGACCGCCAGATCGGTGCAGGTCCCACCCATGCCACCGTATTGTTCCGGGATCGGCAGGCCGAGCCAGCCGGTGGCGGCCAGCTTGTCATAGAGTTCGAACGGGAATTTTTCCTGTTCGTCGCACTCACGCACATAGTCCGGCGGGCATTCCTTCAGCAGGAAGGTCCGCAGGCTGTCGCGCATCAGGCGCTGTTCGTCGCTCAGATCGAAGTTCATCATGACTTATTTCCCTTTCCAGCGCGGCGCGCGTTTCTCGGCAAAGGCGCGGGGGCCTTCGCTGAAGTCTTCCGAGGCGCGCATGCGGTCGCGCGCGGGCAGGCCGCCGAGGATTTTCTCGAAGGCCGCCTGATCGGGCAGCATCTCGACCTCGCGGGTGGCCTCCAGCAGGGCGGCCACGGCGAGCGGCGCACCGGTGATGATCTGCGCCGCGATCTCATGGGCCACGGTCATCAGCTCGTCCCGCGGGACGATGCGGTTGACGAAGCCATAGTGCTTGGCCTCCTCCGCCCCCATTCGCCGCCCGGTCAGCAACAGGTCCGAGGCGATGTTGCCGGGCAGCTTGCGATGCGCCCGCCAGAGGCCGCCGGCCTCGGGGATGAAGCCGCGGGCAAGCTCCGGCAGGGCGAATTCGACATGCGGGGCGGCCAGCACGATCTGGCAGTTCAGCGCGAATTCGAAGCCGCCGCCGACCGCCAGACCGTTGATGGCGCAGATCACGGGCTTCAGCATGTCGTGACGGTTCAGCCCCATGAAGCCGTGCGGGCCGAAATCCTCGCCATCGTCACCGGCGGCGACCGCCTTCAGATCCCATCCGGCCGAAAACATCCGGTCACCGGTGGCGGTGACGATCCCCACCCGCAGGGCGGGGTCGTCGTTCAGCCGGGTCAACGCCGCGTCGAGATCGCGGCTGGCCTGCTGGTCGAAGGCATTGGCGGGCGGATGATCAAAGATGATCTCCAGCACCTCGCCCTTGACCTCGGTCTTGATGCGCGACGGTCGGGTCATGCCGGGAATTCCCGCAGCACGTCTTTCGAGATGATGTCGCGGTGGATTTCCGAGGTGCCTTCCCAGATCCGCTCGACCCGGACGTCGCGCCACATGCGCTCGATCGGCCATTCCTTGGTGACGCCCATGCCGCCCAGCATCTGCATCGCATTGTCGGTGACCCGGCCAGCCATTTCCGAACCGAAGAGGTTGACCTGAGAGGCCTCGCGCTGGGTGATGGTCCCGGCTTCCATCTTGGCGGCGCCGTCGAGCACCATCAGCGTGGTGGCGTGGATTTCCATCGCCATGTCGGCCAGCTTGAACGCGGTGCCCTGGAACTGGCCGATGGTCTTGCCGAAGGCCTTGCGGGTATTGGCGTATTTCGCCGCGATCCCCATGGCGCGTTCGGCGACGCCGACGCAATTGGCGGCCAGCATGATGCGGCCCGAGAAGATCCAGTTCTTGGCGATCTGGAAGCCGCCACCCTCTTGCCCCAGGATGTTGCGGGCCGGCACACGGACGTCCGAGAAGGAGATGGCGCAGGATTTCATGCCACGGTTGCCGACCACGCCGATCGGGCTGACGGTGATGCCGGGGGTGTCCTTGTCGACCAGGAAGGCGGTGATGCGCTTCATCGGGCCCTTGGGGGTGTCGTCGACGCCGGTCACCGCGAAGAGGATGATGAAATCCGCCTTCATCGCCATGGTGATGAAGATCTTCTCGCCGTTGATGACGTAATCGTCGCCGTCGCGCACCGCCTTGGTGGCGATCTGGCGGGCATCCGATCCGGCGCCCGGTTCGGTCAGGGCGAAGCATTCCCAGCGTTCGCCGGTGATCACCGGTTTCAGATAGGTGTCGATCTGGTCGCCCTCGCAGGCCTTCAGGATCGGGGCGGGGCGGTTGCAGATCACATGCAGCGCCCGGCTGGTGCGGCCGAACTCGATCTCGGCCATGCAGCGCAGCGACTGGCCCAGGCCGCCGCCGCCCATCTCTTCGGGCATGTTGATCGCGTAATAGCCGGCGGCGATCGCTTTCTTCCGGATCTCGTCGAACAGCTCGTCCGGGACCTGGTCCAGCTCTTCCACCAGCTTTTCGTGCGGCTGCAGCTCGGCCTCGACAAAGGCGCGCACGCCCTCGGCCACCATCCGCTGTTCGTCAGTAATCAGGAGAGACATCCGGTTTTCCTTTCCGGCCGGAACAGCGTGGGCCCCGGCGGTGCCAGGGCGGCCCGTCGCGGCCACCTTGAGTTCGAACGTTTTAATATTCGAAATGAGGTTTTATTATTTTGGATAACCTGTCAAGCTGGGCGCGGAAGATTTCTGTCTTTCCGCCGCGCTCTGCCGTGTCGATGCCCGGGATTTGGTTTCGGATGCCGAAAGGTTGGACGAGAGGGAACTGTTTCCATTCCCGGGCGCATGGCTGATAAAGCGTCGAAACGGATCGCTGCTGTTGAGGAGACTTGAGTGTCGGGAACTGTGGGAAAGGCGTTGCGCCTGCTCGAACTGCTGTCGACCTATGACACGCCGGTGCGGCTGTCCGAGCTGTCGCGGGATGCCGGGATGAACAAGAGCACGGCCTATCGCATGCTCGAATCGCTCAGGAATCTGGGTTATGTCCAGCAGGACGAACCGAACGGGCGCTATATGATCACCACCAAGATGTGGCAGATCGGGGTGCGTGCGTTCCAGCGGCTCGACGTCCGCAATATCGCCCGGCCCTATCTGGACACGCTGGCGCGCGAGACCGACGAGCCGGCGGTGCTGGCGATCATGGAGGGCAAGGATGTGGTGATCGTCGATCGCGCCGCTTCCTCTCAGGCGATTCAGACCGTCTCGCCGATCGGGTCGCGGTCGCCGATTCACTGCTCCTCGCTGGGCAAGGCCTTCCTCATGGTCGACACCGAGGAGAAGTTGCAGAATTTGAAACGCCCGTTGCAGCAATTCACCCCGAAGACCATCACCCGGCTCGCCGACCTGCGGAAGAATGTCGAAGAGGCGGTGGCGACGGGGATCGCAACCGCCTTTGATGAATATGACGAAGGGGTCAGCGGCGTATCCGCCCCGATCATCGGCAGTGACGGCAAGGTGCATTGCATCATCGGCATCACCCTGCCGACCACGAGGGTCGGGGGGGAGAGCTTTGAGGCCTGCAAGAAAATCGTGCGCGAACAGGCCGATCTGTTCTCGGCGCAGCTTGGTTACACGCGGCGCTGAGCGGCCCGCCGGGCGGCGCCGCCCGGCGCCCGGGGGTCATCCCTCGCGGTGATCGGCCCAGTACATCGGCCCGCCGGTCCAGGCCGGCCAGCCATAGCCATTGACCCAGATGGTATCGATGTCGCCGCTGCGCGCGGCCACGCCTTCGGCCAGGATCTTGCGGCCCTCCTCGATCATCGGGTCGAGACAGCGGGCGAGGATTTCAGCCTCTCCGATGTCGCGGCGGGTGATGCCTTTTTGGGCGGAAAGGTCGATCAGCAGACGTTCGGTCAGCTCTGACGGGGTGGCGCGGCCGGTCTCGTCATAGTCGTAATAGCCCCCGCCGGTCTTCTGGCCGAATCGCCCGGCCTCGCACAGGCATTCCTCGATGGTCGATCCCGAGGAGGTCTCGCGATCCCATCCCAGGTCGAGCCCGGCCAGATCGGCCATGGCAAAGGGGCCCATCGGCATGCCGAAATCAAAGAGCACCCGATCCACCTGCCAGGGCAGCGCGCCTTCCAGGATCAATGCGCCGGCGGCGGCCTGACGGCGGGCCAGCATGCGGTTACCGACGAAACCGTGGCAATCGCCGACCACCACGCCGACCTTGCCGATCCTGCGCGCCAGCTCCACCGCCGTCAGCAGCACCTCGGGGGCGGTTTCGGCGCCGCGCACGATCTCCAGCAGCTTCATCACATGGGCGGGAGAGAAGAAGTGCAGCCCCAGGACATGATCGGGGCGCGCGGTGACGCCGGCGATCTTGCCGATCTCGAGGAAGGAGGTGTTGGTGGCCAGGATCGCCCCCGGTTTGGCGATGCGGTCGAGCTGGCGGAACACGCTCTGCTTGACCTCCATCACCTCGAAGACCGCCTCGACGATCAGATCGCAGGGTGAGAGATCGGCGATCTCGAGCGTCGGGGTGATCCGGTCGCGGCGCGCCTCGGCCTCCGCCTCGGTGATCTGGCCGCGACCGGCCTGCCGGGCATAGGTGGCGGCGATGGCCTCGACCGCACGGTCGAGCCCGGCCCGAGAGGTATCGAGCAGGGTGACCGCAAGGCCGGCATTGGCAAAGCTCATCGCGATGCCGCGCCCCATGGTGCCGGCGCCGAGGATGCCCACGGTCTCTACGTTGATCGGCGCGGTGCCCTCGGGCAGATCGGGCAGCTTGCGCGCCTCGCGCTCGGCGAAGAAGACGTGGCGCGGGGCCTTCGACTGTGGGCCCTGTTCCAGCCGGTGGAAGGCGGCGGTCTCGGCCGCGAGCGCCTGGTCGAGCGGCAGGCTGGTGGCGCGCTCGACGCAGGCGATCACCTCGGCCGGGGCCGATTGGCCGCGGAACTTGTGGGCGTTCTTGCGGCGGAAGGTCTCGATCAGCTCGGTGGCGGCTGGGGCCGGGGCAGGGGCGGGGCTGGCGATGCCGGCCTGCGTCAAGTGCCGGGCCAGCGCCTTGGCGGCGTCGAGCAGATCGCCGAGGGGCAGCTCGTCGACGATGCCGAGCGCCTGCGCCTCCGCCGCGCCGATGCTGCGGGCGGAGGTCACCAGATCAAGCGCCACGGCGGCGCCGGCCAGCCGGGTCAGTCGGGTGGTGCCGCCGCAACCGGGGATCAACCCCAGCCTGATTTCGGGCAGGCCCATTTGGGCGGTTGGCGCGGCCACCCGGGCGGCCGCGGCCAGAGCGACCTCGAGCCCGCCACCAAGGGCCGTGCCATGCATCGCCGCCACCAGCGGTTTCGGGAAAGCGGCAATCTGCGCCACCAGATCGGGCAGGTCTGGCCGGGCGATCTCGCCGCCGAATTCCGAAACATCGGCGCCGGCGAAGAACCCCTTGCCGGCACAGCGCAGCACCGCCGCCTTCAGCGCGGGGTCGCGGGCGATCTCGGCCAGGGCGGTGGCGATCCCCTGCCGCACCTGAGCGGCAAGCAGGTTGAGCGGGGGATGATCCACCGTGATGACGGCCAGATCGCCCTCGGCGGTCCAGCTCACGCAAGACGTCTTGGTCATGGTGCGGTCCTCAGAAGATTTCGAACAGGCCGGCGGCGCCCATGCCGCCGCCGATGCACATGGTGACGACGCCGTATTTCGCCCCGCGCCGTTTGCCCTCATGCAGGATATGCCCGGCCATGCGGGCCCCCGACATGCCGTAGGGATGGCCGATGGCGATGGCACCGCCGCTGACGTTCAGCCGGTCGTCCGGAATGCCCAGGGTATCGCGGCAATAGATCGCCTGGCTGGCGAAGGCCTCGTTCAGCTCCCAAAGGTCGATATCCTCGATCTTGAGGCCATGCGCCTTCAACAGCTTCGGGATGGCGAAGACCGGGCCGATCCCCATCTCGTCGGGTTCGCAACCGGCCACGGCGATGCCGCGGAAGGCGCCCAGAGGCGCCAGCCCCTGCTTCTCGGCCAGCGATTCCTCCATCAGCACCAGCGCCGCCGCCCCGTCGGAAAGCTGGCTGCTGTTGCCGGCGGTGACGCATTGGCCCTGCTGGATCACCTGACCCTTGGCGAAGACCGGTTTCAGCTCGGCCAGCCCGGCCGCGGTGGTCTGCGGCCGGTTGCATTCGTCCTGCGCGATGGTGACGGCCTGTTCGATCGGCGTGCCATCCTCGCCCTTGACCAGCTTGATCACCGCCATCGGCGCGATCTCGGCCGCCATCCGGCCGGCGGCCTGCGCTTCGGCGGTGCGCTGTTGCGAACTCAGCGCCAGCGCATCCTGCGCCGCGCGGCTGATGCCATAGCGCTCTGCCACGATCTCTGCCGTCTCCAGCATCGACATATAGAGCGCCGGGTGGCTTTGCATCAGCCCGGCGTCGCGGGTGCGAAAGCCGTTCATGTGGTCGTTCTGCACCAGAGAGACCGATTCGACCCCGCCGGCGACCACGACCTCCTGCCCTTCAAGCGCGATGCCATGCGCCGCGGCGGCGATCGAGGTCAGGCCAGAGGCGCATTGCCGGTCGACGGTATGGGCGGCGACGCTGACTGGGCAGCTGGCGGCAAGCGCGGCCTGGCGGGCGACGTTGAAGGCGGTGGTGCCCTGCTGCAGGGCGGCGCCCATCACCACCTCTTCCACCCGATCGGCCGCCACACCGGCACGACTCAGCGCCCGGGCGATCGCATGGCCCGCCATCGCCGGGGCCGAGGTGTTGTTGAAGGCCCCGCGATAGGCCTTGCCGATGGGGGTTCTGGCTGTCGCCACGATGACCGACCGACGCATGCTGTCTCCTTCACGACTGGGCGGGCGATTTGTTCTGGCCCGCGTGCTGATAATCCGGGCATTCCCCAGCCCGGTGACAGGCTGAGATGTTTCACATTCTGGAACCCTATTGCAATATTTAAACTCCAATGGCATCGTCACGGGGATCAATCTGCACGGGAGACCGCCATGCCGCTGAATGCCGACCTGCTCATGGGGCTCGAAATCCCTGATCGCCGCGTGACCTATGACGACCGCGACACGCTGCTCTATGCGCTGTCCTTAGGGGCCGGGCTGGGTGCGGATCTGGGGCTGGCGCAGGAACAGGGGCAGCGCGTGGTGCCGTCCTTCGGGCAGAATCTGGCCTTCAACGATTCCTGGATGGACGCGGCCGGGGTCGATCTGGCCATGGTCGTTCACGGCGGGCTGGAGCTGACCTTTGCCGAACCCTTCGCACCGGCGGGCGAGGTCGATATCGCCGCCCGGATCGTCGGGCTGACCGACAAGGGCGAGGGCAAGGCCGCCATCATCCGTCACCGGACCGAGGTGCTGCGCGAGGGGCGGGTGATCTTCACCTCCTCCTCCAACCTCTTCGTGCGCGGCGCCGGCGGCTTCGGCGGTTCGCGTGGTGAGGACGCGCCGCGCCACCCCGCCCCCGAGGGGGCGCCCGAGACAACGGTCGAGGTGGCAACGCGCGCTGATCAGGCGCTGTTCTTCCGGCTGATGGGCGACCGCAATCCGCTGCACAGCCTGCCCGAGGTCGCCCGGGCCGCCGGGTTCGACCGGCCGATCCTGCATGGCGCCTGCACCTTCGGCATCGCCTGCATGACCGTGCTGGAACAGTATTGCGGCGGCGATCCGGCGCGGATGGCCAGTTTCGCCGCCCGCTTCAGCGGCCCGCTCTATCCCGGCGAGACCCTGGTGTTCGACTTCTGGCAAACCGGTGATGGCGTCGCCTTCGCGGCTCGTGCGAAAGAAAGGGATGCCCCCGTCCTTTCCGACGGGCGCGCGACCTTGAGCTGAGAAACAGGAGCCGCCGATGCCGACACAGACCTATACGATGGCCCATTGGGGCACTTACCGCGTCGAGAGGGGCGCGGACGGGGCTGTGGCGGCACTGGCGGGGATGGGTGACGATCCGGCGCCTTCGGCGCTGGGCCAGTCGATGCTGGGGGCGCGGACCGACAGTGCGCGGATCGGCCAGCCGATGGTGCGGGCGGGCTATCTGGAAAGCGGCCCGGCCTCACGCGCGGGGCGGGGGGCGGAGCCCTTCGTGCCGGTCGATTGGGATACCGCGACGCGGCTGGTGGCGGCGGAGGTCGACCGCATCCGCAAGGCCCATGGCAACAGTGCTATCTTCGGCGGTTCCTATGGCTGGGCCAGCGCCGGGCGGTTTCACCATGCGCAAAGCCAGCTGCATCGCTTTCTGAACGTCGCGGGGGGCTATACCCGCTCGGTCAATACCCACAGCCATGCGGCACTGGAGGTGGCGCTGCCGCATATCATCGGTTCGACCGATGGGATGGGCGACAACCACACCCCCTGGCCGCTGATCTGCGAGGCCTGCGATCTTTTCGTGGCCTTCGGCGGGGTGCCTGAGAAGAACGCCCAGGTCAGCGCCGGCGGCGTGGCGCGGCACGAGGTCGGCGCCTGGCTGGAGCGTTGCCGCGAGGCCGGCACCGAGTTCATCAATATCAGCCCGCTGCGATCCGATATCGCCGCCCGGGTCGGTGCACAGTGGGTGCCGGTGCGCCCGGGCGGGGATACCGCGCTGATGCTGGGCCTCGCCCATGCGCTCGAGGCCGAGGGGCTGGCCGATCACGGCTTCCTTGATCGCTATACCACCGGCTTCGACCGCTTCCGCGCCTATCTGATGGGGCAAGCTGACGGCCAGCCGAAAGACCCTGACTGGGCCGCGCCACTTTGTGGGGTGGCGGCCGGGGATATCCGGGCCTTGGCCCGGCGGATGGCGCAGGGGCGCACGATGATCTCGGTCACCTGGGCGCTGCAGCGGGCCGAACATGGCGAACAGCCGATCTGGATGGCGGTGACCCTGGCGGCGATGCTGGGGCAGATCGGCCTGCCGGGCGGCGGGTTCGGCTTCGGTTACGGCTGTTCCAACCGGGTCGGCAAGATCGATCCGTCCATCGGCTGGCCGGCCTTCCCGCAATTCCGCAACCCGATCGACAGCTTCATCCCGGTGGCGCGCGTGGCCGACATGCTGCTGAACCCGGGCGCGCCCTTCAACTATGATGGCCGGGCGCTGAGCTATCCGGACATCCGCATGGTCTGGTGGGCGGGGGGCAACCCCTTTCACCACCAGCAGGATTTGAACAAGCTGATCGCCGCCTGGCGCCGGCCCGAGACGGTGATCGTGCAGGATGCCTGGTGGACCGCCACCGCGCGCCATGCCGATATCGTGCTGCCCTGCACCACCTCGCTGGAACGCAACGATCTGGGCATTGCCAAGGGCGAACCGCTGCTGATCGCGATGAAACGGCTGGCGGAGCCCTTCGGCCAGGTGAGGAGCGATTACGATATCCTGTCCGACATCGCCGGCCATCTGGGGTTGGAGGAGGAGTTCACGGAAGGCCGCGACGAAATGGGCTGGGTCCGCCACCTTTATGACGGCGCGCAAGAGCGGGCCGCGGCCAAGGGCATTGCGCTGCCCGATTTCGATGGCTTCTGGGCCGAGGGCATCGCGCGTTTCACCTCTGATCGGGAGGGCAAGCCGCTGTTCCACGCCTTTCGCGCCGATCCTGAGGCGAACCCGCTGAACACCCCCTCCGGCAGGATCGAGATCTTTTCCGAAACCGTCGCGGGCTTTGGCTATGACGATTGCCCGGGCCATCCGGTCTGGTTCGCGCCCCGGGAATGGCTGGGCGCCGAGGGGCGGGCGCAGGACAGTCTGCACCTGATCTCGAACCAGCCGGTGACGCGGCTGCACGGGCAGATGGACAATGGTGCCGTCAGCCGGGCCAGCAAGATCGACGGGCGCGAGCCTGCGGCCTTCAACCCCGCCGATGCCGCCGCGCGCGGCATCGCCGATGGCGCGCTGGTTCGGCTTTTCAACGATCGCGGCGCCTGCCTGGTCGGCGCGGTGATCTCGGAGGATGTCGCGCCGGGGGTGGTCCAGCTTGCCACCGGCGCCTGGTTCAATCCCGAGGAGCCGGGGCGCATCGGCGCGCTCGACCTTCATGGCAACCCGAATGTTCTGACCCGCGACGCCGGCACCTCGCAGCTTGCCCAGGGGCCCATCGCCCATAGCGCGCTGGTGCGGGCCGAAGCGGTCACGACGCCGCAGAAACCGGTGACGGCCTTCGATCCGCCACCGATCCAACCGACCTAAACTTTGAAAGACGAAAGAGATGTCCAGCAAGCACGACGAATTCTGGAAACGACAACGGGTGATCATCACCGCCGGCGCCTCGGGCATCGGGCTTGAGATCGCGCGCTCCATGCATGCCGAAGGCGCCAAGGTCTGGGTGTGCGACGTCAATACCGACGCGTTGGAGGCTGCCGCCGCCGCGCTGCCGGGGCTGGGCACGATGATCTGTGACGTCTCGGACGAGGCGGCCTGCATCGCCTTCACCCAGGCGGCTGTCGACGGCATGGGCGGGCTGGACATCCTGGTCAACAACGCCGGCATCGCCGGCCCGGCGGCGGCGGTGCAGGATATCGTCTCGGAAGACTGGCGGCGCTGCTTCGAGATCAACGTGAACGGCCAGTTCTACATGGCCAAGGCGGCGATCCCGCATATCAAGCAGAACGACGGTGGGTCGATCGTCTGCATGGCCTCGGTCGCCGGCAAATACGCCTTTCCGCTGCGCTCGCCCTATGCGGCGTCGAAGGCCGCCGTCATCGCGCTGGCCCGGTCGCTGTCGGTTGAACTCGGCCCTGATCAGATCCGCGTCAATGCCATCGCCCCGGGCGTGGTCGCCGGCGACCGGATCAAACGCGTCTTTACCGCCCGGGCCGAGACCCGCGGCATTTCCTATGAGGAAATGGAAGCCATCGCGCTGCGCGCGGTGTCGATGAAAACCATGGTCGCGCCTGAGGAGATCGCCGATCTGGTCATGTATCTGTGCAGCCCCTCGGGCCGCCCGATCAGCGGCCAGGTGATGAGCATCTGCGGCGGTCTGGAATATACGGAGTAAGCGATATGGCCAAACTGAAACCCACCGTCATCACCTGCGCCATCACCGGCGGCACCCATACACCGACCATGTCGCCCTATCTGCCGGTGACGCCGGACGCGATCATCGAGCAGGCGATCGGTGCGGCCAAGGCCGGCGCTGCGATCCTGCACCTGCATGCGCGCGATCCGGAAACCCGCCAGCCCACCGGCGACGTCGACACCTGGCTTTATATCCTGCGGTCGATCCGGGCCGAGACCGACGCGATCCTGAACATGACCACCGGCGGCTCCACCTTCATGTCGATCGAGGATCGCCTGGCCGCGCCGCTCACCGCCTCGCCTGAACTCTGTTCCTGCAACATGGGGTCGATGAACTTCGGCTCGTACATGATGAAGGACAAGTACATGGGCCAATGGCTCTATGACTGGGAGGAGGGCTATCTCGAAGCCAGCCGCGGCGCGATCTTCCGCAACACCTTCCTCGATATCGAAACCATCATGACCAAGATGGGCGAGGGCGGCACCCGCTTCGAGTTCGAATGCTATGACGTCGGTCACCTCTACAATCTCAAGCACATGATGGACCGCGGCTTCGTTCAGGGCGTGCCCTTCATCCAGATGATCGTCGGCACCCTCGGCGGCATCGGGCCGGGGCCGGAAAACCTGATGTTCATGAAGGAAACCGCCGACCGGCTGTTCGGTCCGGGCAAATACGAATGGTCGGTGCTGGCCGGCGGGCGGCACCAGATGAACATGGCCACCATGGCCGCCACCATGGGCGGCAACGTCCGCGTCGGGCTGGAGGACAGCCTTTATGCCGGTCCCGGCAAAATGGCGGAATCGAATGCCGAGCAGGTCACCATGATCCGCGGCGTCATCGAGGCGCTCAAGGGGCGGATCGCCACCCCGGACGAGGCGCGCGCAGCGCTGGGTCTGAAGGGCGGCGCCGCGGTGAAGTTCTGAGACGACCATACCCTTGCGGCCGGCGGTGCAGATCGCCGACCGCGTTCACCGGCTCCGGTGGCGCCAGAGAAAAGAAATCATAATACAAACGCGATCCAACCGACGTTTGCCTCAGTCGCGAAACCAGAGCATGACTGCGGCCGGGCAAAATCGGGGACGATCCCTCGCCGCGCCGCGAGACCGGAGCCAGCACCCGAAGTCCAACGAAAGGGAAATACGACAATGAAACGCCGTCAGTTTCTGACCGCCGCCGCCGCCATGGGCGCGGCCACGATGCTGCCCCGCTCCTGGGCCTATGCGCAATCGCGTGCCGACAGCCTGCGGGTTCTCAGCGAAGGGGCTGCGAACTCCTATGACACCATCTCGGTCGGGGTGAACCGCCAGTCGATCCAGGTCACCTGGAACGTCTACGACCGGCTGGTGACCTTCGGTTACAAGGATACCGGTGATGGGGTCGGCTATTACGACTATTTCGACATCCAGCCGCAATTGGCCGAAAGCTATGAGATCGCGGACGACCAGAAGTCGATCACCTTCAAGCTGCGCAAGGATGCCACCTTCCACGACGGCAGCCCGGTCACGGCCGAGGATGTGAAATGGTCGCTCGACCGGGTGGTCGCCAGCACCATCGGCGTGTCGCAGTTCCGCACCGGGTCGATGACCTCGCCCGATCAGTTCGTGATCGTGGACGATCTGACCCTGCGGATCGACCTGCCGCAGCCCGACCGGTTCGCCCTGCCGAACCTGGCGCTGACCTATCCGATCATCGTCAACTCGAAACTGGCCAAGCAGCACGCGACGGCCGAGGATCCTTTCGCGATGGAGTGGCTCAAGGCCAACCCGGCCGGCGGTGGCGCCTTCAAGGTCGCCAAGGCCGAGATCGGCGAACGCATGTTGTTCGACCGCAATGACGACTGGAAAAGCGGCAAGCTGCCCGGCTTCCAGCGGGTGCTGTGGCAGACCGTGCAGGCGGCCGAGACCCGGGTCGCCTCGCTGGTGCGGGGCGATGCGGACATCGTGCAGGATCTGCCGCCGAAAGATGTTCTGACGCTGCTGGACAATGACAAGGTCAAGGTCGTGGGCGTGCCCACCACCAGCTTCCAGTTCATCGGCATGAACGGCCAGATCGCGCCCTTCGACAACAAGCTGGTGCGTCAGGCGATCGCCTATGCGCTGCCCTATGACGACATGTTCAAGACCGCGCTGTTCGGTCGGGGCCGGCCGCTGCACGGCGGCAAGCCGGGGCGGCCTGACACCATCGCCTATCCGCAGGAAAGCGGCTATGATACCGATCTGGCCAAGGCCAAGGCGCTGCTGACCGAGGCGGGCTATCCGGACGGGTTCAATACGACCTTCTCCTATGACCTCTCGCTGTCGACCATCGCCGAGCCGGTGGCGCTGCTGCTGCAAGAGGCACTGGCCAAGATCGGCATCCAGGTCGAAATCGAAAAGGTGCCTGCCGGCCAGCTCGGCACCCTGCTGCAGGAAAAGAAGGTTCCCTTCTACTTCGAGGGATCGACCTCCTATCTGTCCGACCCCGATTATTTCTTCCGCGTCTTCTATACCGGCGACTCGCGTTGGAACTTCGGCGCCTATCAGAACGAGAAGTTCGGCGAACTGGTCAAAGCCTCGCGCTACGAGGCCGACAAGGCCGCCTATGAGGATCAGGTGAAAAGCATGATCGAGATGGTCAAGGACGACATCCCGATCATCATCCTGTGGCACCCGGCGCTGGAAGTCGGGATGCAGAAAGACATCATGGGCTATTCCTACACCTTCCACCGTCAGTTGGAGATGAAAACGCTCTATCGTGGCTGAGCGGGCGATCTTCGCTGTCAGGAAGCGGGGCGGTCTTCGGGCCGCCCCTTTTCGTTTCGGGACGGGATATGGGGCGGCGCGCGGCCACTGGCGCAGCCTGGGCTTTTGGCGCATGATTCCAGGCGATGGACGAACTTGAACTTTTCCAGCGTCTGGGCCTTGCTCTGGCCATCGGGTTGCTTTTGGGGCTGGAGCGCGGCTGGCACGCGCGGACAGAGGCCGAGGGCACCCGGGCCGCAGGCCTGCGCACCTTCGGGCTGACCGGGCTCTTGGGCGGAGTCTGCGGCTGGCTGACCTTGTTCGCCGGCGGCGCCTTCCTCGGGTTCGCCTTTCTGGCGCTGACCGGGTTGGTCGCCCTGAGCTATTGGGTGCAGAGCCGCAGGCAGGACGATCTGGGGCTGACCACCGAGATCGCCCTGCTGCTGACCTTCGTGCTCGGGGCGGCGGCGGTTCTGGGCAATATGGAGGCCGCCGCCGCCTCTGCCGTGGTGGCGACGGCGCTGCTGGCGCTCAAGCGGGTGCTGCATGCCTGGGTCGCGCAGATCCGTCGGTTCGAACTTGCCGCGCTTGTGCAGCTCGCGGTGATTTCCGTGGTCATCCTGCCGCTGCTGCCCCGCCGGGGCTTCGGGCCAGGTGGGGCGCTCAATCCCTATGAGCTCTGGTGGGCGGTGGTGCTGGTGGCGGGGTTGTCCTTCCTCGGCTATGCCGCCATGCGGGTGGCGGGTGCCCGGGTCGGGGCGGTGATCGCGGGGTTCTTCGGTGGGCTCGCTTCCTCCACCTCCACCACGCTGGCGCTGTCGCGGCTGGTGCGCAGCGATCAGCGGCTTGGTCCATCGCTTGCCATCGGGGTGGTGCTGGCGGGGGCGATGACCTTCCTGCGGGTGCTGGTCGTCGGCACGGTGTTTTCGCCCAACCTGTGGGACGCCCTGATGCTGCCGCTCGGGGCGATGGCCGCGACCGGATTTGCCGGCGCCGGGCTGCTTGCGGTCTCGGCGCGGAAGCAGCGCAAGGCCAGTTCCACGCTCGAAGGGGTGACGAACCCGCTGGCGCTGGGCACCGCCCTGTCCTTCGGCGCGGTGCTGGTGGTGGTACTGCTCGGCACTCATTACTTCCAGCTCTGGTTCGGGGCGGGCGGGGTCTATGCGGCGGCGGCGCTTTCCGGGATGACGGATGTCGATGCGCTGACGATCTCGGTTGCGAAGCTGAGCCAGGGCGATTTGGCGCTTTCGGTGGCGGCCCGCGCGATCGTGATCGCCGTTTCGGTCAATACCGTGGTGAAGGGGGGCATCGCGCTGGCGATCGGCGGCGTGCCCTTCGGCCTGCGGGTGCTGGCGGTCTATGCCGCCGTGCTGTTGGCCGGGGCGACCACCCTCTGGCTCGGGGCCTGATCCGGCGAGGACCTCAGGCGGGGGCCTCGGTCACCGGCACCACCAACAGCTTCGGCTCGGTCGCCGCGCTCATCACGCTCAGCCGGCAGCCGTAGACGCGCGACAGGATGTCCGGGCGCAGCACCTGGGCGACCGGGCCGGCGGCGGCGACCTCTCCGGCCTCCATCAGCACGATCCGGTCGGCGAACATCGCGGTCAGGTTCAGGTCGTGCATCACCGCCACCACGCCGCCGCCCTGCCGGGCATAGTCGCGCGCCAGCCGCATCACCTGCAATTGATGCCCGATGTCGAGCGCCGAGACCGGTTCGTCCAGAAACAGCCAGCGCGGCCCCTCGGGGCCGTCGGCCTGCCACACCTGGCAAAGCACCCGGGCCAGTTGCACCCGCTGCTGTTCGCCGCCCGACAGCTCCTGATAGGGGCGGCCCTCATAGCCCTCCAGATCGACCCGGGCCAGCGCGGCGCGGGTCATCGCGGTGGCGGCCTGGCCCACGTAGCCACCGGCCTCGGCGCCCAGGCGCACCACCTCGAAGACGGTGAAGGGAAAGGAAAGCTGGGTCGATTGCGCCAGCACGCCGCGCATCCGTGCCAGGTCCCAGGGTTTCAGCCCGCTGGGGTCGATGCCGTTGATCCGCAACTCTCCGGCAAAGCCGATCTCTCCGGTCAGGGCCCGGATCAGCGTGGTCTTGCCTGACCCGTTGGGGCCGACGATGGCGGTCAACTGTCCGGGGTGGGCCTGAAAGGCCAGCCGGTTCAGCACCCTGCGGCTGCCAAGGGTGACGTGGATATCGGTCGCCTCGATCATGGTGGCCTCACAGGTCCAGAAGGCCGCGCCGGCGCAGCAGGATCCACAGGAAGATCGGCGCCCCGATCAGCGCGGTGACGATGCCGATCGGCAGTTCCGCCGGCGCAAGGATGCTGCGGGCGATCATGTCGGCGCCGACCAGCAGCGCCGCGCCAAGCAGCGCGGCATTGGGCAGCAGGTGGCGATGATCCGGCCCGGTGGAGAGGCGCAGCAGATGCGGCACCACGATGCCGACAAAGCCGATGCCGCCCGAGACCGCGACCGCCGCGCCGGTGGCGGCGGCAACGCAGAGGATGGCCAGGTTCTTCATCCGTTGGACCGGGATGCCCATATGGGCCGCCGCGGCCTCGCCCAGGGCCAGGCCGTTCAGCCCGCGCGCCAGGCCAAGCGTGCCCAGCATGGCGATCAGCATGATCGGCGCCGCGACCGAAAGCTTCGCCCAGCTCGCCCCGGCGAGGGAGCCGAGGTTCCAGAAGGTCAGATCGCGCAGCTGCTGGTCATCGGCGGCATAGACCAGAACGCCGGTCGCCGCGCCGGCCAGCGCCCCCAGCGCGATGCCGGCCAGCAGCATGGTGGCGACCGAGGTGCGCCCGGCCCGGGTCGACACGCGATAAAGGATCAGCGTCGCCGCCCAGCCGCCGAGAAAGGCGGCGATCGGCACCGTATGCGTCCCCAGCCACCCGGCGAGCGCGGCCGGCAGGAAGCCCCCCAGCACGATCGCCAGCACCGCGCCCAGACCGGCGCCGGCGCCGACGCCGACCAGCCCGGGATCGGCCAGCGGGTTGCGGAACAGCCCCTGCATCACCGCCCCCGAGACGGCGAGCGACGCGCCCACCAACAGCCCGGTCGCCAGACGCGGCAGGCGGATTTGCCACAGCACCACCTGTTCCTGCAGGCTCAACCCCTCGCCCGAGATCAGCCGGCCAAGCGCGTCGATCAGCGAAATGCCCGAGGCACCGGTCGCCAGCGAGCCCCAGGCCGCCAGCAGGGTCAGCAGCGTCAGGGCCCAGGTGGCCCGGCGCGCCCGTCCGCGGCGGTCGCCGGCGACGGGGGCCTCGCTCAGCGCGACCACGGGTCAGCCCTTCTCGGGGTAGAGTGCGGCGTGAAGATCGGCCAGCGCATCGGCGGTGCGCGGCCCGAAGCCCAGCAGATAGAGCCCGTCCATCGCGATCAGCCGCTTGGCCTGACCGGCCGGGGTGATGGCGATGGCGGGATGCTCCAGCACCCCGGCTGTGCCGTGGTCGCTGCCAGTCCCGCGATCCATCATCAAGATGACATCGGGCTGCGCTGCGAGCACGGCCTCGTCGGTCAGTTGCTTGTAACCGGGAAAGCCCTCGATGGCATTGATTCCGCCGGCGAGACGGATCATCGCATCGGCTTCGGTTCCGGTGCCCGAGGCCATCAGCCGGCCGCCGGCGGCGGACAGGATGAAGAGCACGCGAACCGGGGGTTCGGCAGCCCTGGCCGAGGCGTCGACCACTGTGGCGATCTTGCCTTCGACCTCGGTGGCCAGCGCATCGGCCTTGTCGTCGAGCCCGAGCGCCGCGCCGATCGCGCGAATCCGGGCCGCCACCCCGGTGCCGTCCCGGGCGGCGGGGATGGTGACGAAGGGGATCGCCGCCTCTTCGAGGATCTGCACCGTCTCGGCCGGGCCGGCACCCTCTTCGGCGATGATCAGATCGGGGGCGACGGACAGCACTCCTTCGGGCGAGAGCCGGCGCATATAGCCAACGTCGGGCAGGGCGGTCGCGGCCTCGGGATAGGTCGAGGTGGTGTCGCGGGCGACCAGACGGTCGCCGGCGCCAAGCGCATAGATGGTTTCGGTCACCGAGCCGCCGACGCCAATCACCCGCTGGGTCGGCTCGGCCATCAGCGGCAGGGGCAGCGCGAAGGCGAGAAGCGCCGCCAAGGCGGCGCGACGCGCGATCATGCCAGCGCCTCCGCCGCTTCCAGCTTGGGCAGCCCGTCGACCAGGTCGTTCCAGGCGAGGGGGCCACCCTCCTGACGCACGCCGAAGCTTTGCAGGATCAGCTGACCCTCAGCATCGAAACATTCGACCGAGATCGCCGGGCCGCGCTGGGTCGGCTTCCGGACCCGCCAGACCTCGGCGATGTGATCGGCGCGCAGGTGCAGGTTGAACCGGGGGTCGAGCACGTTCTGCCAGGGCCCCATCGGCTTGATGGTCTGCACCAGGCCGCTGTGGATCTGGATGCAGCCGGCGTTGCCGACGAAGATCATCAGCGGCACCGCTTGGGTGGCGGCGCGCTCCAGCATCAGCGAGACGCTGTCATTGCTCAGCTTCTCGGCATAGGGGGCGCCGGCCATGCGATAGGCGCCGAGGCGGTTGAACTTCAGCTTGGCGGTCAGCCGCAGGAACTGGTGGGTATCGGTCATCCGGTCCCATTCCTTGCGCAGGATTTCCAGATTGTCCTCGCGGACCTGGACGCCTTCGGGGGCAGGGCGCGGCGTGGTGGCATAGGTGCGATCATCGTTGCCAGTGGCGAGCGTCTTTACCGCCGCCTCGAAGGCCATGACATCCGAGGCGGGCTTCAGGTGCACCTTGTGCACCGCGTCGCCATGGTGATCGAAGATCTGCAGGCTGCGCTTGGTGCCCTGGTCGCCGTCCTCAACCACGGCAAAGGCATTGGCCCAATGCGTGGGGAAGATGCGCAGGTCGATTTCCGAGCCCAGCACCATGCCGGCGATCGGGCCGGACTTGAAGTTCTCATAGCTGCCGGTGCGTTCGTGCACGGCGCTTTCGTTGCGGGTCAGGGCCATGACCTCGCCGATGGTCTCGATCGCCGGGATCAGGGCGTCGGGGTTGGCGTCGATGCGGGTGACGGTGCGGTCGACATTGGCGGCGACCAGCGCGGCCTCGGTCACCTTGAGCGAGGCGGCAAGGTCACGGGCGCGCATTTTCGGATTGGCGGCGCGAGCTTCCAGAATCTCGTCGGGTGTGGCGACAGGCGGTGTAGGCATGCACATGCTCCTGATGGCAATGTCCCGGCACGTCTGGCGTCTGGCTTGAAGGCGCGGATGATCTTGACTGTTTATGTCGGGTTTTTAGCGGCCAGCCCCCGAGACATCAAGCCGGATTCTGCGGATGGTGCCGACAGGCCAGGGCATCCGCCCGTTGTCCGGGCGTGGGAAAGGCGGGCTGCCGGGGCAGGATTTTTTTGCGAAAACAGTGACGGAAGCCCGGGAGCGGGGCGTATAACCAATTGGCGACATAATGATCCGTCCAAGCGAGCAGGCAAATAGCATGAAGAAATCTCTACGTTTTTTGATCGTTCTGGGGCTTGTCGCAGCGGTTGGTGGGGGCTGGTGGTATTATCGGTCAGGAGAGACCCAGACTGTGCCGGTAACCGCCGCGGTGAAAGTCGGCAATGTGACGGAAACGGTTCTGGCCTCGGGGGTGATGGAGGCCAAGCAACTGGTCAGCGTCGGTGCCCGGGTGTCGGGACAGATCGAAACCTTGGCGGTGTCGCTCGGCCAGGAGGTCAAGCAGGGCGACCTGATCGCCCAGATCGATTCTCAGGATCAGGAGAACGAGGTGCTTCAGGCCGAGGCCGACCTGGCCAATATCGAGGCGCAGATCGCCGCCAAGAAAGCCAGTCTGCGCAAGGCGGAACTGAATCTCAACCGGCAGAAAAAACTGGCCGAGCAGCAGCATGTCTCGCAGGAGGACGTCGAAACCGCAGTGTCCGAGATGCTGGTCGACAAGGCCGAACTGGAGGCGCTGGAGGCGCAGAAGTCGAGCGCCGAAGTGACCGTCTCGACCGCCAAGATCGCGCTGGCGCGCACCAAGATCACCGCCCCGATCGACGGCACCGTGGTCGCCATAGTGGTGCAGCAGGGCCAGACCGTGAACGCCATCCAGACCGCGCCGACCATCGTGAAGTTGGCGGATCTGGATCAGATGGTGGTGAAGGCCGAAATCTCCGAGGCCGATGTCGTTCATGTCCATCCTGGGCAGGATGTGAGTTTCACCATTCTGGGCGAGCCGGAGAAGCACTTCGAAGCCACGGTGCGCGATGTGGAGCCGGCGCCCTCCGAGATCGAGGACAGCGATACCATCAATACCGACAAGGCGATCTATTACAACGGTCTGCTCGATGTCGATAACCCCGAACATCTGCTCAGGATCGGGATGACCACCCAGGTCTCCATCGTGCTCGACAAGGCCGAAGGGGTGCTGACGGTGCCGTCAGCCTCGCTCAAGCGCAGCTCGGACGGCGGCTATTATGTCGAGGTCTGGGATGCGGCCAGCAAGACCGCCCATGCGCAGGCGGTCGAAGTCGGGCTGAACGACAAGGTGACGGCGGAAATCAAGTCGGGTCTGGCCGCGGGGGATCGGGTGGTGACCGGGATGGCGGTGACGACCGCAACCTCCTCCGGCACCCGCATGCGCTCGCCGATGGGGTTCTGAGATGACCGCCGAACCGCTGATTTCCGCCCGCGGGATCTCGCGCAGTTTCCAGGCTGGCGACGAGACGATCACCGTGCTGCGCGACGTGGATATCGACATCTACCCCGGCGAGATGGTGGCCATCGTCGGCGCCTCCGGCTCGGGCAAGTCGACGCTGATGAATATCCTCGGCTGTCTCGATCGGGCCACCTCGGGCACCTATAAGTTCGCCGGCGAGGATGTGAGCGCGCTGGACCCCGATGCCTTGGCGCGGCTGCGGCGCGAACACTTCGGGTTCATCTTCCAGCGCTATCAACTGCTACCCGATCTGGACGCCGTCGGTAATGTCGAGGTGCCGGCGATCTATACCGGCGAGGGGCGCGCATCGCGCCGGGAGCGGGCCGAAAAGCTGCTGGGGCAGCTCGGGCTGGAAAGCCGGCTGGACCACAGGCCGAGCGAGTTGTCGGGCGGCCAGCAACAGCGGGTTTCCGTGGCGCGGGCGCTGATGAATGGTGGTGAGGTGATCCTGGCGGACGAACCCACCGGGGCGCTCGACACCAAGAGCAGCGCCGAGCTGATCGACCTGCTGCTGGATCTGAACGCGCGCGGCCATACCATCGTGATGGTCACTCATGATCCCAATGTCGCCACCCATGCCCATCGCATCATCGAGGTCAGCGACGGCCGGGTGATTGCCGATAACCGCAAGATCGACGCCCGCCCGGAAGAGACGCCGCGGCTCGATCGGCCGGATCGGTCGGCGCGGCCCGGGGCGCTGTTGCGGCGGCTGCGCGAGGCCTTCTCGATGGCGCTGACCGCGATGTTGGCGCATCGGGTACGGTCCTTCCTGACCATGCTGGGGATCATCATCGGCATTGCCTCGGTCGTTCTGGTGGTGGCCCTGGGCAATGGGACCCAGCAGAAGGTGCTCGACAACATCAGCTCGCTTGGC
Organism: Pseudodonghicola sp.; assembly: GCF_048268305.1. Classification (NCBI taxonomy): domain Bacteria; kingdom Pseudomonadati; phylum Pseudomonadota; class Alphaproteobacteria; order Rhodobacterales; family Paracoccaceae; genus Pseudodonghicola; species Pseudodonghicola sp. Next base: position 399,986 of record NZ_JBLWVT010000004.1, read on the forward strand.
ACCAATACGATCACCGTGCGGGCGGGGTCGGGCTTCGGGGCGCGCGATGCCGCCAAGATCGAGACGCTGATGCCGACGGATGCCGATGCGCTGGCCCTGCAGGACTTCGCCGACAGCGTCTCGCCCGCGGTCGCCAACACCGCCTCGGTGATCTATCGCAATGTCGAGGCCTCGGCCTCGATCAAGGGGGTGAGCGGCGACTACTTCCAGGTCCACAATTACGTCACCGTCACCGGCGATGTCTTCGATCCGCAGGATGTGACCGACCTGTCCCAGGTCGCGGTGATCGACGAGGACACCCGCGACACCTTCTTCGATGAGTGGACCGATCCGATCGGCCAGGTGCTGCTGCTGGGCCGGGTGCCGGTGCGGGTGATCGGCGTGGTGCGCTCGACCGGGGCAACCTTTGGCCCGTCTTCGCTGAACGTCTGGATCCCCTATACCACCGCGATGGCGCGGGTTTCTGGGCAGGACAATGTCGACAGTATCGAGGTCCGGGTGATCGACGATTACGACATGACCCTGGCGCAGGAGGAGATCACCGCGCTGATGCTGGAACGGCACGGCACCAAGGACTTCTTTCTGACCAACAGCGACACCATCCGCGCAACCATCACCTCGACGACCCAGACGCTGACGCTGCTGGTGGCGATGATCGCGGTGATCTCGCTGATCGTCGGCGGCATCGGGGTGATGAACATCATGCTGGTCTCGGTCACCGAGCGCACCAAGGAGATCGGGGTGCGGATCGCCATCGGCGCGCGGCGGTCTGACATCATCAGCCAGTTTCTGATCGAGGCGGTGCTGGTCTGCCTGGTCGGCGGTATCCTCGGCATTCTCGGCGCCCTGCTGGGCGGCGCGCTGGTCGGCTATCTGAGCGACGCTATCCGGCTGAGCTTTTCGGGGACGGCGATCGCTGTCGCCTTCCTGTCCTCGACCCTCATTGGGATTACCTTCGGCTTCTTGCCCGCCCGCTCGGCCGCGCAGCTCGATCCGGTGGTGGCGCTGAGCCGTGAATGATCTCCGGCCCGGCGGGCATTGTCCTGCCGGGGCCTGGTTTTCCTGTCGCGCCGGCCTGAAACGTTGCGAAGCAATCGGCGCGCCTTCCCTAAATCACCTTCACCAAAGGCGACGCGCTGGCTATGGTGAGCGCGCCGGCGGCTCGCCGCGGACACTCACTGCGAGAGCCTCGGCAAGACCAGGAGCCCGCACCTCCCACGATCGGACGCGGGGAGGGAATGGTCGGCTTTAACACCGGTGGGGCCTGTCATGGGCTCTGCGCGGTGACCGGATGTTTTGTGCCCGATTGGGGAAGGTAAAATGACTCTGGACGCTCTTCTTTCTGCTCTGGGGCCGCAGGTGGTGCAGCCTGGCGATGCCGCGAATCGTGCCTATCTGACCGATTGGACGACGCGCGAGCCGGTGGTGCCGCTGGCGGTGCTGCGTCCTGGATCGGTGCAGGAGGTGGCGCGCGCCCTGGAAATCTGTTCGGCACGGGGGGTGCCGGTGGTGACGCAGGGGGGGAGAACCGGGCTTGTCGGCGGCGCGGCACCTCTGGCGGAGGGGGTGGTGATCAGCCTGGACCGGATGGCGGCCGAGCCCGAGATCGACGCCGCCGCGCGCACCGCGCGGGTCGAAGCCGGTGTGACCCTGGCGCAATTGCAGGAAGCGGCCGCAGCCAAGGGGATGATGTTTCCGGTCGATATCGGATCGCGGGGCTCCTGCCAGATCGGCGGCATGATCTCGACCAATGCCGGTGGCATGCGCGCCTTTCGCGAAGGGGTGATGCGCCACAACGTTCTGGGGCTCGAGGCGGTGCTGCCCGACGGGCGTGTCATGAGCGCGATGAACGGCTTTCTCAAGAACAACACGGGCTATGATCTGAAACAGCTCTTCATCGGGGCCGAAGGCACCCTGGGGGTGGTGACCGGCGCGGTGCTGCGGCTGCGTCCGGCGCCATCTGCCCGGGTGACCGCGCTGCTGCGGACACCGGATCTGAAACACGCGCTGGCGGTGCTGGAGGCGCTTGAGACGCACCTGGCCGGGCTGTCGATCTGCGAGGTGATGTGGCCCGACTACTACAGCTTTGCCAGTGGGTTTCGCGGCTTTGACCCCTTGCCCTGCAACAGCAGGGACGACGGGCTGACCCTGTTGATCGAGATCGAGGGAGCCGAGGAGGCGCCGCTGCGCAAGGGGTTGCAGGAGGTGTTGGAGCAGCTCTTCGAAAAGGAGTTGATCACCGATGGAGCGATCGCCCAGAGCCTGCGCCAGATCGAGGAGTTCTGGGCTCTGCGCGAGGCCAACGAGGGGTTGCCGCAGGCCTTTGCCTCGATGGCGAGCTTCGATGTCAGCCTGCTGGCCGAAGGCAGTGACGATCTGATCATGCATCTGACCGCCACCCTGAGGCAGGTTTTCCCGCGCTTGCATTGCCTGTGGTTCGGTCATCTCGGTGACATGAACTTGCATCTTGGGGTGGTCGATGCCGGCGGTGGCCGGATCGCGCCGGAAGATGTGGCGCGGATCAAGGAGATCGTGCTCTCCGGCGTGCTGGAGGCTGGCGGCAGCATTGCGGCCGAACACGGGATCGGCATGGCGAAGGCGAGCTATATGCCGCAGATCCTCTCTGCCGAGGAAATCGCGCTCAGCCAGACGCTGCGGGCGGTGCTCGATCCCAAGGGGATCATGAACCCCGGCCGGCTGTTCTGAGGCCTGCGCCTGGGCGGGGCGGCGGTCCCTGGCCGAGTCGCGATGATGACGGAAACTTGCATGACCGCCCGCGAAATGCGGGCGCCTGTCATCTTGCGGTCATCCAGCCGATCTAGGGAGGCGGCGCATTCAAATTCCAAGGAGACCGGAATGACACTCCCCGTCGTCGGCGCGGCTTTGCGCAACGCCGAACTTGAGACCTATCGCGACTGGCTGTTCGAAAAGGACCGCGATGTCGAACTGCAGTCCTTCCATACCGCCGAGGTGCTGGACAGCGACTGGAGCGCGCTGGCCGAAGAGGCGCGCCGGCTGCTTGACGGTCACAACGGCCGGGTCGGGATTCACGGGCCGTTCTGGGGCTTTACCATCGGCACGATGGATCCGGGCTTTCAGCAATTGGTCGCGCGGCGGATGGATCAGGGGCTGGACGTCTGCGCCGCCGTCGGTGCCACGCAGATGGTGATCCATTCGCCCTACACCACCTGGGATTTCAACAACCTCGACAACCAGCCCGGCGCCCGCGACCGGATGATGGACAATGCCCGCGCCACCATCGGCGCCGCCGTCAAGCGAGCCGAGGACATCGGCGTGACCCTGGTGATGGAGAACATCGAGGATATCGACCCGATGGACCGTCGCCGTCTGGTCGAGCATTTCGATTCGCCGGCGCTGAAGATTTCCATCGACACCGGCCATGCGCATTATGCCCATCAAACCAACGGCGCTCCGCCGGTTGACTATTATGTGACCTCTGCCGCGGATTTGCTGCACCACGTCCACCTGCAGGACAACGAAGGCTATGCCGACCGCCACTGGGCGCTGGGCGAGGGAACCATCCGCTGGGACGCGGTGTTCCGGGCGCTGAACGGTATCGAGGCGACGCCGCATCTGGTGCTTGAGCTGCGCGACAAATCCGGTATCCCTGCCTCCATGCGCTATCTGGAAGAACGGGGTCTCGCCCAATGACGCTCAAACTGGTCATCATGTCCGATCTGCATCTCGTTCCCGAAGGCGAGATCTCCAACACCCTCGACACCGCCCAGCGTCTGCGCCAGGCGGTCGAGAGCGTGAACACGCGCCACGCGGATGCGGATATGGTGATCCTGGCCGGCGATCTCGCCGATCTGGGGGAGGCGGAGGCCTATGTGCGGCTACCCGACCTGATCGCCCCGCTGACGATGGACACCCATCTGATGCTGGGCAATCACGACGACCGGCCGACCTTCCTGGAGGTCTTCGGCGACGGCTATGCCGACGAGAACGGCTTTGTCCAGAAGGTGGTCGATGCCAAGGGGTTCCGCATCATCATGCTCGACAGCACCGAACCGGGGCTGGTGGGCGGTCGCATCTGCGACAGCCGGCTGGCCTGGCTGCAGGCGCGGCTGGACGAGGCGAAGGACATGCCGGTGATCGTGGTGCTGCATCACCATGTCGCCAAGCTGCAGATGCCGGTCGACCGGATCCGCCTGGAAGAGCCGGAAAAGCTGCTGGCGGTGCTGAAGACCCATCCCGACATCCGCCATGTGATCTCGGGGCATGTCCATATCACCACGACGGCCAACTGGCAGGGCATTCCCTTCACCACTATCGCCGGCGGCCACTATAGCGCCAAGCTGCATCTGGAAAGCGCGCCGGGCCATGTGCGGCTGGTGGATGGGCCGGGGCAATACGGCGTCATCCTGGCCGATGACGAGGCCTGTCTCGTGCATTTCGAGAACTTCATCGACGGCCATTACGAGATCCACCGCGAGAACTTCGGCCGGCTGCGCGCCGATCGGCGCTGATCCGGGGCCGGGTGCCGACGATCTGAACAGAATGCGCGCCGGATCGCTCCGGCGCGCATTTTTGATTCTGCTGCCTCGTGGCGATCATTCGCGTCATCTGTCAAGTTTCTGTGCCAGAAACGTCACCTCCCTGTCACCCCGGTTTCACCCCGGCGTCACCTCGGGGTCCTAGTGGAGCGGAGCATTCTGCATTTCCCATCCATTCGGACAGACCAAGGGGACAAACCCATGCTGATTTCTCGTCGTTCGGTGCTGCGCACCGGCGCCGCCGCCGCCGGCTCGCTGGTGCTGCCGCGTTTCGCCATTGGCCAGACCGAGCGCCCGTCGATCACCATCGCCGTCCAGAAGATCACCAACTCCAACACGCTCGATGTTCTGCGTGAACAGTCGAACGTCGGTGAACGCGTGTTCTTCGGCTCGATCTGGGAATCGCTGATCGGGCGCAACCTGCGTGGCCAGCTCGAAGCCCAGCCGCTGCTGGCGACCGAGTGGAAACGGATCGACGATCAGACCGTCGAGCTGAAGCTGCGCGAAGGCGTCAAGTTCCACAATGGCGATGAGTTGACCGCCGATGACGTGGTCTTCACCTTCTCGCGCGAACGTATGTTCGGCGAGACCGAGCCGAAGAACCGTAACACGATCAAGGCATTCGAGCAGATCCCGACGCCGCGCGCCGGCAAGGAACTGCCGCCGGAAGTCCCCGCCGTCGCCCGCCGCGCCTGGCCCGATCTGGCCCGGGTCGAAGCCGTCGACAAGTATACCGTGCGGTTCTACAACGCGACGCCCGACGTCACCATGGAAGGCCGCCTGCTGCGCTATGGCTCCGACATCATGTCGCGCCGTGGCTGGGAGGACAGCGCCTCTTACCTGGATTGGGCCCGCAAACCCGTCACCACCGGCCCCTACAAGGTGGTACATTTCACCCCCGACACCGAACTGCTGCTGGAATCGCATGACGATTACTGGGGCGGCCTGCCGCCGTTGAAGCAAATCCGCTTCGTCGAAGTGCCGGAAGTCGCCAGCCGGGTGAACGGTCTGCTGTCGGGCGAATACCAGTTCGCCTGCGACATCCCGCCGGATCTGATCGGCGAGATTGAAAGCAACGCCGGGTTCGAGGTTCAGGGCGGCACCATCCCGAACCACCGGCTGACCGTCTTCGACAAGCATCACGCCCAACTGGTCGATCCGCGCATCCGCCGGGCCATGACCCATTCGATCGACCGTCAGGCCATCGTCGACAGCCTTTGGGCCGGTCGCACTGTGGTGCCCGCCGGTCTGCAATGGCCCTATTACGCCGATATGTTCATCGCCGACTGGACCGTGCCCGAGTTCAACCCGGAACTGGCGATGAGCCTGGTGAAGGACGCCGGCTATAAGGGCGATCCGATCCCCTATCGTCTGCTGAGCAACTATTACACCAACCAGGTCGCCACCGCGCAGGTGCTGGTCGAGATGTGGAAGTCGGTCGGTCTGAACGTGCAGATCGAAAGCAAGGAAAACTGGGCCCAGATCATGGAACGCGGCGATACCCGTGCCGTGCGCGACTGGTCGAACTCTGCCCCCTTCCCGGATCCGGTCTCCTCGATCGTCAACCAGCACGGGCCGAACGGCCAGCAGCAGCAGATCGGCGAATGGGAAAACGCCGAGATGAACCAGCTCTGCGAATTCCTGGAAACCTCGGTCGATCGCGCCGCCCGCCGCAAGGCCTTCGCGCGGATGCTGGTGATCTGCGAACGCGAGGATCCGGCCTATACCGTGCTGCACCAGAACGCGACCTTCACCGCCAAGCCGAAGTCGATCCAGTGGAAGGCCTCGCCGGCCTTCGCCATGGACTTCGGCCCCGGCAACTTCGCGATCTGAGCCATGGCAGGGCCGTTGATCAGGATCGAGGGGCTGCGGGTCGCATTCGACGGCGCCCCGGCGGTGCGCGGGGTGGATTTCGCGATCCACCGCGGCGAGGCGCTGGGCATTGTCGGCGAAAGCGGGTCCGGCAAGTCGGTCACCTGGCTGGCGGCCCTGCGGCTGCTGCCTGAAAAAGCTGTTGTCGAGGGGCGGGTGTCCCTCGACGACGAAAACCTGCTTGAGGCGCCGATCGGGGCGATCGAGCATCTGCGCGGCGGGCGCGTGGCGATGATCTTTCAGGATCCGGCCTCGGCGCTCAATCCAGTGCTGACGATCCGCCGCCAATTGGGCGAGGCGCTGGCGCTGCATCGCGGCCTGTCGGGGCGTTCGATCGACGCCGAGGCCAAGCGGCTGCTGGAGCTGGTCGGCATTCCCGATGCGGCCGGGCGGCTGAAATCCTATCCCCACGAGATGTCGGGCGGACAGAACCAGCGGGTGATGATCGCCATGGCGCTGGCCGGCAATCCCGATCTGCTGATCGCGGACGAACCCACCACCGCGCTCGATGTGACGATCCAGGCGCAGATCCTCGATCTGCTGCAGCTGGTGCGGCGCGAAACCAATATGGCGCTGGTGCTGATCAGCCATGATCTGGGCGTCGTGGCCGAGAATTGCGATCGCGTGGCGGTGATGTATGCCGGCCGCGTGGTCGAAGAGGCGCCGGCGCGCGAGCTGTTCGATGCGCCGCGCCATCCCTATACCCGCGGGCTGATCGACGCTTTGCCGACGCTGGATGCGCCGCGCCGGCTGGTGGCGATCCCGGGCGTGGTGCCCGATCCGCGGCGGATGCCGACGGGCTGCGCCTTTTCACCCCGCTGCGCCCATGCCGCGCCCGCCTGTCTGGGCGAGATGCCGCAGCTGCGCCGGATGGAACCGGGGCGCCGCATCGCCTGTGCCCGCGCGGCAGAGCTTGACCTGCAGCCGGTCGCGGCGGTGCTGCCTGCCGAAACCGCAAGATCGGAGGTGACGGCATGACCGCGCCGCTTCTGTCGCTCGACAACGTGACCCGCACCTACATGAGCCGCAAGGGCCTGTTCGGCACCCCGGTGGGCGTGCAGGCGGTGGCCGGTGTCTCGCTTGCGGTGCGCCCGGGCGAAACCCTGGGCATCGTCGGCGAAAGCGGCTCGGGCAAATCCACCATGGGGCGGATCGCGCTGGGGCTCGAGGCGCCGAACAGCGGCCGGGTGGCCTTTGGCGGCGCCCCGATGCCGGCGCTCGGCTCGGCCGAGTGGCGCGCTTTGCGCAAGCGGGCGCAGATGGTGTTTCAGGATCCGCTCGGTGCGCTCGATCGCCGGCTGCCGGTGGCAGACCAGATCGCCGAGCCGCTGGATATCCATGGGATCGGCGGCAAGGCCGAGCGCGCCGATCGGGTGCGCCATGCGCTGGAGCTGACTGGCCTGTCCGAGGATCACGGCCGCCGCTTCCCGCACGAACTGTCGGGCGGTCAGCGGCAGCGGGTGGTGATCGCCCGCGCGCTGATCACCGATCCCGAGCTTCTGGTCTGTGACGAGCCGGTCTCGGCGCTTGACGTGTCGATCCAGGCGCAGGTGGTCAATCTGCTGATCGACCTGCAGGCCGAACGCGGGCTGGGGATGATCTTCATCAGCCACGACCTGCGGGTGGTGCGCCAGATCAGCCAGCGCGTCGCGGTGATGTATCTGGGCCATATCGTCGAAGAGGGCACCGCCGAAGAGGTGCTGCGCGATCCGCAGCACCCCTATACCCAGGCGCTGGTCTCGGCCGCACCGACGCCAGGGGCGCAGCGCCGCAAGCGGGTGATCCTGACCGGAGAGCCACCGAATCCCGCCGCGCGCCCGACCGGCTGCGCCTTTCATCCGCGCTGCCCGGTGGCGCAGGATCGCTGCCGCTGGGAGACCCCGGCGCTCAGCCGGATCGGTTCGGGGCGCAGCGCCGCCTGCCACCTGATCAATGACACAACCCCCGCAGGGATGGCCGCAGAATGATCCGCTATTTCGTCACGCGCCTGTTGCGCTCCGCCCTGACCATCGCGCTGGTGGTCACCTTCGCCTTTATCGTGCTGCGCCTGTCGGGCGATCCGGCGACCATCATCCTCGGCCCCGAGGCGCCGCCCGAGGCGATCGAGGCCTTTCGCCACAACTGGGGCCTCGACCGGCCGGTGCTGGTGCAATACGTCGAGTATTTTCACGCCATCCTGCGCGGCGATCTGGGCATCTCGATGCGCGACGGCCGGTCCGCCATCGAGCTGGTGGGAGAGCGGATCCCGGCGACGCTCGCCCTGACCATTCCCGCGCTGCTGTTGCAGCTGGCCATCGGCATTCCCGCCGGCGTCTATGCGGCGTTGCATCAGGGCAAGGGGTTCGACCGCGCGGTCATGGTGACCGCCGTTCTCGGCTTCGCGGTGCCCAGCTTCGTTCTGGCGCTGGCGCTGGTTCTGGTGTTCTCGGTCAACCTCGGCTGGTTGCCCTCGGGCGGGCGGGACAGTTGGATGCACGCGATCCTGCCGATCATCACGCTGGGCCTTGGTGGCGCCGCCGCGCTGGCGCGCTTCACCCGCTCGGCGATGCTCGAGGTGCTGGGCCGTCCCTTCATCCGCACCGCCTCGGCCAAGGGGTTGCCCTGGGCGGCGGTGGTGCGCGGCCATGCGCTGCCGAACGCCGCGATCCCGACGGTGACGCTGGTGGGCTTTCTGGTCGGCAGCCTGATCGCCGGCGCCGTGGTGGTCGAAAGCGTGTTCTCCTGGCCCGGGGTGGGGCGGCTGCTGGTGGTGGCGGTGTCGAACCGCGATCTGGCCGTGGTGCAATGCCTGCTGCTGCTGGTCGCCGCCTCGATGGTGACCTCGAACCTGATTGTTGATTTCCTCTATGGCGTGCTCGACCCCCGGCTTCGGCAGGGCGCGCGCGCGGGAGCCTGAGCCATGACCGATATGCTTGCCTCCTCTGTCCCCGTTGAACCGGCGCGCCGCCGGCTGGATCTGCCCTGGTATGTCGGCGTCTCGATCTTCTGGGTCGCGGTGATGCTGGTGGTCGCCATCTTCTCGAACTGGCTGGCGCCGCATTCCTTCACCGCGCTCGATCTGAAATACCGTCTGGTGGCACCCTTCCAGTCCTTCGCCCACCCTCTGGGCACTGATGAGCTGGGCCGGGACGTGCTGTCGCGGCTGATCATCTCGATCCGGGTGTCGCTGCTGATCGCCTTCGGGGCGACGCTGATCTCGGCCGTTCTTGGCACCACGCTGGGCTTTCTGGCGGCGCATTTCCGCGGCTTCGTCGAACAGATCGTGCTGGTGCTGGCCGACTTCCAGGCGGCGATGCCCTTCCTGATCCTGGCGCTGTCGGTACTGGCCTTCTTCGGCAACTCGCTGCCGCTGTTGGTGGGGCTGATGGGGCTTTACGGTTGGGAACGCTACGCCCGGATAGCCCGCGGCCTGGCGATTGCCGCCTCGGCCCAGGGCTATGCCACGGCGGTGACCCAATTGGGGGCCAGGCCGTCCCGGGTCTATCTGCGCCACATCCTGCCCAACATCGCCTCGACTCTCATCGTGTCGATGACCTTGGTGTTTCCCGAGGTGATCTTGCTGGAATCCGGCCTGTCGTTCCTGGGCCTCGGGGTGCAGCCGCCGATGACCAGCCTCGGCAACATGGTGGGCTATGGGCGGGAATATATCACCCGGGCGCCCTGGATCATGCTGGCGCCCTCGGTGGTGATCGTGATGACCACGCTTGCCATCTCGCTTCTGGGCGACTGGCTGCGCGACAAGCTCGACCCGACGATCCACTGACGTCTGTGGCCCTGGGGCCACATGTCTCACCGTGGAAATGTGACGTTTTGAAACGGCCGTCCCTGCGCAGGGGGCGGCCGTTTGACGTCGCCAGCATTGCGCAGGGTGGCTCCGCGATCTCGGGGCCGAAGGGCGCCATTCTCCTTGGTAAGATCGTCGAGAGATTGCAACCTTAGGAAATGTATGTGTTTTTCGATATGACGCTGGGGAAGCGTCGGGCGTTGTCGGTGCTTGACTTCGCGTAAAGGCTGTAAGTGTCAGAGTTCATTACCTATTTTCTGCACTCAATCCTAAACATGAGAACTGAACATCTATTTTTCAAATCGCAAAAATGGAATCTTTACACGTATGAGGTGTGTGGTGTTATGCTGTAAAAAAAGCATAAATTTGAGGGTGAGTTTGATGCCAAGAGTTTTCCATGCCGGCCTGATGGTCGGCGCAGGGTTCATTATGCTGCTCGTGCCGCAGCAAGAGGCCGCGGCGGATACCGCGACCGCGACTTTCGGGGTTCAGATCACGATCCAGGCGGATTGCCAGGTCACATCGACCCAAACGCTCGACTTCGGGACGCAGGGCGTTCTGACCGCGGCGGTGAACGGGACGACCGATCTTGAGGTCACCTGCACCAATGGCACCGGCTATTCGATCGGCCTGAACGAGGGCCAGTCGACCGGAGGGTCCACGACCACCCGCAAGATGCAGGCTTCGGCGAGCGGCCCCTATGTCGACTACACGCTGTTCTCGGACGCCTCGCGCACGGTGAACTGGGGCAATACCCCCGGTTCCGATGTGGTGACTGGCACCGGTGACGGGACCGGGCAGACCTATACGGTCTATGGCCAGGTGCCGATCCAGACGACGCCGGCCGCCGGGACCTATACCGATACGATCACGGTCACGGTCACGTTTTGATCCTCGTCCAGAGGAAGGAGAAGCCGGCGATGCGGATGCTGCTGCTGTGGTATTCTCTGGTTCTCGCGTGCCTCCTGGGGGCCGCGGTGGCGCCGGCCCGGGCCGAAGGATTGCGGGTTGCCCCGGTGTTGCTCGAGGTACAGGCGCCTGGCGCTCAGACCAGCCTGACCCTGCGCAACATCGGCAAGCAGCCGATCACGGTGCAGGCGCGGGTGTTTCTTTGGGATCAGACCGGGGGTGAGGACCGGCTGGTGCCGACCCGCGATGTGGTGGTCAGCCCGCCGATCACCCAGGTTCGTCCGGGGGGAGAACAGTCGATCCGCATTGTCCGCACCACCAAGTCCAAGGTGCGCGGACAAGAGGCCTATCGCGTGCTGGTGGACGAGGTGCCCGACATGAGCCGGCAACGATCGGGCACGGTGGATTTCGCCACCCGCCTCAGCATTCCGGTGTTTTTCACCGCGCCCGGAAGCACCAAGGCACAGGTCGCCTGGTCGGTGCGCCGCAGCGGCGCCGGCGCCTATCTCGAGGCAAGGAACAGCGGTCAGCAGAACCTGCGGCTGGTCGATCTGCGGCTCAGCCGGGGCGGCAGCCGGGTCTACGGCAAGACGGGGCTGTTCGGCTATGTGCTGGGCGGCGCGACGATGCGCTGGCCACTGGGGGCGGTCTCCGGGATCGGCAGCGGGCTGACACTCAGCGCGATGACGGCGGCGGGTGACTATCATGCTTCTGTCTCGGCGCGCTGAACGATGGCGCGCCGGGGTTTCATTCTGGCTGAGGACTGGGGTTGCGGCGGTGGTGGCGATCGCTGCCGCTTCGGTCGTCTGGGGACAACCGGCTCGCGAGCTTTATCTTGAGGTTTTCATCAACGATCAGCCCACCGGTCTGATCGGGCGCTTTGTGCAGAATGCCGACGGAACGCTCAGCGCCGATGCCGGAGAGCTGTGCCGGATCGGCCTGAAGCCCGCGCGCGGCGGCTGTCGCGACGGTGTCGATGTGCCGCTGATCGCGGCACCGGATCTGACCTGGGTGCTCGACGAGCCGGGGCAGACGCTGCATGTCACCGCCGGCGCGGCGCATCGGGCCGCCCGGGTGATCGACGCCCGGGGCCCGGAAGAGGCGGAGGAGGATCGCGAGCGGCCGGTCGCAGGATTTGGCGCGGTGCTGAATTATGATCTCGGGCTCGATTGGGAGCAGAACAGTGGCACCGCGACCGACCCGCTGGCCTCGGGGGTGTTCGAGGGGCGGCTTTATTCCCCGATCGGGATCTTTCATCATGGCGAGGCGGTTTCGGACCTGTCGGGCGATGCCTCGGTGGCGCGGCGACTGGAAACCTATTGGCGCAGCTCCTGGTCCGGGATGGCGCTGCAGATGCAGCTTGGCGATGTCATCACCCGCGGGCCGAACTGGTCGAATTCCGTCCGGCTGGGCGGAGTGCTGGTCCGGCGCAACTTCGATCTGAGGCCCGATCTGGTGACGCTGGCGCTGCCCAGCTATTCCGGTTCGGCAGCGGTGCCCTCGACGGTGGATGTCTATGCCGACAGCTTGCGCCGCTATACCACCGAGGTGCCGGCGGGGCCCTTCCTGCTGACCGATCTGCCGATCGCCACCGGCACCGGCGACGCGCGGATCATCGTGCGGGACGCCTCGGGCCGCGAGACCGCGGTGAGCATGCCCTTCATGGTCTCGCCCTATCTGCTGCGGCCGGGGCTGGTCGATTATGCGCTGGCCTATGGTCGGCCGCGGCTGGGCATAGGGACCCAGGACGACCACTATGGGGAGGACTCCTTTGGCTCGGCCTCGCTGCGTTTCGGTCTGACCAGCCGGCTGACCCTGTCGATGCACGCCGAATATGGCAATGACCTGCAATTGGTCGGCGGCGGCGCCACCTTTGCGGTCGGCCAATTGGGGACGGTCGAACTGGCCATGGCCAACAGCCAGTCCGGCAAGGGGGACGGCAACCTGGCCGAAGTCGCCGGCCGGTTCGATCTTGGCCGGCTGGCCGTGTCGGGGCGGCGGTTGCAGATGAATGGCGATTTCTACGACATCGCGCGCTATAGCGTCGATACCAGCAGCCTGCCCACCGTCTCGCAGACCAGGAACCTGAGCCAGCTGTCGCTGGCCATTCCGCTTAGCGGCCACGGCGCGGGGCTGAACCTGTTCTACGCCGATACCGAGCGGTTCGACGGCGATCAGGAAACCAGTCTGGGGGCATCCTTTTCCAAGACCCTGCGGGGTGGGCAGACCCTGAACCTGACCGGCATCGCGCTGGACGGCAACGATGGCGACGAATACGCGCTGGGGGTCAGCCTGCATGTGCCGCTGGGGCGCTATCGCTCGGCCGGCGGACGGATCGAGACGCGCGGCGGCACGCCACGGCAGGCGGCCTATCTGACCCGGCGGGCCGGCCATGATGCGCCGGACTGGGATTGGCGACTGCAACTGGCCAACAGCGACCAGACCGATCTTTATGCCTCGGCCTCTCGGGATTTCCGCTATGCCGGGCTCGATCTGGCGGCGCGTCTGTCGGGGGGCGACCCGAGCCTGGGCGCCCGTGCCAACGGCGCCCTGGTTCTGGGCGGCGGCGGGGTGTTCCTGTCGCGCTGGATCGACGATTCCTTCGCCGTGGTGGACGCTGGTGCGGCAGGGGTGGAGGTGCGTCACGAGAACCGTGTCGTCGGCACCACCGGGCGGGGCGGCAAGCTGCTGGTCCCCGATCTGCGCGCCTGGGAGGGCAACCAGCTTTCGATCGACGCCGGCAGCTTGCCGCTCGACGCGACGGTGGAAAGCACCCGTCAGGTCATCCGCCCGGCGGAACAGAGCGGCGTGCGGGTCGACTTCGGTGTCGACACCTCGGCCGAGACGGCCCTGGTGTCGCTGGTGGGGGCAGATGGCGCGCCGGTGCCCGTCGGTCTGACCGCGCGGCTCGATGCCACCGGAGGGGAGTTCCTGGTCGGCTACGACGGGCAGCTCTATCTCTCCGGGCTGACACCGGGGGCGAACAACGGGGTAACCGTGCATTTCCTCAACAACACGAGCTGTCACGCCGTGTTTCCCTATACGCCCACTCCGGGTACGATCACCCAGATCGGGGGGGTGTCATGTCTCTAAGCGCGGTCCGGGCGAGGCTGACCGCGCTTTTGATGGCGCTGGCGCTGCTGCTGGGGTGGTCCGCCGCCGCCCGCGCGCAGGGCTGCGAATTCTCGATGACAGATGTCGATTTCGGCGTCGTCGACGTGCTTGGCCCCGCCAGCACCGATGTTTCCGGTCTGCTGACGATTGATTGCAGCTATCTGCTGGGGATCGGCCTTCTGGGGTCGATCTCCGGCAATATCAGCATCGGATCGGGCGAGGCCGGCGCCGATTCCAGTTCGCGCTATATGAACAGCCTGACCACCGCGAGCACGCTGAGCTACCAGCTTTACAAGGACGCGTCGCGCACCAGCATCGTGGGATCGACCTATGGCTCCTACGGCGGCACCCCTTTCGCGCTGAGCACGTTTTCCGCGGTTCTGCTGGGGACCGGCACGACCACGGTGCCGGTCTACGGCCGTGTCCTCGGCAATCAGACCAGCGTGGTGCCGGGTAGCTATGCGTCACTGTTCGATCGCGACATCATCGACGTGCGGGTCGATTACCGAACCTGCAACCTGCTGCTGTTCTGCGTGTCGCGCACCGCCACCTTTTCTTTCGAGGTGCGGGCGACGGTGCTGCCCGAATGTGTGGTCACGGCCAATGATCTGAATTTCGGATCGGTGTCGCTGCTGACGTCGAACATCGACGCGCAGAGCAGTCTCGATGTACGCTGCACCGCCGGCACCAGTTTCGACATCAACCTCGACAACGGGCTCTACGGCAGCGGCCCGACCAGCCGGATCATGCGCAACCCCGGAGGGGAGGGGGTGAGCTATGGTCTTTATCGCGATGCGGCCCGCGCCCTGCCATGGGGCAATGCCGCCAACGGGATGCCGCAGCCCGGGGTCGGTTCGGGCACGGCGGCAAGTTTCGATGTCTATGGTCGGGTGCCGCCGCAAGCCACGCCCTCGCCGGGGGTCTATTCCGACACCATCGTGGTGACCGTCACCTATTGATCCCGCGCCCGCCGTGCGCGCCGCCAAAAAGGCCCGCCCTGCGGCAGCCTCGGCCCGGGCGGTACGGCGGAGTAACCTTGACCATCTGGCGAGGGCGGTGTTTTAGTCGCCCGCGCTGAGACCGGGAGGGACCATCAGATGAAATTCTTTACCAAATCCATGCTGGCGGCGGGCCTTGCGGCGCTGATCGCCCTGCCGGCCCAGGCCGAAACCCGCGTGACCCTGAAGGCGGCAAAGTCGGGGTCGTCCTATTATCAGATGAGCGTGCAGATCGCCGAGGCCATGAAGGCCGGCAGCGACGGCAACGTGATCGTCACCATCGAGGAAAGCCAGGGCAGCACCCAGAACGTGATGGAGACGCGCGCCCGCGGTGGCGATTACGTCTTCACCTCGCCCCCGGCGCTGGTCGCCGCCGCGCAGGCCGGCAAGGGGGATTTCGAGGGCAAGACCAGCCCCGCTTTCGATGAAATCCGTGCGCTTTTCCCGCTGCCGTCGCTGACCATGCATTTCGTCATGTCGAAGGACAGCGGCGTCACCGATTTCCCCGGTCTCGCCGGCAAGACCATCCTGGTGGGCAAGGGCACTTTCGGCGCCAAGGAAGGCGAGAAATATCTTCAGCTCTTCGGGCTGACCGACAAGGTCAAGATCGCCGATGTGGAGCTGTCGAACGCCGTGCCGGCGCTGAAGAACGGCCAGATCGACGGTTTCGTCACCTCGGGCAGCTTTCCCGCCCCGAACGTGGTCGAAGCCGCTGCCTCGACCGGGGTGACGCTGCTGTCGATGACGGATGAGGAGGTCGCCGCCACCAAGCGCGCGCGTCTGGTCATCCCCGCCGGCACCTATGCCGGGCAGGACAGCGATGTTGTCACCACCTCGTTGCCGGTGGTGACCTATGCCACCACCAAGATGGACGATGACACCGCCTATGCGCTGACCAAGACCTTCTGGGAAGAAAAGGCGAAGATGGGCGAGACCGCGCCCTGGTGGAACGGCGTCGACGCGGGGCTGATGGCCAATATCACCGGCAAGCTGCATCCGGGCGCGATCCGCTATTACGAAGAGGCAGGCTTCACCCTGACCGACGCGCAGAAATAAATCCTGCGCTCAGAACGACGACCGGGCCGGGCGGATTGCCCGGCCTCTTCATTTGAATGGCCTTGAACGTGGGGGCACCTATGGAACCGGAAGAGAAATTGCCGAAGGCGGCTTGGGCGCGGGCCATCTGGATCGCCTTGGCGGCGCTTCTGGTGGTCTATCACATCGGCCTGATCTTCTGGGGTCTGGTGCCCAATCTGGTCAGCCGGCCGCTGCATATGGCGGTGGTGCTGCCTTGGATTTTTCTCTTTGGCGTGCGTGGCCGCTGGGCGATGATCTCCGGCGCGGTGCTGACGGTTCTTGGCGTCGGCGCCGCCGGTTGGGTCGCGCTGAACTATCAGATGCTGGGCGATCAATACGGCTTTCTCGAAGGCCGTTTCCAGATCGGCGTCGCCGTGGTGCTGTTGCTGACGGTGATCGAGGCCGCCCGCCGCGCCATCGGCTGGCCGCTGCCGCTGGCAGCGGTGGTGGCGCTGGCCTATGCGCTCTGGGGTCAGCACATCCCCGGAGAGTTCGGCCATTCCGGCACCCCGGTGGAATCCTTCCTGGGCACCATGACGATTGCCGAGGGCGGGCTCTGGGGCTCGCTCACCGCCGTGTCGGTGGGGGTGGTGGCGATCTTCGTGATCTTCGGCGCGGTGCTGAACGCGGGCGAGGCCGGGCAGGGCTTCATGAATGTGGCCGCCGCCGCGGCCGGCCGGCTGACCGGCGGGGCGGCCAAGGTCTCGGTGCTTTCCTCGGCGCTCTTCGGCTCGATCTCGGGCTCCGCCAGTGCCAATGTCGCCTCCACCGGGGCGATCACCCTGCCGGCGATGACCAAGCTCGGATATCCCAAGCGGCTGGCCGCGGGGGTCGAGGCCGTGGCCTCCTCTGGCGGGCAGATCATGCCGCCGCTGATGGGCGCCGGGGCCTTCGTGATGGTCGAGCTGACCGGCACCCCCTATACCCAGATCATGGCCGCGGCGATCCTGCCGGCAATCCTCTATTTCTGGGCGGTCTGGGTCGGCATCAACGCCTATGCCACCCGTTATGAGCTGAAGGGCATCGCCGCCGAGGATCGCCCCGAGAAGCGCGACGTCATCGTCACCTCGCTGTTCTTCCTGGTGCCCTTCACCGTGCTGATGCTGGCGATGTTCGGGCTGGGCTATACGCCGCAATATGCCGCCTGCCTGTCGATCCTTGCGGGCGCGCTGCTGCTCTTCATCGACGGCCGTCTGCGCTTCGATCTGGGCCAGACCGGGCGGCGGCTGGTCTCGGCGCTGCTCAGCTCGGCCCGTCAGGTGGCAATGATCGCCTCGATCATCCTCTGCGCCTCGATCGTGATCGGGGTGCTCGGGGTCACCGGCCTCGGGGTCAAGATCACCTCGCTGATCCTCTCGGGTTCGGGCGGGATGCTCTGGCCCTCGCTGCTGTTGACGGCGATGGCCTGCCTGGTGCTGGGGATGGAGGTGCCGACGACCGCGGCCTATGTGATCTGCGTCTCGGTCGCCGGGCCCGCGCTGATGCAACTGGGGCTGGAGCCGTTGCAGGCGCATCTCTTCGTCTTCTGGTTCGCGCTTCTCTCCACCATCACCCCGCCGGTCTGCGGCGCGGTCTTCATCGCCGCCGGCATGATCGGCGAGAATTGGGTGAAGGTCGCCACCACGGCGATGGCGCTGGGGGTGGGGCTCTATGTCATCCCGCTGGGGATGGTGGCGAACCCCGGCGTGCTGATGCTGACCGAGGAACCGCTCTGGGCGATCTTCGCCTTTTTCAGGATTGCGCTGGGGCTGGCGCTGATCTCCCACGGGCTGATCGGACGGCGGCCTCTGGGGCTGCGCGTGGCGCTGTTGCTGGCCGGCCTGGTGGTGGTCTTCGCGGGCGTCTGGCTGAACTAGGTGCCCGAGGGCCTGGGACAGTCGCAATCGGGCGCCGATCGGCGGTCTAGGCGCGGCTTGACCAGGCCTGATCGACGACCTCGTCCAGCGCGGTCCGCCAGGCGTTCGTGCGTGTCACCGGCTGGGCCGCCATGTCCAGAGCGGCGCGGGCGAGGGAGGCGATGTAGTCCGCGCGCGTTTCGGGCGTCGTGCGCGGGGCGCCATAGGCGACCTGCAGCGGGGCGAGATCGAAGCCCATGTATTGCAGCGTCAGCCGCTGGAGCGGCATCAGCAAAGGTTCGATCGGGCCATAGGCGCCCGCCTCGGAAAACCGTTCCCGCGTGCCGCCGGTGGTCACGCTGATCATCGCGCGACGCCCGTGGAACAGGCCGGTCTCGAAGCGCCGCCCATCGACATAGGCGAAGCCATAGCTCAGCACCCGGTCGATCCAGCCTTTCAGCAGGGCGGGTGGACCGCCCCACCAGATCGGGAACTGCAGGATCAGGTTGTCGGCCTCTGCCACCCGGCGCTGTTCGCGCAGGATGTCTGCCGCATAGCTGCCGTTGCGCGCGGCCTTGGCCTGTTCGGCCTGCACGTGAAAGCGGTCTTCCGCGGCGCGTTGCGTCACGTCATGCGGGCCAAGATCGGCGCGGAACCCTTCCGCCGCGAGATCCGAGATGGTGACATCATGCCCAGCGCGGCGCAGCGCCTCGGCCGCCCCATGTGCCAGCGCATGGTTGAACGAGGTCGGCTCGGGGTGGGCCACGACGATCAGGACGGTTCTGCGATCGGTCATGACAGACCTCAGTTCAGGAAACGTGGGAAGAAGAGGGCGAGCTGCGGCACAAGCGCGATCAACGCCAGAACCACCAGGCAAATCCCGACCAATGGCAGTGCCTCGCGGATCACCTTCACCACCGGTTCGCCGGAGATGGCCGAGGTGATGAACAGCAGGATGCCGACCGGCGGCGTGGCCATGCCGATCACCACGTTGAGCACGACGACCGTGCCGAACTGCACCGGATCCATGCCGATCATCATCTGGAACTTCATCAGGATCGGCATCGTCAGGATAAGGATCGAGATCGGTTCGAGAAACATGCCGAGGATCAGCAGGAAGATGTTGAGCAACAGCAGGATGACCCAGGGGTTTTCCGAGATCGAGAGCATCGCGTTGGCAATCAGTGTCGGCACCTGTTCGAGGGTGAACACGAAGGAGACGATGCTTGCCATCGAGGTGATGAAAAGGATCGAGGTCGAGACCAGCGCGGTTGCCACCAGCGAGTCCCAGACCCGTTGCAGGGTCAGATCGCGATAGATGAAGCCGATGATCAGAGCATAGCCCACGGCCACGGCGGCGGCCTCGGTCGGGGTGAAGATGCCCGCCTTGATGCCGACCAGGATGATCAGCGGCAGGATCAGCGCCGGCAGGGTGCGGCGTGTGGCGGCAATGCGTTCGCGCGCGTTCATCTTGGGGGTGATCGGAAAGCCGTCGCGACGCGCGCGCCAGCTTGCATAGGCCAGCAGCCCCACGGCGATGCCGATGCCTGGCACCACCCCGGCAAGGAACAGCTGCCCGATGGAGGTGCCCGAGAGCACGCCGTAGATGATCATGGTGATCGAGGGCGGGATGATCGGCCCCATGACCGAGCTGACCGCGATCAGGGCGGCGGCATAGGCCGGCGGCATGCCCTGGCGTGACATCGAGGGGATGAGGATCGAACCGAGCGCCGAAGCCTCGGCGGCGGCGCTGCCCGAGATGCCGGCGAAGAAGCCCGACGAGAGGATCGAGACCGAGGACATGCCGCCACGGCGGTGGCCGACCATGGCGCGGGCAAAGGTGACGATCCGTTCGGTCACGCCGCCGACATTCATCAGGGCTCCGGCCAGCAGGAAGAGGGGGATGGTCAACAGGACGAACTGGTCGACCCCCGCGATCATCCGCTGCGGCAGCATGAGGGCCATCATGCCGTTGCCCGAAAGATAAAGATAGGCGGTGCCGGCGATACCGAGCGCCAGCGCGATGGGAATGCCGGAGGTGAGGAACCCGGCGAAGAGAAGGAAGAAGCTGCTCATGTCGTCTCCGTCGCCGCTAGGCGGGCATGGCCGTCTGATTTTCAAGGAAGTCCGAGCGGAAGGTGCTGATGAGATCGGCGATCACGTGAACCGCCAGAAGCACCAGTCCCACTGTCACGCTGACATAGACATAGCGGATCGACAGGCCGAGCGCCTCGCCGGACAGCGCCGTCCAGATGAAGTCGAACGCGGGGATCGTCTGCCGGTCGAAGCGAGAGGCGAACTCCCAGCCGAACCAGGACATCAGCCCGAGGAAGGCCAGGATCGGCAGAGCCGTGACCGCCCGCAGGAGCCAGCGGTGGCGCGGGCTCAGCATCGTGGGCAGGAAGTCCAGCGTCACGAATTCGCCGCGTGAATAGGCCAGACCCAGAACGAGAAAGGTCTGCCAGATCAACAGGTATCGGCACAGCTCCTCGGCCCAGATCAGACTGCCGCCCAGGATGTAGCGATAGAACACCTGCGCCAGCATGATCGCCACGATCGCCGCCATGCAGAACCCGGCGAGGAAACGGATCAGGCGCACATAGGCGGAGACGAAACGGGAGAGCGTCCCGGTCCTGTCCTGCATTCTTCTAATTCCTTCTCGTCAAATCGGCCCGCGGAAGATCATCTCTTCCGCGGGATCGCGGCGTCAGGCCGGTTGTTGACCGGCGGCAGTCACCAGCTCTGCGATCAGCGGATCCTTCGCCGACCATTCGGCGGTCAGATTCGCGACGCGGGCACGCATCGCGTCGAGATCGCTCAGCTCGATGATCTCGACCCCTTTGGACTTGAGCTCTTCGCGCCCTTCCAAATCCTGCGTCTTGGCATAGTTCAGCGTGGTGGTGACCGAGCGGCGTCCGGCCTCGGTCACGGCGGCCTTCTCCTCGTCGTTCAGGCCGTTCCAATAGCGTTCGGACATCAGCGTCGCCATGTGCCAGGGATAATGCCCGGTGAGGGTGAAATGCTTGCCGACCTCCCAGAGGTTTTCGCCCAGCATGGAGGAGACGTTGATCTCCACCGCGTCGATCACCCCGGTTTCAAGCGCGCCGTAGATCTCGCCGTAGGGCAGCCCCACAGGAGCGGCGCCAACGGTTTCCCAGATTTGCTGGTGCAGCGGAACGGGAACGATCCGGGTTTTCAGGCCGGAGAAATCCGTGATGCTCGAGACGGCATTTTTCGCCGACAGGAAATTGCGCTGGCCGGTGTTCGCGGTAGCAAGGCCCACCAGCCCGGCGGGACGCAGATCGTCGAGGATCTTCTGGCCGACATCGCCGAGAGCGAGCTCGCCGAACTGATCGTAGTCGCGCACCAGGAACGGCATCTGCCAGGCGTTCATCGCCGGCCGGCCGGTCACCAGCGGGATCAGCACGCCCGACACGGCGACCACATCCATCATCCCCGCGACGCTGCCCTCAAGCAGTTGCTTGTCGTCGCCAAGCTGGCGGTTGGGGAAGATCTGGACGTTGAAGGCACTCGGCATCAACTCGTCCAGCGCGCCGGCAAAGCTGGTGGCCATGATATGGCCCGGGTGCACCTCGTTCGCGGCATGGGCAAAACGCATGGTGCGGCCGGCGGCGCGGGCGACATAGGGGGTTGCCAGCGTCGCGCCCATGGCGGCGGCGCCCTGCAACAGGGTTCTTCTGGTGATGATCATGGGTCGTCTCCTCCCTGAGAAATGTTCAGTCCCGGTGGATGGCGCGAGATGCGCCATCCGATCTCATTGCTTGCGGGGCTTTCAGCCCGGCATCGGGTAATCCGAGGCATTCAGCACCCAGCCCGCCTTGGCCGAAAAATCTTCGCGCGGGGGGCTGAAGATATCGACGAGCAGGTTGGCGCCAGAGCCGGTGGCGCGGGTGGTATGGATGACCGGCGGCGGGATCACCAGCATCGACGGCGCTCCCATCTCAAGCGCCTTGTCCTCTTGCCAATCGGCCATGTCGCTGGTCCAGGACCAGCGCAGGTAATGGGTGAACTGACCCGACAGCGCCAGCGATCCCTGTTCGAAATCGTCATGGTGATGCGGCGACATCTTGGACGGATCGCGCGGGCCGTCGAACGGGTCGAGCACATTCACCATCAACGTCGTGCAGCGGAAGATGCGGCCGAAACGTCCGGCTTCCGGCGCCACGTCGAGCGAATAGGATCGCACGGCCCAGCCGTCCTTCGGTTCGGGCCAGGCCTCGAACGCGGGAATATGGCTGCGCGGAATGTCATAGCCACGCGCGTTGGCGCAGGCCTCGGCCAGATCCTCGTTCCGGGTGGTGAACAGCCGGACCAGCTCGCCCCCGTCGCGCAGCGTGACCTTGCTGTCGCCGGGCGGCACGAAGGCGATCGAACAGCCGGGAATAACGGTCGTCTCGCCGTTCCACTCGATCTCGGCGCCTGCTTTCGGCAGCAGCACGCAATATTCGTCGGGCTGCGCGCTGCGGGCAAAGGTGCTGCCCGCCGTGGCCAGGGTATAGGCCACCAGGAAGTTGTGCCCGCGGTAAAGCCAGGTCTTGCCAGTGGCGTCGTCGATCTGCGGCGCCGTCTCGTAGAAATATCCGGCCTGTTCGCTGGCCACCAATCCGGTCTGGCTCAGCATGTTCCCGGGTTTTGTCGCGGCCAGTGACGCGCGCGGATCGGATTTGTCGTACATCTTCTCCCTTTCCCGGCTGCCCTGTCGGCAGCCGATCTCCTTTTCAGGCGATACCCTCCCCCGGTCACGTCGGGATCTCGGCTCGCCGGTTTCATGCGGCACGTTGGTGCGGGATCGGGAGAGCCGGAACGAATTTTCCGCTCCACCAGCTCTTGCGAGCGCTCCTCCCATGTCCTCCCGTCCAGACCGTTCCGCCGCTTATGTTCCTCTAAGCGGTACATCGTTCTTAGCAACGGAACATATTGGTGGAGTATTCCGACTGTCAAGCCCTCTCGCCCGGTGTCCTGCTGCTGCGGTTTTCGGAGGGCGTTGGCGGTGACGTGCGGACATGATTTTCCCGGCCGGACATCAGCAGGATGATCCGGGGCAGGGCGGGGCGGATTGTTCTAAGGGGTTGGTCTGGAACGATCAGCCCAGCGGCAATACGCCGGAATGCCCCATCAGAACCGAGATCTTGCGGGCTGTTTCCAGCACTGCCTCGACATGGCCGGGCGCCGGCTCCGCGCCAAGCGACTGCGTCAGATCGACGATGCCGACGGTGCCGCAGACCATGCCCGAGCCATCGAGAATCGGGCTTGCCAGCGTGTTCAGCCCCAATGCGGCCTGGTTGGGGGCCACCGCCCAGCCGCATTTCCGGATCTCGGCGAATTCTGCGGCGAGCGTGTCGGGGTTGGTGATCGTCTGCGGCGTATAGGCGGTCAGATCGCCGCTCAGGACACGCCGCTGGAAGGCGGGCGAGGAAAAGGCGGTGGCCACCTTGCCCTGGGCCGAGCCGTGGAACGACAGCAGGGAGCCGACGCGCACCCCGATCTCGATCGGTGACGGTCCGCGCACGGTGGCGATCACCAGCATGCCTTCGGGCGTGAGTTGCGAGGCGACGGCGGAATGGCCTAGCTGGTCGCGCAGTTCCAGCAGTGCATCGCGACTCGCGCCGATCAGCCCGGTGTTATCGAGCACCGCCTGCCCCAGCGAGACCAGCTTGTGCCCGATGTCATAGCGTTCCGAGTCCTCGTGCTGAAACACATACCCTTGTTGAACCAGCGTTTGCAGATGGCGATGGATGCGGCTTTTGCTGGTGCCCAAGGCGGTGGCCAGGCTGGTGACGCCGACGCCCTTTCCGGTGCGCGCCACATGTTCGACGATCTGCATCGTGAGAATGACGGACTGAAGCCCTTCCATCGTTTTCTTTTCTCCATCGGGCATCGGCTTTTCCTCACATTTCGCGCTTCGCCAAGGTCTTACATCTGTGCGCCACCACCGCGCAACTGCGGCGGCATTGGCATGCCGGCCGCAACTTCACCGCTTGACAGTGGCTGATTACGAAAAATAATAGAACATGATCCCGCTGAGCGGGACAAGAACAAATCATACCAGGGCGCGGCGAACCTGCGCCCCAGCGATTGCGCGGCCAGGACCGACGGAATCGCACTGCAACCGGGAGGAGACCCCATGACAACTTCAGACACGCAGGCGCTTGAGCAAGAGGCGCGGATCGCCGAGATCCTGAAAGGTGCGGTAGACCCGCATGTGCACAGCGGGCCGTCGATCGCCCCGCGTGCGGTCGATCATCTGGAGCTGGCGCGGATGCTGTCAGAGGCGGGTTTCGCCGCGGTGGTGACCAAGGATCACGATTATTCCGGCGTCATGTGCGCCACGATGATCCAGCATCACTTCCCCGAACTTGAAACGCAGGTCTTCTCGGGCATCGTGCTCAACAACGTGGTGGGCGGGCTGAACCCCTATGCGGTGGAGCATACCGCGGCGATGGATGGCAAGATCGTCTGGCTGCCGACGCTGGCCGCCGAGAATCACCTGAAATGGGAAGTCACCTCGGGCTGGTCGCATCCCGCGTCGACGCAGAAAATCCGCCCGGCGAGCGGGGTCGCGCTGTTTGATGACGAGGGGCGGATGCTGCCCGAGTTGCTGGACGTGCTGGACGTCTGCGCCGCGACGGGCCTGGCGCTGGCAAGCGGACATATCCATGTGAGCGAGACCAAGAAGATCTTCGCCGAAGCCAAACGGCGTGGCGTCGAGCGGTTGATCTTCACCCACCCCGAGGACATCGTCGGCGCCTCGCTGGAAGACACGCTCGAACTCGCCGACATGGGCGCGCAGGTCGAGCATTCTTTGGCCTTCTTCCTCGAAGGCTCGAAGTTCAGGACCCGGACGACGGAAGAGCTGAAGGTCTTCATTGATCTTGTCGGGCCGGAACGCACGATTCTGTGCTCCGATCTCGGGCAGGTGGGGACGCTGACGCCGCTGGAAGGTTTCCAGAACGCCGTCGCGACCTGTCTCGCGCTCGGCTATTCCGACGCGCAAATCCACGCGATGGTGGCGACCAATGCCGCCGATGTCATCGGTCTGAACGGCTGACGGAAGGGGATGGAGATGACAGGCAGCCTCAGAGCCCGCATTCGCGCCGGTGACCTTCTGGTCGGCAGTTTCATCAAGACGCCGTCGCCCCATGTGGTCGAGATCATGGGGCTTGCCGGCCTCGATTTCGCGGTGATCGATCAGGAACATGCCCCCATCGAGCTGGGGCATCTCGACATGCTTTCCCTTGCAGGGCGCGCGGTGGGTCTGCCGCTGTTGTCGCGGCGATGGGGCGCCGGCACGGATTGGATCGCGCCCTTGCTTGATCTCGGGCTGACCGGGGTGATGGTGCCGCACGTGCTGGACCGGGCGGCGACGGAGGCGGTGTGTGATGCGGTGCGTTTTGCCCGCAACAAGCGCGGCCTGTCGCCGTCGCCCCGGGCCGGGAACTATGGCGGGATGAGCATCGCCGATTATCGCGCCGCCAGTGACGAGACGAGCGTGGTGATGGTGCAGATCGAGGACGCGAGCGCGCTCGAACACCTCGACGACATCGCCGCCTGCGAGGATGTCGATCTGCTGTTCATCGGGCCGGCGGATCTGTCGCAATCCATGGGCGTCGGGTTCCCCTCGGCCGAGCTGGACGCCGCCATCGAACGGGTGATCGCGGCCGGCAAGCGCGCGGGGGTGGCCATCGGCCTGTTCGTCGGCGCGGCCGGGCAAATCCCGGCCTGGCACGCCAAGGGGGTGACCCTCTTTGTCTGCGGCTCTGACCAGGCGCTGCTTCGAAAATCAGCGACCGAGCTGATCGCGGTGGCGAAGGCGGGGGCATAGGTCGCGCCCCGCTTCACACGGATGAGAGAACGCGCCCTCCCGTTGCATCTCTGGCGGGGGGGCAATCAGGCGTGACGGCATCGCCTGATCGCCCGCGGGTCGCGCGGGCGGGCTGGACCATGACGCCCTGGCGCAGATCGCTCTGGACAGCCTTTTATCCCGCGACCGTCAGTGACGGGTAAGCTGAGGGCGGTGTCGCCGGTCCGGACGGCGGTGCGGAGCTGAAGCTCGGCAATCTCGCGGTCGAGGTCCCGCGCCATCAACCGCCGCCGCAGAGTCGCCGTTCGGGGCCGCCAGGCTTGCCCGAGGCCGCTCGCCCCTGATGCCTGCGCTGTCGATCAGCAGGTGCCGCGGCCCCCTTGGCGCCACGGTCGGGATGTTCACAGACAGGGGCGTCAGGCGGGGCGCCATACCGAACAAGATCTTCGTCGAAAGACAGGTGTGATTGGCGGCATCGTTATCGCTCTGCTGCCGGTGACGCTCGCCGGTCGGCGTGGCGTCGCGGCTCATCTCGGGCGCGAGTCAGATCATCAGCGAGCCCCGGCGCTTGAGCGCTTAGGTATCGGCGGGCCAGTTTCTGGTCTTGCAGGTCGGGGGTGTTGGTCTGCTGATGCCGCCCAGCTATCACGCTGGATTCGCAAGATGAATCCCTCACGCCATTTGCGCGACAGAACTCCGCGGCGCTCAGGATGGCATGGGGCGCCAGTCTTGTTCGGCCAAGATGCCGAGTTGGACCCGGCAGGTTCCAATCTTCGGCGCGCGCCACATATTAAGGGAAATGGCTGGGGTGGTAGGATTCGAACCTACGGTACACGGTACCAAAAACCGTTGCCTTACCGCTTGGCTACACCCCAACAGTGAGCGGCTATCTACGCGGCTTGTTTGGCGGGTTCAAGGCCCATCTTGAAAAAATTTCGACTTCTGACAGGAGAAATTTATCTCGGGCATTCCGTGCGGGATCCGGTGCAGACATTACCTGGAACCGCGCGGCTGCAGGCGCCGGCGGCAGTGCTGGAAATACGGGGGAGGGCGGTGGGGTTAGTCGCGAATCTCGTCGGCGTCGACGCCCCAGAGGTTGGTCTTCAGCGTCCAGCCGCGATAGCCGCCGGCCGAGATTCGGCACCAGTCGGCGGTGCATTCGCCGAGTCGCGCGATCACCCCCAGTTCGAATCGCGCGGCCAGCTGCGATTGCGGATCCGGGCGGTTGTAGATCGGGGTCATGTCCTGTTCGACCAGCACCGTGCGCACGCCCGACAGCAGCGCGTAATGCACCCAGCCGCCGGCACCGTCGCGATCCTGCACCTTGCGCCAGTGGCCGTGTTCGGCGGTGATCTGCAGCGGCATGTCGCGGCGGGTGAACACCCAGTCGATCCGATGGGTCAGCGACGGGCCGCGGCGGACGTTGCCCTCGTCAGTCTTCAGCGAGACATAGCGCGGCAGCGGCAGGTGAGTCTCCTGCCCCAGCTTTTGATCTTCCGCCTGCGCCGGCAGGGCGAGAAAGCTGAATGCCAGAAGCGCCAGAGTGCGGCGCGTGATACCTAATGCCCTAGTCAAGACGGCCTGCCCGCAATTTTCTTTCGCCTCGGATGAAAAAGCCTGCGTCATATGCGCTTGGGGTTCTTGTGCCCCGGCTGTTCCTGCGCCACGATGCCATGGCGCAGGCTGGTTGGAAAGCTTTGGAGGAGCAGAAGTGCCAAGAGAACGACTGAGTGTTGTCGTCACGCGACGGTTGCCGGAAGCCGTGGAGACCCGGCTGAGTGAGTTGTTCGATGTGCGTCTGCGCGAGGATGACACGCCGATGACCCGTGCGGAACTGGTCGAGGCCGTCAGGACGGCCGATATTCTGGTGCCGACGCTGACCGATTCGATCGACGCCGGGCTGATCGCCCAGGCGGGCGAACGGCTGAAGCTGATCGCCAACTATGGCGCCGGGGTCGATCACATTGACGTCGCCACCGCGCGGCAGCGCGGCGTGCTGGTGTCGAACACGCCCGGCGTGCTGACCGACGATACCGCCGACATGACCATGGCGCTGATTCTCGCCGTCACCCGCCGCATCCCCGAGGGGCTCGCCCTGATGCAGAAGGGCGAATGGACCGGCTGGGCGCCGACCGCGCTGCTGGGCGGGCGGATCAGTGGCCGGCGGCTTGGCATCCTCGGCATGGGGCGGATCGGCCAGGCGGTGGCGCGCCGCGCCGCGGCCTTCGGCATGCAGGTGCATTATCACAACCGCCGCCGGGTGCGTCCCGAGATCGAAGAGGCGCTGGAGGCCACCTATTGGGAAAGCCTCGACCAGATGGTGGCGCGGATGGACGTGATTTCCGTCAACTGCCCCTCGACCCCCAGCACCTTCCACCTGCTGAACGCGCGCCGGCTGGGGCTGATGAAACCCTCGGCGGTGATCGTCAACACCTCGCGCGGCGAGGTGATCGACGAAAGCGCGCTGGCCCGGCTGATCCGCGCCGGCAATATCGCCGGGGCGGGGCTCGACGTGTACGAGCGCGGCAGCGATGTCGCCGCAACGTTGCGCGATCTGTCCAATGTGGTGCTGCTGCCGCATATGGGATCGGCCACCATCGAGGGGCGGATCGAGATGGGCGAGAAGGTGATCATCAACATCAAGACCTTCGAAGACGGCCACCGGCCGCCCGATCTTGTCGTACCGGGCATGCTGTAACCCGCGGCCATGCGGTGTTTCCTGGCGATCGCCCTGTCTGATCAGGCGATCGCCGCGCTGACCCGGTTGCAGACGGGGCTGCCCCTCGGCCGCCCCGTGGCGCCGGAGAATCTGCATCTGACCCTGGCCTTTCTTGGCGATCAGCCTGACGCGGCGCTTGAGGCGCTGCATGAGGAGCTTGAGCGCCTTGCCGTTCCCCCCTTCACGCTGCGGTTCACCGGGCTTGGCACCTTTGGCGGGCTGCGGCCTCGGGTGGTCTTCGCCGATGTCGCCGCCGATCCCGGGGTGATGTCGCTGCAGGCCGAGATCACCCGCGCGCTGCGCCGTGCCGGACTTGTCCCCCCGAAGGAGCGTTTCCACCCCCATGTGACCCTGGCCCGTCTGAACACCGGCGGCCCGCGCGAGGCCGAGGCGCTGCGCGGCTTCATCACCCGGTTCGGCGAGACGCCGCTGCCAGAGGTGCCGGTGCTGGGCTTCGGCCTCTATCGCTCCACCCTGCATCCCAAGGGCGCGCGATACGATCTTCTTGCGGAGTATGGCGCGACCGTAAGCTGAAGCGCCTGGCGCTTGCGGGCTGGAGGGTTGCCACGGATTGCCAGCGGCGGTTGTTTCGCTACACTCCGCCAGTCCATCGAAGGGGAGGAGATCCCATGCGTCGTTTCACCATTGTCTGTCTCGCCGGGCTGCTCTTTGCGTCGCCGCTCCTGGCGCAGCAGGCCGCCGACAAGGTGGCGCCCGAGATCGCGACCAAGGGCGATTTCGCCGCGATCTCTCCGGCGGTGGCGGCGTCGCTGGCGGCCAAGGCGGCCGGCCGGCCGGTCGAGGCCGCGCACTGGATGATCGCGGTCGCCAACCCGCATGCGGCCGAGGCCGGCGCGGCGGTGCTGCGCGCGGGGGGCACCGCGGCGGACGCGATGATTGCGGCGCAGGCGGTGCTGGGACTGGTCGAGCCGCAATCCTCCGGCCTGGGCGGCGGCGCCTTCCTGGTCTGGTATGACGCGGCGAGCGGTCAGCTCACGACCCTCGACGGGCGCGAGACGGCGCCGCTGGCGGCGCGGCCGCGGCTGTTTCAGGACGCCACCGGCCAGCCGCTCAGCTTCTATGACGCGGTGGTGGGGGGCAGATCCGTCGGCACCCCGGGCACGCCGGCGCTGCTGGCCGAGGCGCACCGCCGCTGGGGCCGGGCGGATTGGCGCGATCTCTTCCGCCCGGCGATTGACCTGGCCGAGGGCGGTTTCGCCGTCTCGGCACGCCTGGCGGCGCTTGTCGATGACGATGCCGAGCGGCTGGCCCGGTTTCCCGAGACCGCCAGTTACTTCCTGCCCAATGGCAAGCCGCTGGCCGAGGGGCAGCTGCTGACCAATCCCGCCTATGCCGACACCTTGAGGCTTCTGGCTGAGAAAGGCACTGACGCCTTCTATGGTGGTCCGGTCGCCGAGGATATCGTCCGTGCGGTGCAGGGAGCCGAGGGCAATCCCGGGGTGCTCTCCGATATCGACCTGGCGCTTTATCAGGTGCGGGAACGGGCGCCGGTCTGCGTGAGCTATCGCGCGTATGAGGTCTGCGGCATGGGCCCGCCGTCTTCCGGGGCGCTGACGGTGGGGCAGATCCTCGGCATGCTCGACACCGTCGCGATGCCGGGGTCGGACAATCCGGCGGCCTGGCGGTTGATCGGCGATGCCTCGCGGCTCGCCTTCGCGGATCGGGGCCGCTACATGGCGGACGAGGATTTCGTGCCGATGCCGACCATGGGGTTGATCGCCCCCGCCTATCTGGCTGAACGAGCCAAGCTGCTGGCGGGCGACGATGCCCTCCCCGAGGTGGCGCCGGGCAATCCCGCCTTCGATCACGCGATGCTCTGGGCCGATGACGAGGCGATCGAACTGCCTTCGACCTCGCATATCTCCATCGTCGACAGCTATGGCAACGTGCTGTCGATGACCACGACGATCGAGAATTCCTTCGGTTCGCGGCTGATGGTGCGCGGGTTTCTCCTGAACAACGAACTCACCGATTTTTCCTTCCGGACCCAGAAGGATGGGGTGCCGATCGCAAACCGGTTGGAGCCGGGCAAGCGGCCGCGGTCGTCGATGGCGCCGACCATCGTGATGAAGGACGGCAAGCCGGTGCTGGCGATCGGTTCGCCCGGTGGCAGCCGCATCATCGGCTATGTGACGCAGGCGATCATCGCCTGGATCGACTGGCGTCGCGACGTGCAGCAGGCGGTGGCGATGCCGCACGCGGTCAACCGCTTCGGCAGCTATGACCTCGAGGCCGGCAGCGGCATCGAGGCGCTGGGGCCTGAGCTGGAGCAGATGGGCTATGAGGTGGCGCC
The DNA here is from genome assembly GCF_048268305.1 of Pseudodonghicola sp. Classification (NCBI taxonomy): domain Bacteria; kingdom Pseudomonadati; phylum Pseudomonadota; class Alphaproteobacteria; order Rhodobacterales; family Paracoccaceae; genus Pseudodonghicola; species Pseudodonghicola sp. Next base: position 430,947 of record NZ_JBLWVT010000004.1, read on the forward strand.
GAAGGAACTGAATTCCGGTTTGCACGCGATCGAGATCGGCGAGACGCTGAAGGGGGGCGCCGATCCGCGCCGCGAGGGGATCGCCCTGGGCGAGTGAGACGCGGCCAGGTTCCGGCCCGGCGCGCCGATTGACGGGGGGGCGAAACCGGTTATTGTCCGGCCGCGAAATGGAGTGAAAGACATGGTGCAAGCAACCGCGCTGCCGCGCAACGAAACCGGCATCGAAACCGCCGTCGGCATTCTGAAACAACGCTTCGGCGATCGTTGCCAAACTGGCCTGTCGATCCGCGAACAGCACGGTCACACCACGACCTATATCGAAAACCAGATGCCCGACGCGGTGGTTTTCGTGCAGTCCACCGAAGAGGTGTCCGACCTGGTGAAGGTCTGCGCCGAACATAAGGTGCCGGTCATCCCTTTTGGCACCGGGACCTCGCTGGAAGGCCATGTGAACGCGCCCGCCGGCGGCATTTCGGTCGATTTCACCCAGATGAATCAGATTCTCGCGGTGCATGCGGGTGATCTCGATTGCGTCATCCAGCCCGGGGTGACGCGCGAACAGCTCAATACCCATCTGCGCGATCAGGGGTTGTTTTTCCCGATCGACCCGGGCGCCAATGCCTCGCTCGGCGGGATGACGGCGACTCGCGCCTCGGGAACCAATGCGGTTCGCTACGGCACCATGAAGGACAACGTTCTGGCGCTGCAGGTGGTGATGCCCGACGGCGAGGTGATCCGCACTGCGACCCGGGCCAAGAAAAGTTCGGCCGGATATGATCTGACCCGGCTGATGGTCGGATCGGAAGGCACCCTGGGGCTGATCACCGAGATCACCCTGCGCCTGCAGGGCATCCCCGAGGCGATTTCCTCGGCGCGCTGCTCCTTCCCATCTGTCGATGCCGCCTGCCAGGCGGTGATGATGACGATCCAATACGGCGTGCCGGTGGCGCGGATCGAGCTGCTGGACGCGCTGAGCGTCAAGGCGGCAAACGCCTATTCCAAGCTCGACCTGCCGGAGACGCCGCTGCTGCTGCTGGAGTTCCACGGGTCCGAGGCCGGGGTGCTGGAGCAGGCCGAGACCTTCGGGTCGATCGCCGAGGAATTCGGCGGCACCGGCTTCGAGGCCACGACCAGCACCGAAGAGCGCAACAAGCTCTGGCAGGCGCGGCATGACATGTATTGGGCCTGCCACGGGTTGCGCCCCGGCGCCAAGGGGCTGTCGACCGATGTCTGCGTGCCGATCTCGCGCTTGGCGGAATGCGTCGGCGCGGCGGCGGCCAAGGCGGATGATCTGGGGCTGATCTCCCCGATCGTCGGCCATGTGGGCGACGGCAACTTCCATTGCCTGCCGCTGATCGACATGGAAAACCCCGAGGAGATCGCCCGAGCCGAGGAATTCGTTGGCTGGCTCAACGATCTAGCGATTTCGGTGGAAGGCACCTGCACCGGCGAACATGGGATCGGCCAGGGCAAGCGGCCCTATCTCTACAAGGAGCTGGGCCCGGCGCTGCGGTACATGGCGGCGATCAAGGCGGCGCTCGATCCCGACAACATCATGAACCCCGGCAAGATCGTCTGATCGGACCTCAGGTTCTCTCCGGCCTCCTTCCCGCAAGGGGGGAGGGGGCGTGATGGCGCGGGGCGCCTGCGGGAGCCTCGGGTGAGAGGCTTGTCGCAGAGAAGACGCTGCGGTGGCTCCCGGACGCTTGATCGGCATGAGCGAGGTGCGTCCCGAACTGGCATTGCCGGGTATGCGGCTTCAGGTGAAGATGCTGAACCGACTCCGGGATGCGACGATCACCGAGGACAGCCCCTATGACCCGAAGAACGAGAGAAGCCGCACCGACGGCCGAGGCGGGGGGCGCCTTCCGCAGGCTGGCGCTGGCCCTGTTGGCAGGGTTGGCGCTGATTGCGGCGGCCTATTACGACAGCAACCCGCTGACCCGGCGCGCCGAGGGCTATGCCCGCAGTGTCGCGGTGGCGAGCGCGGGGGTCTATGTCACCCTGCGGACGCTGAACGCCGTGCTCTCCGCCGCGCAGGAGATCGAGGTCGGCGGGTCGATGGTGGTTTCCGGCTCCGCGCAACCGCTGAAGCTGCTGGAGCCGATCGACGACACGGTCGAACGGGTGGCGGGTGGTGTCTTCGCCCTGATGGTGACGACCGGCGTTCTGTCGGTGGCGATGGCCCCGGTCGGCGCGGTGGGCTTCGGCCTGCTGGCGCTGGGGTGCGGGCTGGCGGCGCTGGGGCGGGGGGCGCTGCGGGGCCCGGCGCGGCGTCTGGGATGGTACGGCGGTGCCCTTGCGGTGATGCTGCCGCTGGCCTTCGTCCTTTCGGGGCTGATCGCCGATCCGATGACGCAGGCGGCCTGGGATCGCAACATGGCGGTGATCGAGGACATCACCGCGCAGGTCGACGATCCGGCGAGCGGAGCGGTCGAGGCCGGCGGCTTGGGCGCCGGTCTGCGGTCTGCCCTGGGAGAGATCGAACGGTATCAGGAACTGGCGCGCAACCTCTACACCCGCGCCGACGAGATGGTCGGCAGTTTCGTTGCCATTCTCGCCATCTTCGTCTTCAAGCTCTTCGTGCTGCCCCTGTTGATTCTGGGCGCCTGCTGGGGGACGCTCAGATCCGTCGCGCGTTCCGACACCTGAGGTGCCGGCAAGCGGAGAGCGGTTTCGAGGTGACTTCGGTGCGCCAGCCCGCCGGGAACTTCGGGCGCAGTGGCGCCCGAAAGCCGGGGCCGGCAAGCCCGGGTCAGGCGGCGGCGCTCAGCTCGTCATAGCATTCGAGCGCCTTGGCCGCGTACATCATCGCCGGGCCGCCACCCATCTGGATGCACATGCCCAGCACGTCGGCCACCTCTTCCCGGGTGGCGCCGGCCTTGACCAGCGCTTCGACATGCAAACCAATGCAGGCATCGCAACGATCGGCGACGGCGATGCCGAGCGCGATGAATTCCTTCACCTTGAACTCCAGCACGCCGCCTTCCTTGACCGCCTTGCCAAGCGCGCCAAAGCCGCGCATCACCTCGGGATTGGCGCCATTGAAGTTGCGCAGCCCGTTGCGGGTTTCGGCGATCTTGTCTTTCCAGCTCATTTTGATGCCTTTCACAGTTAGGTTTTGCCCCATTGATCATGGCGGAGCCGGTGGAACATTGATCTTGATCAGAAAGCCGGTCTTTCCGCGACGACAGCCAGATTGTTGGCGGGCATCTCCTGCAAGTCGATGACCGACAGGCCCGCAGCGCGCAGCAGCGCCAGGATATCGGCGATCTCCTTATAGCCGATGCGGGGATCCTGGGCGATCAGGCTGGCATGAAAGGCGCGGTCGCCGTCGCTGGTCAGGCTGCCGTCGCGCAGGAATGGCCCATAGAGGATGAAGCGCCCACCGGGGGCGAGGGCATGGGCAGCCTCGGCGATCAGCACCTTGACCCAGTCCATCGGGATCAGGTGGAGCAGGTTGACCAGCAGGATCAAGTTCTGCCCGGCCAGTCGCGCGCCCCAGCCCGGAGCGGCGGCGTCGAGATCGAGCGCGGCGGCGATATTGCTCAGGCCGCTTTCGGTGGCATAGGCGTCGATGCTGGCGCGGCGGACGGGGTCGGGATCGCTCGGCTGCCAATGCAGCCCGGGCAGGCGTGCGGCGAAGGCCGCGACATGCTGGCCGGTGCCGCTGGCGATCTCCAACGCGCGGCCGCGGCTGGGGGCCTCTTTCGCCAAGAGCGCCGCGATCGGTTCCAGGTTGCGGCTGGCCGAGGGGGCGACCAGCTTGCCGCCCTCAGTCTGGTTGGCGATGCTGGCGGTGTCGGGCAGGGTCAGACGCCCGGTCATCTGGCGAACCTTTCCGGGCTGAGTGCGGCGCAGATATCGGCCTCCAACTGCGGCGCCCGGCCCAGGATCAGATCGGCGGCCAGTTGGCTGGCCGCGGGGCTGGTCAGAAAGCCATAGCCGCCCTGTCCGGCCAGCCAGAAGAACCCCTGCGCCGTCGGATCGGCGCCGATCACCAGGGTGCGGTCGGGGGCGAAGCTGCGCAGCCCCGCCCAGTTCGAGATCATCCGCGTCACCGGTCGGGTCACGAAGGCCTCGTATTGCGCGATACCTTCGGCCAGTACCATGTCGTCGGCCCAGGCGTCGTGCGGGGTGGTCGGCTCCTCATCCGCCGGAGATACCAGAAGCGCGCCGGCATCGGGTTTCATGTACCATTCCTCGTGCACGCCGAAGACCATCGGCCAGGGGGCGGGATCCAGTCCCTCGGGGGCGGCGACCCGCGCCATCGACCGGCGCATGGGGGTGAGGCCGATGGGGGCGACGCCGGCCATCTGGGCCAGTTGGTCGGCCCAGGCGCCGGCGGCGTTGATCACCAGATCGGCCTCGTGGATGGCCTCGGGGGTGGTCACCCGCCAGCGAGGTCCAGGGGTGATGGCGGTGACCGGCGACTTGGTCAGGATGCGGCCGCCATGGGCGCGGATGGTTTTGGCACAATCCTGCATCAACCGGTCGGTGTCGATATCCCAGGCCTCGGGGCTGTAGCCGACCAGGGGGGCGACCGCGGGGTTCAGGATCGGCAGCCGCTCCAGCGCCTCGGCGGGGCTCAGCCGCTGCATCCCCATTTCGGCGCATTCGGTGGCAAAGTCCTCGGCCTGATCGGCGCGGCCGGCCAGCATCAGCCCACGCGGGCTGAGATAATCGCTCTGGTTCAGGAAGAACTCGCCACTGGCGCGGGCCAGCGCCATGATGGCGGGCTTGCCATAGCTCGCCTCGTAAAGCGCGGCGGACCGGCCCGAGCTATGATAGCCGGTGGCGGATTCCGCCTCCAGCAGGGTGACATTGGCATGGGGGGCGAGCCGCGCCCCGGCAGAGAGCCCGGCGATGCCGCCGCCAACGATCAGGATATCGGTTTTCATATCGGTCATGAGCGAGAGACTGGCACGGGACCGCCGTCGGGAAAAGCCCCGCCGTCCTGCCAAACCCAAGAAGAAGGCCCGAGAAAGACGAAGGCCCCGGGCGGTGGCAACCGCCCGGGGCCTGATGCGTGTCGCGTCAGCCCGGCTTACTGCGGGATGGTGCCGTCGACGCCTTCGACATAGAAGTTCATGCCGGCGAGCGTGCCGTCGTCGGCCACTTCGCCCGCGGCCAGCCACGGCGTGCCGTCCTGCTTGTTCAGCGGGCCGGTGAAGGGATGGTATTCGCCCTTGGCGATCGAGGCTTTCAGCGCTTCGGCTTCGGCCTTCACATCGGCGGGGACCGCGTCGGTGATCTCGCCAATGCCGACCATGCCGGTGCTGATGCCGTCCCAGGCGTTATGGCTGGTCCAGCTGCCGTCGATCACCGCCTGGACTTCCTGGATGTAATAGGGCGCCCAGTTGTCGATGATCGAGGACAGCCGCGGTTTCGGCGCGAATTCGATCATGTCGGCCGCCTGACCGAAGCCATAGCCGCCGTTCTTTTCCAGCACCGCCAGCGGCGCGGTCGAATCGGTATGGGCCAGCACCACGTCGACGCCCTGGTCGATCAGCGCCTGGGTGGCGTCGGCCTCTTTCGCCGGGTCGAACCAGGTGTTCAGCCAGATCACCGAGATCTTGACGTCCGGGTTGGCCTTCTTGGCGTGGATATAGGTGGAGTTGATGCCGCGGATCACTTCCGGGATCGGGAAGGAGCCGATGTAGCCGATCTTGTTGGTCTTGGTCATCTTGCCGGCGATGAAGCCGGTAACCGCGCGGCCTTCATAGAAGCGGGCGGAATAGGCCGACATGTTCGGCGCGGTCTTATAGCCGGTGGCGTGTTCGAATTTCACCTTGGGGAATTTCTTGGCCACGTTCAGCGTCGCGTCCATATAGCCGAAGGAGGTGGTAAAGATGATATCCGCCCCCTGCAGCGCCATCTGGGTGATCGCGCGTTCCGCATCGGCGCCTTCCGGCACGCTTTCCTGATAGACCATCTCGACCTTGTCGCCGAAATGCTCCGCCATCTTCTTGGCGGATTCGTGGTGGTGCTGGCTCCAGCCGCCGTCGTTGATCGGGCCGACATAGATAAAGCCGACCTTGGTCTTCTCCTCGGCCATGGCGGTCGAGGCCAGGCCGATCGCCAGCGCAGCGCCGGCAAGCAGTTTGCTAAGTTTCATACGAAAAGGCTCCCTTCGTTCGTATCGTTGCTATTGGCCCGTCATCAGGACGAGGCATGGAAAATCCGACCCAGAGACCCCGGCGCGCTGGATTTGTCCCGGGACAGGAGAACCAGAACGATGATGGTGATCACATAGGGCGACATGGAAAGGTATTCGACAGGAATGGCAATCCCTGCCGCCTGCAGGTTGAGCTGCAGCACGGTGACGCCGCCGAAGAGGTAAGCGCCGGCCAGCACCCGCCAGGGTTTCCAGCTGGCGAAGACCACCAGCGCCAGGGCGATCCAGCCAACCCCGGCGGTCATCCCGTCGGTCCATTGCGGCACCCGGATCAGGCTGATGTAGGCGCCGCCCAGGCCCGAGCAGGCGCCGCCGAAGAGGATCGCCAGAACCCTTATGCGCACCACCTTGTATCCCAGCGCATGGGCCGCGTCGTGGTTTTCGCCCACCGCCCGCAGGACCAGACCCATGCGCGAGTATTTCAGCACCGCCCAGACCGCGACCACCAGCGCCAGGCCGAGATAGAGGATCGGGTCGTGACCGAAGAGGATCGGTCCCACCACCGGCAGATCGGTCAGCGGGCCGAGATCGACCTTGGCCACGGCGGGGGGCTTCTGACCGCCATAGCTCTGCCCGATCAAGGCGCTGAGGCCGAGCCCGAACAGGGTCAGCGCCAGGCCGCTTGCCACATGGTTGGCCAGCGCCGCCTGGGTCAGGATGGCGAAAAGCGCCGACAACAGCGCGCCACCGGCCGCCGCCGCCAGAAAGCCCAGCCAGGGCGATCCGGTCTCGACCGCAACGGCGAAGCCGCTGATCGCGCCGACGATCATCATCCCCTCGACCCCGAGGTTCAGGACGCCGGCCTTCTCGGCGACAAGCTCGCCGATCGCCGCCAGCAGCAGGGGGGTGGCCGCCACCATCAGCGAGGCGATCAGAAGGACCGGGTTGATACCGCTCAAATCCATCTCAGTTCCCCTCTCGCACGGTCAGGCGCAGCCGGTAGTTGGTCAGAAGATCAAGCGCCAGCAGGAAGAACAGCAGCATCCCCTGGAACACCTGGATGGCGGCGGCGGGCAGGCCCAGATTGCCCTGGGCGATCTCGCCGCCGATATAGGTCAGCGCCATCAGCGCCGCGGCCAGCAGGATGCCCAAGGGATGCAGCCGGCCCAGAAAGGCCACGATGATCGCGGTGAAGCCATAGCCCACGTTGAAGTCGATGCTGACCTGCCCCGCCGGGCCCGCGACCTCGAACAGCCCCGCCATGCCGGCCAGCGCCCCGGCCAGCCCGAGGCAGAGCAGGATCAGCCGCGCCGGGTTGACGCCGGCAAAGCGCGCGGCGCGCGGCGCCTCCCCACTCAGCCGGATCTGAAACCCCAGCATGTGACGGTTCAGCAGGATATAGGCGAAGATCACCGCGATCAGCGCGGCGGCGACGCCCCAATGCAGGCCGATGTCCTGCTGGATCCAGCTATTGCCGGCGGCATAATCGTTCAGGTTGCGGCTGCCGGGAAAGCCGAAGCCCTCGGGGTTCTTCAAAAGCCCCAGCGACATCGAGGCCAGCAGCTCCTCGGCGACATAGACCAGCATCAGCGAGACGAGGATTTCATTGGTGCCGAATTTCACCTTCAGCAGCGCCGGGATCATCGCCCAGGCCCAGCCGCCAAGCGCGCCGGCGATCACCATCAGCGGAAAGACATACCAGGCCTCGAGCGGATAGAAGGCCAGCCCGACCCCCGCGCCGGTGAGCGCCCCCATGATGTACTGGCCTTCCGCCCCGATGTTCCAGATGCCGGCGCGGAAACCCAGCGACAGGCCGATGGCGATCAGCACCAGCGGGGCCCCCTTCACCAGCAATTGCGGCCGGTAGTAGAACGAGAATTCGCCGAACAGCGGTTCCCAGAAGATCGTCTCGATCGAGACGAAGGGGTTCTTGCCGAGCGCGGCGAACAGCAGCCCGCCGAAGATCATCGTCGCCGCCACGGCCAGCAGCGGCGTTGCCAGCGACCAGGCACGCGACGGCTGCGGTCTCTTCTCCAGCCGGATCATGCGCATGCTCCCGTCGGGCTTCTTCTCGTTTCAAATACGGCCGCCGGAGGCGGACTTCGGTGCCAGGTCTCAGACATGGGCCACCTCCATCCCGTGGGCGCCGCCCATCATCAGCCCGATCTCGTCGACGCTCAGCCCGTCCGTCGGACGCGGTTCGCTCAGTCGGCCCTCGTTCAGCGCGGCGAAGTTGTCGGCGATCTCCATCAACTCGTCCAGATCCTGGCTGATGCAGATCACCGCCGCGCCGCCGGCGGCCAGATCCAGCAGCGCCTGCCGGATCGCGGCGGCGGCGGCGGCATCGACGCCCCAGGTCGGCTGGTTCACCACCAGCACCTTCGGATCCTGCAACACCTCGCGCCCGATGACGAATTTCTGCAGGTTGCCGCCCGACAGCGACCGTGCCACATTCTCCGGCCCCGGGGTGCGCACGTCGAAGGCCTGGATGATCCTTTCGGCGAAGTCCCGCGCCGCGCCCCATTTCAGAAAGCCGTGGCTTTCCAGTTTCTCGCGCACCACGCCGGTCAGCAACGCGTTTTCAGTCAGGCTCATGTCGGGGGCGGCGGCATGGCCCAATCGCTCCTCGGGCGCCGTCAGCAACCCCAGCGCGCGCCGCGCCGTGGGGCCCATCCTCCCGATCGGCTGGCCGGTCATCTTCACCGCCCCGGCCTCGGTCAGGATTTCGCCGGAGAGAACCCCCAGAAGCTCTTCCTGCCCGTTGCCGGCCACCCCGCCGATGCCGAGGATCTCGCCCTCCCGCACGATCAGATGCACGTTCTTCAGCGCAGTGCCGAATTCCGCCGGAGAGGCCACCGACAGTCCGGTGATATCCAGCGCCACCGGCCCCAGGTTGCGCCCGCTGCGCTCCGGTGTCTTCAGGCTGGTGCCTACCATCAGCTCGGCCATCTGCCGCGCCGTGGTCTCGCGCGGGATGCAGCCGCCCACCACCTGACCCAGCCGCAGGATGGTGGCGGTGTCGCAGAGCGTGCGGATTTCCTCAAGCTTGTGCGAGATATAGAGGATCGAAGTGCCCTCGGCCCTCAGCTTCTGCAGCGTCTTGAACAGGATTTCGACCTCCTGCGGCGTCAGCACGCTGGTCGGCTCGTCCATGATCAGAAGCTTCGGATCCTGCAAAAGGCAGCGGATGATCTCGACCCGCTGGCGTTCGCCGGCCGAGAGATCGCCCACCGTGCGGAAGGGGTCGAGCGGCAGGCCATAGGTTTCCGACACCTCGCGGATGCGGCTGGCCAGATCGCGCAGGGCCGGCGGGTTTTCCATCCCCAGCGCGATATTCTCGGCCACGTTCAGCGCGTCGAACAGGGAAAAGTGCTGGAACACCATGGCGATGCCGTCGGCCCTTGCGGCGCGCGGCTCCGTCGGTGCGTAAGCTGCGCCGCGCAGGGTCATGCTGCCGCTGTCGGGCTTCACCAGCCCGTAGATCATCTTGACCAGCGTCGATTTCCCGGCGCCGTTCTCGCCCAAAAGCGCGTGCACTTCTCCCTCGCCGATGTCGAAGGAGATGTCGTTGTTGGCGATCACGCCGGGATAGGCTTTAGTCAGCCCCTTCAAGCTCAACAGCGGCTGGCTCACGCGCGTTCCCTCGTTTCCGTTGCGGCCGTGGCGGCGCGGTGCAAAAGCTGCGTCGCGACGCCGATGGCGATCTGTTGCGGGTGTTTGCCCAGGCCGGGCTCTCCGATCGGGCAGGTGATGCGGGCGATGACCTCGGGCCCATGCCCCAGCGCCGCCAGCCGCGATCGGAATCGCGCCCATTTCGTAGCCGATCCGATCAGCCCCGCAAAGCTGAACCGGTGGGAAAGTAGCCGGTGACACACCTCAAAATCCAGGGCGTGCGAATATGTTAGCACCAGATGTTCGGCGTCGGAGGGGGCATAGCGGACCAGATCGGCCGGCTGTGCGGCAGGCAGGGGCGTGACACCGGCTGGAATCTCTCGCGGAAATCGCTCCGCCCCGGTGTCGACCCAGGTGATCGCCAGATCGGGCAGCGGCGCCAGAACCGACACCAGCGCGCGCCCGACATGGCCGGCGCCCCAGATCCAGAGCTGCCGAGTGGGGCGGCTGACCGGCTCGATCATCCAGCCGTCGATCAGCTGCGGTTCGGGCCGTTCGCCGCGCGCCCGGGCGCGGTCGAGCAAACGCCGAACGCTCAGCGGCAGGGCGCCATCCCCGCTCACCGGCCGGGCGATCACCTCGCCCTCCAGCGTCGCGAGGGCTGCCGCGTCATAGATTTCCGACAGCAGCGTGACCGACCCGCCGCAGCATTGCCCCAGCTCCGGCCCCAGCGCATGGCGGGTCAGACGCCGCGCCACCTGCTGGCCTCGCGCCGCTTGCACTGCGGCATATTCCAGCGCCCCGCCGCCGATGGTACCCGACTGTCCGCCGCTCGCCTCATCGCCCCAGACCAGCATCGCCGCCCCCACCTCGCGCGGGGACGAGCCGCTGAGGCTCGCGATCACCACCCGGGTGACGCGACCATGGGCCGTCACGGCGGCCGTCAGCGCGTCGAGCGCGAAGCTCATCCCCGCACCCTCCGCACCGCCGCCCAGACCCGTTCGGGCGTCGCCGGCGCATCCATCGCCGGATAGGCGCCGCCGCAGGAGGCCACCGCATCGCTCAGCGCCAGAAAGGCGGAAATCCCCAGCATGAAGGGCGGCTCCCCCACTGCTTTCGAGCGATAGATCGTCTCCTCCCGGTTGCGCCCGTCCCAGAGCGCGACATTGAAGATGTCAGGCTGATCGGAAAACGCCGGGATCTTGTAGGTCGAGGGCGCATGGGTGCGCAAACGCCCCCTGTCATCCCAGACCAGTTCCTCGGTCGTCAGCCAGCCCGCGCCCTGGACATAGCCGCCCTCGACCTGGCCCTTGTCCAGCGCCGGGTTCAGGCTGGTGCCGGCGTCATGCAGGATATCGGCGCGCAGGATGCGGTATTCGCCGGTGCGGGTATCCACCGCCACCTCGGTCACCGCCGCGCCATAGGCGAAGTAATAGAACGGCCGCCCCTGTCCCTTGACCCTGTCCCAGGACACCTTGGGGGTCTTGTAGAAGCCGGTGGCCGAGAGGCCCACGCGCCCTTGGTAACAACGCTGGGCGGCCTCGGCGAAGCTCAGCACCGCACCGCCGATTCGCACCTCGCCGGCTTCGAACCGCACCTCTTCCGGCGCCGCCTGATGTTGTTCGGCGAGATACTCCGCCATCCGCCCGCGCAGCTCGTCGCAGGCGAGCTTCACCGCCATCCCGTTCAGATCAGACCCCGACGACGCCGCCGTGGCCGAGGTATTGGGCACCTTGCCGGTATCCGTCGCGGTGATCTTCACCGCCTCCAGCCCGACGCCAAAGCGGCTCGCCGCCACCTGCGCCACCTTCTGGAACAGACCTTGCCCCATCTCGGTGCCGCCATGGTTCAGGTGGATCGAGCCGTCCTGATAGACATGCACCAATGCCCCCGCCTGATTGAGATGGGTGAGCGTGAAGGAAATCCCGAACTTCACCGGGGAAAAGGCGATCCCCTTGCGGATCGCGCCGCCCTGCGCGTTCCATTCCGCCACCGACGCCCGTCGCGCCGCGTAGTCGCAACTTTCCAGCAGCGCGGCGGTGATCCCGTGCAGTTCGAAATCCTCCACCTCCATCCCGTAAGGCGTGGTCTGGGGCAGGGCGCCGCGCCCCCCTTTTTCCTGGCTGGAAATATCCCGGGGGGTGCGGGGGGCAGAGCCCCCCGGCGCTTCGGCGTAGTAATTCCGCCACCGCAACTCGACCGGCTCTAGCCCCAGTTGATGGGCTGCGTGATCCATCAGCCGTTCCATCCCCAGCATGCCCTGCGGCCCGCCAAAGCCGCGAAAGGCGGTGGCGCTTTGGGTATTGGTCTTCAGCCGGTGGCTTTCGATCCGGGCATGGGGCAGCAGATAGGCGCTGTCGGCATGCAACATGGCGCGGTCGGCGACCGGCAGCGACAGATCCATCGCCCAGCCGCAGCGGGCATATTGGATGACCTCCACCCCCTCGATCCGGCCGTCCTCATCGAAACCGGCGCGATAGACGATCCGGAAATCGTGCCGCTTTCCGGTGATGATCATGTCGTCGTCGCGGTCATAGCGCATCTTGCAGGGCCGCCCCGTCAGACGCGCCGCCACCGCGCAGGAGACCGCCAGCGCATTGCCCTGGCTTTCCTTGCCGCCGAAACCGCCGCCCATCCGCCGCACCTCGACCCGGACGCCATGCATCGGCAGGCCGAGCGCCTCGGCCACCTTGTGCTGGATTTCCGTCGGATGCTGGGTGGAGGACTGGACCACCATGTCGCCGCCTTCCTGCGGCAGGGCAAGCGCGGCCTGGCCTTCCAGATAGAAATGCTCCTGTCCGCCCATCTCGAAGCTGCCCTCGACGATATGCGCGGCCTTGGCGATGGCGGTGGCGGCATCGCCCTTCTGCCAGATCACCGGGCCGCCTTCGAACCGGCTGTTCGCGGCCAGCGCCTGGTCGATGGTCAGGATCGGCGTCTCCTCGGTGATCCGGATGTCGCCCAGCTTCGCCGCCTTGCGCGCCGCCATATGGGTTTCGGCCACCACCAGGAACAGCGGCTGGCCGAGGTAGTTGACCCGGTCGGTGGCCAGCAGCGGCTCGTCATGGACCGAGGGAGAGACATCGTTGGCAAAGGGCAGATCGGTGGCCGTCAGCACCGCGACGACGCCGGGGGCGGCGTGCACGGCGGTCAGATCCATCGCCTCAAGCGCGCCGCGGGCCACCGGGCTCAGGCCAAAGGCCAGATGCAGCGTGCCGCGCGGCGTCGGGATGTCGTCGATATAGCGCGCGGCGCCGGTCACATGCAGGCGGGCGGCATCATGGGGCAGGGGGCTGGTGACGCTCATGCGCTCACCTCCAGCACGGTGCCGGTCTCGCCCTGATCCTCGGCGAAATAGCGCTCCAGCATCGCCCGCGCGGTCTCCAGCCGATAGGCGGCGCTGGCGCGCATGTCGGAAAGGGGGGCGAAATCGGCGTCGAAGCCGGTCTCGGCCAAGCGGATGGTGCCAGCCTCCCAGGGGTGCCCCACAAGCGCGCTTTCCACATGGCGGGCGCGTTTCGGGATGCCCGCCATGCCGCCGAAGGCGATCCGCGCGGTGGTGACGACCCCGTCCTCGACGGTGATGTTGAAACAGCCGCAGACGGCCGAGATATCCTGATCGAAGCGTTTCGACAGCTTGTAGCATTTCAGCCGGTCGGGCTGGCGCGGGATGCTGACGGCCTCGACGAATTCGCCGGCGGCGCGGTCCTGCTTGCCGTAGTCGACGAAGAAATCCTCGATCGGCAGGCTGCGCCGCGCGTCGCCCTTTCTCAGATGCAATGTCGCTCCCAGCGCGATCAGCGCCGGCGGGTTGTCCCCGATGGGGGAACCATTGGCGATATTGCCGCCGATCGTCGCCGCCGCCCGCACCTGGGCCGAGGCATAGCGGCGGATCATCTCGGCATAGGAGGCGAAATGCGGCGCGAGCGCCGCGCGCACCGCGTTCATGTCGGTCATCGCGCCAATCCGGATGTCGTCGGCGCCGACTTCAACCCGTTTCAGATCGTCGCAACCGGCCAGGAAGATCACCGGATCAAGGTCGCGCAGGGCTTTCGTCACCCAGAGGCCCACATCGGTGGCGCCGGCCACCAGCGTGGCTTCGGGGTGGGCGGCATAGAGCTGCGCCAGCTCATCGGCGCTGCCGGGGCGAAAGGCGTCGCCCGCGGGGGCGGGCGCGTCATCGTCGAGCCAGTCAGGTGCGGGCAGGCCCGCCGCCGCCTCGGCTGCGCGCAGGATCGGGGCGTAGCCGGTGCAGCGGCAGAGGTTGCCGGCGAGCGCCGTGGCATGGTCGCGCTCTCCGTTCAGATGCGCCACCGCCATCGACATCACGAAGCCGGGCGTGCAGAACCCGCATTGGCTGCCGTGGTGATCCACCATCGCCTGTTGCACCGGGTGCAACTGACCGTCGGGGCCGGCAAGCCCCTCGACCGTGCGCACCGCCTTGCCGTCGAGCTGCGGCAGGAACAGGATGCAGGCGTTCAGCGCCCTGGCACCATCGCCGTCGCGCACCATCACCGTGCAGGCGCCGCAATCGCCCTCGTTGCAGCCCTCCTTGGTGCCCGTCAGCCCGCGCGTCTCGCGCAGCCACTCCAGCAGAGTGAGCGTCGGTGCGACATCCGACAGCTCAACAGTCTCTCCGTTCAGAAGAAACCTGATCGTCATACATGAAACCGGTCGCCTTACCCCGTTGCGCCCTGAAATGCCCCCTTCGATGCGACGTAGAAGGACAGGCGGGCCTTGTTTTCCCTGGCCTTCAGGTTACGGACAGCCCGGTTCATTAGGCAAGGAAAACTGCGGCCTGCCGTCGCAGCACCGTATCGTGCGAAACCGGTGCGGTGGGGGCGGGAGTGTGAAAATTCAAAGCCTTTGGCCGCCGGGACCGGTGACGGGCCTGCCGGCGGCTTTGAAAGTCCTTCAGGAAAAACGATAAAATCGTGCCGGATTTTTCAGCTTTTCCTGTCTTGCGACCGGTTCAGGCGCGCTCGGCCGCCGCGGGGTAGACGCCCAGGATGGTCACGTTGTTGGTGAAATAGGCCAGTTCGTCCAGCGCCAGCTTGACCATCGGATCCTCCGGGTGGCCCTCGATGTCGGCATAGAACTGCGTCGCGGTGAAGGAGCCGGCGACCATATAGCTTTCCAGCTTGGTCATGTTGATCCCGTTGGTGGCGAAGCCTCCGAGCGCCTTGTAGAGCGCGGCGGGGATGTTGCGCACCTGGAACACGAAGCTGGTGATCATCCCGTGCTTGCCACGCCGCGAGAAATCGGCCTCGGGCGACATCAGCAGGAAGCGGGTGGTGTTGTTCGACTGATCCTCGATATGGCGCGCCAGCACGTCGAGCCCGTAGATCTCACCCGCCAGTTCGCTGGCCAGCGCCGCGGTGGTGCGCTTGCCGTCCTCGGACACCTGCCGGGCCGACCCGGCGGTATCGGCGCCGGTGATGCGGCGGATGTTATGGGCGTGCAGGAATTCCTTGCACTGGCCCAGCAGCACCGTGTGGCTCATCGCATGGGTGATGTCCGCGAGCTGCGTGCCCGGCAGGCCCAGCAGGTTGATATGCACCCGCACAAAGGCCTCTTCGATGATCTTCAGCCCCGATTGCGGCAGCAGCGTGTGGATATCCGCCACCCGGCCATAGGTGGAGTTCTCGACCGGCAGCATCGCCAGATCTGCCTGGCCCGACTTCACCGCCTCGATCGCGTCTTCGAAGGTGCGGCAGGGCAGGGCCTCCATGTCGGGCCGGGCCTTTCGGCAGGCTTCGTGGCTATAGGCGCCGGGCTCCCCCTGGAAGGCGATGCGGTTTGTCATGGCTTGGTTTCCCTGCAACATCGAATAATTTGGGTCTTTGGAGGCGTGTCCTATACCTTGCCAGAGGGCAGGGGAAGCCTTAGACAAATCGGTGCAGCTAGAACAACAGCTAGATTGGACAAGAGAACATGTTTGACACAATGACAGTGACCAAAGCCGCTGCCGGTGTTCTCGGGGCCTTTCTGGTGCTTCTGCTGGCGAAATGGGGGGCCGAGGGGATCTATCACACGGAAGCGCATGGTGCTGCCTCCTATGTGATCGAAACGGCGTCCAACGAGCCCGCCGAAGCCGCCCCGGAAATGAGCTTCGAGGAGATGCTGGCTTCGGCCGATGTCGGCAAGGGCGCCAAGATCTTCAAGAAATGCCAAGCCTGCCACAAGATCGAACCGGGCGCGAATGCCACCGGTCCGTCGCTTTACGGCGTGGTGGGCCGTCAGGTCGCCTCGATCGGCGATTTCGGCTATTCGGCGCCGATGGCCGGCCATGGCGGCACCTGGACGCCGGAGGAACTCGATCACTTCCTGACCAAGCCGAGCGCGGCGGTGCCGGGCACGGCGATGAGCTTCGCTGGCCTCAGCAAGGCGACCGATCGGGCGGACGTGATCGCCTATCTGCAAAGCGTGGTGCAGTGATCCGCCGCATCCGCTGGTTTGGATGACAGGGACAAAAGGCCGCGGCCCGGGGAGACCCGGGGCCGCGGCCTTCACGTTTCCGGGGATTGGCGTTCACGGAAACTCAACTTGAACATTGCCGCGGCAGACCATTAGCTTATGGCCGAAGATCTGCCCCAACGGAGGAAGCGCCAGATGATCCCACCCCGTGCCGCCGCGCGCGCGTCGTCGCCCGCAAGGGCCGTTGTGAGCAGCGTGGAGGGGCGGCTTCTGCCGGTTCTGGCGTTGTCCCTTCTGATGCTGCTGGCCTGGACCGGGCTTTTGGCGGCCGAGGAAGAGAAGATCATCAAGAGCTATGGCTTCTCGGAATTCGGCGATCTCAAATACCCTGAAGGCTTTGCGCATTTCGACTATGTGAACCCGGATGCGCCGAAGGGCGGTGAATTGTCCTATGCCGCGCAGGGCGCTTTCGACAGCCTCAATCCTTTCAGCCGGCAGGGGCGGGCGGCGGCGCGGTCGGGCGATCAGTATGAAACGCTGCTGACCCCGTCCTATGACGAACCGGGAACCTATTACGGCCTGCTGGCCGAGAGCCTCGAATACCCCGAAAGCCAGGATTGGGTGATCTTCAACCTGCGGCCCGAGGCGAGGTTCTCCGATGGCACCCCGGTGACGGCGGAAGATGTGGTCTTTTCGCATGAACTCCTTCTGGATCAGGGGTTGAAGTCCTATGCCGAGGCGGTGCGCAAGCGCATCCCCAAGGCCGAGGCGCTGGGGCCGCATCGGGTGAAGTTCTATTTCAGCCCGGACTTTCCGCGCCGGGCGATGATCAGTCAGGTCGGCGGCACGCCGGTGTTTTCCAAGAAGTGGTTCATGGCCGATCCCGAACATCGCCGGCTCGACAAGCCACGGATGGAAGCGGGTATCGGCTCCGGCCCCTATGTGCTGGAAAGCTATGATATAAACCGGCGCGTGGTCTATCGTCGCAACCCCGACTATTGGGGTGACCACTTGAACGTGAACGTCGGCCGAAACAACTTCGACACCATCCGGATCGAATATTTCTCGGATTCCATCGCGGCGCTGGAGGCCTTCAAGGGCGGCGAGATCACCTTCCGGCAGGAGAACAACTCGAAAAGCTGGGCCTCGGCCTATGATTTCCCGGCGATCTCGAAGGGCTGGATCGTGCGGCACGAGCTGGAGGACGGCAACGTCCCCGACAACGCCGGCTTCGTGATGAACATGGACCGGCCGCAGTTCCAGGACGTCCGCGTGCGCGAGGCAGTGCAGCTGGCCTATAACTTCGAATGGACCAACGAGAGCCTGCAATACGGCCTGTTCCGGCACCGCTCCTCCTTCTGGCAGAACAGCCCGCTCGAGGCCAAGGGCCTGCCCGAGGGGCGCGAACGCGAGGTGCTCGAGGCGCTGGGTGACAAGCTCGATCCGGCGATCCTGACCTCGGAGCCGGTGATGGCGCATGAAAGCCGGGCCGATCGGCCCAACGACCGCAAGAACCTGCGCGCGGCGATGGCGCTGCTGGACGAGGCCGGCTGGAGCGTGGGGCAGGATGGCCTGCGCCGCAATGCCAAGGGTGAGACGCTGAAGATCGAATTCCTGTCCGACGACCCGGTGATGGACCGTCTGGTGATGCCCTTCATCGAAAACCTGCGCACCATGGGGATCGATGCCAGCTACAACCGCATCGACGACGCACAATTCACCCTGCGCCGGCGCGAGCGGGACTTCGACATGATGATGGGCGTCTACCGCGCCTCGCTGGAGCCGTCGACGGGGCTTTATCAGCAATATGGCGAAGAGGCCGCGGCCTACAGCGTGTTCAACCCCTCGGGCATCCACGGGCCGGATATCGAGGCGCTGATCAACAATATCGTCGAGGCCAAGACGCGCGACGAGCTGGACGTGAATGCCCGCGCGCTCGACCGGGTGCTGCGGTCGAAACGCTTCATGGTGCCGACCTGGTATCTGGGCAAATATTGGGTGGCCTTCTGGGACATGTACGAATATCCCGATCTGCCACCCTATGCGCTGGGGCTCGAGGATCTGTGGTGGATCAACGCCGACAAGGCCGCCAAGCTGAAATCCTCAGGCGCGCTGCGCTGAGCTAGAGAAGGTCCGCCGCCCCGATGGGAGCCTATATCCTCCGCCGCCTGCTGTTGGTGATTCCGACATTGCTGGGCATCATGGTGATCAACTTCGTGCTGGTGCAATTCGTTCCCGGCGGGCCGGTGGAACAGATCATCGCCCAGATGGAAGGCGGCGGTGATGTGTTCCAGGGCTTTGCCGGCGGCGGTGCCGATGTAAAGACGCAAGGCTCTGCCAACGAACGCTATGTTGGCGCCCGCGGTCTGCCGCCCGAGTTCATCGCCGAGCTCGAGAAGGAGTTCGGCTTTGACAAGCCGCCGCTGGAACGCTTTCTCAACATGATGTGGAACTACATGCGGCTCGATTTCGGGCAGAGCTATTTCCGCTCGATCAGCGTGACCGATCTGGTGCTGGAAAAGATGCCGGTGTCGATCAGCCTGGGGCTCTGGTCCACCATCATCGCCTATCTGGTGTCGATCCCGCTTGGCATCCGCAAGGCGGTGAAGGACGGCAGCAGCTTCGATACCTGGACCAGCGCGTTGATCATCGTGGCCTATGCGATCCCCGGGTTCCTCTTCGCCATTCTGCTGCTGGTGCTCTTCGCCGGCGGATCCTATTGGCAGATCTTCCCGCTCAGGGGGCTGACCTCGGACAATTGGCATGACCTCAGTCTGGTGGGAAAGATTGTTGATTACTTCTGGCATATCGCGCTGCCGGTCATCGCCTCGACCATCGCGGCCTTCGCGACGCTGACGCTGCTGACCAAGAACAGCTTTCTGGACGAGATCAAGAAACACTATGTCATGACCGCCCGCGCCAAGGGGCTGTCGGAACGCAAGGTGCTCTACGGCCATGTCTTTCGCAACGCGATGCTGATCGTGATCGCGGGCTTCCCCTCGGTCTTCATCAGCATCTTCTTTTCGGGTTCGCTCATCATCGAAACCATCTTCTCGCTCGACGGGCTGGGCCGGCTCGGGTTCGAGGCGGCGGTGGCGCGGGATTACCCGGTGATCTTCGGCACGCTCTTCATCTTCGGGCTGCTCAGCCTGGTGGTGGGGATCCTGAGTGACCTGATGTATGTGCTGGTCGATCCGCGCATCGACTTCGAAAAACGGGAGGGATGAGCATGCCGTTTCCCGTCGTGACCGTTTGTCTCAAGCGCAAAGGGCTGGCCCCGGCCGCGGGTGGGGGCAGAGCCCCCGCCCAGGGGGGCGGTCGGGGGCTGCCCGGCGTGGACGCCGGGCGGAGCAGTTTGAATGGAGTCTCTTCTTCCTGCTTGGGGGGGCTCTGAATGGCGCTCTCCCCGCTCAACCAGCGCCGCTGGCGCAATTTCAAGCGCAACCGCCGGGCCTTCTGGTCTTTGTGGATCTTCGCCGTGCTGTTCGGCCTGTCGCTGTTCGCCGAGTTTCTGGCCAACGACAAGCCGATCCTGGTGAACTATCGCGGCGGTTATTACATGCCGATCTTCCGCTTCTATCCCGAAACCGCCTTTGGCGGCGATTTCCAGACCGAGGCGATCTATCGCGACCCCGAAGTGCAATGCCTGATCGCCTCCGGCGGGCTGGAAGATTGTTTCGACGATCCGGAAAAGATCATGGCGGCCATCAAGGGCGGCAGCTTTGACCAAAGCACCGAAGGGTTTGAAAAGGGCTGGGCGATCTGGCCGCCGATCCCCTATTCCTTCAACACCACCGTCGATCGTCCCGGCGCGGCACCGCTGCCGCCGAACCGGCAGAATTGGCTGGGCACCGATGACACCAAGCGCGACGTGCTAGCGCGGGTGATCTATGGCTTCCGGCTGTCGATCCTCTTCACCCTGATCGTGACCAGCGCGGCCAGCCTGATCGGCATCTTCGCCGGCGCGGTGCAGGGGTTCTTCGGCGGCAAGGTCGACCTGATCTTCCAGCGGCTGATCGAGATCTGGGGGGCGACGCCGTCGCTCTATGTCATCATCATCATGTTCGCCATCCTCGGCCGCAGCTTCTGGCTGCTGGTGGGGCTGATGGTGCTGTTCTCCTGGACCTCGCTTGTCCATGTGGTGCGGGCGGAATTCCTGCGCGCCCGCAACCTGGAATATGTCCGCGCCGCCAAGGCGCTGGGGGTGGGCAACCTGACCATCATGTTCCGCCACATGCTGCCCAACGCCATGGTGGCGACGCTGACCATGCTGCCCTTCATCGTCACCGGCACCATCGGATCGCTGGCGAGCCTCGATTTCCTCGGCTTCGGCCTGCCGTCCTCCGCCCCCTCGCTGGGCGAGCTGACGCTGCAGGCAAAACAGAACCTGCAGGCGCCCTGGCTGGCCTTCACCGCCTTCACCGTCTTCGCGCTGATGCTGTCGCTGCTGGTCTTCATCTTCGAGGGTGTGCGCGATGCCTTCGACCCCAGAAAGACCTTCTCATGAGCGGTTTCACCTGTTCGTCCCGTGCCCAATGCCGGCTGAACGGATTGTTCGGCACCGCCGTGGCGCTCTGCGCGCTGATGCTGCTGTGGAGCGGGGTCGCCATACTGACGTCGGGCGCGGCGCCGCTGCCTGCGCTGGGGCGCATGGCCGGGGTCTGGCTGACGCTGTTGCTGCCGACTAGCCTGTCCGTCGTGCTCTGGGGCGTGATGCGGGCCACCGGGCGTCAACCTGGATGGCTCACCACCGGGTTGGTCCTGATCGGGGCGGTCTGGGGGATTGTCATGCTGAACGGGGTGGCGCGGCTATGAGCGTTCTTGAGGTTCAGAACCTGCGCGTCGCCTTCCGGCAGGACGGCAAGACCGTCGAGGCGGTGCATGGGGTGTCCTTCTCGGTCGATCAGGGCGAGACGGTGGCGCTGGTCGGCGAAAGCGGCTCGGGCAAGTCGGTCTCGGCGTTGTCCACCCTGTCTCTGCTGGGCGAGACGGCCGAGGTTTCCGGATCGGTCACCTATCGCGGCACGCAGATGATCGGCGCCTCCGAGGCCGATCTGCGCCGGGTGCGCGGCAATGACATCAGCTTCATCTTTCAGGAGCCGATGACCTCGCTCAACCCGCTGCACACCATCGAAAAGCAATTGGCGGAATCGATCGCGCTGCACCAGGGGCTGGCGGGCGAGGCGGCGCGGGCGCGCATTCTGGAACTGCTGACCAAAGTGGGAATCCGCGATCCGGAAAGCCGGCTGGGCGCTTATCCGCACCAGCTTTCCGGCGGGCAGCGGCAGCGGGTGATGATCGCCATGGCGCTGGCCAACAAGCCCGAGATCCTGATCGCCGACGAACCCACCACAGCGCTTGACGTCACCATCCAGGCGCAGATCCTCGACCTGCTGGCCGAGCTGAAGGACAGCGAGGGCATGGGGCTGTTGTTCATCACCCATGATCTGGGCATCGTGCGGCGGATCGCCGACCGGGTCTGCGTGATGAAAGGCGGCGAGATCGTCGAGGAGGGCCCGACCGAGGCGATCTTTGCCAACCCGCAGCACCCCTATACCCGCAAGCTGCTGGCCGCCGAACCCTCGGGCGAACCCGATCCGGTGGCAGAGGATGCGCCGGAGCTTTTGCGGGCCGATCACCTCAAGGTCTGGTTCCCGATCCAGCGTGGGCTGATGCGCAAGACGGTCGATCACGTGCGCGCGGTGAACGACACGACGCTGTCGGTGCGGGCCGGCGAAACGCTGGGCATCGTCGGCGAAAGCGGCTCGGGCAAGACTACGCTGGCGCTGGCCTTGATGCGGCTGATCGGCTCGGAAGGTGGGATCACCTTTCAGGGCCATGATGTCCGCCAGTGGTCGACGCGGCAGCTCAGGCATCTGCGCAAGGACATGCAGATCGTGTTTCAGGATCCCTTCGGCAGCCTCAGCCCGCGGATGACCTGTGCCCAGATCATCGCCGAGGGGTTGGCGATCCACAAGGTCGATCCCCATCGCGCCCCGCGCGAGCTGGTGGCCGAGGCGATGCGGGAAACCGGGCTCGATCCGGCGGCGATGGACCGCTATCCGCATGAATTCTCCGGCGGGCAGCGGCAGCGGATCGCCATCGCGCGCGCCATGGTGCTGCGCCCCCGCCTGCTGGTGCTGGACGAGCCGACCTCGGCGCTCGACATGACGGTGCAGGTGCAGATCGTCGAGCTGTTGCGCGGCCTGCAGCGCAAGTATGGTCTGGCCTATCTCTTCATCAGTCACGACCTGAAGGTGGTGCGGGCGATGTCGCACAAGGTGATGGTGATGAAACAGGGCGATGTGGTCGAGGCCGGCAGCGCCGAGCAGATCTTCGACCGGCCGCAGACAGACTATACCCGCGCGCTGATCGCGGCGGCGGGCTAGGAAGCGGACTCATAAAATCTTGCCCATAAGCGTGAGCAGACGAGGAGGACGGCTGCGAGATAGTTACGGGCTGTCTTCTCGTAGCGGGTAGCGATCTTGCGGAAGTGTTTGAGCTTGTTGAAGAAAC